>CAXSDH010000001.1:0-4400 GCA_964235765.1 uncultured Acetobacteraceae bacterium
TCCCGTACGGGGCACCAATGTTCTCAGCAAGTTACTAGGTTTGGATGACGGGTCCGACCGGGTGGCAACCTTAACGTTCCACAACAGGCTCGCGCCACGCGCATCGTTCCTGTAACGTGGCGTGATCGCTGGAGGCGCCCCCATGTCCATGACCCAGGAAGATGCCTGGATCGTCAACGTGCTCGGTTTCGACCCTGATAGGCTGCGCGCCCAAGAGGGCGGCGAGAGCGAGGGTAAGGGACCGGGCGGCTTCTTCGGCGACCTGAAGAAGAAGATCATGGGCGACAAGTCCGGGCCGAAACACCCCGTCCTGGGCACGGCGCAGCAGGCGCGCGCGGACAAGCTGATGGCCAAGCTGTCCGACACGGACAAGGCGAAGGTCCAGGCCGTCATCGACGAGGCAGGCCCGAAGGAGAAGGGTTATCTGACAAAGAGCCTGGCCGCCGGGCACAGCGTGGCCGAGATCGGGGCCTTCGCGGCCAAGATCAAAGGCAAGAACGATAAGTGGCTGCAGGACAACTTGAGCCTGACCGGGAGTTCGTCAGGGTCAGGCGTGCAGCAGCAATGGTCGCATTCGTGCAACGCAACCACCGTCGAGGCGGTGAAGGGCGAACTGGACCCGATCTATGCGCTAAAAATGCACGAAGACAACCCAAACATGGGAAAGGTGGACAACGCCGACGCCACCAAGAAGAACCCCAACCTCGCCGCCGACCAGAAGGCAATGCTGGAGTCGACGTACCACGGCAGTGCCGCCGGGGAGCACGCGGGCGTCGCCGCCTCGCGGGACAATGCGGGCGGTACCGGGAGCGGGCGATGGGCCAGCGACCTGCTGGATGGCATGAAGGACATCACCGGCCTGACGTATGAGACGAAGAAGGTCGGCAAGGACGTGACCACGGACGAGGTCATCACCTCCATCGAGGAGAACACCGCCAAGGGCAACCCGGTGCCGATCGTGATCGGCAACAAGCAGGCGGACTACACCCATTACGTGCTTGTGACCGCAACCGACCCCGGGCCACCCCGCCTATTCAGCATCCACGACCCCTGGTCCGGCAAGACCGTCACCCGAACCGAGAAGCAGATGAAGAACGGGACGCTGGACATCGCCGGGTCGAACCAGATCACCGCGTTCGAGAAGCCGACCCAGGTCGAAGTGAAGTAGGAGCCGAGATGCGCGAATTCGACCGCGAGCAGTTGCTGGCGCTGACGCCCGACCGTTACCTCGCAGAAGGCTGGCTGGACGGGTCGGGCGCCCCCCGCCCGGAGCTGACCTCGGACTATGCCACCGCCGCCGCCACTCAACTGCTCGCCGGCGGCTTGGCGCCGCAGGAGCTGGGCTTCACCGTCGCCGCGCTCGATCAGGTGCTGCCGCTGAACGACGCCGGGGCGCCCGCGCGCCGACTTGGCGATTCGCTCGAGGAGGCGATCGGGGCCGTCGGCCGGATGATCGGCCAGAACAACAACGAAAGTCTCGTCGAATGGCTGATTTCCTGCGCGGCGACGGTTCGGACCCGGGCGGACCTGGACGCCTTCATGGCGCATCTGCACGCGCTGCTGCGGCTCTACTCCGTGCTGGCAAGCGTGCCGAAACCGGGCTCCTCCTCCTCGGAGCCGTCCTGACGATGGCGGCGTCGCCGCCCGGGCTCGTGGTGCAGATCGGGCGTAGCCAAGTCGATCCCGCCACCCCGGAATTGGAGGCTGCCATCCTGCGGGCGAACGGTTCGGCGGCGATGGCCGGCTTGCCGGACACCCTCAACCCGGCCATCATCGACCCGGCCAAGGCGCGCGCCCTGGTGCATGCGCTGACGCTGTCGGGCACGGCGGCCCTCGGCGGCAGGGCGCTGCTGTTCAGTCCGGCGTTGCTGCGGATCGGCACGTCCGCCCCCACCACCGTGGCCAGCTTCTCCGGGACCGTCGCGTTGCAGGTGGTCGACACGCACGGGCAGGCCGTTTCCGCCCGCGCGACGGCGAAGGTGGATTGCGCGCTTGCCCGGCAACAGGCCGCCGCGGCGCGGGCGGCCTTCACCGGAGCCGGCCCGGGCGTGCGCAAGCAGGAAGCGGCGAAGCCTGCGGACCATGCCGGCCTGGTGTCGTTATCCGAAGCGAAATCCCGCCAGTTCGCGATCGCCACCGTCTGGAAGGAGAACGCCAGGGCGGCACTGGATTGCGCACCGGCCGATGCGGCAGCCCGGAAGGACCTGGACGCCGCCGAGCGCGCCGTATCGGCCACCGTGCAGGCGCCCCGGACCGGCATGCCGCCTGACTGACCCGCCCGACTGAACTGCCCGGCAAGATCGCCCGTCGCGGCAGAACTCTCCGCTTGGGCCGGGCATGTGCCAGCAGCGCCTCACGTACGATGTCCGGCCAATGCATCCAGCGCTGAAAGAGGACGTCGATCCCGGCGGACGCTGACGCGTTCAGCCCAGACCCTGCTCTGGCCAGAGTTCCTTGTGCATGAGGTCTAAATGTCCGTGACAACCTTGCTCTTCGGCCGGCGGCTCTCGAACCGTGAGGCTGAGGGTCGCAAGATCGGTGCCTTCGAAGGCGTGCCGGCCATGGGGCTGGACGGGCTTGGCTCCGCCTCCTACGGGCCGGAAGCCATGCTGACCGTGTTGGCCGTGCTCGGGACCGCCGGCCTGGCCGCCGTGCAGCCGATCACCTGGGCCATCCTCCTGCTCCTGCTTGTGTTGTTCCTGTCGTATTGGCAGACGATCGCCGCTTATCCCAGCAACGGCGGCTCCTACACCGTCGCGCGCGAGAACCTGGGGCACCACGCCGGGCTGCTGGCCGCGGCGGCGCTGATGGTGGACTACATGCTGAACGTCGCTGTCGGCATCTCGGCCGGCGTGGGTGCGCTGACCTCCGCCGTGCCCGCGTTGCACCATTACACGCTCCCGCTATGCCTCGGCGTGCTGGCCGTGATCACGCTCGTGAACCTACGGGGCACGAAGGAGTCCGGCCTGGCGCTCGCGATCCCGACGTACCTGTTCATCGCCACGCTGTTCTTCATCCTGGCCGCCGGCGCCTGGGCGGCCTGGTCGGGCGGCGGTCATCCGCAGCCGGTGGAGGCGCCGCCTGCGCCGGCGGCGGCGGCCGGGGGGCTCACCATCTGGCTCGTGCTCCGCGCCTTTGCCGCCGGCTGCACCGCCATGACCGGCGTGGAGGCCGTGAGCAACGGCGTAAGCGCGTTCAAGGAGCCGAGGGTCACGCACGCGCACCGGACGCTGGCGGCCATCTGCGGCGTGCTCGGGCTGCTGCTGCTGGGCATCGCCTACCTTGCCCATGCCTACGGCATCACCGCCATGGACCAGACAGCCGAGGACTACCAGAGCGTCGTGTCGCAGTTGGTCGCCGCGGTATGGGGGCGCGGGTGGCTCTATTACGTCACCATCGCCAGCGTGCTCGCCGTTCTGTGCCTGTCCGCCAACACGAGCTTCGTGGGGTTTCCGCGCCTGTGCCGGCTGGTGGCGAGCGACGGCTACTTGCCCAAGGCCTTCGCGGTGCCGGGGCGGCGGCTGGTCTATACCGCCGGCGTGCTGTTCCTGACCGCGGGGGCGGGCACGCTGCTCGCGGTATTCGGCGGGATCACGGACCGGTTGATCCCGCTGTTCGCGGTCGGGGCCTTTCTGTCCTTCACGCTCAGTCAGGCCGGCATGGCCGCGCACTGGCTGCGGGAGAAGCAGGGCCATGCCGACCGGGTCCGCCTGTGGGTCAACGGCCTGGGCGCGTTCGCCACCGGGGCGGCGCTGGCCATCATCCTGATCGCGAAGTTCACGGAAGGCGCCTGGCTGACCGTCCTGATCATCCCGATCACCCTTTTGCTGCTCAAGTTGACCCGGCGCTACTACCGCGACCTTGAGCATCAGGTCCTGTCCGGCAGCCGTCGCGCGATTGACCTGCGCGACCATGCCTCGCCGACAATCGTGATCCCGCTCGACCGCTGGGACCAAATGGCGCACCGCGCGGTCCACGCCGCGGCCCGGCTTTCGCCCGACGTGGTTGCGCTGCACCTGACGGACCTCGAGGGTCCAGATGCGGAGGAACACGAGACACGGCTGCGGGGTGAGTGGACGCGCTTCGTCCAGCAGCCCGCGACGGCGGCCGGGCTGCCCCCGCCAACCCTCGTCATCGAGCCATCGCCCTATCGCAGCGTATTGGCGCCGCTGCTGCGGGAGATCGAGCAGTTGCGCCAGCGCTGCCCAGGGCGGCCCGTCATCGTGGTGATGAGCGAACTGGCCGGCGGCCAGTGGTGGGAGGCTGTGCTGCACACCCGCCGGACCCAGCGGCTGCGGACGCAGGTGCTGCGCCATGGCGGGTCGGACGTGTCCGTGCTGGTGGTGCCCTGGCAATTGGAGGCGCCGGAAACCCAGGCGATCATCGCGGAGGAGGAGCCT
>CAXSDH010000001.1:4500-19777 GCA_964235765.1 uncultured Acetobacteraceae bacterium
GAGACGCCCAGAGCGCGATAACGACATTGCGCGCCACCCTGCTTCCGGCCGAACAGCCGAAGTAGACGGCGCGCGGCCGGGGAGGGCAGGCCTGGAAGCAACGGCGGGCCAGCCATCCCCGGCCGAGCGCGGCGCGGCGCTTCTTTGGCTTGCCGTCGTGTTCACCGGCGTCGGCACCGGCCTGGCCGCGGCTGCGCTGACCAGCTTGCTTGAACTCACGCAGCGCCTGGCCTGGGGGGGAAACGGGTCCGATATCCTCGCGACGGCGTCCCACGTTCCTGCCTGGAAGCATCTCGCGATCCTGCTCGGCGCCGGGCTGCTGACCGGCGCCGGGCAGCTTCTGCTGACACGGCTGTCGAGCGGCAACGGGATCGACATCACGTCGGCGATCTTGTTCCAGGCTGGGCGGCTGCCGCCATGGCGCACCCTGGCGAGCGCCACGCTGTCGGTCGTGGTCGTTGGAATGGGCGGCGCACTGGGGCGCGAAGGCGCGCCGAAGCAGGCAGGCGCCGTCGTCGCCAATCTCATGTCCGACCGGGTCCGGCTTTCGGATGAGGACCGGCGCCTGCTGGTCGCCTGTGGCGCCGGCGCCGGCATGGCGGCGGCCTATGGCGTGCCGCTCGGCGGCGCGCTGTTCGCACTGGAAGTGCTGCGGGGCGCGCTGGCGTTGCGCTTCGTGCTGCCCGCGCTTGTCACGGCGCTCGTGGCGACCGGCGTTTCATGGATGTTCCTGCCGGACGCACCGACTTACACAATCCCCGTCTATGAAGGATCGCTCTCCGTCATAGTATGGGCGTTGCTCGCCGGGCCGGTCGTGGGCGTCGTTTCCGTCGGCTACGTGCGTTCGGTTGCATGGGCCGATCGCCACAGGCCAAAGGGCTGGCAGCGCGTGCTGGGGCCGGTGCTGGCGCTTGGCCTGCTCGGTGCAGCCTCGATCCCGTTCCCGCAATTGCTCGGCAATGGTCGGGACTTGGCGGAACTCGCTTTCACCGGGCACGTCGGCCCGCTCCTGCTGGTGTCGCTGGTGCTGCTTCGCCCGGCTGCCACCGTGATGTGCCTCGGCAGCGGCACACCGGGTGGGCTGTTCACGCCCTCGCTCGCCATGGGCGCGATGCTGGGCGGCGTGCTGGGGCTTCCCTGGTCATGGCTCTGGCCCGGCGTTCCACCGGGGCTGTTCGCCCTGTTAGGGGCTGCGGCTGTTCTGGCCGCAACCACCCAGGGCCCGATTTCGACCGTCGTGCTGGTGATGGAACTGACGGGGCAATCCCGCGCGGCTATCGTGCCGCTCCTGCTGATCGTCGCAACCGCGACGCTGGTCGCCCGCGCGATCGAGCCGCGGTCGATCTACGACGCGCGCATGACCGATGAACAGGTGCGCCAACGGCATCGCTTGGGAGGAGAGGCTGCGCCGAAGCCCGGGTAGCACGCCTGTCCGGCGTCGTCTCCGGATCTGGTCAGCCGCCGGGGCACGCCTGAAGCAGCGCAACCCGCTCCCTGCTGGATCGCTTGCGCAGCCCGTCGATGAACACGTCAACCAGGCGGAGAACGTTGGCCTGCCACCCCGGCGTGTCGTATGTGTAGCAGAGGCCGACCAGGGTTCGGACCAGGTCTTCGGGGCTGACGTCGTCGCGGACGGCGTGCGCCTCGATGGCGCGGTCGAGCAGGGTGCGCACTGCCCGGGTCAGGAGTTCGAACGTCGAGGCGACCAGGTCCGAGGATGTCTGCGCGGCCAGGGCGAGGGCGGCGGTCATGCCCTTTTTCGTGGCAACGAACTCGACCATCGACCCCATCCAGCGCCGGAGCGCCTCGACCGGGTCGGGGTCGGTCGCCAGCAGCGTCGCCAGGTCGGCAAGCTGCTGGGCCTCGCGGCGGTACACGGCTTCGAACAAGGTTTCGCGGGTGGGGAAGTGGCGGTACAGCGTGCCGATGCCGACGCCGGCCTGCCGGGCGACGGCTTCCAGGCTCGCGTCCCGTCCGCCCGCGGAAAACACCAGCTTGGCAGCCGCGAGAACGCGTTCGCGGTTGCGCACGGCGTCGGCGCGCGGTTTCCTGGGGCGGTTGCGGGATATTTCCATGCTGCCTGCCAGCCTCGGCTTGAAAAACGGAGGCGCCCTCCGTATTTGTTGCGCTGCGAGCCGCCACCGCCGCGCGTCGTTGTCCAAGACCTGATCGGAGCCCTGCATGAGCCTGTCAATCACGCTGACGGTGAACGGAGTGCGACATGACATCGCACTCGACGATCCGCGGGTCACCTTGCTGGACCTGCTGCGGGAGCGGCTGGACCTGACGGGAACCAAGAAGGGGTGCGACCGCGGGCAGTGCGGCGCGTGCACGGTCCTGGTGGACGGGCGGCGGGTGAACGCGTGCCTCGCCTTGGCGATCAGCCATGATGGGGCGGACGTGCTCACCATCGAGGGCGTCGCGCGGGGAGACGCGCTGCATCCGATGCAGGCCGCGTTCATCGCCCATGACGCGCTGCAGTGCGGGTTCTGCACTCCGGGACAGATCATGAGCGCGATCGGGCTACTGGCCGAGAACCAGGCGGGGACGGACCCCGAGCGGGTGCGCGAGGGGATGAGCGGCAACCTGTGCCGCTGCGGCGCCTACGCCGGGATTACCGAAGCGGTGCTTGAGGCGGCGCGCGGCACAGGGTCTGCGGCATGAACCGCTTCGAATACGTGCGGCCGGCTTCGGTGGCCGAAGCGGTTGCGGCCGCGGCCGCACCCGGCGCGGCGTACTTGGCGGCTGGGACGAACCTGGTTGACCTGATGAAGGGCGGTGTGATGCGGCCGCAGCGTTTGGTTGACCTGAGCCACGTGCCGGGCTTGGACCGGGTCGAGCGCCTGGCCGATGGCGGCGTACGCATCGGCGCGCTGGTCCGCAACGCCGAGCTGGCGCATGACCGGGATTTCGCCCGGCGCTTTCCGGCGGTGGCGGAGGCCCTGCTGTCCGGCGCCTCGCCGCAGTTGCGCAACGCCGCGACGGCCGGGGGCAACCTGCTGCAGCGCACACGCTGCGCCTACTTCTACGACGTGGCCAGCGCCTGCAACAAGCGGGAGCCGGACGCGGGCTGCGACGCGCAGGGCGGCGAAACCCGGCTGCACGCGGTGCTGGGGTGGAGCGAGAAGTGCATCGCGACCCACCCGTCCGACTTCTGCGTGCCGCTGGTGGCGCTGGACGCGGTGGTCGAGATCGAGGGCGGCGCCGGGCGGCGGGAGGTCGCGCTGGAGGCGTTCCATCGCCTGCCCGGGGACAGGCCGGAGCGGGAGAGCGTGCTCGAGCCCGGCGAGCTGATCGTCGCGGTCCGGCTGCCGGCCGCCGCCGCCGGGTTCGCGGGCCATGCGCGCTACGTAAAGCTGCGGGAGCGGACGTCGTACGCCTTCGCCGTGGTGTCGGCGGTGGCGGCGCTGCGGGTGCAGGGCGGGATCATCGCCGAGGCCCGCGTCGCGCTGGGCGGCGTCGCCTTGAAGCCGTGGCGGGCGCGGGCGGCCGAAGCGATACTGGCCGGGGTGGCGCTGGCGGGGGCGGGGGCGGGGGCGGGGCTGGCCGGGGCGGCCCCAGGCGCGGACGCCTTCCGGCGTGCGGCCGATGCGGCGCTGGCCGAGGCGCGGCCCTCCGGGGACAACGAGTTCAAGATCGAGCTCGCGCGGCGGATCGTCGTGCGCGCGCTCACTCTGGCCGCCGCCGGGACGCCCGCGCGCGTGCCGGCCCTGCCGGCCTCCCCCTTCGCACCCATCGCCGGAGCGCCGCTGCATGTCTGATCTCGCACCCACCCAGGCGCCGGCGCATGTCCGCCAGGGCTCCAGCATCGGTCAGCCGCTGACCCGGCGGGACGGCTTCCTCAAGGTCACCGGTGGCGCGCGGTATGCGGCGGACCATCACCCGGCGGGGATGCTGCATGCCGTGCTGGCCGTGAGCAGCATCGCCCGCGGGCGGGTCGTTGCCTTGGATGTCGCGGCCGCGCAGGCGCATCGCGGCGTCGTCGCCGTCATGACGACCGCGAACGCCCCGGCGCTGGCTCAAAGCCCGGACGAGAAAACCAACCCGTTCATGTTCCGGCTGGACCTGCTGCAGAACGACCGGGTGCGGTACGCCAACCAGCCGATCGCCGTCGTCATCGCCGAGACGCTCGAAGCCGCGACCGAGGGCGCTGCGCTGCTGTCGCCGCGCTACGAGGCGGAGACGGCCCGGACCGGCCTGGATTCAGCCGACAGCTTCGTGCCGCCGGGCGTCGGTGTCGGCAGCCCGCCGCAGGTGAGCCATGGAGACGTGGAAGCCGGGCTGGCGGAGGCGTCGGTCCGGGTGGAGGCGACCTACGAGACGCCGGCGCAGTACCACAACGCCATGGAGCCGCACGCGATCGTGGCGTCGTGGGACGGCGACACGCTGTCGGTTGACACGCCGAGCCAGGGGATGGCGATGGCGCAGGGGCGCATCGCCGGGTTGTTCGGCATCGCGCCGGACGGCATCCACATCCGCAGCGCGTTCCTCGGCGGCGGGTTCGGGTCGAAGGGCACGATCTCGGGCCCGCAGGTGCTGGGGATCATGGCGGCGCGGCTGGTTGGCCGCCCGGTGAAGCTGGTGCTGCGGCGGGAGCAGATGTTCGGGCCTGTGGGCCACCGGGCGCCAACCCGCCAGACCCTGCGCCTGGGTGCGGACCAGCAGGGCGCGCTGACCGCGATCGACCACCACGCCAAGACGACGTCAAGCACGTTCGACGACTTCTTCGAGCCCTCGGCGAACGCGTCCCACCCGCTTTACGCCAGCCCGGCCATCGCGACTTCGCATGAGGCGGTGCGGCTGGACACGGGGACGCCGACGTTCATGCGCGCGCCCGGGGAGGCGAGTGGGAGTGCCGCCCTGGAAAGCGCGATCGACGAGATGGCGCTGGCCTGCGGGATGGACCCGCTGGCGTTCCGGCTAAAGAACTACGCCGAGGTCGAGCCGATCTCGGGCAAGCCGTTCTCCTCCAAGGCGCTCCGGGCCTGCTACGAGCAGGGCGCCGCGCGGTTCGGCTGGGCCGGGCGGCCGCTGGCGCCGCGGACGATGCGCGACGAGGCCGGCTTGCTGGTGGGGTGGGGCATGGGGACGGCGACGTTCCCGGCGCTGATGTTCCAGGCGAAGGCGCGGGCGGTGATCCGGGCGGACGGGGCCGGCGTGGTGGAGACCGGGGCGCACGACATGGGGCAGGGCGCCTGGACCGCGTTCGCCCAGATCGCGGCCGACCAGTTGGGGCTCGACCTCGACCGGATCGACTTCCGGTCCGGCTCGTCGGACCTGCCGGACGCGGGCATCGCCGGTGGCTCCGCCCATACCGCGACGGTCGGCATGGCGATCCACGGCGCGGGGGCGGACGTCATCGCCAGGCTCGCGGACCTCGCGACCGGGGATGAGCGGTCGCCGCTGTTCGGCGCCGGCAACGCGGGAGTGGTCGCCCGCGACGGGCGGCTGCACCGGCGCGACGACGAAGCGCGGAGCGAGGCGTATTCCGATATCCTGGGCCGCGCCGGCCTGGCGGAGGTCGAGGGGCACGGCAGCGGCGCCGCCGACCCGGCGGCGCAGGCGGCCTATGCGATGCACGCGCACGGGGCGGTGTTCGCCGAGGTGAAGGTCGATCCCGAGCTGGGCCAGGTGCGCGTGAGCCGGCTGGTCGGCGCCTTCGCCGCGGGCACGATCGTCAACCCGCGGCTGGTGCGCAGCCAGTATTATGGCGGCATGATCTGGGGACTGTCGTTCGCGCTGCACGAGCATGCGGTGATGGATAAGCGGACGGGGCGGCCGATGAACCCGAACCTCGCCGAATACCACGTGCCGGTGAATGCCGACGTGCCCTCCGTCGAGGCGATCCTGGTGGAGGAGCGGGACTCGCACGTCAACGCCCTGGGCATCAAGGGCGTGGGGGAAATCGGCATCGTGGGCACGGCGGGGGCCATCGCGAATGCGGTTTGGCATGCGACCGGCGTGCGGGTGCGGCGCTTTCCGATCGCGCTCGAAAGCCTGATCGGGCCGTCCCGACGGTAGCCGTTCGTTTCAGGCGTGACCGGCCCGGCGGTGCGGATCGGCCCGTGGTCAGGCGTATGGCTCGGCCATCTCCGGATGGTGGGCGAGGTGGTCGCGCAGCAGGCCCTGCATGCCGCCGGACGCAATCATGCCGCGCACGCCTTCAGGCAGAGGCGGGTATGTGGCGGCCTGCCCGGTAGAGAGGTTCGTGACCGTGCCGGTCAGCATGCCGGCCTCGATCTCGTCGCCGTCGCGCACCAGGGCGGCGATGCCGGCGCAGGCCATGAGCACCGGCACCGCCAGCCCGACCGCGGCGCGGAACGAGCGGAACGGCATCGACTCGCACAGGATGCGGACGCCGAGCGACTTCAGCGCGATCAGCCCCTGGTTGTGCGCCTTGCCACAGAGGAAGTTGCGGCCGGCGACGATGAAGTCGCCGGGGGCGAGGCGGTCGCGCAGCGTGGGATCCACCTGCTCGAACAGATGCGGCAGCAGTTCCTCGGGCTTCGTAACCCGGCGGATGACGAAGTCGAAGGCGATGACGCCCCCATCGTGCGGCACGTCGTCGCCCAGGACATGGGCGCGGCCGCGGGTGGTCCACTCCACGCTCAGGCCCCCTGATACGTTTTTTGGGCGGCGATGTGGCCGGCCACGGCGGAGGCGGCGACGGTGGCGGGGCTGGCGAGGTAGCAAAGCGAGTCCTTCGCCCCCATGCGGCCCGCGCCATTGGTGGCGGCGGTGGAAATCGAGACCTCGCCCGGCCCCATCGGACCGCCGACCCCGCCTGCGCACGGCCCGCAGCCCGGCGGCAGCAGGACGGCGCCCGCCTCCATCAGCCGTTGCGCGAGGCCCGCGTCGGCCATGCGCCGCGCGATCGCGACGGTGCCGGGCACGACGAACAGGCGGACGTTCAGCGCGACCCGGCGCTCGCCGATGACGGCGGCCGCCAGCTCGAAATCCTCGTACATGCCTGACCCGCAGGAGCCGATATAGGCGTGGTCGATATGGGTTCCGAGCACGCTTTCGAGGCTGGCGGCACGGTCGGGCGCGCCCGGCAGGGCCACCTGGGGCGAGAGGCCGGACAGGTCGATCGCGATTCGGCTCTCGAAGGCGGCGGCCGGGTCGGCGTCGACCCAGCGTGCGTCGCGCGGGGCGCCGGTGGGGGAGAGCGGCGGAAACAGGACGGTGTTGACGCCGATCTCGGTCAGCGTGTTGCAAAGCGCGACGCGCGCCGCAAGCGGCATGCGGTCCACCGCCGGGCCGCCGAACTCCACCGCCCGGTCGTCGAACTCCACGCCGAGGCGGCCGGAGGTGAGATCGGACGACAGCTTGAAGCCGAGGTCGCGCGGATGGACACCCGGGCGGAACGCGCCCTCGAGGTCGATGCGCAGCGTCCGCGGCACGACGGTCCAGATGGTGCCGGTGGCGAGCACCGCCGGCAGCTCAGGGCCGGCGCGGAGGGCGAGGGCGCCGATCGCGCCGAAATTGGTGCAGTGCATGTCGTAGGCGAACAGGAACATGCCGGGGCGGACCAGGCCGGACTCCATCGGGTAGATATGCCCGTGCCCGGCCCGCCCGGCGTCGTGGAACCTGCCGACGCGCCATTCCGCGGCGATCCGGCGATTGCGGCGGGCCTGCTCGATCGCGCGCGGGGTGGTGGAGACGACCTGGTGATCGACGATGATCGCCACCCGCTCGGGGTTCGCGATGCGGCGGTATCCGGCGCCGTGCAACTGGTCATAGGCGGTCTCGACGCAGCCGTCGTGCAGGATGACCAGCTCCGGATCGGGCTCCACCACCTCGCCGGCGGCGACGCTGGGGCGGCCGCAGGCGCGGGCGAGAAGCTGTTCGACCAAGGTCATGTGCATTTGGCCAGTGTCATCGTGCCGTCCATTCGGATCTCCCTGATGCCGCCCTCGGCGCCGCACCTGACTTCGTCATCCCAGCCCCATCCTTTCGGCCGGTAGCCGGCGGCGCCCGTTGCCGGGCCTTGGTCCCGGTCCTACGAACACTCGGGGAGGCTGGCCGGGAATTCAACGCTATCGGGAAAGCGCCCAGATGAAAATCACCGAAATCTGCCCTCCGTTCCACCGGGCTGGCGCACTTAGGCCGCGCCGATGGTGGCCTCAACGGCGGCGCGCAACTCCGGCGTGACGTCGGGCAGCACGCCCCACCAGGCGGCGAAGGCGGGACGCGCCTGGTGCAGCAGCATGCCGAGGCCGTTGACGACAGGATTGCCGCGGGCGCGCGCGGAAACCAGCAACGGCGGCGAGAGCGGGTTGTAGATGATGTCGCAGACCAGTGCTTCGGTGGGAAGCGCGTCCAGACGCAGATCTAGCGCGGGTTGGCCGGACATGCCCTGGTCGGTGGTGTTGACCAGCAACGCCGCCCCGGCGAGCGCGGCGTGGCGCTCCGGCCAATCCAGCACGGCGATGGGGCCGCCGAGCTCGGCCTTGAGGGCTTCGGCGCGGGCGCGGGTGCGGTTGAGCAGGCGGATGTCCGGCACGCCCTGCTCGAGCAAGCTCACGACCACGCTGCGCGCGCTGCCGCCGGCCCCGAGCACGACGGCCGGGCCGGCCGCAGGCTGCCAGCCCGGGTCGCCGTCATAGAGGTTCTGGATGAAGCCGTAGCCGTCCTTGTTGTAGCCGCTGAGCGAGAAGTCGGGCTCGACCACGACGAGGTTGACGGCGCCCATCCTTTGAGCCGTCGGGTCGAGCCTGTCCACGATGCGGGCGGCGGCCTCCTTGTGCGGCATGGTGACATTGCATCCGGCCAGGCCGAGGGCCGGTAGGCCGCGGAGCGCGGCTTGCAGTGCGGCGGGCTGCACTTGCATCAGGATGTAGTCGCCGGCGATGTCGTAGCGGTCCAGCCAGTAGCGGTGGATTTTCGGCGAGCGCGAGGCGAAGACGGGGAGGCCGAGCAGGCCGGCGGCGCGGTAGGTTTTCGGGTCGGGCATGCTTACGGCTGGTTTTCCGGCAAGGGCGGGGTGCCTCGGGTGTGGAACGACTCGATGGTTTTGAGGCCCCAGGCCTGGCCTTTCTTGCGCTCCGTCTCGCTCCAGGTGACGGGGACGTGGTCTGGGGCGAGGATCAGGCGGGCGCCGGCGTTGGCCACCTCGACCCGGTTGCCGCCGGGCTCGAAGACGTAGAGGAAGAACGTCTGCTGGACGGCATGCTTGTGCGGCCCGGTCTCGATCGGGACGCCGGCTTCCAGGAACACGTCGGCGGCGCGCAGGATGTCCTCGCGGCTGTCGAGCGCGAAGGTGACGTGGTGGAAGCGGCCGCGGACGCCGTGCGCCTCCTTGGTATAGGCGAAATCGTAGCTCTTGTTCGTGGCGGTCAGCCACATGCCGGCCTCCTCGCCGCTGTCGAGCACGATGCGCTCCGTCAAGCGGAAGCCAAGGGCGCGCTCGAAGAAGGCGCGATTGGCGGCGACATCGACGGCGAGGCAGTTGAAATGGTCCAGCCGGCGGACGTTGCAGCCGCGGGCGGGATAGCGCTGAGCCTGGTTCTTCAGCGCGGGGCGAAGCGCCTGGGGCGGCTGGTATCGCTCGGTTTCGTAGTAGATCTCCAGTACATGGCCGTCCGGATCGTGGAAACGGTATCCAGGCCCGTGGCCGACACCCTCGACCCAGCCGATCCCGGCCCCCTCGCGTTCCAATGCCGCGACCCGGCGGGCCAGGGCCTGGGGCGAGCGGGCGCGGAACGCGGCGTGGCCCAGGCCCGAGGTGGCGGACGCGGTCAGGACCAGGCTGCACCGCTCGTAGTCGTCCCAGCCGCGCAGCAGCACGCTGCCGCCCGCGCGGCCGGCTTCCGTCATTCCCATCGGGCCCATGAAAAAGGCGAGGCTCTCCTCAGGGGTGGGCGTCAGCAGTTCGATATGGCCGAGATGGGCGATGTCGAGGCACGGTTCCAAAGCCGGACCGGCGCTCATGGTACCGCCGGTCCCAGCCGGAACCGCGTCCCGCGGCGGGGGCGCCTTCAGCGACCTCGGCGGCATCGGTGATTTCCCCTTCGGATCGGATGGTGGTGGCCCTCCCCGGATTCGAACCGGGACGCCCGCAAAGGCGCGCGATTTTCATACCACTTCGGCTTTCGCCGCCCCGTTTCCGGGTTCGTGGTCTGGACTGTCCCTTCGTCCTGCCGCCGGAGCGGTTTAGACGCTGCCCGTCCAGTCTCTACACCTTCCCGTCGCCGGGCTTGGCTCGGGATCAGCAGTGAAGCCTTCCCCGACTTTGAGCAGTTCTACTCCCGGCATTTCCACCGGGGCACCCAATTTATCCTCTGAGTCGCGTTCGTCTACCAGTTCCGACAGAGGGCCATGCGCCAGCATCTAGCATGGCCAAATCGGCCAGCCAAGCCGGAATGGCCCAGGCACGGCCCAGGCACGGCCCCGGCGCTCAAGGGCGTTTGACCGCGCCGCCGCGTAGTCTAGCCTGCTGCACTCCGGCTAGGAGCCGCCATGCAACATCCGCCCCCACCCCTGCGGCCAAACGAAAAGAAGTCGGTCCCACGCGCGATCGTGCTGACGTCGCATCCGCGCAACGCCCTGGTTCGCCGGCCCGTGGCCTGGGGCGCGCCGGACGCGAGGGGCCGCGGGCCGGTCGTGGCGACCTTGCACGCCACCAAGGACCGCAACGCCATCGGCACGCATGCGGGGGCGTATTCGCTGTATCGCGCGCTCGCCATCGCCGCCGGCCAGCTCGACGCCGGCCACCGGCCGGACCTGACGAACACGCGCCCAGCCGTCGCCATAGGACCCTTCGCGCAGTGGTCGGACCCCGGGGCCATCGTTTCGCTCGACCCTTGGGGCCACCTGACGACCGAGGCGTTTGCGGACGAGCTCGCGGCCGGGGTGGATGTGCGCCCCAGCATCTCGATCACCCGCGCGCACCTCAACATGCCCGAGGTCAACGCCGCCGTGCAGGCCGGGCGGCTCGTGCCCGACGGCGCCGTGCTGGCGGCTTCGGGCGACGTCCGCGTCACCAAGATCGCCATCGAGCCGGTTTGGCACCTGCCCGGGGTGGCCAGGCGCTTCGGCGTGGCGCTCCCCGACCTGCGGCGCGCCCTGTTCGAGCATACCGGCGGGATGTTCCCGGAACTGGTGACCCGGCCCGACCTCGACGTGTTCCTGCCGCCGATCGGCGGCACGACCGTCTACCTGTTCGGGGACCCTGCGCAACTCGGCAAGCCGGCCACCCGGATCGCCTGCCGCATCCACGACGAGTGCAACGGATCGGATGTGTTCGGGTCCGACATCTGCACCTGCCGGCCCTACCTTGCCCAAGGGATCGAGGTCTGCATCGCCATGGCGCAGTCGGGCGGCGTCGGCGCCGTGATCTACAACCGCAAGGAGGGCCGCGCCCTGGGCGAGGTCACGAAGTTCCTCGTCTACAACGCCCGCAAGCGGCAGGAGGGCGGCGACAGGGCGGACGCCTATTTCGAGCGGACGGAATGCGTGGCGGGCGTGCAGGACATGCGATGCCAGGAGCTGATGCCCGACGTGCTGCATTGGCTCGGCATTGCGCGCATCGACCAACTCGTCTCCATGAGCAACCTGAAATACGCGCCCATCGTGGGCAGCGGCATCGAGGTCGTGGAGCGCGTGCCGATCCCGGATTGGCTGATCCCGCCGGAAGCCAGCGTCGAGATGGATGCCAAGAAGGCCGCCGGGTATTACACGGCCGCGGCGCCCGGCCCGGGGCAGTTGCACGTGCCCAAGGGGCGCAAGCTCGATGAGTGACGCCTTCCATGAGTGAAGCGGGCGCTTTGCATGGCGTCACGGTGCTGAACCATCCCTTGGTGCAGCACAAGCTCACGCTGCTGCGCCGGAAAGGGACGGCCACCGCGGATTTCCGGCAGATCGCGCGCGAGCTCAGCCTGCTGATGGCCTATGAGGTCACACGCGACCTGCCGCTCGAGATGGTCAGGATCGAGACCCCGCTCGAGCCGATGGAAGCACCTTACCTGTCGGGCAAGAAGCTCTGCTTCGTGCCGATCCTGCGTGCGGGAACCGGCCTCCTGGACGGGATGCTCGAGCTCGTTCCGTCGGCCCGGGTGGGACATATCGGCCTCTATCGGGACCCGCAGACGCTCGTGCCGGTGGAGTACTACCTGAAGCTTCCCGACGACGTGCCGGAGCGGCTGGTCATCCTGGTGGACCCCATGCTCGCGACGGGCCACTCCGCTGCCGCTGCCCTCACCCGGCTGCGTCAGGCTGGCGCCGTCCAGCTCCGGTTCGTGTGCCTGCTGGCCGCTCCCGAAGGGCTCGCGACGCTGCGGGCCGAGCACCCGGACGTGCCGGTGTTCACCGCCGCGATCGACCGGCAGCTAGACGAGCACGGCTATATCCGCCCCGGGTTGGGGGACGCTGGAGACAGGCTCTACGGCACGAAGTAAGCGGCCTCGTCTCATTGCAGGAACCCCCATCGCTCGACCGCCGGTTCCGCCGCGGCCCATGCCCAGCGATCGCCTTCGCGGCACAGGGTGGTGGCGAATAGCTCCCGGGTGTCGTCCACCACGCTGAACACCACCTCCCGGCAGGTGGCCAGCGGGGTGGCGAACTCGCGCACCACCGCCAGCTCGCCGCGCTGGTTGCCGATCGGGACGGTGTGGCGGATTTCCCAAAGCCTGGGCTCGTTCAGCGGCGCCGCCCCGGCCACGCTGGCGATGGCGTCCTGCTCGCCCGCCTGGCGGCGGCGCACGACGTATCGCCGCAGTTCCTCCACGCCGGCCCGCACGCCGATGCCGACCGCGAGCCCCACCGCCGGGTTGCCGGTGGCGGACCCGGCGACCGCGGCCGCACCCACGGCCGCCACGTCCGACGCCACGGCGCAGCCGGCCAGGAGGGGCAGCAGCGCCAGTGCAGCCAGCCTCACTGCAAGCCGCCCCAGCGCGCCGTCGAGGGTTCGGCCGAAGCCCAGCGCCACGCCGTGCCGTCCTGGCAGATCGTGGCCGTGTAGAACGCCCGCAATGGCCCGGCGCGCGTGGTTTTGTCCACCGAGAACACGATCTCCTTGCAGCGGAAGCCCAGCGCGCCGAATTCGCGGCTGACCACCACCTCGCCCTGCGCGTCGTCTTCGATCGGCAGGGTGTGCCGTACCGACCATGGACCGAGCACGTTCGGCGGCAGCGGCCCGGCGGCCTGCGCGATGTTGTCCTGCTCGGTTTTGTGCACGCGCCGGGCGGCGTATTTCAGGCCTTCGTTGGCCAGCGAGTTCACGCCCAGGCCGACCGCCGCAGCCACGGTCGCGTTCTTGGTGATGGCCGCACCGGTCGCTGCGCCGGCCACGCCCGCCAGGGTGGCGGTGCCTTCGGTCAACAAGCTCCCGCAGCCCGTCAACGCCAGCAAAGCCACCAGGCCGATCCGTCCAGACACGCGCGCCACCTTCCTCGCCAGCCGCGCAGTATGACGCCGCCTGGCGGGGCCGGCTAGGCCGCTTCGGGCCGTCGCGGCGTGAGCACCACGCCGACCATCGTCTGCACGGTTTCGCCGTTTTGGTTCAGGGTGGTGGTGTGGAAGGTGATGATGCCGCGGTCCGGGCGCGAGCGGGACGGGCGCATGTCCTTGACCTCGAGCACGACATGCAGCGCGTCGCCGGGCCGCACCGGGCGCGGCCAGGACAGCTTGTCCACCTGCGCTCCCATGCCGCCGCCGCGAATGCGGCCCAGCCCAGCCTCGTATTGCAGCCGCATCGACAGGCTGGCCGTGTGCCAGCCGCTGGCGACCAGCTCGCCGAACTGGCTGGCCTTCGCGGCGTCCTCGCCCAGGTGCTGCGGCTGCGGATCGAACTCCTCGGCATAGGCCACGATCCGCTCGCGCGTCATGGTCACCGTGCGCGACGTGAAGCGCTGCCCCGGCTGGAAATCCTCGTAGTACAGGTCGTTCATCCGCGCCCTCTGAACCAGGCGCCCCCGGCGACCGAGAGCGCATTGACCAACCCCATCGCCGTCAGCCCCGCGCCCAACGCCAGGAACACCAAGCGCAGGGAGCCCGCCCATTGCAGCGCCAGCCAGCCGCCGCCCACTGCGATGGCCATGCGGAGCACCGCTGCCACCAAGGGCCATGCCAGCCGTCCCGCGCCTTGCGACGCGAAGTAGAGGGCCATACCCAGGCCGAAAAAGCCATAGAACGGGCCGGCCGCCCGCAGATAGGCGCTGCCGGCGGCAAGCATGTCGGGGTCCCGGCCGAACAGGCCCAGCCATGCGCCAGGCCAGGCGGCGGCGGCGAGCCCGATCGACTCCGTCAGGCCGAAGGCGACCGCGGCGCCCACCCAGGCCACCTGGAGGGCGCGCGCCCGCTGTCCCGCGCCGATATTGGTGCCGACCAGGGCCACGAGCGGCGAGCCGAGACCGAACACCAGCGGCACTAGCAGGTATTCGAGGCGCGATCCCGCCCCGTAGCCGGCGATGGCGCCGGTGCCGAAATGGCCCACGAAGGACATGGCCGCCGTGACCACCAGTTGCGTCTGCACGGAGACCATCGAGGCCACCAGCCCCACACGCAGGATGTCCCATAGCGGCGCCGGCCGCAGCCGCGCCAGGCGCAGCCGGACCAGCGCCCGCCCGCCGGCGAGATACCACAGCAGCACCGCCGCCGCGCCCACGTAGTAGACCAACAAGGCCACGCCGCCGCCGCGCACGCCCAGCGCGGGGAAGGGACCCAGGCCGAAGATCAGGCACGGCGACAGCGGGATGAGCACCAGGGCGCCGCCGCAGATCACCACCGCGGGGACGAGCATGTTGCCGGTGCCCCGCACGCAGCTGGCCAGCGCGTTCATGGTCCACACCAGCACCGCGCCGCCGAAGATCACCTCGGAGTATTGCTGCCCCGCCTGCAGCGCGGGGCCGTCGCCGCCCATGAAACGATACAGCGCGGGCCCGGCCAGCAGCCCGAGCGCGGTGAACGCCAGCCCGAACGCGCCGTTGATGACCAGGGCGTGCAGCACCAGGGCGTCCGCATCGGCGCGCCGGCCCGCGCCCAGCGCCCGCGCGATGGCCGAGGCGATGCCGCCCCCCATGGCGCCGCCTGACATCATTTGCATCAGCATCACGCCGGGGAACACCAGCGCCATGCCGGCCAGCGCATCGGTGCCGAGCCGGCTGACGAACACCGCCTCGATCAACCCGGTGGACGCCTGCGCCAGCATGACCAGCACATTCGGCCCGGCCAGCCGCAGCAACGTGGCCAGCACCGGCGCTTCGAGCAGCACGAGCGTGCGGGCGGCATGGGCGGGGCGGGGCGCCGTGGCGGGGACGAGCAGGGCAGGAGCGAGCGG
>CAXSDH010000001.1:19877-108107 GCA_964235765.1 uncultured Acetobacteraceae bacterium
CGGCATGGGCGGGGCGGGGCGCCGTGGCGGGGACGAGCAGGGCAGGAGCGAGCGGAACCATAACGTGCATATGCACCTATTGCAGCGCCTTGGAAAGCAGGGCTGGCCTGCCTGCCGGGTGCAACTAAAGCTACCCCGTTCGCGCTGTTCCGTCCGCAAGCCGCGATCGGGGACGAGCAGAAGTGACCGAAGTCATCAGGACATCCAGGATCACCGAGGGCCTGCCGCATCCGCTCGGCGCGACCTGGGACGGAGTCGGCGTCAATTTCGCCCTCTTTTCCGCCAATGCGACCAAAGTGGAGCTTTGCCTGTTCGACCAGGAAGGCACCACCGAGCTCGAGCGCGTCGAGTTGCCGGAATATACCGACGAGGTCTGGCACGGCTACCTGCCCGACGCCCGGCCCGGCACAGTCTATGGCTACCGCGTCGACGGCCCGTATGCTCCCGAGGAAGGGCACCGCTTCAACGCCCACAAGCTGCTGCTCGATCCCTATGCAAAGGGCCATGTCGGCGAGCTGAAATGGGGGCCGGAGGTGTTCGGCTACGTGATGGAGAGCGGCGACGACCTGACGTTCGACGAGCGGGACAGCGCCCCGTTCATGCCGAAATGCGTGGTCATCGACCCCGCCTTCACCTGGCTGCGCGACCGGCGCCCGAACGTGCCCTGGGAAGAGACCATCTTCTACGAAACCCACGTTCGCGGCTTCACCAAACGGCACCCTTCAGTGGCGGCGGAACTGCAAGGCACCTTCTCCGGCATGGCCGTGAAGGACGTCGTCGATTACGTGCGCGCCCTTGGGGTGACCAGCGTGGAGCTGCTGCCGATCCACACTTTCATCAATGACAGCCAGTTGATCGAGAAGGGCCTGACCAACTATTGGGGCTACAACACCATCGGCTTCTTCGCGCCGGACCCGCGTTACAGCAGCAAGCCCGCCTTCGCGCATGCCGAGTTCAAGGAAATGGTGGCCCATCTGCACGACGCCGGCCTCGAGGTGATCCTCGACGTGGTGTACAACCATACGGCCGAGGGCAACGAGCGCGGCCCCACCTTGTCGTTCAAGGGTATCGACAACGCCAGCTATTACCGCCTGCTGCCGGATCGCAAGCGCTTCTATATCAACGACACCGGCACCGGGAACACGCTCAACCTCTCCAACTCCCGCGTGCTGCAGATGGTGGTCGACAGCCTGCGCTACTGGGTGCAGGAGATGCACGTCGATGGGTTCCGTTTCGATCTGGGCACGATCCTGGCGCGCGAGTCGCACGGCTTCGACCAGTCGAGCGGCTTCCTGCACGTCTGCCAGCAGGACCCCGTGCTGAACGGCGTGAAGCTTGTGGCCGAGCCTTGGGATATCGGGCCGGGCGGGTATCAGGTTGGCGGTTTCCCGCCGGGCTGGGCGGAGTGGAACGACAAGTTCCGCGACGAGGTCCGCGCCTTCTGGAAGGGCGACGAGGGCAAGGCGCCGGTGATGGCCGCGCGCATGAGCGCCAGCGCCGACATGTTCAACAAGCGGGGCCGCAAGCCGTGGGCGTCGGTGAACTTCATCACCGCCCATGACGGCTTCACGCTGCACGACACGGTCAGCTACAACGACAAGCACAACGAGGCGAACGGCGAAGACGGCCGCGACGGCAGCGACAACAACCACAGTTGGAACCACGGCGCCGAGGGCGAGACCGACGACCTCGACATCAACGACGCCCGCCGCAGGCAGATGCGCAACATGCTGGCATCGCTGCTGCTTTCGCAGGGAACCCCGATGCTGCTCGCGGGCGACGAGTTCGGCCGCAGCCAGGGCGGCAACAACAACGCATACTGCCAAGACAACGACATTAGCTGGCTCAACTGGGACATCCCGGACTGGGGCCATAAGCAGATCGCCCTCGTGCAGCGCCTGACGCGGCTGCGGCACGACTACCCCATCCTGCGCCGCGGCCGGTTTTTCACCGGCGCCGACATTGCCGGGATGGGCGAGGTCAAGGACGTGACCTGGATCAACGCCGGCGGCGCCGAGATGCAAGCTGGCGATTGGGGCGAAGCCGGCATGAAATGCTTCGGCATGCTCATCGACGGCCGCGCCCAAGCCACCGGCATCCGCAAGCCCGGCAGCGACACCACCATGCTGATCGTCATGAACGCGCATCACGACCTGGTCACCTTCAATCTCCCGGAATGCACCAACGGCAAGGAATGGGAGCTGGTGTTCGACACCAACGTGCCGGAACGCGACGATGTCCAGACGTTTGCCATCGGCGAGGGCTACGATGTCACGCAACGATCACTGTTGCTCTTCGCGCTGAAGTCCTGACGCCAACCGATGACGTTCTCTATCGAGCATGGCGGCGCGACCCTGCCGGCGGTGACGGTGGACGCCTACAACGCCGAGTTGCGCGACGGCGAGGGGTTTGTCGGCGACCGCGCCAGCAACCGGGCGTTCCGCTCCCTGCTCGGCGACGTGCGTGAGCGGCTGGCGGGGGCGGACCCGCTGGGTGACGTTCCGACCGACGAGTTGAGCAAGAATGCGGTGGACAGGCTGCTGGCCGAAGGCACGCCCGCCGAGGCCGGTGTGGTCCATAGCGCCATCGAAAGTTTCGCGCAGGAGTTCGCCGCCGTCATCCGCCGGTTCCTCAAGCTGAAGGACTGGAAGGATACGGAACGCATCGTGGTCGGCGGCGGCCTTCGCGGCAGCCGCGCCGGCGAACTGGCGATCGGGCGGACCGGCATCCTCCTGCAATCGGACGGGATCACCGTCGAGCTCGTGCCCATCCGTCACGATCCCGACGAAGCTGGCCTGCTAGGGGGCGCGCATCTCGCGCCGAGCTGGATTTTCAAAGGCCATGACAGCATCCTGGCCATGGACATCGGCGGCACCAACGTCCGCACCGGGATTGTGGCGCTGAACCAGAAGCAGGCATCCAACCTCTCGCGCAGCAAGGTCGTCGCGAGCACGCTGTGGCGGCACCGTGACGACAAGCCGAAGCGGGACGCGGCGGTGGAGCGGATCGTCGCGATGCTGCAGGACCTGGTGAAGCGGGCCAAGAAGGAGCAGCTCAGCCTGGCGCCGTTCATCGCGGTCGGCTGCCCCGGCCTGGTGGCCGCCGACGGCTCGATCGAGCGCGGGGGACAGAACCTGCCGGGCAACTGGGAGCATGAAAAGTTCAACCTGCCCGACCGGCTGCGCGAGGCCATCCCGCGGATCGGGGCGCACGAGACGCATGTGGCCATGCACAACGATGCCGTGGTGCAGGGCCTGAGCGAGATCCCGTTCATGCAGGACGTGACGCGCTGGGGCGTGATGACGATCGGCACCGGGCTGGGCAACGCGCGGTTCAGCAATCGGCGCGAGGAATAGGCGCGCATTGCAGATCAGCCCGGTATAGCCTTGCCGACGGAAAGCTGCGGTCCGATATGGGGGCCGCACCCACGGGACCTTCAATGAGCCGGCCAGCCCTCCGCATCACGCGGCACGATCCTTCCGACGCCAACCCGGCCGAAGCACCCAACTTCATCTTCGAGGTGTGGGACCCCTACCAGGGCGCTTATATCGGCAGCCCGAGTCTCGATGCGGCGTTGCAGGATGTCGATGCCTTGCTGGGCCGCATCCGCGAAGGCTGGGTGGACCGCAAGGCGCTGAGCGGCCTCGCCGATGTGCCCGACCCCAGCCTCGACGAGGACGTGGAGTGGGCGGAGTTCCGTGTCAGCGCGCAGGCGAACCGGGTGCATGAGACGCGGAATTGGGACGCGCGGCATTGGCGCAAGGCCATGGCTGGCCGCGCCGGCGCCGTGGAGACGACATGCAACGAGGTGGGTTACCGCCCGGGGTAGGCGGCGGACGCCGCGTAGTAGGCGGCGGACGCCGCCCGGTTCAGCTCAGAAGCCTCTGCGCCTCCGCCCAAACGCGCTGCACGAAGGCTGCGGCCGGCTCCGCGCGGGCCAGCGACGCGCCTTGTCCGGCCCAGGCCTGCATGCGGTCCACGACGCCCGATTTCGCCCCCGCGGCCCGCATGGGCGCGGTGAGCGCCCGCTGGATCGGGTAGGGCTGGGGCCTTGGCGCGGCCGGCTGGTTTGCCGCGAGCACGTAGGCGGTGGCGACCGAGCGGCCGAGCCGTCCGCTAAAGGCCCGGGTCGTGGCCGTGGCTTCCGGTTCCAATTCGGCCAGCGCATCGGCCCAGGCAGGCGCGGTCGCCGCCTCGGGGCAGCGCAGGAACGCCGTGCCGATCTGCACCGCGCTGGCGCCCAGCGCCAAGGCGGCGGCGAGGCCGCGCCCGTCCGCGATGCCGCCGGCCGCAATCACGGGGATGCTTAGCCCATCGGCCAGCCGGGGCACCAGCGCCATGAGGCCGACCCCTTGGCGCTCGGCGTCCGCCGGGTCGAACGCGCCGCGGTGGCCGCCGGCCTCGAACCCTTGGGCCACGACGGCGTCGGCGCCCGCCGCCTCGGCCGCGCGCGCCTCGGCCAGCGTGGTGGCGCAGGCGAACCAGGCGATGCCGCTTGCCTTCATCGCCACGACCATGGGGGCGGGGAACAGCCCCATGATGGACGAGGCGACTTGCGGCCGCGCCGCCAGCAGCGCCTCGCATTGCGCCTCGAAGTCTTGCGGCGGCGCCTCGGCCGCCTCGGGCGGCACCTCCGGGCCCCACTGGCCCAGGAAGGCGCGGGTGGCTGCTTCGGCGGCCGGGTCGCGCCGGGGCGGGGGATCGGGCGTCCAGAGGTTCATCTGGAAGGCGCCGTTGCTCCGGGCGCGGAACTCCGCCGCCCAACTGGCGATGCCCTCGGGCGAGGTCAACAAGGCGCCCATGGCGCCCATGCCGCCGGCGTTGGCGATCGCGGCGGCCAGCCCGGCCGGGCTGGCGCCGGCCATTGGCGCCTCCAGGATCGGCGCCCGCAGGCCATACCGGGCGCAAAACGCCGCTGCCCGGGCGCGCGGACTGGCGGGGCCCGGGCTCACGGCTGGAACGGGATGCCCTGCAACCGGATTCGGCGCGTCCGGCTCTTGGGCAGCATCGGGCGCGTGAGGCATTTCCTAAGGAGGAACGCCGTCGCGCGCGATCGCAGCCTCGATGACCTCGCGGTCCAGCGTGCCCCAGGGGTCGGCCGTGCCGGCGAGATGGCGGCGGAATACGGCATAGCGCTCCAGGCTGACCCGGTGCAGGCGGCGCAGCTCGGCGAGCGGCTCCGGGTGATCGTCGGCGCGGATGTCGAGGTCGGGGTAGGGGTCGGCGATGCAGACCTTCAGCCCGGCGCTCTGCCGGCCGCGCTTGTCGCCCCCGGCGTCCTCGCCCGCCTGGAGCGCGGCGAGCAGGCGTTCGGCGAGGCTGCCGCTGGCCGCCGCAAAGCCGCTCAGCATGGCGGGGACAACGGCCGGGCCGGCGAGCATGTTGCCGGCCGCCGAGACATGAGCGCCTCGTACGTGCCCCGCCCAACTGATGCAGCCGCTGCCCGTGTGCTGGGCGATGGCGCCGTCTGCGCCGAGGATATGGAACTGCCGCTGCGCCCGTCCGGGGTCGGGCGTGACGAGCGCGTCCAGCACCAACTGCGGCGCCTCGCCGGACCGAAGGCGCGCCATGGCATGGACAGCGTACATCGGGTTGATGAAGGCCTGGGTCGCGAGGGCCGCCACCCCGCCCTCGACATGGATGCACATCGCGCCCACGGCGAAGAAGCGCGACGCGACGGCGGCGCCCAGCGCGCCGGTAACCGGGTCGCGGGCAAGAAAGGAGTAGGTCATGCAGGCATCCTGCCGCGCCCCGGGCAGCGGTGCCAGCGGCAAGTTGCGTCGTTCGCCGGCCCCGCCCATATGACCGCGATGCGTCTTGCCGCCCTTGCCTGCCTTGCCGCGATGCCTGCCTGGTCGGCTCCAGCCCCGGCCCCGCCCCCCGCCGATGCGTGCCAGGCCGCGATCGTCCAGGCCGAGCGCGGCGCACACACGGCGGAGGGCCTGCTGGCCGCCATCGGCGTGGTGGAGAGCGGCCGCACCGACCCGCGCACCGGCCAACGCCGGCCCTGGCCTTGGACCGTGACGGCCGAGGGCGTCGGCACCTATTATAGGAGCAAGCCCGACGCGATCGCCGCAGTGCAGGCCTTGCAGTCGCGCGGGATCGCCTCGATCGACGTCGGCTGCATGCAGGTGAACCTGCTGTATCACCCGACCGCGTTCCGGACCTTGGAGCAGGCCTTCGATCCCGGGCCGAACGCCGCCTATGCGGCGCGTTTCCTCAGCAGCCTGCGTGCGCGGCTCGGTGACTGGCCGCAGGCAGCGGCGGCCTATCACTCGCTGTCGCCCGGTCCTGGGGCGCAATACGCCAAGCTGATCGCGGCGGTCTGGTCGGGCGCGCCGGTCCCGGTCAGCCCGGCGGCGGGCGGCGCGCAGGTCGTGACGTTTCCCGATGGCGGGCAGATGCGGATTTTCCGCGACGCCGACGCTGGGAGCGGGCGCGGCCGGGTTCTGGGTTACCTGAGCGGCCCTTGACGGCCCGGCTGCGTCGGCAACCCGTCCCGTTTTGCGCCTAGGCGCGGCGGCGCAGCAGGCCGAGCCCGAATAGGCCGGTTGCCAGCAGCGCGGCCGAAACCGGCTCCGGCACCGAAGTCGCCGCGGCCGGGGCGAGCGTCACCCGGCCGAGACGATCCGCGCCAAAGGACGGGCCGCCCGCGACCGAGTATCCGAAGGACTGCGACAGCCGCAGCACGATGGGGTCGCCCACTGCTGGAAACGTCAGCTGCGGGTTGTCGTAGTTCAGGCCTGGAATGGGTCCGGTCAGGTCCGAATTGGGAATTCCGAACTCAATTGTGTTCCCGTCGGCGCTGAACGCCTGGAGCACCTCGGGGGTGAGGACGCGGCCGGTGACGCCCGGCACGAAGGCGTCCGCGGTTGCGCCGCCGATCTCGAAGCCAAGGTCTGACCCGGAGAAGGGCACCGCGTTGGGGTCGAGGTCGAGGTAGATGTTGGAGAACCGCAAGCCGGCCGCCGAGCCGCCGCCCGAGGGGTTCGCCTGCACGAGCACGAACAGGTAGCCGTTATCGGTCCGGAGATAGATGTTGTAGCCGACAAAGGCGTTCGATGGGCCGGGGGTGTCGAAGTTGCTGGTCGGAGCGGCCGGGTCGTAGGTGACTGTGGCCGTGGCCGGGCCATACTCGCCGGCGCCAAGAACGCCATCGACCACGACGGGTGCAGCGATGGCCGCCGAACCCAGCACTCCCGAGAGTAGCAACGCTGCGGGCAGTTTCATAAGGCGCATATGGATCTCCAGGAGGATCGCTTCGGTCTGATGGCGAACCAGTAACCTCTGCAATCCAAGGCGTCCAGGGGTTTCAGCGCGGGTTTAACACATTTCTGACGCCGGCTTCACCTGACGGCACGCTGGGTTTACGGGCTCGTGCCGAGGTAGCGGCTTACAACGTCCTGGGGCAGACCGTCGTCCACCACCCGGCCCTGGTCCATACGGATCACGCGCGTGCTCCAATCCAGGATCACGGGCGCGGAGTGGGACGACAGCACGAGGATTTCCGCGTCTCGGACCATGGCCTCGAGGCGCGCCGTGGCCTTGTCCATGAACGCGGCGTCGCCGGCCAGGAACCATTCGTCCATCAGCAGCACTTCGGGGCGGATCGCGGTCGCGAGTGCGAAGCCGAGCCGTACTACCATGCCCGAGCTGTAGAACCGCAGCGGCAGGTCGAGGAACTCGCCCAACTCGGCGAAATCCTGCACGTCTTCTTCGAGCCGGGCGATGGCGGGGCGGGAAAGGCCGTTGTACAGCCCTCGGAGCGCGATGTTCTCGCGCCCGGTCAGCTCGGCGTTCATGCCCAGGTTAGGGTCCAGCAACGCGCCGATGCGGCCATGCACCTCGACCCGGCCCAGCACCGGCTCATAGATGCCGGCCAGCGTGCGGAGCAGGGTGGTCTTGCCCGCCCCATTGCTGCCGATCAGCCCAAGCCGGTCGCCGCTGCCCAAGCTGAGCGAGATGTCCCGGAGCGCATGCACCACGATTCGCTGCCGCGCGTCCTGCTGGAGGCGGCCGCTGGCGGCGGCGAAGACGGTACGCTTCAGGCTGCGGCTGTTGCCGTGGTAAATGGGGAAGTCGACCTGGATGTTCTGGGCGAGGATGCGGGCCATGGCGCTAGACCCAAAACGCCAGCCGTCCGCGCACCCGCGCGAACAGCATCCAGGCGATGGCCCACAGGCCGGCGCTGTAGCCGATCGCCGACGCCCAGACGTGGTTGCTCGGGATGTTGCCCAGCAAGGGCCCGCGGACGATCTCCAGCAGCGTATAGAACGGGTTCAGCCATAGCAGCGCGGCGTGCGAGCCTTGCAGCAGCTCGGGTTTCCAGATGACCGGGCTGACGAAGAAGGCGATTTGCATGACGCTGGCGACGATGGGCGGGATGTCGCGGAAGCGCGCGCACACCGGCCCCAGCAGCAGGCAGACGGCCAATCCGTCCAGGATCCACAGCAGCAAGGCGGGCAGTGCGGCCAGCGCCGTCCAGCCCGGCCACACCTCGAACCAGGCGTAGACCGCCAGGATCACCACCACGTTGTGCGCCAGGGTCAGCAGGTTTCGCACCACCACCCGCAGGGCGTGCATGGAATAGGGCATGCGCATGGACCGTACCATGCCTTCCGCCTGGGTGAAGCAAATGCATGCGTCACCCACGAGCGAGCCCAGGAATCCCCAAAGCACCAGCGATAATGCGAGGAACGGCAGGTAGTCGTGTAACTCCATCTTAAACAGTGTGGAGTAGAGGACTCCCAGTGCAACGACCATGACGGCGGTGGAGAGGGTCAGCCAGAATGGCCCCAGCACCGAACCACGGTAGCGGAGGCGAATGTCGAACCAGCCCAGGGTGAAGGCGAGCCGCCATAGCGAGGCTGCATCGTGCACGTCCGCCACCGCCAGGCGCTGCCGGGCGGCGGCGGTGAGGTCTGACTGCAGGATCAGGTGCGTGGGGGTGCTCGGGGCTTCGGCGGCGCTCATGCGAGCCGGGTACCCGATCCACGGGCCGGACACAACGACGCCGAGTACGGCCTGGCATGTGTAGCGGTCGCGTTACAGGCTCGATGGTGTTTGTCAGCGGCCCCTCAGCAAAAGCTTGCGGGGAAAGCCGTGTTCGTCTAACGGCTTGGATCGAGTTCCTGCCCAACCACCTCAGCGGCGGCCTTCCAGGCCGTCGTGCCCTCCGGCCAATAGGGCCGCGCCACGACGGAGGCCACGCTTGAATCTTCAGTCTATCTCCCGTGTTGCCGGAAGCCTTGCTGCCGCTGCCCTGCTCTCAGCCTGCGCGAGCAGGCCGCAGATTTCGTCGCAGCAGGAATCGTCGCAGTACCTGTCCCGCGCCGGCCGCAACTACACGGCGCCCGGCCCGGCAAGCGATCCCTGGGGGCCTTACATCCATGAGGCTGCGGCCAAGTTCGACGTTCCCGACCGCTGGATACGCGAGGTGATGCGCCAGGAGTCCGGCGGCAGGCTTTATGGCCGCAACGGCGACCTGGTCACGTCCGGCGCCGGCGCCATGGGCTTGATGCAGGTGATGCCAGGCACGTACGACGAGCTGCGGGCCCGCTACAAGGAATTGGGCGACGACCCGTTCGACCCGCACAACAACATCATGGCTGGCACGGCCTACATCCGCGAGATGTACGACATTTACGGCGCGCCGGGTTTCCTCGCCGCCTACAACGCCGGGCCGGGCCGGCTCGACGATTACCTCACCCGGAACCGCACCCTGCCGGAAGAGACGCGGCGTTACGTCGCCAGCATCGGGCCCAAGATCGCCGGAACCGCACCCAACACGCCTTCGCCGGGTCAGCAATATGCGATGAACGCGATGCCGTTCGAGATACCGGACGGACCGCGCTACGCCCCAGCCTCGCGCTATAGCGGCAGCTCTGGAGTGGCGATCGCCCTCAATCCGGCGCCGTATGTTGCGCCGACCCGCGCGCCGATCTTGCTGGCGCAAGCTCCGCAGGCATCGCGGCCCTTCATCACCCTGGCGCCCCCGCCGTTTCAGCCGGCGCCTCCGCCGGTGCAATACGCGCAGTTGCCGCAGCCGCCCTTGCCAACCTTCGCGCCGGCGCCCCTGCCGGTGCAATTGGCGCAGTTGCCCGAGCCCCCGCGTCCCGTCGCGCCGCCGCGGCAGCAGTTCGCGGCTGCTTCGGCGCTGGTTCCGGCGATGCCGCCGCGCTCGCCTATGTTCGCGCTCATCTCGCCAGCCAACGCCGCGCCGGTCCAGGTGCACCGGGGCGGCTTCGCGCCCGGGGCCTGGGCCGTACAGGTCGGCGCCTTCGCCAACCAGAACCTCGCCGCCGCCGCCACCGCCGCGGCGCGGGACCATGCGAAAGAGGTGCTCGGCAGCGCCCGGCCCGCGGTCGCCGGCGTGCGGCAGCCGGGGGGGATGCTCTACCGCGCCCGGCTGACCGGCCTGTCCCGCAATGCGGCCACCCAGGCGTGCGAGCGGCTGGCCCGCTCCAGGACGAACTGCATGATCGTGTCGCCCGATGCGCAATCCTAGCGCCGGGGCCTAGTACTCGGTAGCAGACCGCGCCCCCGGGGGGGGGCGCGGGAGCGCCTTGCCGCTCGGCGCACCCTGGACCATCATGCGCCGATGACAGGTCCCGAAGCCGAGTACCGCGCCCACCTCGATGCGGGCCGCTTCATGATCCAGCGTAGCCGCAGCACCGGCCGGCACGTGTTCTATCCGCGCATCCTGATCCCCGGTACGGGCGAGCAGGACCTGGACTGGGTGCCGGCCAGCGGCGGCGCGACCGTTTACGCGATCACCGTGAACCGAACGCGAGAAGGCGCCTACAACCTGGCGCTGGTGGACCTCGACGAAGGCCCGCGCATGATGACGCGCATCGAGGGGGTCGAGACCGTGCCGATCGGTGCCCGTGTCCGTGCCCGGATCATCGAGGAAGACGGCGCGCCCCTGGTGGTGTTCACCCCGGAGAACCCGTCGTGAGCTTGCGCGGCCAGGCCGCCATCGCCGGCATCGGCAGCGCCGGGTGCGGCAGCGCGCCGGGCCGGACCGCGACGGAACTGATGGCCGCATCGGCCCTCGCCGCCATCGCCGACGCCGGATTGCGGCTGCAGGACATCGATGGCCTGTTCGCTGCCACCAGCACCCACGCCTTTCCCACCCTGTCCGTCGCGGAATACCTGGGTCTGCGCCCGCGCGTGCAGGACGGCACCAATATCGGCGGCTCGAGCTTCGAGGCGCATTTGCTGAGCGCGACCATGGCGCTGGCGGCCGGGCAGTGCGATGCGGCGCTGATCTGCTATGGCTCGAACCAGCGCAGCATGGGCGGCCGACTGGTCTCGATGAGCGAGAAGCAGCCGCACGAGGCGGCGTACCGGCCGCGCCACCCCATCACCGCCTATGCGCTCGCCGCGAGCCGGCACATGCATCAGTTCGGCACCACGCGGGAGATGCTGGCCGAGGTGGCGGTCGCCGCGCGCGGTTGGGCCAACCTGAACCCGGCCGCCTTCGCCCACGGCCCGCTCACGATCGCCGACGTCCTCGGCAGCCGCATGATCAGCGACCCGCTGACCTCGGCCGATTGCTGCCTCGTCACCGACGGCGGCGGTGCCTGCGTGCTGGTGCGGCCAGACCGGGCGCGCGACTTGCCCCGGCCGCCCGTCTATGTGCTGGGGGCCGCCACCGCGGGTTGGCACCGCGCTATCATGTGCATGCCGGACCTGACGATCACCGCCGCCACGGAGAGCGGCGCCCGCGCCTATGCCATGGCGAAGCTTTCCCCGAGGGACGTGCGCCTGGCCATGCTGTACGACGCCTTCACCATCAACACGATCCTGTTCCTCGAAGACCTCGGCTTCTGCGCCAAGGGCGAGGGCGGCACCTTCGTGCAGGGCGGCGCCATCGCGCCCGGGGGCCGCCTGGCGGTGAACACCAACGGCGGCGGCCTCTCCTGCGTGCATCCCGGCATGTACGGCATGTTCCTGATCCTGGAGGCGGTGGCGCAGTTGCGTGGCGACGCGGGCGCGCGGCAGGTGGCGGGCCTCGATGTGGCGCTGGTGCACGGCAATGGCGGCACGCTCTCCAGCCAATGCACGGCGCTGCTGGGAACCCACGCCGCGCTATGAGCGTCCGCTTCGCGAGCCTGGACAGCCTGCTCCGCCCGGACAGCGTCGCCGTGATCGGCGCCAGCGCGGACCCGACCCGCATCGGCGGCCGGCCGATCCAGTACATGCTGCAGCAAGGCTTCCAGGGCGCGATACTGCCGGTGAACCCGAACCGGGCGGAAATCCAGGGCCTGCTGGCCTATGCCAGCATCGCCGACCTGCCCTCAGTACCCGACACCGCCATCGTGGCGGTGCCGACGGCGCTGGCGGTCCAGGCGGTCGATGAACTGGGGGCACGCGGGGTGAAGTCCGCGATCGTGTTCACCGCCGGGTTCGCGGAAATGGACGCGGAAGGGGCGGCGGCGCAGGCCCGAATGGTGGCTGCGGCGCGCCGCCATGGCATGCGGCTGCTCGGCCCCAACTGCCTCGGCCTGTTCAACGCACGCATCGGCTTCTACCCGATTTTCAGCACCAGCCTCGAGAACGGCTGGCCGCAGCCCGGCCGCATCGGCATCGCCAGCCAGAGCGGCGCCTACGGCACCCATGTGTTCGCCACGGCCCGCAACCGCGGCCTGGGCACCCCCATCTGCGTCACCACCGGCAACGAAGGCGACGTCACCATCGGCGACGTGATCGGCTGGCTCGCGGAGGACCCCGACACCGATGTCATCGCCGCCTATGCGGAAGGCATCCGCGAGGCCGGCAGCTTCCTCGCCGCGCTCGATGCGGCACGGCAGGCGCGCAAGCCCGTCGTGATGATGAAGGTGGGAACCAGTGCCGTCGGCGCCCATGCCGCCCGGTCGCACACCGCCTCCATCGCCGGGGACGACCGGGTGACCGACGCGGTGCTGGCCGAGTTCGGCGTGGTCCGCGCCCGCACCACCGAGGAAATGCTGGACATCGCGCTGACCGCGACAAGGCGCATCTACCCCGTCGGCAACACCATGGGCGTCATCACCATCAGCGGCGGGGCCGGGGTGCTCATCTCGGACGCGGCCGAGGCGCTCGGCCTGCCGGTGCCCGAGATGCCCGCCGCGGCGCAAGCCAAGCTGAAGGCCATGCTGCCGTTCGCCGCCCCGCGCAACCCGGTGGATTGCACGGCCCAGGCGTTCAACGACATGAGCCTGATCGGCCGCTTCACCGACAGCATGGTCAGGGATGGCGGCTACAGCTCGATCCTCGCGTTCTTTACCCAGGTCGGTGGCTCGCCCACCATCGCGCCGCGGCTGCGCGAGCAGTTGAACGCCACCCGCGCCAAGCATCCGGACCGGCTGTATGTGCTGTCGGTGGTCGCGCGGCCCGAGCAAATCCGGGAATACGAGGCGGACGGGTTCGTCGTGTTCGAGGACCCGACCCGCGCTGTGGTGGCCATCCATGCCATGGGACGGTTCGGCGACGCTTTCGCCAAGCCGCCCGGCCTGGCGCCCCCGGCGGTGCCGGCGGTGGCACTGCCCGAGGCTACGCCCACCGAGGCGGAGGCCAAACGCCTCCTGGCCGGCGCCGGCATCCCCTCCGCGCCCGAGGCGGCCTGCGCCACCGCGGACGAGGCCGCCGCCGCCGCCGAAGGCTTCGGCTACCCCGTGGTGCTGAAAATCCTCTCCCCGGACATCCTGCACAAGTCGGAGATCGGCGGCGTGCTACTGAACCTCGCGAGCGCGGACGCGGTGCGTGCCGGGTTCCAGACGGTTATGGACCGCGGCCGTGCCGTTCCGGGCGCGCGGCTCGAAGGCGTGCTCGTGGCCAAGCAGTTGCAAGGCGGCGTGGAGTGCATCCTCGGCATCCACCGCGACCCGGTGTTCGGGCCCGTGGCGCTGTTCGGCCTGGGCGGCATCTTTGTGGAGGTGTTGCAGGACGTGGCCCTGCACCGCTGCCCCTTCGGTGCCGACGTGGCGGAGCGCATGATCCGCAGCATCAAGGCCGCCCCCATCCTGCTTGGCGCGCGCGGCCGCACGCCTGTGGACATCGCCGCCCTGGCGGACATGCTGGCGCGGCTCTCGGTGTTCGCCGACCAGGCGGGGCCCGGCCTCCTGGGCGTGGACCTGAACCCGGTGATCGCCACCCCGGACGGGGCCTATGCGGTCGACGCCGTCGTCGAGATCGCCCCCATGATCGGCAGCCTATGATCGATAAGCGCGTGCAGACCATGGCCGATGCCCTGGCCGGCGTGGCCGATGGCGCCACGGTCCTTGTCGGCGGCTTCGGCGCAGTGGGCCAGCCGAACGCGCTGATCGAAGGCCTCATCGAGCAGGGTGCGAGCGGCCTGGTTTGCGTCGCCAACAACGCCGGCGCCGGGCACACCGGGCTGGCGCGGCTGATGGAACTGGGCCGGGTCCGGCGCATGATCTGTAGCTTCCCGCGCAGCGTGGGGTCCGTGGTGTTCGAGGAGCTGTACCGGGCCGGGCGCATCGAGTTGGAGATCGTGCCGCAGGGCACGCTGGCGGAACGCATGCGCGCCGCCGGCGCCGGCATCCCGGCCTTCTACACCGCCACCGCCGCCGGCACCCAGCTTGCCCGCGGCAAGGAGACTCGCGAGATCGGCGGCCGCGCCTACGTGCTGGAACATGCGCTGCCCGGCGACGTCGCGCTCATCGAGGCCTGGCAGGCCGATCGTTGGGGCAACCTCACGTTCCGGGCCAGCGGCCGCAACTTCAACCCGGTGATGGCGATGGCGGGCAAGCTCACGGTGGTGCAGACGCAGCACTTGGTCGAACTGGGCGCGCTCGATCCCGAGGCCGTGGCAACCCCCGGCATCTTCGTGGACCGCGTGCTGCATGTGCCCTATGGCGACCCGGCGGTGTAAGATGGGGATGTAAGATGGGCGATGTAGGATGGCAGAGATGACCCCCCAACCGCTCAGCCGAGCCGCGATGGCCGCCCGCGTGGCGCACGACATCCCGGAAGGCTGGTACGTCAACCTTGGCATCGGCATCCCGACCCTGGTCGCCGATTGCGTTCCGCCCGAGCGCGAGGTGATCTTCCACAGTGAGAACGGCGTGCTCGGCATGGGGCCGGCGCCCGCGCCCGGGCTGGCCGACCCCTGGCTGATCAACGCCGGCAAGCAGCACGTAACCCTACGGCCCGGCGGCGCCTACAGCCATCACGCCGACAGCTTCGCCATGATCCGCGGCGGCCACCTGGACCTTTGCGTATTGGGTGGGTTCGAGGTGGCCGAGAACGGCGACCTCGCCAATTGGGCCACCAGCGAGAACGACACCGCCCCCGCCGTGGGCGGCGCGATGGATTTGGCCGTCGGCGCCAAGCGCTTGTGGGTCGTCATGGAACACACGACGAAGGATGGCCGCCCCCGCCTGGTCCGCCGTTGCAGCTATCCGCTCACGGCGCCGGGCGCGGTGCGCCGCATCTATAGCAACCTGGCCGTGCTGGACGTGACCCCGGGCGGGTTCCAGGTGGTGGACATGGCGCCGGGGCTGACCTTCGCGGCCTTGCAGGCGAAGACTGAGGCGGTGTTGCTGCCGGCCAGCGCCTAGCCGCCATGCTCGATCATCTCAAGGCCCGCAACCGTGCTTGGGCGAAGCGGAAAACAGCCGCCGACCCCAACTTCTTCAAACGGTTAGAGGGCCAGCAGGCGCCGGAATACCTTTGGATCGGCTGTTCGGACAGCCGGGTGCCCGCCAACGAGATCGTGGATCTCGACCCGGGCGAGCTGTTCGTGCACCGCAATGTCGCCAATCTCGCCCCGCCGCAGGACGCGAACTACCTGTCCGTGCTGCAATTCGCTGTCGACGTGATCCGGGTGAAGCACATCATGGTGGTCGGCCATTACGGCTGCGGCGGCGTGCGGGCCGCGGTGGACGGCCAGCGGCGCGGGCTGGTGGATCATTGGCTGCATCCGATCCGCGAAGTCTGCCACGAGCACCGCCACGAGCTGAACGCCATACCGGAGCCCGCCAGGCGCCTGGATCGGTTGTGCGAACTGAACGTGATGCGGCAGGTCCGCAACGTGGCTTCCGACGTGTTCGTGCAGGACGCCTGGGCGCGCGGGCAAGCGATTTCAGTCCATGGCTGGGTATATTCGCTATCGAACGGGCTGGTGACCGACCTGGACGTGACGGTGAGCGAGCCGGAGGGGATCGAGACGTTAACCGCTTGAACTGGACACGTTCAGCGCTAGCCCGGCCCGCCCGATCCCGCTACCCTTGTCCCAAAATGGAGGAAAGAGGAATGGATCCGATCAGCCGACGGCAGACGCTTGCCTTGGGTGCGGGCCTCGTCGCCGGGTCGTCGTTGCCCGCGCGGGCCGCCGTGACGGCGGCCGACGTGCAGCCGCCCAAGCTGCCCCTGGAGCCCGGGGCCAAGCTGCGGGTACTGCGCCCGGCCAAGTTCGTGGACCCGGACGAGGCCATCTTCACCGCCAACAGCAAGAAATACGCCGAACAGACCGGCGTGGAAGTGCGCGTGGACTACCTGGCCTGGGACAACATGGCCCCGCAAACGGCGGTGGTCGCCAATACCGGCGCCGGGCCGGATATCGTCTGCGGCTTCGGGCCGGACCCGCATATCTACGCCGATAAGCTGGTCGAGGTGACCGACATCGCCGAATATCTCGGCGCGAAATACGGCGGCTGGTATCCCATGTCCACGCTGTTCGGCCAGACTTGGAAGGGCAAGACCTGGATCGGCCTGCCGATGGGCGGCACCACGGGGCCGTGCAATTACCGCGTCTCGTGGATCAAGGAGGCCGGGTTCGACACCATCCCGAACGACCTGCAGGAGTTCCTCAAGCTGTGCCAAGGCCTGAAGAAGATCGGCCATCCCTGTGGTTTCGCCCTCAGCCACGCGCCGGGCGATGCGCCGAATTACGCCAACTGGCTGCTGTGGTCGCACGGCGGCAAGCTGGTGGATCAAGAGGGCAAGGTGACCTTGGACAGCAAGGAGACGCGCGCCGCCATCGAATATGCCCGCGCGATGCAGGAGACCATGATCCCCGGTACGATGTCGTGGAACGGCACCAGCAACAACCAGGCCTTCGCGGCCGGCAACATCGGTCTGACGCAGAACGGCGTCTCGATCTACTACGCCGCCAAAAACTCCAAAGAGGCGGCGCAAAACGCCGTGGCGCAGGACATGAACAACGCCTCCATGCCGTTCGGCGTCGCCAAGGCCGCGCCTGAACAATGCCTGGTGCTGAACGCCATGGTGTTCAAGCACAGCAAGTTCCCCAATGCCGCCAAGGACTACCTGCGCTTCATGATGGAGGCGCCGCAGTATGACCCGTGGCTGACCGGCTGCCTCGGCTACTGGTCGCAGTCGCTGCGGGCCTATGCGGGCAGCGCGGTTTGGGACAGCGACCCGAAGCTGGCCGTGTTCCGCAACGCAATGGATACGCCGTTCCACGACGGCTATGACGGTCCGGTCAACGCGGCGGCGGGGTCGGTGCTGAACGACTGGGTGCTGGTCGATATGTTTGCGCGGGTGGTGACGGGCGACAGCAGCGCCGAAGACTCGATCAAGCAAGCCGTGCGTGGCGCGCAGCGGTACTACAAATAAGGAGGCGATCCATGCTCACTCGAGCCCAGATTGACGAATACAACCGGGTCGGCGCGGTCGTCGTGCCGGACATTCTCTCGGCGGCCGAGGTTGCGGAGCTGCGGCGCGTGACGGAGGACTTCGTGGAGCGGGCACGGCACGTCGCCAAGCACGACGATGTCTATGACCTCGAGGACACGCATTCCCCGGCCGAGCCGCGCGTCCGCCGGATCAAGACGCCGCATCTGCACCACAAGGCCTATGGCGCCCTGATCAGCCATCCCAAGGTCGTCGCCGCGCTGCAGTCGTTGTGGGGGCCGGACATCCGCTTCGACACGGCGAAGCTGAACATGAAATCCGCCGGCTACGGCGCGGCGGTGGAGTGGCACCAGGATTGGGCGTTCTACCCGCACACCAACGACGACCTGGCGGCGGTCGGCCTGATGATGGACGACATGGAGTTGGAGAACGGCCCGCTGATGATCGTGCCCGGCACGCATACCGGGCCGGTGTTCGACCACCATGCGGACGGCAAGTTCTGCGGCGCGATGGACCCGTCCAAGCGCGAGGTGGATTACAGCGAGGCGGCGCCGCTGACCGGCAAGGCCGGCTCGATCACCATTCACCATGTGCGTGCGGTGCACGGGTCCGCCCCCAACACCTCGTCCAAGGAGCGGCGGCTGCTGCTGTTCCAGTTCCGGGCGGCTGACGCCTGGCCGCTGCTGGGCTTCCCGCCGGGCATCGAGGCCTATGACGCCCTGATGGCCTCGGGCGTCCCGAACAGCGTGGCGCCCCGGCTGACCCCGGTGCCGGTCCGCCTGCCGCTGCCGCCGGCCGACCTTGGCGGCTCGATCTATGAGAACCAGAAGGGGTTGAAGAACAAGTTCTTCGACGCCCCGCCGGTCCGGGTCCTCGAATCGGCGAAGTAGCGGGCCGGCGAAGAAGGAAGTAGGGCTGGCGTATCCGTGCCAGCCCGGTATCGTGCGCCCATGAACCTCCCTTCGATGCTGGTGGTGATGGGCGTCTCGGGCTCCGGCAAGACCACGGTGGCGGCGCTGCTGGCGGGCCGGCTCGGCTGGGAGTTCGGCGACGCGGATGATTGGCACTCGCCCGCCAACGTGGGCAAGATGCACGGCGGCACGCCGCTGACCGACGCGGATCGCGCGCCGTGGCTCGCCTCCATCGCCGCGTGGATCGACGCAACGCGGGTAACGGGCCGGCACGGCGTGCTCGCCTGTTCCGCGCTCAAGCGCGCCTACCGCGACGTGCTGGTCGGCGGGCGCCCGGACGTGCGCCTGGTCTACCTGAAAGGGTCCGAGGCGCTGATCCATGAACGCCAGGCCGCGCGGCACAACCACTACATGCCTGCCAGCCTCGTCCACAGCCAGTTCGAGGCGCTGGAGGAACCCGGCCCCGACGAGCGCCCCATTATCGCCGACGTGACCCCGCCGCCGCACGACGTGGTGCATGCAATCGTCGCCTGCCTCGCATGACCGAGCAGGAAAAACAGAAGCGCCAAGCGGCGGAGGCGGCGGTGGCCGAGGTGGATGACGGCATGGTGCTCGGGCTCGGCACCGGCTCCACGGCGGCGATGGCGGTGGACGCGCTCGCGGGCCGGGTGCAGCAGGGTTTGCGCGTAATCGGCATTCCCACCTCGGAACGTACCGCCGCGCAGGCGCGCGCGCTCGGCATCACCGTCGGCGACCTCGCGGAGCATCCGGAAATCGATCTGACCATCGATGGCGCGGACGAGGTGCATACCGGCACGCTCGACCTGATCAAGGGCCTGGGCGGCGCGCTGCTGCGGGAAAAGATTGTCGCTGCCGCAAGCCGGCGCATGATCGTCGTGGTCGACGAGGGCAAGCTGGTGGGCGAACTAGGCCACTCCGTCCGCCTGCCGGTGGAGGTGGTCGTGTTCGGCTGGCAGGCGACGCTGCGCCACCTGGAGCGGGCGGGCGCCGATGCGCAACTCCGCCTAGCGGCCGACGGCACGCCGTACCGCACGGATGGCGGCAACCTGATCCTCGATTGCGCCTTCGCCATTCCGGACCCCCAGTCCCTGCAGGCCCGGCTGAAATCCATCGCCGGGGTCGTGGAAACCGGGCTATTCATCGGCATGGCCGCGCGGGTGATCGCCGGTACCGCCACGGGACCAAGGATACTGGACAAGCCATGACCAAACACCAGGCCACCCCGTCCGGCCCCACGACCCTCGCTCTGGACATCGGCGGCACCGGCCTGAAGGGCGGCTTGCTCGACGCGGGCGGCGCCATGATCGGCGAGCGGGCCCGGCTGGCAACGCCGCACCCGTCGCCGCCGGACGTCATCGTGCCGGCGCTGGTCGGCATCGCCGAGGGCCTCGGCGGGTTCGACCGCGTCTCGGTCGGCTTTCCCGGCGTGGTGCGGGGCGGCCGGGTGCTGACGGCGCCGAACCTCGGCACGGCGGAATGGGCGGGCTTCGACCTGGCCGGCACGCTGGAGGCCAAGCTTGGCAAGCCCGTCCGCCTGCTGAACGACGCAACGGTGCAGGGCTTGGGCGTCATTGCCCGGCGCGGGCTGGAATGCGTGATCACGCTCGGCACCGGGTTCGGCTTCGCGCTGTATGAGGACGGCCGGCTCGCGCCGCATTTGGAGTTGAGCCAGCACGTCATCCGCGGCAAACAGACCTATGACGAATACCTTGGCGTAAAGGCCGTGAAGAAGATCGGCAAGCAGCGCTGGCGGCGCCGGGTGCAGCGCATGCTGGTGCAACTCCGCACGCTGGTGAACTTCGACACGCTGTATATCGGCGGCGGCGACGCCAAGCTGATCGACTTCGAGTTGCCGGCGGATGTGCGGGTGATCTCGAACGACGCCGGCATCACCGGCGGCGTTCGCTTGTGGGACAAGGCGCTGGACGCGTCCTTCCAGGGCCGCGCCGCCACGTCGGCGGCCGACGCGCCCGCCTGAGCCCCGGCGCCCGCCTGAGCCCCGGCACTTGCCTAAACCTCTGGGCCTGACCACCTTCCACCTGGTTCGCCACGCGGCGCACGGCCTGCTGGGCCATACCCTGGCCGGCCGCACGCCTGGGGTGGCTTTGAGCGCCGAGGGCCGCGGGCAGGCGGCACGGTTGGCCGATACGTTCGCCAGCCGGCCCATCACCGCCGTGGTCTCGAGCCCGGTGCAGCGCGCGCAGGAAACCGCCGGGCCGATCGCCGGGCGGCTAGGCGTGCCCGTGCTGACCGACGACGGCCTCGATGAACTCGATTTCGGCGACTGGACGGGCCTCGCCTTCGCGGACCTGCAACCGCGGCCCGCCTGGCAGGCCTGGAACCGTGCCCGCAGCTTCGCGCCATGCCCCGGCGGCGAGGGCATGGTCGCGGCCCAGTCCCGTGCCCTGGCCAGCATCGCCCGGCTTCGCGCCGCCTACCCCGGGGAGGAACTGGTGCTGGTCAGCCATCAGGACATCATCAAGGCCGTCCTGGCCCATTTCCTCGGTTGCCCGCTCGACCTGTTTCACCGCCTGACGCTCGATCCGGCATCCCGCAGCGTGCTGGCGGTGTTCGAGGACGATGCGCGGGTGGATGGGGTGAACCTGGCGGGCTGAGGCTACGTCAGGTCGCGCCGCATCAGCGTCACGGCGGGCTTGTCCCCACGCTCGACGGTTTCGGTCGCGTGCCATCCCAGCTTGGCATAGAGGCCTGCCGAGGTGCCGGTGTAGAGCCAAAGCGTGGCGAAGCCGGCCGAGCCGGCCGCATCCACCACGGCGGCGACAAGCGCCCGGGCGACGCCCTGGCCCCGGGCCTGCGGCACGACGTAGACGCCCGCGAGCCAGGGGGAAAGCTGGGGCCGTTCATCGAGGTCCTCGGCCGTGAGGCTCGCGGTGCCGACCGGCTTGCCATCCCGGAGCATCACCAACGTCCGGAACGGCGGCGCCAAGCCCACGAGGATGTCGCGAGCCCCCTCCAGGGTATAGCCGTCCCAATGTAGGAACTCCTCCCAAAGCCAGCCGGCCACCACGGGAACCAGGTCGGGCCGCTCGCTCAACCTCAGGATCAAAGGGGAGTCAGCCGGCATGCCATGTTCATCCTGTCCACGCCCCCCCAGGCGTATTTATAGCCTTCGCGGCCACGCAGGAAGTGCGCTTCCGTGCGGCCTTCGCGCACCGCCTCGTCCAGCATCGCGCCCAGCAGGATGGTGCCGGGGCTGACGAAGGCGAGCCCCTCGTCGAAGCCGCTGAGGTAGAACAGGATGCGGTCCCGGCCCGCCAGCAGCGCCATGATCGCCGCCGCGACCACGCCGCCGATCCGCAGGGCTTGCAGGCGCAGGACGCCGGCCGCCAGCAGAGCCGGCGCGGCCTGCCGGTGGAAGCCCAGCACCGCCGGGCTGGCAAGCGAGCCCTCCTCGCCCCGCGCCGTCCAGCGCGCCTGGTGCAACCGGATCAGCTCGGCCTGCAACGGCGCCAAGGTGTCCGGCGTGGCCACCTCGGTGGTCCAGCCGCCCCCGCGTTCCGCGCGGTTCCGGTTCATGCGCACCTTCCGGCGCATGCCGGCGGGGAGACCGGGCAAGGTCAGCACCGGGCAGGGGCTGCCGGCGGACCACTCCGCGTGCCAGCCCTCCGGCCAGGCGGCGGTGAACAGGGGCGAGCCCGGCGGCACCTCGATCAGGTCGCACTGGCCCACGCCATCAGCCCGGGCGTGCCCCAGCACGGCATGCAGCAGCGGCGTGGCGGGCGCGCCGAGCGGGTTGAGGTAGTCGGTGGTCCCCGCCCCGATTGGCAACAGCTTACGAATGCCGGGCTCGTCCAGCACATACATAGGCAGGACGGCCTGCAACGTCCCATGCCGTTCCAGGGTCGCCACCCGCGGCATTCCGGTGCCGAACTGCCGCCACCAGGGCAGCAGCCAGGCGGGCGACTGGAACGGCGTCGTTCCCGGCGTTCGCCGCCACAGCGCCTCCCAGGCGGGCGCCAGCGCATGCAGCCCCTCCTCGGTATCGACGACCGCGATCACGCGGCGACCGTCACCCGCTGCTCCGCCAATTGGTGGTAGCGCTTGATGTATGCGTCGGTCATGCGCTCGAGCGAGAACCGCTGGCGGGCCACGGCGCGGCAGACCTGCGGGTCCAGCTCGCCGACCCGGCCGATGGCCGCCGCCATGCCGGCTGCGTCGTCCACCAGGAAGCCGGTACGGCCGTCCTCCACCACTTCGGGCAGGGCTCCGTTGCGGAAGGCGATCACCGGCGTGCCGCAACTGGCGGCTTCCATGGCAACGAGGGAGCTGGTCTCGTGCACCAGGCTAGGCACCAGCAGGCACCGCGCCCCGGCCAGCAGGCGGCGCTTCTGGATGAACCCGAGCGGCCCCAAATAGCGGCGCATGCGGTCCAGCCGGGGCGCCACCTCTTTGGCGAAGTATTCCTGGTGCATCGGATAGGGAAAGATCTCCCCGCCGATCAGCAACGAGGTCTTGGCCGCATGCGCCGCCTCCAGCGCGAGATGCAGGCCCTTCTCCGGGCAGACCCGGGCCAGCATCAGCGCGTATCGGCATTTGCGCGGATGCACCGCGCCCAGCTTGGAAACCGGCACGCCGTTGGGGATCGGCGGCAGCATGCGGGGGTTCGGCCACGTGTTGCTGACCTGGTGGTCGGAGACGCAATTCAACCAGGTGTTCTCCCGCCGCAGCTCCATCGCCCGCGCCGGATACCAGTATGGCGGCAGGTGCATGGTGGCCAGCACCGGCGGACCCGGCGGCGGCAAGTAGTGGTAGAAGTCCAGCCCGTGCATATGAATCACGTCCACGGCGCGCTTGTTCAGCACCCGGATCATGGCCCGGCGGACCACCCTGCGCTGCGCCGCCGCGATTTCCTCCGTGATCGGCTCGCCTGGCGTGGGGCCGGCGTAGGACGCCAACTCGCCCGCCGCCATCGAACCCTCGGTGGCCAGAACGATCGAGCGATGCCCCGCCGCCACCAGCGCCCGGTCGAGCGCGGTCAAGATTTGCTCGGACCCGCCGACCGCGTCCGGCCCCACGGGCGCCAGCGGGTAGGAGACGTTCAACACGGTCAGGCGGCGCATCGCGCGTCCCATGCCGCTGCGGCCAGGTTTCGCCATCGGTGGCCCGTCATGCTCCAACCCCAATGCTCGTAGTTCAGCAGTCCCGGATGCGGCGGCGCGGTGAAGTCGTACCGGGGAGCGGTGCGGAACCGCTCCCGTTCCGCGCCGAAATGGGCGAGGATGGCGGCCTGGGTATGGAAGCACGCCAGCATCGCGCGCTTCCGGGCGGCGTCCGCCGGCGGCAAGGTGATCTCGGTCTCCCTGATCCCGGTCTCCCTGATCCCGGTCTCGCTGATCCCGGTCTCGCTGCCCCCTTGGAGGAAGCGGCCGGTCAGCAACTCGCCCCCGGGTCCCGCGTGGTAGCCCGCGAATTCGGCCACCTCGCGCCCCTGCGCGGCCATGTGCACCGCCAGCGCGGTCGCATCATGGTCGGGGTGGCCGCCCTCATAGGCATGGGTCAGCACGGCCTCGACGTGGTGCTGGTCGAATAAACCGGCCAGCCGCCGGGCGATCCCCGGCATATCGTGGCTCGCGTCCTGGTCCGGCACTCCCAGCGCGGCCCGTTGCAGCGTCGTCCCCGACAGCGCCAGCGCCGCATCCAGCTCGGCTTGCCGCGCCGCGCCATAGGCCCGCGGCGTCGCGAACCCGGCCATTGCCGCATCGTCCAGCTCGCGGGGCGCACCGTCGGTCACATGAACCAGCAGCAGCCCGGGCAAGAGGTGCATGCTGCCTCCGGCCCCAATCGTCTCGTCGTCGGGGTGCGCCACCACCAGCGCGACCCGCCGGGTCGGCCGCCGTCCGAGCAAGGCGGCCAGCACCAACCTAGCCCGCACCGGCGTGCATCGGCGCCAGCGCATCCGTCCGGCCCGGCGCATAACGGCGGATCATCTCGGCGCAGAACTCGGCGAACCGCTCGGGATGCTTGGGCACGGCGGTGTAGTGCTCCCACAGCCCCTCATGCTCCGGCGTGAAGCAGAAGGTCGCGGTCACGCGGAAGTCCTCCAGCGCCCGCATCTGCCGGTCGAACCAGCGCTCGGCATCCGGGCGAAACCAGTCCGCCCAGGAAAGCCCGGTGCGCAAGTAGGTGACGCCCATGTCCTTCATGTGCCGGACGGCGTCATCCAGGCGGTGGTCCTCGAAGTGGAACCATTGGCAGAGCCCGATCTCGGGCGTGAACTCGCGGAAGATGCGCGCGGCCCGCTTGGGGCGGCCGTTCTCGTCCAGCAGGCCCATGTGGAAATGACGGTAGTAGCTGCTGCCCTCGGCCTCCCGGTGCCGGGTCGTGGCGGGCCAGGCGGCAGGCAGGTCGTAGAGGCTGTACCAATGGATGCGTGGCGCCAGGCCGTGCAGCAGCTCGGCGGTGCGGCGCAGGCCCCATTCCTGCACCTCCTCGGCGCCGAAGGTGGAGATGCCGACCTCCGAAACCCAGAGCGGCAGGCGGGTCACGGCGCGGATGCTGTCCAGCTTGGCCGGCCAGTCCTCGAGCATCCAGTGGTTCCAATCGAGCGGGAAGCCGTGCACTGCCACGGCATCGAGGTCGGCCAGGGCGTCGTGCCCATCCAGCACGCGGATGAAATCGGGGTCGATCGGGCTGATGCCGCCCAGCACGCGCGGCAGCCCGGGCGCCTCGGCCGCGATCGCCTGGCCGGCGAGCTTGGTCATCCGGGCAAACACCGCCCAGTCCGGGTCGTTCTCGAAGTCCCAGTGCGACTTGTTGTTCGGCTCGTTCCAGATCATCGCGGCTTCGATCATGTCCGGGCCCCTTTGCTGGGATAGACCGCGCCGTACCGCGCGTCGGGCAGCTCTGCGCGGCGGCAGATAAAGATTTCCTCTTCCGGGTTCGCCTCGATGGTGAAGCCGGCCGCCCGCAGCATAGCCGCCGAGCAAGCCCGGTTCGGCGCCCACCAATTCGTGTTGTCATGCGAGTAGCTCTGCTCGATGAAGTGCAGCTTGGGATAGCCGGGGTCGTCGAACACGGCGGTTTCCCAGAACTCGTAGTCGGGCGCCACCGGCGGCATCGCATCGGAGCCGCGCTGCATCGACTGGAACACCAGCAGGTCGCCAGCCACGTGCTCATGGATCAGGTCGAGTGCCAGGAGCGGGTGGCGCAGATGGTAGAGCACGCCGATGAAGAACACGATGTCGAAGCGCTGGCCGAGCGCGCCCACGTCGTAGACGCTCATCTGGCGGAACTCGATGTCGAGCCCTTCGACCTCGGCGGCGAAGCGGGCCTGGGCCAGATAGTCCTCGTCGAAATCCACGCCCAGCACCCGGGCAGCGCCGCGCCGCTTCATTTCCATGGAGTAGAAGCCGGCGTTGCAGCCGATGTCGAGCACCGTCTTGCCGGTGAGGTCGGCGGGAAGGCAGTCCTGGAAGCGCTGCCACTTCACCTGCGGGTAGTCGCCCAGGAAGTGCTCGGGCGCGGTGCGGACCCCATTCAGGTCCAGGTTGTGGAACCAGGGGCCCAGGGCTTCCGCCTGCGCCCGGATGCGGTCCGGCGTCCAATCCTCGGATTTCAAGCCTCGTTCCTTTCCAGCCGCGCGCCGCCGGCGCGCTTGTCCGCCAGGGGCGCCGCGGCAGGCGCGGCCGCTTGCCCGCCCAACAGCCGCATCGCCTCGCGGTATCCGTTCAGGGTGCCGACATCCACGTAGCTCTCGCCGCCGCGCACCCCCCAGGCCACGCCGCCCCGGGCCAGCCAGGCGTTGATCAGCGTGCCGAAGAACTCGTCGGTGCGCTCGCGCTCCAGCCAGAGCCGGTGCAGCGCGTGCAGGGTGGCGCCGGGCATTTTGAAGGCGCCCCAAATCCAGTTGGAGCGCGCGGCTGCGGACTTCACCTGGATCTCCCGCACCCGCCCGTCCCCGTCGGTGTCGACGGCGTCGAACAGCTCCGGCCGCTGCACCGGGAACAGCAGGAACGACAGCCGGTCGTTTGCCAGGCCGCACAGCGCGTCGGCGGGGAACCAGATGGTGTCGGGCAGGCCGATGATGACCGGCTCGTCGATGGGGATGACCGGCAGCGCGCGGAAGATGGCGTCGCAGAGGCCCACCGCCCCGGCCTGGCACACGTAGGCGATGTCCACATCGCCGACCGCGCCGCCGTAATATTGCATGATGTCGCTCTTCCAGGGCGAGATCACGAAGCATATCTTGCGCGCGCCGGCGCGGACCATGCGCTCGATCAGGTATTCGCTGACGGCGCGCGGCCGCTCGACCCCGCTCTCGTCGAGGCGGGAGCCGACCGGCAGCAACTCCTTGCTGAAGGCGAGCGGCTGGATGCGGGTGCCGTTGCCGGCGGCCGGGATGATGCCCCACATATCAGACCGTCTCGCACTCGAAGGCGCTGACCATCTCGGCCGCCCGCCTGGCCGCGCTGTGTTCGCCCAGCGTGCGTTCGCGGGCGCGGCGGGCGATGGCGGCTAGCTCGGCGTCCGGCAGGGAAAGCGCTGCCATGGCGTCCCCGGTGGTGTGCGCGACGAGGATTTCGCGGCCAGGCTCGAAGAAGCTGTCGAGGCCGTCGAACCAGTCGGACAGGATCGGAACGCCGCAGGACGCCGCCTCGAACAGCCGGCCGGAGGGGCACCAGCCCATGCGCGCCATGGCATCGCGGGTCACGTTGAGGGTCAGGCGGGAGGATGAATAGAAGGCGGGGTGCTCGGGCGGTGGCAGGTGCTGGACGAAGAAGGTGTTGGCGGTCCAGGGAAAGCCGTCCGGGTATTGCGCGCCGCCGATGACGAAGCGCTTTGCCGGTTGGAGCCGCGCGGGCTCGACGAAAAGGCGCTCCAGCGCGGCCTGGCGGTCGGCGGCGTAGGTGCCGAGGTAGGATAGCAGGGCCCGGTATTCCGCGCGGGGCGGGGCGGGGCGGTGCAGGGCCGGATCGACCGAACCGTAGATCGGCGCGACCCGGCGCGCCCCGAGCCTGGACCGCAGCAGGTCGAGCGCGCCGCCGCCGGTGTAGCTGAGCACGAGGTCGAAGCCGGCCAGGCCGTCCCCGCCGATGTAGTCCACGGTCTCGCCGGCGGCCAGACGGGCGAGGGTGACCGGGGTGTCCAGGTCGTAGAAGCAGCGGACGGGCAGGGCGCTGCCCAGCACCAGCTCTGTGGCGGCCAAGGCGTCCGGGCAGTAGGAGGTCACCATGCCGACATCGGCGCCGGACAGCGCGCGGCGCATGCGGGGCAGGGCCGCCTGCCACTCTTCATACAACGCCAGTTCGCCCCCCTCGGGTAGCGCATCGAGGTCGCGGGTCGCGGCGTAATAGGGCACGTCGCGTTCGAAGAAGACGACCTGGTGCCCCTGGGCCAGCAGCGCATGGATCAGGCCGCGCCACAGCGCAGCGTGGCCGTTGCCCCAGGATGAACTGACGGACAGGCCGAAGATGACGATCTTCATGCCGATACCGCGGGGCGCCGCACGCGGCGGAAGACGGCGGACGCATAGGCCTCCAGCTCGGCCGCGCGATGGTCGCCGGTGTGGCTTGCCAGAACCCGGGCGCGGGCTGCGTCGGCGATGGCGCGGCGGCGCGGTTCGGGAAGGGTGCGCAGCAGGTCCAGCACCTCGGTGCCGCTGCCGGCGATCAGGATCTCTTCGCCGGGGCAAAAGAAGGTGTCCAGACCCGGCCACCAATCGCTGATGATCGGCACGCCGCAGCACGCGGCCTCGAACAGCCGTACGCTCGGGCTGTAGCCGCTGCGGATCATGTCGGCGCGGGTGACGTTGAGCGTGAAGCGCTGAGCGGCATAGAAGCCGCGGTGCTGGCCCGGCGGCAGATGCTCGATCCGTTCGGCGTTGCCGGGCCAGGCGATCTCCGCCGGATAGAGCGGGCCGGCCACCACGAAGCGGCCCTCGGGCCAGGCCAGGGCGGGCTCGCACAGCATCGACTCCAGCGTGGGCTGCCGGTCCGGGCTGTAAGTGCCGAGGTAGCCGAGGTCCCAGCGCGGGCTAGCCGCCGGGTCCGGCCGATAGATGTCCGGGTCGGCCGAGCAATAGAGCGCCCGGGCGCAACGCGCGCCGAGCTTGGATTCCAGGTGGTGCAACGTGGGTCCGCCGGTGAACGACAGGTATAGGTCGAAGCCGCGCAGCAGGTCGGGCGTAAGGTATTCGCAGGTCCCCGCCGCGAGCGCCGCCAGGGTCACTGGCGTGTCGATGTCGTAGAAGGCGGAGGCGCCCGCGGCCAGGCGCTGCACCAGCGCGCCGACCGCGATCCCGTCCGGCACGTAGGATCCGACGAGCACGAGGTCCGCTGCCGCGATGGCGGCGCTCCAGCGCTGGTTCAGCTCCTCGAGGCTCGCGTAGAGCCGCGTGTCGCCGTAGGGCGGCCGGGGCAGGTCGCGGTTCTCCGCATACCAGGGTTTGTCGCGTTCCAGGAACAGCACTTGGTGGCCGCGGCGCACCAGCCCGCGCACCAGGCCCCGGAAGGTCGTGGCGTGGCCGTTGCCCCAGGACGAGGTGATCGTCAGGCCAAGGATGACGATGCGCAACGGCGGCGGGCTCCCATGTCGGCCTACAAACCCGCGGCGGTCAGCCGGGTTCCCCGCCCAAGCTGTTTCCTCCCGCGAGTCGGGTCAAGTCGGCGATGAGTTCGGCGATCGGTGTTCGCCAATCGCCCGGCCTGGGCTGCTGGTATTTGCGAACCGCGCGATACCAGGGACTGCCCCGGCCCCCAGCCAGCCAGCGCCAATCCGGCTCGGCCAGCAGCAGCAGCCAGACCGGGATGCCGAGCGCGCCGGCCAGGTGCGCCACCATCGTGTCGACCGTGACGACGAGGTCGAGCCCCGCGACCAACCGTGCGGTTTCCAGCATATCGGCGCCGTGGTCCCCGGGGTTGACGACGGCCGGCGCGCCTGGCGCCCGTAATTCGGCCGCGCCGGGGCCGCGTTGCAGGCTGACCAGCGCCACCCCTGGAACGCGTCCGAGCGGCGCGAGCAAGGGCAGCGGCACGGACCGCTCCGGCTGCCAGCCGCTGGCGACGTGCCAGCACAGGCCGACGGCCGTCGTTGCTTTGCTTGTGCCGCGTTCGGCCGGAATACCCCGGCCAGGCAGCCGAAGGTACGGCGCGGGGTCCGGCGGCCTGCGCAGCGCGTGCGCGAGTTCCATGATTTCAAGGTCGCAGCCCGGCGTCGGAGCCGGCCGGTTCGGCCGGAAGGGGGTCAGTCGGTCCGGCCCGGGAAGATCGGCCAGCAGCGCCAGCAGCTCCGGCTGCACCTCTAAGGTCAGCGAGCCCACCTGGGTGCGAAGCGGCGCCAGATACCGGCAGAACTGCAGCGTATCGCCCAGCCCATGGTAGCAGCGGACCAGCACGTCGCGCCCGGCAAACCCGTGCCCGTCCCAGACCCAGCGCAGGTGATACGGCTGTGCCGGGTCATCTCTTAGGGCGGGGTCGCGTCCCGCGAGCACCTGGTCGTTCACCGCCCAGGCGCCGTGGAAGTCTCCAACCCGCATCGCGTTCAGCCAGAGCGCGCCAGGGTTCTCGGAACGGTGCGCCGGCGGCGGTTGAGCCAGAGTGGTATGTCCCATAACGTCCGCTTCAACGCCCGGTGCGGCCGGAACGTTGCCCCGAACGAGCGGACAGCCGAATCCCTATGAACATGCAATCAACCGACAGTCCCGCCGGGCGGCGCTTTGCTGCCCTGCTGGGTTTCCTTCGTTCCGAGAGTGCCGGGGGGGCCTTGCTGGTACTATCGGCCTGCGTTGCCCTGGCCTGGGCCAACTCGCCCGCCGGGCCAGGCTACCGCGCCCTGCTGCACTGGCGGCTCGGGCCGGAGCAGTTGCATGTTTGGGTCAACGACGGGCTGATGGCGGTGTTCTTCCTGCTGGTGGGCCTGGAGCTAAGGCGCGAGATCACCCGCGGCGAGCTCGCCTCCGCCGCCCGGGTGGCCGCCCCCGCCATCGCGGCCCTCGGCGGCATGGTCGCGCCGGCGCTCATCTTCGCCGCGTTCAACTGGGGCGACCGGGGAGCGATGCGGGGTTGGGCAGTGCCGGTGGCGACCGACATCGCCTTCGCGCTCGCCGTGCTCAGCGTGCTCGGCAAGCGGGTTCCGGTGGCGCTGAAGGTGTTCCTCACCGCGCTCGCCATCATCGACGACCTCGGCGCGATCGTCGTCATCGCCCTGTTCTATACCAGCGGCCTGAACCTGCCGGCGCTCGGCCTGGGGCTCGCCGTGCTGGCCGCGCTGTATGGCCTGAACCGGGCCGGCGTGCGGTCGTTGGCGCCTTACCTGCTCGGTGGCGCCGTGCTTTGGCTGCTGGTGTTCCAATCGGGCGTGCATGCCACGCTGTCGGGCGTGGCGCTGGCCCTCGTGATCCCGATGGATGCCGCGCCCGGCGAGGACGCCGCGCCGGCCATACGGCTCGAACACTGGCTGGGCCCTTGGGTCGCCTACGCCATCCTGCCCGTGTTCGGCCTGGCGAATGCCGGTTTGCGCTTCGATACGCTGCCGCCCGGCGCATGGACCGACCGCCTGGCCATCGGCACCACGCTCGGCCTGCTGCTGGGCAAGCAGATCGGCGTGTTCGGCGCGGTGCTGGCCGCGGCCCGCATGGGTTTGGCCAAGCTGCCGCAGGGCATCACCACCCGCCAGCTCTACGGCGCCTCCGTGCTCTGCGGCATCGGCTTCACCATGAGCCTGTTCATCGGCGAGCTCGCCTTCCGCGAGACCCCGCGCGGCGACGAAGTGAAGCTGGCCGTGTTCATCGGCTCGCTGTCGTCGGCGCTGATCGGCCTCGCCATCCTGGCAGGCGCGGCCCGGCGCACGCCGGAGCGGTCAGGCTGACGGCACGGCGCGGCTCGCAGCCGCGCCCCTGCTTTCCAGGTGGCAGGCGATGCGCAAGGCGACGTCCTCCCGCCAGGGCGCCGCGATGACTTGCACGCCGACCGGCAGACCGGCGCCGGGCACCGGCACGGCCGCCACGGGCAGGCCGATGAACGAGATCGGCTGCGTGAGCGCCCCCAGCGAGGCACGGACCGGCACCGTCTCGGCGCCGAGCCGCATGGTTTTCTGGCCGATCAGCGGCGCCGGGCAGGGCGTCGCCGGCGCCAGGATGGCGTCCACCGACCCAAACACCTGCAGAACCTGGTCCCGGTACCATCGGCGGAAGCGCTGGGCCCGGGCGTAATAGGCGCCGGGCACCATGGCGCCAGCGATCAGCCGGTCTCGCACGTCCGGGTCGAAGCCCTCGGGCTGCGCGCGAAGCCGGTCGAGGTGCAGGGCGGCGCCCTCGACGGTGGTGATCACGTAGGCCGCCGCCCGGGCCCGGCCGGCCTCCGGTAGCTCGACCCGCGCCGAGACGCCCAGCGCGGTTGCCACGGACTGCACCGCCGCCCAGGCTTCCGGCCCGGCATATTCCTGGAAATACCCGCCTGCGATGGCGATGCGCAGTCCCTCGATGCCGGTGGCCTGCACGGGTTCTGCCGGCCGGTCGGCGCAGACCGGATCGGCCGGGTCCCAGCCCTGCATCGCATTATAGGACAGGACGAGATCGGCGGCGGAGCGCGCGAGCGGGCCCACATGGTCCAGGCTGCTTACGAACGGGAAGGTGCCGGCGCGGGACAGGCGCCCGTAGGTCGGCTTCAGCCCGAACACGCCGCACAGCGAGGCGGGCACCCGGATCGAGCCATTGGTGTCCGACCCGAGCGCGATCGGCACCAGCCCGGCCGCGACCGCCGCACCCGAGCCGCTGCTGCTGCCGCCAGTCATGCGGGCGGGGTCGTGCGGGTTGCGGCAGGCGCCGTCATGGCTGTTCTCGCCGGTGAAGTCGTAGGCGTATTCGCCCATGTTGAGGGTGCCGACCAGGATGGCGCCCGCCACTTCCAGCCGGCGGATCGAATGCGCGTCTTCGGTGGCCGGCGGCTGCGCCCGGTTGATCGCCGACCCGGCGCGCGTCGGCAGCCCGGCCACGTCGAACAGGTTCTTGACCGCGAACGGCACGCCGGCCAGCGGCCCACCGACGGCGCCCCGGTCCACCAAGGCCGCCCGCGCCAGTGCCCGATCGGCCAGCACCTCGGTGAATGCGTTGAACCCGGACCCGGCGGCGATGCGGTCGAGCGTGTCCAGGACCGTCTGCCGAGCGCTCACGCCCGGAACGCTCATGCCCGGAACACCGGCGCCGGGTCGGCTTCGTCGGGCAAGGGGAACTCCGCCACCATCACGGCCAGGCGGAGGCTGAGCTCGAGGTGGAAGCGGATGGCGGGCAGCCACTCCGGCTGTGCCCTGATGCCCAAGGCGAGCAGCGCCGTCTCGATGGGTCCGTCCGTCATTTTGCCGCAGCACCTTAACCAAATTGAAACCTTCGCGGATCATCATTGACAAAGTTGGGTGCGTCCGCAAGTGAACGTTCATTCGCACCGGGGTTCCAGAATGGTTTCCGCCGCCACCCAAACCGTGCCGCCCCGCCAGCGCGTCGTCGATGCCGCAATCGCGTGCTTTGCGCGCAGCGGCTTCCACGGCGCGTCGATGCAGGAGATTTGCGCCGAGGCGGGCATGAGCCCCGGCGCCCTGTATCGCTACTTTCCGAGCAAAGTCAGCATTATAGCGGCCATCGCGGAGGCCGAGCGGGTCGAGCATGCCGCGTTCTTCGATCGCATGGCCGAGGCCGACGACCCCGTGGAGGCGCTGGCCAGCATCGGCGTCGACACTTTGGAGGACTGCTGCGCCGCGCCGAAGGCAGCGCTTTCGGCGGAGACCATGGCGGAGGCCATCCGCAACCCCGAGGTGCGCGACACCTTTCGCCGCAACATCGATGAGGCGCAGGCGGTGGTGATCGCCGCCCTCAACCGCGGCCAGGCGCGAGGCATGGTGGACCCGCAGCTCGACACCACGACGGCTTGCGAACTGATCATGGCATTGGGCGATGGCCTGGCCATCCACCAGGCGCTCAACCCCGGCCGCACCGCCGCCCGGCTCCGCCCGGCGCTGCAGCAATTGCTCCGCCGCTTCCTCCGCCCGGTGGTGGTGGTGGTGCTGGCGGCCCTTCCCGCGACCGCGGCGCCGCCGCCCATCGTCGAACCGCGGCCGCCGGCGGTGACCGTGTCCCGCATCGTCATCGGCCCGATCGCCGAGACCGCGGGGCTGACCGGCACGCTGGCGCCGCGCGAGGAGGTGCTCGTCAGCCCGCAGATCGAGGGTCTGGCCATCGTCGAAATCCTCGCCGAGGAAGGCGACAGCGTCGCCGCCGGGCAGGTGCTGGCCCGGCTGTCGCGCGACGTGCTGGACGCCACCGTGGCCCAGAACGCCGCAAGCCTCGCCCGCGCCGAGGCCGCCATCGCCCAGGCGCGCAGCGCGATCGCGGAAGCGCAGGCCAGCCGCGTCATGGCGGACCAGGCGCTGGCGCGCACCAGGGAACTGGTCGGCGGCGGCAACGCCTCGCGCGAGCTGTTCGAACAACGGCAGGCCGCCGCGCAGATGGCGGCGGCCCGGCTGGACGCCAACGTGAACCTGATGCACGGGGCCGAGGCCGACCGCGGCATGGCGATCGCCCAGCGGCAGGAGCTGATGGTGCGCCTGGGCCGGACCAGCCTCCGCGCGCCGGTCTCCGGCATCGTCAGCCGCCGGGCCGCCCGGCTCGGCTCGGTGGTGATGGGCGCCGGCGACCCTTTGTTCCGCATCATCCAGGATGGCGCCATCGAGTTGGAGGCCGACGTGCCGGAGAACCTGCTGGCCCGGCTCCGCCCGAACCAGCCCGCGCGGATCGACACGGCCGGCGGCAAGCGCACCGGGCAGGTGCGCCTGGTCTCGCCCGAGGTGAATCGCGCCACGCGCCTGGGCCGCGTGCGCGTGGAGGTGGACGGCGACGGCCCGCTGGTCATCGGCAGCTTTGCCCGCGCCTCCGTCGAAGTGGCGCGCCGGGAGGGCGTGCTGGCGCCGCTCTCCGCCGTGCTGTTCCAGCCGGACGGCGCGGTGGTGCAAGTGGTGCGGGACGGCGTCGTCGATACCCGCCGGGTCGAGGTCGGCCTGCGCGCCGGCGGCCAGGCGGAGATCACCCAGGGCTTGCAGGCGGGGGAGGACGTGGTCTCCGTCTCCGGCACGTTCGTCCGCGGCGGCGACCGCGTGACCCCCGTGCCGAGGAGCTGACCCCATGGCGCTCCGCATCTCCGGCGCCGCGATCCGCAACCCGATCCCGCCGCTGGTGCTGTTCGCGGTGCTGACCCTGCTGGGCCTGGTCTCGTTCCGCCTGCTGCCGATCACCCGGGCACCGAACGTGGATGTGCCGGTGGTGGCCGTCACGGTCCTCCAGCAGGGCGCGGCGCCGGCCGAGCTCGAAACTCAGGTCACCAAAAAGATCGAGGACGCGGTCGCCAGCGTGACCGGCGTCAAGCACGTCACCAGCTCGGTGACCGACGGCAGCAGCCAAACCGTGATCGAGCTGCGCCTCGAGATCAGCAGCGACCGGGCAATGAACGACGTGCGGGATGCCGTCTCCAAGATCAGGTCGGACCTGCCGCGCGGCATCGAGGAGCCGATCGTCGAGCGCATCGACATCGTCGGCCAGAGCATCATGAGCTTTGCGGCGAGCGCGCCGGGCATGACGATCGAGGGCCTGTCCTGGTTCGTGGACGACGTGGTCATGCGCGACCTGCAGGGCATTCGCGGCATCGGCCGGGTGGAGCGTGTGGGCGGCGTCACGCGGGAGGTGCAGGTCAACCTCGATCCGGATCGGCTGGCCGCGCTCGGCATCACCGCGGGCGACGTGAACCGGCAGTTGCGGGCCACCAGCGCCGATCTCTCCGGCGGGCGCGGCGAGCTGGGCGCGCAGGAGCAGGCGATCCGCACCCTGGGCGGCGCCCGCAGCCTGGAGCAGTTGGGCGCGACCCGGCTGGTGCTGCCCGGCGGGCGCGAACTGCGCTTGTCGGACGTCTCCCGCATCACCGACGCGTACGAGGAGCCGCGCAACTTCGCGCGGGTGGACGGAACCACGCCCGTCGTTTCGTTCGCCGTCTTCCGCGCCAAGGGCGCCAGCGACGTGACCGTGGCCGATGCCGTCAACGGCCATCTGGCCGCGCTGGCAGTCTCCCACCCCGACGTGTCCTACACCTTGGTCGACGACAGCGTGCGGGCGAGCCGCGGCAGCTTCCATTCCGCGATGGAGAGCCTGATCGAGGGCGCGGTGCTGGCCACGATCGTGGTGCTGATCTTCCTGCGCAACTGGCGCGCCACCCTGCTGGCGGCGGTGGCTTTGCCGCTATCGGTCATTCCGGCCTTCGCGGCCATGCACCTGATGGGCTTCTCGCTGAACTTCGTCAGCCTGCTCGCCATCACGCTCGTGACCGGCATCCTGGTGGATGACGCCATCGTGGAGATCGAGAACATCGTCCGCCACATGCGCATGGGAAAGCGGCCCTACGAGGCGGCGATCGAGGCGGCCGACGAGATCGGGCTGGCGGTGGTGGCCATTACCTGCACCATCGTGGCCGTGTTCGCGCCGGTCAGCTTCATGGGCGGCATCGCCGGGCAATATTTCAAGCAGTTCGGCCTGACCGTGGCCGCCGCGGTCATCGCCTCGCTGCTGGTGGCGCGGCTGATCACGCCGCTGATGGCCGCCTATCTGCTCCAGCCCGGCCGCGTGCACCGGGAGCGGGACGGCTGGATCATGCGCGCCTATACGCGCTTCCTCGGCGCCACCTTGCGCTGGCGTGGGCTGACGATGCTGATCGGGCTGGGCGCGTTCGGGCTTTCCTTGTGGTCCACCACCTTGCTGCCGACCGGTTTCATCCCGCCCGCCGACGAATCGCGCATCGTGCTGTCGATCGAATTGCCGCCGGGCTCCACCTTGGCCGATACGCGGGCCACCACGGACCGGATCGCCGCCGAGTTCCGCCGCGTAGCCGGCGTGACGTCGGTGGCCGTCGTGGGCGGCACCACGCCGACCGGCGCGGGCAAGGAGGTCCGCCGGGCCAAGATGACGGTGAACCTGGTGCATAAAAGCCAGCGCAACCGCACGCAGAAGGCCATCGAGGCCGAGCTGACCCAGCTTTTGGTCGGCATCCCCGACGTGCGGGGCTGGTTCGTCAACGACCGCGGCGAGCGCGAGCTGGCCGTGTCCCTGCTGGGCACCGACCCGGCCGCCATGAACCAGGCCGTCGGCATGCTGGAAAGCGCCATGCGCCGGTTGCCGGGCTTTAGCAACGTCGCCCCGTCCGCCGGCGCGGACCGTCCGGAAATCCGCGTGGCGCCCCGGGCCGACGAGGCGGCGCGCTTTGGCATATCGACCGAAACGATCAGCGACGCCGTCCGCATCGCCACCATCGGCGACGTGCCGTCCAACCTTGCGAAGTTCCGCGACGGCGAGCGGCTGATCCCGATCCGCGTTCAGGTCGAAACGGCGATGCGGGGCGACCTGGGCGCGCTTCAAACCCTTGCCGTGCAGGGCGCCACCGGCCTGTCCGTACCGCTGTCGGCGGTGGCGGACATCAGCCTTGGCCAGGGCCCCGCCAGCATCGAGCGCTTCGACCGGGTGCGCCGCGTGGTGCTGGGCGCCGATCTCGCCCGCGGGCTTGCCCTGGGCGCGGCGGCCCAGCAGGTGTTCGCAAGCCCGGAGGCGGCCCATCTCCCAGCCGGCGTGCGGCTGCAGAACGGCGGAGACGCCGAGATCATGGCCGAGGTGTTCGAGGGCTTTGCGATGGCGATGGGCGCCGGGCTGACCATCGTGCTGGGCGTGCTGGTGCTGCTGTTCCGCAGCGTGTTCCAGCCGGTCACCATCCTGCTGTCGCTGCCGCTGTGCCTGGGCGGGGTCATTCTCGCGCTGGTGCTGACCGGCGAGCCGATCAGCATGCCCGTGGTGATCGGTATCCTGATGCTGATGGGCATCGTGACCAAGAACGCGATCATGCTGGTCGATTACGCGATCGAGCGGCGGGCCGAGGGCATGAGCCGCGCCGACGCCATCATCGATGCGGGCCGCAAGCGGGCGCGGCCGATCGTGATGACCACCATCGCGATGGTGGCCGGCATGGTGCCGAGCGCGCTGGGCTACGGCGACGGCGGCGAGTTCCGCGCGCCGATGGCGATCGGCGTCATCGGCGGCCTGATCGTCTCGACCGCGCTGTCGCTGGTGTTCGTGCCGTCGTTCTACACGCTGATGGACGACGTCTCGGCCCGGGTCAGCCGCGCGTTCGGGCGCATGCTGACGCCGCGCGCGCCTGCGGCGGCGCACCCGCCCGCCGGCTTGGGCCAGGCGGCGGAATAGCCGCGCCGGGAACACCCGCCCCTAGCCGCCGTGCCCGCCCCGGTGCAGGATCGGACGCCATAACCGGGGAGGCCGCCATGGCCAAGGTCATCATCAGCTGTGCCGTCACTGGCGCCATCCACACGCCCAGCATGTCCGACGCGCTGCCGATCACGCCGGAGCAGATCGCGCAAAGCAGCATCGAGGCGGCCGAGGCCGGCGCCGCCATCATCCACCTGCACGCCCGCGACCCCGAGACGGGCGAGCCTACGCCCGACCCGGCCGTGTTCATGCGCTTCCTGCCCACCATCAAGCAGTCCACCGACGCCGTGGTGAACATCACGACCGGCGGCGGCCTGAAGATGACGCTCGAGGAGCGGCTGGCCGCCCCCATGCAGGCCAAGCCCGAGATGTGCAGCCTCAACATGGGCTCGATGAACTTCAACATCTCCAACGCCGGCAACCGGGTGAAGACCTGGAAGCATGCCTGGGAGAAGCCCTACCTCGACGCCACCGACAACCACATCTTTCGCAACACCTTCCGTGACATCGAAGGCATCGTGCAGCAGCTCGGCCGCGGCCACGGCACCCGCTTCGAGTTCGAGTGCTACGATATCGGCCACCTGTACAACCTGGCCTATTGCCTGGAGCGCAAGATCGTCGAGCCCCCGCTATTCGTGCAGACCATCTTCGGCATCCTGGGCGGCATCGGCGCCGAGACCCGCAACATGGAGTTCATGAAGGAGACGGCGGACCGCCTGTTCGGCAAGGATTACGTCTGGTCCGTGCTGGCGGCCGGGCGGCACCAGATGCCGTTCACCACCATGGCCGGGATCATGGGCGGCAACGTCCGCGTGGGCTTGGAGGACAGCCTCTACATCAGCAAGGGCAAGCTGGCCTCCTCCAATGCCGAGCAGGTCCGCAAGATCCGCCGCATCCTCGAGGAACTCAGCCTGGAGATCGCGACGCCTACCGAGGCGCGCGCGATCCTGCACTTGAAGGGCGGCGACCGGGTGGGGTTCTAGCGGCGTGCAAGACGCGGCCCGCCTGCATGCCAGCCTGGTGACTATCGACACGCATATCGACATTCCCTGGCCGACCGGCCCCGACGCCTTCGCCGAGACGCCGCGCGGGCCCGGCGCGCGCCGGGTCGATCTGCCGCGGATGCGGGACGGCGGCCTCGGGGCCGGCTGCTTCGCGGCCTATGTGCCGCAGGGGCCGCGCACGCCGGAAGGCTGGCGGGCCGCCGGGGATCGTGCGCTCGCCATGCTCGACGCCATCAACGCGATGGGACGTACCGAGAACGGCATCACCGCCCGGGTCACCCAGACCGCGGACGAGATCGAGGCCGCACGGGCCGATGGCGTACTGGCGGTGATTCCCGCCGTCGAGAACGGCCATTCCATCGGTGAGGATCTCGGCATGCTGGCGCGGTTCCGGGCCAAAGGGGCGCGCTACCTCACCCTCACCCATAATGGCCACAACGCCTTGGCCGACAGCAGCAACCCGCGCGCCGACCTGGGGGACGGGGAGACGCTGCACGGCGGCCTGAGCGAGCTGGGCCGCGCCGCAATCGGCGAGCTGAACCGCCTGGGCATGCTGGTCGATATCTCCCACGCCTCGCAGCACGCGGCGCTGCAGGCGGCCATGCTGTCCCGCACGCCGGTGCTGGCCACCCATTCCTGCGTGCGGGCGCTGTGCGACGTGCCGCGCAATGTGGACGACCTGATGATGGACGCGCTGCGGGATTGCGGGGGCATGGTGAACATCACCGCGGTGCCGAGCTTCCTCAAGCTAAAGGCGAAGGCCGAGGCGGTCACGGTTGCCGACTATGTAGACCACCTGGAATATGTCGTGCGCCGGGTCGGGCTGGCCCATGCTGGCATCAGCTCGGATTTCGACGGCGGCGGCGGTTTCTCCGGCTGGCACGACGCCGCCGACAGCCTGAACCTCACGGCGGAACTGGTGCGCCGGGGCTATGGGGCGGCCGAGATCGCGGCACTTTGGGGCGGCAACTTCCTGCGCCTGCTGCGCCGCGCCGAGGAGGTCGCCGATGCCTGAGACGGCCCCGCTGAAGATGCCCCGCTTGGGCCAGGGCACTTGGCACATGGGCGAGAACGCCGCCCGGCGCGCGCAAGAGATGGCGGCGCTGCGGCTCGGGATCGAGCTGGGCATGACCCTGATCGACACCGCAGAGATGTATGGCGACGGCGGCGCCGAGGAGGTGGTGGGCGAGGCCATCGCCGGGCGGCGCGAGCAGGTGTTCCTGGTCAGCAAGGTGTATCCCCACAACGCCGGCCGCACCGGCGTGCCGAAGGCCTGCGAGGCCAGCCTCAAGCGCCTGGGCACCGACTGCATCGATCTCTATCTGCTGCACTGGCAGGGCAGCGTCCCCATGGCTGAAACCGCGGCGGCCTTCGATGCCCTGCGGCAGGCCGGCAAAATCCGCCACTGGGGCGTCTCCAACTTCGATGCGGAGGACATGCAGGATCTGCCGCCGGGCTGCTCTGCCAACCAGGTGCTCTACAACCTGGGCTCGCGCGGCATCGAGTTCGACCTGCTGCCCTGGTGCCGGGCGCAGCGCATGCCGCTGATGGCCTACTCGCCGGTGGGCCAGGGCGGCCGGCTGCTGCGCTCCCCGGCCCTGCAGCAGGTGGCGGCGCGGCAGGGCATAACGCCCGCGCAGGTCGCCATTGCCTGGACCCTGGCGCAGCCCGGCGTGGTCTCCATCCCGAAGGCGGCCGATCCCGGCCACGTGCGGCAGAACGCCGCCGCCGCCATCATCACGCTTTCGGCCGACGATCTCGCCACCTTGGACGAGGCGCATCCGCCGCCCCGGCGCAAGCAGCCGCTCGACATCCTGTGACCCGGCGGCTCAAGCCGCTGATGCTTGCGGCCGTGCTGCTCGGCGGTGGGGCCGCAGATCCGTCGTGCCGGCCATGCCTGCCCCCGCTCGACCTGCTTGCCATCCTGCAGCCGCCACCCTCGGACGGCGACAAGCGCACCCTTGCCGGCCTGGCCTCGCTCCGCGCGCAACAGGCCGCCCGGACGGCAGCCGATGCGGCAGCGGCGCGGGCGGATGTGGATGAAACGGTGTTCCTGTTCGCCGACGTTCTCGGCCCCGGCTTCACGGCCCGGGCCGTGCCGCGGACGGCCGACCTGTTCGCGACCTTGGGCGAGGAGGCCAACGCGGCCCTGAACCGGGCAAAGGACGAATGGGGCCGGGCACGTCCGGCGCGGCTCGCGCCGGACCTCGCTACCTGCCTGCCGACGCCGGCGACCGCCTCCTACCCCGGCGGGCATGCGGCGCTGGCCGGGTTCTACGCCGCTTCGCTGGCCCGTATCCTTCCAGAGCGCCGCGACGTGCTGCTCGCCCGTGCCCGCCTGCGGGCCGAGCGGCGCGAGGCGTGCGGCTTGCACCACCCCGAGGACACCCAAGCCGGCTATGCCGCCGCCGCGGCGCTGGCCGGCGCGCTGGCTGCAATGCCGGTGGCGATCGCCTCTCTGGAGGCCGTCGCGGCCGAGCTGCGCCCGGCGTTGGGCCTGCCGGTCGCGCTCCCGGCGCTGCCCGTCAGCAAGCCGGGGCCGGAGTCGGAGGACTTCCGGGTGCGGTAGTGCAGATCAGCTCCGCCAGTGCAGCACCTGCGCCTTCAGCGGGTTCACGAATCCCCGGCCCTCGGCTTGGGCCGCGAGGTACTCCCGCTTCAGCCGCAGCCACCAGCGCACTTGGGTGTCCGGGTCACCCACGAACAGCGGCGGTGGCGGCGTCGGGTTCTCCATCAGGCGCACCGCGACCGTGCGGTCCTGCCCCAGGAAGTCCCGCGCCATCCAGGCCGCGAAGGGGCGCAGCGGCGCCAGCCAGCTTGGGGTCCAGTACACGCAGTAGTGCACGTCGGTTTCGGTCGCGCTGACCGGCGTCGCGGCGGCGAGCACGCAAGCGGCGTGGCGGTCGCCCTCGATGTGCTCGATGCGGATGCCCGGCAGTTGGATGCCGATGTCGATGTGCACGTTGCGCCCCATCAGGCGGTAGGGATTGGCGCCGTGCTGGAGGTGGTGGCGCAGCATGCGGAAGCCCATGCCGTGCGGCTCGAAACGCTTCTCCTTGAGCCGCAGCCGGGCGGCCGGGTTCTGCTTCCACCAGCGCGAGGTGTGCACGAAGGCCGGGTGGCCGGGGTCGAAGAAACCCATCGCCGCAAGGTCGGAACTGCAAGGGAAGCGCATCGTGGTGCTGACCTGCGGCGCCACGCCGTCGAAGCCGGGCACGGTGGGGATGGGGCCGGGCTCGCCGTCGCCGATGAACACCCAGATGTTGCCCTGCACCTCCTGGCACGGCCAGGTGCGGAGACGGAAGCGGGCCGGGTCGGTTTCGTCGCCGGGGGCCAGCGACGGGATTTCGGTGCAGCCGCCGTCGGTACTGCGGAACACCCAGCCGTGATAGCAGCAGCGCAAGGACTGGCCGTCGAACCCGGCATGCCGCATCGGCATGCCGCGATGCGGGCAACTGTCGGCCACCGCGAACACCGCGCCGTCGCTGCGCCGGCCGAGCAGCAGCGCCTCGCCCAGCAAGGTGACGGCCAGGGTCTTGCCACGCGGCACGCGCGCGCCGAGCACGGCCAGGTACCAGAAGCCGCGCAGCATGGTGTCCATGGCTAATCCGAGATGATGCGGGGCCCGGCCGGGCGTGGGGCGGCGAGGCTCTCCCATACCCGGGCGGCGATGGCGGCGTAGGCGAGCGCGGCCGGGCTGCCGGGTGCCTGCGCCGTGATCGGTGTGCCGGCGTCGCTGGTTGTGCGGATGTCGAGCAGCAGGGGGATTTCGCCCAGGAACGGCACGCCCAGCGCCTCGGCCTCCCGCTGCGCGCCACCGTGGCCGAACAGCGCTGTGGTGTGGCCGCAGTTGGGGCAGCTGAAGGTGCTCATGTTTTCGATCAGGCCGAGGACGGGCACCAGGGTTTTTTCGAACATGCGCACGCCGCGGCGAGCGTCGATCAGGGCGATGTCCTGCGGCGTGGAGACGATGACCGCGCCGCTGAGGCTAACGCGCTGCGCCATGGTCAACTGCGCGTCGCCGGTGCCGGGCGGCATGTCGACGATCAGCACGTCCAGCTCGCCCCAGGCCACCTGGCCCATCATCTGTTCGAGCGCGCTCATCACCATCGGGCCACGCCAGATCATGGCGGTGTCCTGGTCCACCAGCAGGCCGATCGACATGGCTTGCAGCCCCCAGGCGCGGACCGGCACCATGCGGCCGTCCTCCAGTTCCGGCTTACCGGCGATGCCCAGCATGCGCGGCAGGCTGGGGCCGTACACGTCGGCGTCGAGCAAGCCGACGCGGTGGCCCGCCTGGGCCAGGGCAACCGCGAGGTTGACCGCCGTGGTCGACTTGCCGACGCCGCCTTTTCCGGAGGCGACGGCCACGATGTGGCGCACGCCGGGCAGCAGCGCGGGCTTGGCGGCCGGCGCCGGCGCCGGCTGACGGGTTGGTTGAGGGGCTTCCTGGGGGCGATGCGCGGTCAATACGGCGGTGGCGTTGGTCACGCCGGGTTGCCGGCCGAGCAGCACCTCGGCCTCGCGGCGGACGGCCTCCATGGCCGGCGCCTGCGCGCGGTCGGTGAGGAGTGCGACATGCACGAGCGAGCCTCGGGATTCAAGGCTGTCGACGAGGCCGGCCGCGACAATGTCCTGCCCGGACCGCGGATCCAGCACCGCTCGCAGCGCGCTCCTCAGCTGGTCGATGGTCGGCGCCTTCATCGGTTGTAAACCCTTCGCTTGTAAACCAGGACCGCGCGGTCAATATGCACGCGACCGTGAGGCGCCATATGGCCCACCGGGGTTCACCTGCCAACAGGAGCGCTTAGGTCCGAATGTCTTGGAACAATGGCGGCAACGGCGGGGGCCCCTGGGGCAACCCGGGCGGCAACCCGCCCCCGGGCGGGCCGAAAGGGTCGGACCGCGGTCCGGATCGTGGGCCATGGGGCGGGCGCAAACCGGGCGGCCCCAACGGGCCCGGCCTGCCCGACCTCGATGAGGTGATCGCCCGCATGCAGGCGCAGGCGCGCCGATTCGTGCCCGGCGGCCCCGGCGGGTTCCGCAGCAATGGCCGGCTACTGGCATTGATCGGCCTGGTCGGCGCGGCCATCTGGCTGGCCAGCGGCTTCTACCGCGTGCAGCCCGACCAGCAAGGCGTCGTGCTGCGCTTCGGCGCGTTCCACGGCTATACCTACCCCGGCCTGCGCTATCACATCCCCTGGCCGGTGGAGCAGGCGCTGACGCCGGCCGTCACCCGAATCAACCGGATCGAGGTCGGCGTCCGCAACGGCGCGGACCGCAGCTTGGGCACGCGCTCGCGTGAGGAAAGCTCGGCTCGCGAGGTGCTTGCCGAGGCGCTGATGCTCACCGGCGACGAGAACATCATCGACATCAATTTCTCGGTGTTCTGGCGCATCAAGGACGCGAGCGCCTTCCTATTCAATACGCGCAACCCCGACGAGACGGTGCGCGCCGCCGCCGAAAGCATGATGCGCCAGGTGATCGGGCGCACCCCCATCCAGCCCGCCCTGACCGAGGCGCGCGCGCGCATCGAGCAGGACGTGGCGGCGGGCACGCAGTCGATCCTCGACCAGTATGGCTCCGGCGTGGAGATCACCCAGGTGCAGCTGCAGAAGGTCGATCCGCCCAACGCCGTGATCGAAAGTTTCCGTGACGTGCAGCGGGCCAATACGGACGCCGAGCGGGTGCGCAACGAGGCCGAGAGCTATCGCAACGACATCGTGCCGCGCGCGCGGGGCGAGGCCGCCCGGCTGACCGCCGAGGCGGATGGCTCTCGCCAGGCGCTTGTGGCGGAGGCGGCGGGCCAGGCACAACGCTTCCTGAGCGTGTACGGCGCCTATTCGGTGGCCAAGGACGTGACATTGCAACGCATGTATATCGAGACGATGCAGGAAATCCTGACCCGGACGCCGTCGATCGTGGTCGATGACCGGATCAAGGGCATCGTGCCCTATCTGCCGCTCGACACAGCCGCGGTACCGCCGCGGCCACCAGCGCCCGCCGCCTCGCCTGCCCAAGCGCCGCGCCCGGGCGCCGCGCCATGAGCCGGACGTTGATCGCCGGCCTGGCGGCAGCCTTCGTCCTCGCCGTCGTGGCGGCCGCCAGCCTGTTCACCGTTTCGCAGACCGAGCAGGTGCTGATCACCCAGTTCGGCCAGCCGATTCGCGTCATCAGCGAACCCGGCCTGCATGCGAAGGTGCCGTTCGTGCAGACCGTGATCAGCTTTGACCGTCGGCTGCTCGACTTCAGCAGCGGCGGCGAGGAGATCATCCTCTCCGACCAGCGCCGGCTGACCGTTGATAGTTTTACCCGGTTCCGCATCACCGATCCGTTGCGCTATTACCAGGCCGTCGGCCCGGTTGAAGACGGCATTCGCGCGCGGCTGAACTCGGTGGTCACCTCGTCGCTGCGCCGCGTGCTCGGCAACGAGACCCTGCTGAACGTGCTGTCGGCCGAGCGGCCTCGCATCATGGGCCTGATCAAGGCCCAGGTGAGCGAGGAGATGCGCGGCTTCGGCGTGACCATAGAGGACGTGAGGCTGCGCCGGGCCGACCTCCCGGAGGAGAACACGCAGGCCATCCTGAATCGCATGAAGTCGGAGCGCGAGCGGGTGGCCAGCCAGGCGCGCGCCGAGGGCGCCGAGGCGGCGGCCCGAATCCGCGCCGATGCGGAGCGGGATCGTACGGTGCTGCTGGCGGAGGCGCGCGCCACGGCCGACCGGCTGCGCGGCGAGGGCGAGAAGCAGTCCATTAAAATCTACGCCGACGCGTTCCAGCAGGATCCGAAGTTCTACGAGACGTATCGAACCCTGCAAGCCTATCGCGAGTCGTTTGGCCAGGGCCGGTCTCGGCTGGTGCTGACGCCGGATAGCGACTTTCTGCGGATGCTGCGGGAAGCCCCACATCAATAGTACGCCATGCGCGGTTGCCGCTGTGCGTGAGGGCGAATACATGCCGGCTCATTCGCCGGGCCACCAAGGAGACCATCGATGCGCCTTTCCGTTCTTCGCGCCGCGGCCCTCGCCGGTGCGCTCGCACTTCCGGCAGCGCTGCCCGGCCCGGTTTGGGCCCGCGGTGCGCCTGACAGCTTCGCCGACCTCTCGGCCCAGCTGCTGCCGTCGGTGGTGAACATCTCCTCGTCGCAGAATGCCCAGGCGCGGGCGGACCGCAGCGGGCCTGAAGTGCCGAGCTTTCCGCCGGGCTCGCCGTTCGAGCAGTTTTTCCGCGATTTCCTCGACCGCAACCGGCCGGGCCAAGGACAGGGACAAGGTCCCGGTCAAAGCCCGAATCGCCGCGGCGAGCGTGGCCCGCAGCAGGGCCCGGATGGCGGCGGCGGATCCGGCGGCCGCGCCGTCAGCTTGGGCTCCGGCTTCATTGTCGACCCGGCGGGTTACATCGTCACCAACAACCACGTCATCGATGGCGCGGACGAAATCAGCGTCACCCTGACCGACAACACCACGCTCAAGGCCAAGCTGATCGGCAAGGATGAGCGCGTGGACCTGGCGTTGCTGAAGGTGGAGAGCGACAAGCCGCTGCGCGCCGTCTCGTTCGGCGACAGCGACGTGGCCCGCGTGGGCGATTGGGTTCTGGCAATCGGCAACCCGTTCGGGCTCGGCGGCTCGGTCACCGCCGGCATCGTCAGCGCCCGCGGACGAGACATTCGCCAGGGACCGTACGACGACTTCATCCAGACCGACGCCGCCATCAACCGCGGCAACTCCGGCGGTCCGCTGTTCAACATGGACGGCCAGGTTATCGGCATCAACACGGCCATCTACTCGCCCTCGGGCGGTTCGGTCGGCATCGGGTTTTCCGTGCCGTCCAACCTCGCCAAGTCCGTGGTGGCGCAGCTACGGGAGTATGGACGAGCCCGGCGTGGCTGGCTCGGCGTGCGCATCCAGCAAGTGACGCCCGACATAGCCGAAAGTGTCGGCCTGCGGGAGACGACCGGCGCCATGGTGGCCGGCGTGAACGAGGACGGCCCGGCCGATAAGGCGAAAATCCGCAATGGCGACATCATCCTGAAGTTCAATGGCCAGGACGTGAAGGAGATGCGAACGCTGCCGCGCATCGTCGCCGAGACCGAGATTGGCAAGGGCGTGCCGGTGGTGCTGTGGCGCGACGGCAAGGAAGTGACCGTGCAGGCTTCAGTCGGTGAATTGCCGGAGGAGCAGCAACAGGCGAGCAACGCGCCGGCCGCGGCTCGCACGGCGCCGAGTCGGACGGCGATGATTTCGGGCTTGGGTGCCCGGCTGTCGCCGATCACCGACGATCTGCGCAACCAGTATAAGCTTAGCGCCGACCAGAAGGGCGTGGTGGTGACGGAAGTCGAGACCGACGGCGCCGCGGCCGGCCGCGGCCTGAAGGCTGGCGACGTGATCGTGGAAGTGCAGCAGGAGGCGGTTTCCACGCCCGCGGAGGTGTCGGAGCGGCTGGACCGCTATCGCAAGCAAAACCGCAAGACGGTGCTGATGCTGATTCAGAGCGCCGATGGCCTGCGCTGGGTGCCGGTGCCGCTGGCGGTGGACCAGCAGCGCAAGCCCGGGTAGTCAGCCCGCCATGGCTCGGCGCGCCGGGCCATGGCGCTCTTGAGCGATGCCGCACCCTGAGACCTGGCTGAAGGTGTTGCCGGACGGGCTGTTCTGCGAGCCCGGCGGTTTCTACATCGACCCGGTTCGCCCGGTCGCACGGGCGATCATCACCCATGCCCACTCCGACCACGCCCGGCCCGGCCACGGCGCCGTTCTGGCCAGCCCGGAAACCCTCGCCCTCATGGAAGTTCGCATGGGAGCGGGCCGCGCCGGCGAGGTGCAGCAGGCCATGGAGTACGGCGCGCCGATCGATATCGGCGGCGTGCAAGTCTGGATGGAGCCAGCCGGGCACGTGCTGGGCAGCGCGCAGGTGGCAATGCAGTGGCACGGCAGCCGGGCCGTGGTGAGCGGCGACTACAAGCGGCAGCCCGACCCGACTTGCCGCCCCTTCGACCCCATCCCCTGCGACGTGTTCGTGACCGAGGCGACCTTTGCGCTACCGGTGTTCCGGCATCCGCCCGCAGAGGAGGAGATCGGCAAGCTGCTGGACAGCGTCGCCCTCTTTCCTGAGCGGACCCACGTGGTCGGCGCCTACGCCCTGGGCAAGGCGCAGCGGGTGATCGCCCTGTTGCGCCGGGCCGGCTGGGAGCGGCCGATCTACTTGCACGGCGCGATGATCGCCTTGTGCGAGGCGTACTCCGCGCTTGGGATCGGATTGGGCGAATTGTTGCCGGCGACGGTGGCGGGGAAGGAAAGCCTGAAGGGGGCCATCGTGATCGCGCCACCCAGCGCCATCGCGGACCGCTGGGCGCGGCGGCTGGCCGATCCGGTCGTGTGTCTGGCCTCCGGCTGGATGCGCGTCCGCCAGCGAGCCCGCAGCAAGGGTGTGGAACTGCCGCTCGTGATCTCCGACCACTGCGATTGGGACGAGTTGAACGCCACGCTGGACGAGGTGGCTGCCCCGGAGGTCTGGGTCACGCATGGGCGGGAGGAGGCGCTGATCCATGAGGCTGCCAAGCGCGGAATACGGGGCAGGGCGCTTCGGCTGGTCGGCTATGAAGAGGATGAGGGCGAAGCGTGATCGCCTTCGCCGAGTTGCTGGAGCGGCTGGTGTTTTCGCCGGGCCGGCTGACCAAGGTGGCCCTGCTGCGCCGCTACTTCGCGACGCAGCCCGACCCCGACCGCGGGTTCGGGCTGGCGGCGCTGACCGGCGAGCTTGCCTTCCAGGCCGCCAAGCCCGGCCTGATCCGCGCTTTGGCCGAGGAGCGCACGGACCCCGTGCTGTTCGGCTGGTCGCATGACTACGTGGGTGACCTGGCGGAGACCGTGGCGCTGATCTGGCCGGCGCGGCGCACCAATGCGGGGCCGCCGACCATGACCGAGGTGGTGCAGGCGCTGCTGAGCACGCCCAAGCCGGAACTACCGGCGCTGGTCGCTGGCTGGCTCGATGCGTCCAACGTTTCCGTGCGGTATGCCCTGCTCAAGCTGATTACGGGCAGCCTCCGGGTCGGCGCCTCGGCGCGGCTGGCGAAGGTCGCGCTGGCGGAGGTCGCCGGCGGACGCATCGCCGCCGACGAGATCGAGGAACTCTGGCACGGACTCGTGCCGCCCTATGCGCCGCTGTTCGCCTGGCTCGAGGGCAGGGGCGAGCGGCCGGACCCGGCCGGTGCGCCCGTATTCCGTCCGCCCATGCTGGCGCAGCCGCTCGAAGCACCGGACCTGGCCGCCCTGATCCCCGCAGCATTCCGGGCGGAATGGAAGTGGGATGGCATCCGCGTCCAACTGGTCAGCACGCCCCGGGGCAGGCGCATCTACTCGCGCGGCGCCGATGACGTGTCGGCAGCCTTCCCCGAAATACTGGGTTCCATGCATTTCGAGGGCGTGCTGGACGGCGAACTCCTCGTGGTGCGGGATGGCGAGGTGGCGCCATTCGCCGACCTGCAGCAGCGGCTGAACCGGAAGGCACCAGGGCCCAAGATGCTCAAGGACTTCCCGCTGGCGGTGCGGGTCTATGACCTGCTGTTCGACGGCGCGGAAGACCTGCGGCCGCTGCCGTTCGATATGCGCCGGGCCCGGCTCGAAACCTGGATGGCCGAGCATCGGCCGCCCCGCATGGAGCTGTCGGAACTGATCCCGTTCACTTCGGTCGAGGCGTTGCAGGCCGTGCGGGAAGGCGCCCGGGCCGCCAGTATCGAAGGCTTGATGCTGAAGCGCGGCGACAGCCCCTATGTGCCGGGCCGGCCCAAGGGCTTGTGGTGGAAGTGGAAACGCGACCCGCTGACCATCGACGCCGTGGTGATGTATGCGCAGCGCGGCCACGGCAAGCGCAGCAGCTTCTACTCCGATTACACGTTCGGGCTTTGGCGGGAGGACGGGGAGCTGGTCCCGGTCGGCAAGGCCTATTCGGGCTTCACCGACGCCGAGCTGGTGCAAATGGACCGTTGGATTCGCAACCACACGGTCAACCGGTTCGGGCCGGTGCGGGAAGTGGAGCGCGGGCTGGTGCTGGAAATCGCCTTCGATGCGGCCCAGCGCAGCCAGCGGCACAAGTCAGGGGTGGCGCTGCGTTTCCCCCGCGTGGCCCGGCTCCGCCCGGACAAGCCTGCCGCCGAGGCGGATCGGCTGGAGACGCTCATGCGGCTGATCGTGTAAGCCTTCCCCTGCCGGGCCAAACAGGCTACGGGCGAAGCAACGAAGACACGCTGGAGGACGCCGTCATGCCCCATATCAGCCGCCGCCTGGCGCTTGGCGCCCTTGCCTTGCCGCTGTTCAACATTCGCGCCCGTCCGGCCAACGCCGCGGAGTTCACCTACAAGTTCGCCAACAACACGCCTGTCATTCATCCGATGAACGTGCGGGCCCAGGAGGCGGCGGACCGCATCCTGAAGGCGACGGACGGACGGGTCGAGATCAGGGTGTTCCCGAACAACCAGTTGGGCTCGGACACCGACATGCTGAGCCAGTTGCGGTCGGGCGCAATCGAGTTCTTCACCCTCTCCGGCTTGATCCTGGCGACGCTCGTGCCGCCCGCAAGCATCAACGGAGTGGGTTTCGCGTTCAAGGACTACGACCAGGTCTGGCGCGCGATGGATGGTAAGCTCGGGGCCTACGTGCGGTCGGAGATCGACAAGCGCGGGCTGCTGGCGATGGAAAAGATCTGGGACAACGGCTTCCGCCAGACCACGACCAGCACCAAGCCGATCAAGGTGCCCGAGGACTTCAAGGGCGTGAAGCTGCGGGTACCCGTAAGTCCGCTTTGGACCAGCATGTTCAGCGCCCTCGGCGCTTCCCCGGCCAGCATCAACTTCAGCGAGGTCTATTCCGCGCTGCAGACCAAGATCGTGGATGGCCAGGAGAACCCGCTCAGCCTGATCGAGACGGCCAAGCTGTACGAGGTGCAGAAGTTCTGCAGCATGACGAACCACATGTGGGACGGGTTCTGGTTCCTGGCGAACCGCCGCGCCTTCGATCGGCTGCCGAAGGACGCGCAGGAGATCGTGGCGCGCGAGCTGAACGCGGCGGCGCTGGCCGAGCGTGCCGACATCGCCAAGCTGAACACCGATGTTCGCGCCGGGCTGGCGGCAAAGGGGCTGGCGTTCAACGAGGTGGACAGCGCCGCCTTTCGCGAGACCCTGAAGCAGGCCGGTTTCTACAAGGAATGGCGCGGCAAATACGGCGAGGACGCCTGGCACGTGCTGGAGGAAAGCGTCGGCACGGTGTCGTGACGGCAGCCGCACTCGCACCCTCCGCCCGGGCCGGCTGGCCGGAGCGCGCGCTCGCCGGCGTGGTCGAGGCGGCGGCGGCGGCGCTGGTGCTGGCGGAGATCGGCATCCTGTTCCTGGGCGTCGTCGCGCGGTTCGTGTTCCATCGCCCCATCGTTTGGACGGATGAACTGGCCAGCATCTTGTTCCTCTGGCTGGCGATGCTAGGCAGCGTCATCGCGCTGCAACGTGCCCAGCACATGCGGCTGACCGCAATTGTCGGCGGGTTCCGGCCGGCCTGGCGGTGGCGGGCCGAGACCCTGGCGGTGGCTACCTCGGCGCTGTTCCTGGCGCTCGTCCTGCCGCACGCGGCCGAGTATGCGCAGGATGAATGGTATATCGAAACGCCCGCGCTCGGCTGGTCCAACATGATCCGCGCGGGGGCGATCCCGGTTGGCGTGGCGCTGATGCTGGCCTCCTGCGCCATCCAGTTGCTGCGGCAGCGGCCTATGGACATCGCGTTGGTTGCGGGTGGGCTGCTGCTTCTCGGCTGCGCGCTTTACCTCGGCGGGCCCGCGCTGATAAGCCTCGGAAACTGGAACCTCGTGCTGTTCTTCGTGGGCCTGCTGGGGGCCGGGGTGCTGCTGGGCGTGCCGATCGGCTTCAGCTTCGGCATCGCGACCCTCGCCTATCTAGCGACGACAACGACGACGCCGCTGACCGTGGTCGTGTCGCGCATGGACGAGGGCATGAGCGCGCTGATCCTGCTCGCGGTGCCGCTGTTCGTCTTCCTGGGCCTGTTGATCGAAATGACGGGAATGGCGCTGGCCATGGTCAATTTCCTCGCCAGCCTGCTCGGCCACGTGCGCGGCGGGCTGAGTTACGTGCTGTTGGGAGCGATGTACCTGGTCAGCGGCATCTCGGGCTCCAAGGCGGCGGACATGGCGGCGGTGGCGCCGGTGTTGTTTCCCGAGATGAAGCGCCGGGGCGCGCATGAGGGCGAACTGGTGTCGCTGCTGGCGGCCTCGGGGGCCATGAGCGAGACGATCCCGCCTTCTCTCGTGCTGATCACGATCGGGTCGGTGACCGGGGTCAGCATTGCCGGGCTGTTCACCGGCGGGCTGGTGCCGGCGCTGGTGTTGGCAGTGGCGCTTGGGCTGATCGCCTGGCGGCGGTCGCGCCACGACGACGTGTCGCACGTGCGCCGGGCCAGCCCGGCCGAAATCGGGCGGGCGCTGCTGATCGCCGTTCCTGCGCTGGCGCTGCCGTTCCTGATCCGCGCCGCCGTCGTGGAAGGCGTCGCGACGGCCACGGAGGTCAGCACGATCGGCATCGCCTACTCCGTGCTGGCCGGGCTGCTGTTGTATCGACGCTTCGATTGGGGCCGGCTGTATCCCATGCTGATCGAGACGGCGTGCCTTTCGGGCGCCATCTTGCTGATCATCGGGACCGCAACGGGCATGGCTTGGGCATTGACGCAATCCGGGTTCTCGCGGCAACTCGCGCTTACCATGAGCGCGGTGCCGGGCGGGGCGGCCGGGTTCATGGCGATCAGCGTGGTGGCTTTCGTAGTCCTGGGCAGCATCCTCGAGGGTATTCCGGCCATCGTGCTGTTCGGCCCGCTGTTGTTTCCGATCGCCAAGACGCTCGGGATCAATGACGTGCATTACGCCATGGTGGTGGTGCTGGCGATGGGGGTGGGCCTGTTCGCGCCGCCGTTCGGGGTGGGCTACTATGCCGCCTGTGCAATCGGCCGCGTGAGCCCGGACGCAGCGATGCGCCGGATCTGGCCGTATCTCGGGGCGTTGATCGCGGGACTGGTGCTCGTGGCTGCCGTGCCATGGTTTTCCACGGGCTTCCTGTAACCGGCTCTCCGATTTATACCACTGGAAGACCGCAGGAGGATCGTATGTCCCTGTTCGCCAGCAAGCCAAAGCCGATCGAACACTTCGCATTCACCCTGACCGACGCCGAATGGCAACGGAAGCTCAATCCCGAACAATACAAAGTCATGCGCGGGCACGGCACGGAGCGCGCCTGCACCAGTCCGCTCAATGCGGAAAAGCGGCCGGGGCGGTATGATTGCGCGGGGTGTGGCCAAGCGCTGTTCGGAACCGGGGCGAAGTTCGAGAGCGGCACGGGCTGGCCCAGCTTCTATGAGCCGATCGACGGAGATGCCGTGGCGACAACGGAAGATCGCGCCTACGGCATGCTGCGCACCGAGGTGCATTGCAGCAATTGCGGCAGCCACCTGGGCCACGTCTTTCCTGACGGTCCGCCGCCCACTGGCCAGCGTTACTGCATGAACGGCGTATCGCTCGACTTCAAGCCGGCTTGAGGACTTGACCCCCGAGCGCGAAGGACTGCCATGCCGCTAGAGATCAAGGTCGGCCCGCCGCAGCTTGCCATTCACCAGGGGCACACCGTCCTGATCACCGAGCCGGACGGCCAAATGTTCTGGCCAACGGATAAAGGGCTGTATTTCTTCGATACGCGGCTGATAAGCGCTTACGCGCTGTACGCCAACGGGCAAGTGTGGGACCTGCTGAACAGTGGTGCAACCTCGTACTACGCGTCGCGCATCTTCCTGACCAACAAGGCTTTTCCGAGCGAGAGCGGCGACATTCCGGCCCGAACGTTGAGCATGGTGCTGAGCCGGGCTATCGACGCTGGAATGCACGAAACATACGATGTGACCAACTACGGGCGGGCGCCCGCGCACTTCAATCTTGAAATCGCGATCCGCAGCGATTTCGCGGATATCTTCGAGGTCAAGTCGGGTCGGATCGTTCGGCGCGGCCGTATCACCAGCATGTGGGCCGATGACGGCGGCGGGGTGTTGACCACTGGGTATCGGAATGGTGAATTCTTCCGTGGCCTTCGCATTCGAGTGTCGGCGCCGAACCCGGCGGTTTACGCGAACGGCCGCATCAGCTTCGCCATATCGCTGAACCCCGGCGAAAGCTGGCGTGGGTCCATGTTGTACGATCTGACGGATGGCGACAGGACCTACGAGGCCCCGGCAGAGTGCCTGATGGACGGCAGCAGCCAGCAAGGGATCGCCTTGAAGCAGTGGTCCGCTGGGCTGCTGAAGTTTGAAAGCAGCGTTGACGCGTTCGAGCGCCTGTTCAACCAGGCGGTCGAGGATATGGCGGCGCTGCGACTGCCGATCGAGGGGGATGGCGGGACCGAGTACGTTCCGGCTGCGGGCCTGCCGTGGTTCGTGGCGCTGTTCGGCCGCGACACGCTGATCGCTAGCCTGCAGACGATTATCCTTAACCCGGAATTCGCGCGTGGCACGCTCGCCGTGCTTGGCGCTTGGCAAGCGACGACGCGGGACGACTACCGCGATGCCGAGCCGGGCAAGATATTGCACGAGTTGCGGCTGGGCGAGTTGGCCGCCTTGAAGCTTATTCCGCACACGCCGTATTATGGGACCGCCGACGCGACGCCCTTGTATCTGGTGACCTTGCACGCGGCGTGGCGGGCGACCGGTGATCTGGACATGGTGCGGCAGCACGTGTCGACGGCCGAGGGTTGCCTGGCCTGGATCGATGAGTACGGCGACCGCGACAAGGACGGCTTCCAGGAATACGGTACCCGCTCCGACGCCGGGTACGAAAACGTCGGCTGGAAGGATTCGGGCGACGCCGTGGTCAATCTCGACGGCTCCAAAGTCGTTGGACCAAAGGCGCTTTGCGAGCTTCAGGGTTATGTCTATGCAGCCTGGCGAGGCATGGCGGAGGTGTTCACGGCGCTCGGCGATCCTTCTCGTGCGGCGCGGCTGACGGCGAAGGCGGACGCGCTCTACACCCGGTTCAACGCAGCGTTCTGGAACGAGGCGGGCGGTTTCTACGCTTTCTGCCTAGATGGCGCGAAGGCGCCGGTTTGGACCGTGGCGTCGAACGCCGGGCACTTGCTGTGGTCTGGGATCGTTCCGCCAGAGCGGGCCGGGCGCGTCGTGGCACGGCTGATGCAGCCGGATATGTGGAGTGGTTGGGGTATCCGGACACTCACGCAGGAGAACCCGGCGTACAACCCCTACTCCTACCAGAACGGGTCTGTCTGGCCTCACGACAACAGCCTGATCGCGCTGGGGTTCAAGCACTACGGCTTCGCTGATGAGGCGAACATGGTTGCCCGTGACATCAACCGTGCGGCCAGCTTCTTTACCCAGCGGCAACTGCCGGAGCTGTATTCAGGCCTGCAGCGCAACGACACCAATTTTCCCGTTCAATACCTTGGCGCCAACGTGCCGCAAGCCTGGGCAGCAGGTTCGGTGTTCGCCTTGATCCAGGCAATGCTCGGCCTGGCGCCGGATGCACCGAACGAGGTGTTGTGGATCGACCCGGTGCTGCCGGAGTGGTTGCCCGACATCACCCTGCGCGACTTGCGGGTTGGCGGCCAGATGTTCGATATCGCATTTTCGCGCGTCGATGGGCAGACGCGGCACGAGGTGTTGCGGGGCAACCCCGCGGCGGTGGTGTGCCGTCCATCCAAACCGTAGGTGTTACCGGCCGGGTTCACAGAGCACTTCGATTTGCCACTCCATCTCGTCGGGCGATAGCGGATATGCCCCGTCGGTCGCGGGTATGAGCATCATCCCCGGCCCGAGCTGCCCCAGCATCGCCTGCACGATACTGCCCGACCGCATGGTGAAGCCGGCTTTCCAGGCCAGGCTCACCAGCGCCTTTGCGTTGCGGAGAAATCCAGCGCGATCGACCGCTGGTAGCGGAACTCCGCTGGCGACGGCGATGATGGCCGCGATTCGCCTGTGGTCGCCCATGCGGGCCGCATCCAGCAAGGCCGCCTCGTTCAACGCGTTCGCGGCGTTCAGGCGTCGAACGCTGGCGAGCACGGCCTCATCCCCCTCGGACCCGGTTTTCGAGACTGGTGTGGCCCGGGCGGCGGCTCGTGCCAGGTCGGCTGCGATCGTGGGATCCAGGTCGGTGCGGCGAGACAGCAGCTCGAGCAGTTGCGCCGTGACCAGGCTGGACAAGGCCTTTGCGGCCTTTGCGCTGAGGGAGGGGCGTCGCACGAGCGGGTCGTGCCAATCGGCATTGTCAGCAGCTTGGCCCACGAGGGCGTCGAGCGTCGCTTCCTGGATGGCGGCGGAGCGGTTGGCCAGCAGCGTGCGGATCGCCGGCCCACGTGCGTGAGCGACGACTGCGTTCGCCACTGCAGCACTCAAACCGACGCGGCCGGCCACGGAAACAGCCGTGAGCGGATGGGCCGGAGTGGCGAGCAAGGTCAGCAGATCGGCGTCGGTGAGGAGAGGCGAGAGACGGATGACCGGGTCGCTGACAGGGAGGGCCTGATCGTGGGCGAGCCGCAAAATGAGCTCGCGCGGCGCGCCTGGCATTTCCTTGATGGCTTCGGAAATAGCGGCCCGGACCCGGACCGCTTCATCTTCCACCAATGTTGCGAGGATTGCGCGGACATGCGCGGCGGCGCGCGACCGTTCGGCCTGCGACAAGCCGGGCAGCAGGTGGGCAACTCTGCTCGCGAGCAAGGCGCGAACCCGTTCGTCGTCGTCCGCGGTCAGGATGCGGTCGGCTTCGGTGCCGCAAGCGGCATTCATGGCGACCGCCGCGCGGACCACAGCGGCCGGGTCTTCCGCAAGCTGGCTCAACATTGCGGGCGAGGTCGTGGCGCTGGCAGCCAGCCTTACGCGGGTGGCTTCGTCCGCGAAGGTGATCGCGGTTACGGCGGACGCGGCTTGGCCGGGCGCCATCATGCCACGCTCTCCGGATGGGACACTCGCCAGTGGCCGCGGCCGTTCCGTTTCACCTCGTACATCGCCCGGTCCGCACGCTGTATCAAGTGGTCCAGCTCTTCGTGGCTGGTCGGTTGCCGGCACGCGATGCCGATCGACATCGTCATGCCGAGCTCTTCGCCTTCGGAGAAGTGGGCCATTTCTTGCGGAAAGTTCAGGCGCAGACCTTCGGCCCGCTCCGCCGCAGTCAGCTCGTCCGAGCCGTCCAGCCAGAGCGCGAACTCGTCTCCGCCGAGCCGAGCCACCAGATCGGATGGGCGGACGCTGTTGCGAAGCAGGCTGCCGGTCTGGATCAGGGCGGCATCGCCGGCCTCGTGACCGAGGCGGTCGTTGAGCGGCTTCAGCCGGTCGAGATCGATGAAAATCAGCGTGCCGGGCAGGCCTTCCCGGTCCAGCCGGTCGATCCGCCGACTGGTTTCATCGAGGAACGCGCGCCGGTTCAGCAGCCCGGTCAGCGGATCGGTCCGGGCCTGGCGTGCCAGCTCCCGCTGGATCGCCTCGTGTTCCAGCACGATCCGCACCACACCCGTGGCGGAGGTCAGGAGCAGCACGTCATCGGCTTCCCACGATCGGCCGGCGGCCTCGCGCCAAATGGCCAGCGCCGCCTGATGTCCGAAGCGCGTCGATAGCTGGCACGTCAGCAACTGCAGGCCGCCCGCGAGGCGGCAAGCCTTCGATGGCCCGGACTGCTCCCGCATGGCGACCAGCACCTCCGGCAAGACGGGCTCCACCGCTTGCCCGGCCTGGTGCAGCACGGACGCGGTTTCGGCGGTGTGCGCCAGATCGAGCACCGCAGCGCCGCGCCCGCCGAGTGCGCGGAGAAGCGCTTCGAGTGCGGCAACCATCATGCGCGGCGCCAGCACCTCCTGGCGCATCTGGCCCAATATATGGTCCAATACCTCGGCCCGGCGCAGGGCGGCGGCCGCCTTCATCTCCTCCTGTTCGCGAGCGGTGACGTCGATACCAATGCCGCGTGCGCCGATGCAGCTACCGGCGCCGTTGAGCAATGGCGCCAGCGAGATCGAAAGGCACACCTGTTCTCCATCCGCGCGGCGGACCCAGGTGCGGCGCCGGCGGATGCCGGTCACGAAGCGAAATGGGTCGGGCACCCCGGCGTCCCGTTCGGCGAGCAGATTGGCAACGGCGGTGCCGAGCAGGTCGGCTGCCGGCCAGCCGAGCACGACCTCGGGCGAGACGAACGTCAGGCAGCCGTCGAGCCCGATCTCGAACACGAAATCCGTGGCGATCGTGCCGAACTCTCGCCAGCGCTGCCGACTCTCCAGCAATGCCTCGTGCAATCGGTCTGGGATGGCCTGCGTTGGATCAGCCGTATCGCGCATCTGCCCGACTCCTGTGGTTCAGAAGGATGACACGGGCGGATGAACGACTGGTTACCAAGGCGCGAGCTTGCGTTGACAGCCTGGGTCCGCCTGCGCATGGTCCGCGCATCGCCCGGCCCGGAACCGCCCCCCTTATGCATGAACATCCGCTGCGTAGCCCGATCGAACAGCTGTGGGAGGAACGCCAGTCCCTGTCGGCTTCGAGCCCGGGCGAAGCGCGCGGCGTGGTGGATGCGGCGCTCGATGCGCTGGACCGTGGCTCGATGCGGGTAGCCGAACCGACCGATGCTGGCTGGGTCATCCACGAATGGCTCAAGAAGGCGGTTTTGTTGTCGTTTCGTCTATACGACTCGGCGCCGATTCCGGGAGGCGGCGCGCCGGCCTATGACAAGGTTCCGTTGAAGACCGAGGGCTGGGGGGCAAACCAGTTTGCCGCCGCTGGGTTCCGGGCGGTGCCTGGCAGCGTGGTGCGGCGCAGCGCTTACGTGGCGCCGGGCGTGATCCTGATGCCCAGTTTCGTCAATGTCGGCGCCTACGTCGGGTCCGGCACGATGATCGATACCTGGGCCACGGTGGGCAGCTGCGCGCAGGTCGGCCGCAATTGCCACCTGAGCGGCGGCGTCGGCCTCGGCGGCGTGCTGGAACCGTTGCAGGCCAGTCCGACCATCATCGAGGACGACTGCTTCATCGGCGCGCGGTCCGAGGTTGTGGAGGGCGTGATCGTCGAGCGGGGCTCGGTGCTGTCCATGGGCGTGTTCCTCAGCGCGTCCACCAAAATCGTCGACCGGGACACCGGCGAGGTGTTCATGGGCCGGGTGCCCGCCTATTCGGTGGTGGTTCCTGGCACGCTGCCGGGCCGCAACCTGCCGGATGGGTCGCCGGGCCCGGCCTTGTCCTGCGCCGTCATCGTCAAGCGCGTGGACGCGCAGACGCGGTCGAAAACGTCGATCAACGACTTGCTCCGCGATTAGCATGGCGGCCGATCCGCTGCCGCTTGCGCAGGCGCTGATCCGCTGCCGCTCCGTGACCCCGGACGATGGCGGCGCCCAGGCGGTATTGGCGGCGGCGCTCGCCGAGCTGGGCTTTGCGGTGCATCACCTGCCCTTCGGCACCACCCCGAACCTGTTCGCGCGGATGGGCGAGGCCGGGCCGCACCTGTGCTTCGCCGGGCACACCGACGTGGTGCCGCCCGGCGATGGCGCCTGGACCGCCGACCCGTTCGGCGGCGAGGTGCGGAACGGTCTGCTGCTGGGCCGCGGCGCCTGCGACATGAAAGGCGCCATCGCCGCCTTCGTCGCTGCGGCGACCGACTACTTGGCGGATGGCCCGCGCGGGTCGATCAGCTTGCTGATCACCGGCGACGAGGAGGGGCCGGCCGCCGACGGCACGGTCCGGGTGCTGGAGTGGATGGCGGCAAACGGCCATGTCCCGGACCTCTGCCTGGTCGGCGAGCCCACGAACCCGTCCGCGCTCGGGGAGGTGATCAAGATCGGCCGCCGGGGAAGCCTCAACGCGGCCATACAGGTTCATGGCACCCAGGGCCACAGCGCCTATCCCGGCCGGGCAGACAACCCGGTGCACCGGCTGCTGCGGGCGCTCGATGCGCTGACGGCGGCGCCGCTCGATGCGGGCAGCCGGTGGTTCGAGCCCACGAGCCTGCAGGTCACCAGCGTGGATGTCGGCAACCCGGCCACGAACGTCATCCCGGCCATGGCCAGCGCCCGGCTCAACATCCGGTTCAACGACCTGCATACGGGGGCCGACCTGCACGCGTGGCTACGCGCGGCCATCGGGCAGCACTGTCCGCGCTTCGACCTCGAGGTGTCGATCAGCGGCGAGTCGTTCCTGACCCAGCCCGGCCCGCTCGTCGACCGGCTCCGCGCGGCAATCGCCGCCGCCGCCGGCGTGGAGCCCAGGCTCGACACCGGCGGCGGCACCTCCGACGCGCGCTTCATCGCGCGGTATTGCCCGGTGGCGGAGTTCGGCCTGGTCGGCGCCACCATGCACCAGGCCGACGAGGCCGTTCCGGTCGTGGAACTACGTAGCCTGGCGCACATCTACCGCGCCGTGCTGGAGGCGTTCGCTTGATGTCCAGGTTCGACCTGCTGATCGGCCTGTTCCGGGTCGCGCGGGGCAAGGCCGACGGGCTGGCGCGATTTGGCGGCAGCATGCAGTCGTTCATGACCAGCCTGGCGCCGCTCGTCGCTTTTCCGATCGTGGGGGCACTGATCCTGCTGTATCGTGAAGGGTTCGTGGCGGCCTTCGGCCTGCTCACCGTCACGCTGATCGCCCAGCTCGCGCCGGCCGTGCTGTCCCATGCGCTGGCCGTGCGCTGGGGCCGTGAGCCGCAATGGCTGCATTACGCGACGGCGTACAACTGGTGTTACTGGGCGATTCCGGTGGTCGCGACGGTGCTGATGACCGTGCTTGGCAGCGCCATGCGGGCCGGCATGTCCGCCGAGGCGGCGATGCAGACGTTTTTCCTGGGTTTGGCCGGCTACAGCCTGTGGCTCCACTGGTTTCTTGCGCGGCATGGGCTTGCGCTGTCCGGGTTGCGTGCCGCCGGCCTGGTGGCTCTGGTGAATGCCGGAACCCTGGTTCTGGTGTTCGGGCCTAGGCTGCTGGCTTCGGGCTGAAGGGGTCCTCGGGATACACGACGCGGACCAGGGTCAGGCCGTCCGGGGGCGCCGTCGGCCCGGCCGCCCTGCGGTCGCGCGCCTCCAGCGCGGCCCCCACTTGGGTGGCCGGCCAGCGCCCGTCGCCGACCAGCTTCAAGGTGCCGACGATATTGCGGACCTGGTGATGCAGGAAGCTGCGGGCTTCGGCGGTGATCAGGATCGCGTCGCCCTGCCGAGCCACGTCCAGGCGGTCCAGGGTGCGCCACGGGGACCGTGCCTGGCAGGAGGTGGCGCGGAACGAGGTGAAGTCGTGGTGCCCGACAAGGTGCAGGGCGGCTTCGGCCATGGCGGCGACGTCGAGCCGGCGATCGACGTGCCAGGCGTGCCGATCCAGCGCCGGGCGGGCGCGGCGATTGAGGATACGATAGGCGTAGCTGCGGCCGATCGCCTGGAAGCGCGGGCTCCATCGGGCCGGGGCGGGCGCGGCGCGCAGAACCACCAAAGGGTGCGGCCGCAGGTGGAAGTTCAGCGCGTCCCTGACCTTGTCTGGCGAGAACCCATCCGGCAACTCGAGCAAGGCCACTTGCCCCAGGGCGTGCACGCCCGCATCGGTGCGCCCCGCGACCACGCTCGGCGCCGCGAGGCCGCCGTTGAGGCGGGAGGCCGCCGCTTCCAGAACGGATTGCAACGACACTCCGCTGCCCTGGCGCTGCCAGCCCACGTATCCAGTGCCGTCGTATTCCAGCAGCAGCGCCCAGCGCGTCACTCCAGCGCCGTGCCGGTCGGGACCGGCGCGCCATGCAGCAGGGCGTCGGCCTCCATGGCGGCGCGGCCGGGGCGCTGCACGCGGAGCAGCCGCAGCGCACCTTCGCCGCAGGCGATCAGCAGCGTGCCGTCCAGCGTGGCGCCGGGCGGACCGTTGCCGGGTTCCGGGCGGGCGCGCAGCACCTTCAGGGTCTCGCCGCGCAAGGTCGTCCAGGCGCCGGGCCAGGGCAGCAGCCCGCGCACCTGACGGTCCAGCCGCATGGCGGTTCCAGTCCAGTCGAGCCGGCCATCAAGCCGCGTGAGCTTCGGGGCGAAGGTGACGCCTTCAGCGGGTTGCGGCGTAGCCAGCAGCGGCTCGGTGAGGGCCCGGAGCGCCAGGTGGGCGCCCAACTCGGCAAGCGTGTCGTGCAGTTCGGCCGCGGTCGTTTCCGGCTGGATGGGCACGGCCTGGCGCAATAGCATCGCCCCGGTGTCCAGCCCCGCATCCATCTGCATGATCGTGACGCCGGTCTCGGCGTCTCCGGCCAGCACCGCCGCCTGGATCGGCGCGGCGCCGCGCCACCGGGGCAGCAGGCTGGCGTGAACGTTCAGGCAGCCGCGCCGCGGGGCGTCCAGCATCGCCTGCGGAAGGATGAGCCCATAGGCGGCAACGACGGCGGCATCCAGGTCGAGCGCTGCGAAGGCCGCTTGGGCCGGCAGGTCGGCGCGCAGCCGGGCCGGGGTATGGACCGGCAGCCCTAGTCCGATCGCGGCGGCATGGACGGGGCATGGCGTTAGTGCCTGCCCCCGGCCGGCCGGCCGGGGCGGCTGGCAATACACGGCGACGACGCTGTGCGCGGCGTGCAGCGCAAGCAGGCTGGGCACCGCGAAGGCCGGGCTGCCCATGAAGGCAAGCCTCACGCCTGGGCTTTCTGCTTCAGGTCTTTGGCCAGCCGCCGCAAGATCATGTTGCGCTTCAGCGCCGAGAGGTGGTCCACGAACAGCACGCCGTCCAGGTGATCGACCTCGTGCTGCAAGCATGCTGCCAGGAGCCCCTCCGCCTCGATTTCCTGCGCGGCGCCGTGCTGGTTGCGGTATCGCACCTTCACCCGCGCCGGGCGCGAGACGTCCGCATATTGGCCCGGCAAGGAAAGGCAGCCCTCCTCGCGCGTCGCCCACTCCTCGCTGACGCCCACGATCTCCGGGTTGATGAGGTATATCGGCGCCGGCTTCTCATCCGGCATCAAGTCCACCACAGCGACGCGCAGGCCAACGCCGACCTGCGGCGCTGCGAGGCCGATGCCAGGCGCGGCATACATGGTCGCCAGCAATTGCGGGAGCAGCGCACGCACCGCGTCCGCGTCGGCCGGGCCGGCCAGGCGGGTCTTGGCCCGCAGGATCGGGCTGGGCGGCCGCAAGATGGGTAGTGGGGCAGGGGCGTCGTCGTTCATCCCGGCCGATGTAGCGGGGCGCCGCGCCGCGTTCAATCGGCGGACTTGCAACCGTGGCCCGTCCTGCCAACATCGGGCATGCCGGGATGCCGTTGCGGGTCTCGGCCGCAGCTTCGCTCTGAGGAGGGGGCCTATGACCACCCGAATGTTCACGTCTCCCATGTTCTTGGGTTTCGACCACCTGGAGCAGGTGCTCGAGCGTGCGGCCAAGACATCGTCCGATGGCTATCCGCCGTACAATATCGAACAGACCGGCCCGAGCGGGCTGCGCATCACCTTGGCCGTTGCGGGGTTCACCATGGCCGACCTGCAGATTACGCAGGAGGACAACCAGTTGGTGATCCGCGGCCGGCAGTCCGACGAGCCGCCCGGCCGTGTCTACCTGCACCGGGGCATCGCCGCGCGGCAATTCCAGCGGGCTTTCGTGCTGGCGGAGGGGATCGAGGTCAAGGGCGCCTGGCTCGACAACGGCCTGCTGCACATCGACCTTGCGAAGCCCCAGCCTGAGATCCGGGTCAAGACGATCCAGATCGGCAAGCCCGATATCAGCAAGCCCGGCCCGGCGCCCGCGTCGCAAGTCGTCGACGGCACCTCCGAGCGCGAATAGCGCGGCGCCTGCATCCAGGCAGGCGGTTCAGACGTATCATAATCGCAGTCAACTATGCGGTCCGCCGTGGCGTTGCATTGCTAGACCATGGCTTTGCCGAGGAGACCAAATCATGCGGATGAGTGGCTCGAGCCCGATCGACTTGGAGTCCAAGCCGGTCACAGGTGACGATGTGGATATCCGCAACCTTTCCCCGGCGCAGCTCATGCAGCTCGGCATGGCCGACATGGCCTACGTCAAGCCGGTATGGACGAACGGCGCCCCGGCGTTTGCGATCTACGCCGCCGATGGGTCGCCGATGGCCATGGCAGCGGATTGCGAACTAGCGGTCGCTGCGATCGTCCAGCATGAGATGCGTCCGGTCCTGGTGCACTGAACGGCTCGGCACGCAGCCTACTTCGAGGCGGTTGGATCGATCCAGCCGATATTGCCGTCCAGCCGCCGGTACACCACGTTCAACTCCGACGTCGCGCTGTTGCGGAACATCAGCAGTTGCTGGTCGGCGAGGTCCATCCGCATCACGGCTTCACCTACCGACAGGACGTTGATCTCCGCCGGGCTCTCGGCGATGACGGTCGCAAAGGCCGGCGTTTCGCTCCGCTGCTCGCCGTTCGCCGGCCCCGCCTCTTCCTCGTGGCGCAACACGTATTGGCGAGCAGCCTCCGGGCGGGCGCGGTTCGCCAGGTCGCGCGCATGCTCGTTGACCCGGCGGCGATAGCGGCGCAGCCGCTTGGCGATGTGCTCGGCCGCATCGTCGAAGGCGCTATGCGCATCGCCTGCCTCGCCTTCGCCGCGAAGGGTGAGGCCGCGGCCGGCATGGACGTTGATGTCGCACGTAAAAAAACTGCGGGCGCGGCTGAAGGTGACGTTAGCTTCCTGCGCGCCATCGAAATACTTGCCGGTGATCAGATCCAACTGCTCGGCCACCCGCACGCGCAACGCGTCCGAGAGTTCAACCTGCTTGCCCGACACCGTGATGTGCATGCGCTTATCCCCACGACCATTGTTCAATTTGGCTCATTCGCCGATGCCGGGCCCGCTGTTTAGGCCGGCATTGCCTTCTCCCGTTTGCGCTGCACCGAGCTGGGGATGCGCAGCGCTTCGCGGTATTTGGCCACGGTCCTGCGGGCAATGTCCACGCCTTCCCTGCGCAGGGCTGACACAATAGCGTCGTCGGACAGCACCTCCACTGGGTCTTCGGCGCCGACCAAGGCGCGGATGCGGTGGCGGACCGCCTCCGCGCTGTGGCTTTCGCCGCCATGCACCGCGTTGATGGCGGTGGTGAAGAAGTACTTCAGTTCGAACACGCCCCGGGGCGTGGCGATGTATTTGTTGGCCGTCACCCGGCTCACGGTACTCTCGTGCATCTCCACCGCCCCCGCCACGTCGCGCAGGATCAACGGCCGGAGATGCCCGACGCCGCCGCTGAAGAAGCCGCTCTGCTGGCGCACCACTTCGGCCGCCACCTTCAAGATCGTGTTGGCACGCTGCTGCAAGGACTTGACCAGCCAATTCGCGCTGGAGAGGTTTTCGCCGAGGAAGCTCCGCTCCTCTCGACCGGCACGGGCGCTCACGCGGGCGTGATAGGCTTCGTTGACCAGCACGCGCGGCATCGTCTCCGGGTTCAGCTCCAGCAGCCATTCGCCATTCGGCAACGCCCGCATCAGCACGTCGGGAATGACCTGGTACAACGGGCCCGCATCGAACCCGGCGCCCGGCTTGGGGTCGAGCTGCCGCACCTCGGCGATCATCTCCGCCAGGTCCTCGGCGTCCACGCCGCACAATTGCATGAGGGCGCGCAGGTCGCGCCGGGCGAGCAGCTCGAGGTTGTCCAGCAAGGCTTCCATCGCGGGATCGAGCCGGTTGCGGTCGGCGAGCTGGGCGGCGAGGCACGCGCGAAGGTCGGGGGCGAACAGGCCCGGCGGGTCGAAGCGCATCATGCGGGCGCGGACCTGGTCCACCCGGGCCTCCTCCACCACGAGCGCCGCAGCCAACTCCTGGTTGCTGGTCGCCACGCGCCCGGCCGGGTCCATCAAGGCGATCAGGTGTGCGCCGATCAGGCGGTCGCCGTGGTCGCTGAAGGTGAGGCGCATCTGCTCGCCCAAGTGGGTGCGCAGGTTGCGGGGTGCGGCGACCAGGTCGTCGATGCCGCGATCGTCCATGTCGTCCCGCCCGCCGCGGGAGGCCGTTCCCTGAAAGCCATCGGCGGCGCCGCCCGCGTCGAAGCTGTTGGAATGATCGGCCTCTACGGCGTCCGGCAGCTTCTCGCGGCGCAACAGGGCCACCGCGTCGAGTTCGGACAGGCCTTCCGAGCGCTGGTCCGGCGCCGGCAATTCGGGGATCACATCCGCCCGCTCGTCCCTTTCGAGCAAGGGGTTGCGCTCCAGCTCCTCCTCGACGAAGGCGGCGGCCTCGAGATTGGTGAATTGCAGCAGTTTGATGGCCTGACGCAGTTGCGGCGTCATCACCAAGGATTGCGTCTGCCGGAACTCTAGCCGTGGACCCATCGCCATGGGGGCAGACTACAGGCTAAACCTTTCACCAAGATAGACGCGGCGCACGTCCTCGTGGGCGACCACCTCGTGGGGAGCGCCTTCCATCAGCACCTGGCCATCGTGCATGATATAGGCACGGTCGATGATTTCCAGCGTCTCGCGCACGTTGTGATCGGTGATCAGCACGCCGATGCCGCGGTCCTTCAAGTGCGCCACCAGGTCGCGGATTTCACCTACGGCGATCGGGTCGATGCCCGCCAGCGGCTCGTCGAGCAGGATGTAGTTGGGCTGCGTGGCGAGCGCTCGGGCGATCTCGACCCGGCGGCGCTCCCCCCCCGACAGGGCCAATGCCGGCGTGCGGCGCAGATGGCCGATGCCGAACTCGGCCAGCAACTCGTCGAGCATCAGGTCGCGCCGGTCCGGATCGGGCTCGATGACTTCGAGGGTCGCCATGATGTTGCGTTCCACGTTGAGGCCCCGGAACACGCTGGCCTCCTGCGGGAGATAGCCGATGCCGAGCCGGGCGCGGCGATACATCGGCAGTCCGGTGATGTCGTGGCCATCCAGGCTAATGGTGCCCGCGTCGGGGCGGACCAGGCCCACGATCATGTAGAACGTGGTGGTTTTGCCGGCGCCGTTTGGGCCCAGCAGGCCGACGGCCTCGCCGCGCCGCACGTTGATGGTCACGTTCTGCACCACGGAGCGCTTCTTATACGTTTTGCCGACGGCCGTGGCGCTCAGGCCGTTGCCGCCAGGATCGCCCGGGGGTGCCCGAAGCGGTCCGCCGATGTCTTGCGGGCGGCTCACTTCTTGCGCGCGGCCGAGGGGGTGCCGGGCGTATTCAGCCCGGCGTCGCTCGGCGCCACCAGGCCCTGCACGCGCCCGCCGGGGTTGCGCACCATGGTGGAGATGCCCGTGCGCATGTTCACCAAGGCCTCGTCGCCGTTGAGCTGGTTCTGCCCGCGGGTGATGCGGACATTGCCGGCGATGCGGGCGATCCCGCTATCGGCCACATAGACTGCTCGCGCGCCGCGGATGGTCTCGGTGGCGGTCCTGACCTCGACGTTGCCGAACCCCTCGACGCGCTGCAGCTTGCCGGACCCGCCAGCCAGGCCGCCGCCGGGCGGGGCCGCGGCTTTCGGCGGCGGCGCCTTGGGCGGGGCGGCTCCGGCGGGGGCGGCTCCGGGGGCGGGGGCTCCGGGGGGGGCTTCGGTGTAGCCCACCAGCACGTCGCCCGAGAGCCGCCTACCATCGGTCGTGGTCACCGTGGCCAGGCCGCGGCCGACTGCCATGTGCTTCTGCGACCAGTATTCCATCGTGTCCCGCGCGGTCAGGACCTGCTGCGGCGTGGTCAGCGTCAGCGCGCCGCCGGTCAGCAGCAGCACGGCCTGATCGATGTCGTAGGTGGCGCGGTCGGCGACGGCCAGGTCGGTCGCGGTGAATATCTTGACGTTGCCCTCCGCCTCGAGGCGGTAGATTTCGTTGCTGCCGGTATCGGCAGCGCCTGGTGGCGTTGCGGGCGGCGTGGCCGCTGGCGCCACCGCGGCGGGGGCCCCGGCCTTGCGGCGATAGCGGGCGATCAGGCGGTCGGCCGTCACCGTCACGTCCCCGCGCACGGCCCGTGCGTTGCCGCGGGCGATGATCATCTGCTCGTTCTGCCGCCACTCCATGCCATCGCTGGCGGTCACCTCGACCGGGCCACCCTTCGACAGGTCGAGGCCCTGCGCCACCGCAGGCGTCGCGAGAGGCGTCGGGAGCGCGAGCCACAAGGCCGCGAGGAGCGCCCGGCGCACTACTTGCCGCCGCCGTTGATGATCAGCCGTGCCGGCCCTTGGAATTGCACGGCGGCGCCCTTGTCGATCAAGGTGAAGCCCTGCGCGTCCAACACGCCGAATGGGCCTTCGGCATGCGTCTGGTCGCTGCTGGCCGCCGCGCCCTGCTTCATGTCGACCGCGGCCGTCTGGGTGCGCATCACGGTGCCGTCGTCGCGGTACAGGACGACGTCCTTGGACAGGTCGAGCTGGCCTTCGTGCTGGATGTAGACGCCTTCCAGCGCCTGGACCATCACCCAACTCCCGCTCTCCGTCACGAGATCGCCTTTGGGCACCGTAAGTTCGATGCGCGACGGCCCGTCCTGGTTGGCCCAATCCGCCGTCAGCGTATAGGGCCGCCCGCGCTCGTCCACGCCGCGGTAATGCGGGTCGCGCATCCGGCCGGTGTCGGGCTCGACGGAGAAGGCGCGGCGAAACGCGACGCGGCCCTGCTCCTTGACCCGGGCGAGCTCGGGCCAGATGGCGATCGAGCCCAGCAACGCGACCGCCAGCAGCGGCAGCGCAAGCTTGGTGAGCGTGACGGTGAAGCGGCGAGCCGCGATGTTGCGGGCGGTCGGCGCGCGGCGGACCCGGCTCGGGCCGGTGGCAAGCAACCGTTCGGCGGTGCGCGGGCCGCGTGGCGGCGCCCGGGAGGCCGGAGCCTGGGAAACAGGAGCCTGGGAAACAGGAGCCTGGGAAACAGGAGCCAAGCTCATGCCACACCGGCGCGGAGCAGGTCGTGCACATGCAGGATGCCGACCGGGCGGCCGTCCGCGTCGAGCACGAACAAACTGGTGACCGGGCGCGAGCCGAGGTTCATCGCCCGTAGCGCGTCGGCGGCGAGGGCGTGGGCGGCGATGGTGCGGGGGGCCGGGTTCATCACGTCCTGCACTCTACGGTGCAGGAGGTCGGGCCCCATGGCCCGGCGCAAGTCGCCATCCGTCAGCACGCCCGCCAGCCGCCCGTCCGCGTGCAGCGCGCCCAGGCAACCGAAGCCCTTGCCGGTCATCAGCAGCAAGGCACGGTCCATCGTCAGGTCGAGCGGGGCGAGCGGCACCGCCTCGCCCCGGTGCATGAGGTCCGACACGCGCCGCAGCTGCGCGCCCAGCTTGCCGCCGGGATGGAAGGTGGAGAAGTCGGTCGCGGTGAAGCCGCGCCGGGTCAGCAAGGCGACGGCCAGCGCGTCCCCGAGCCCCAGTTGCATCGTGGTGCTGGTGGTTGGCGCCGAGGTGGCGGCGCAGGCCTCCGGCGCGGGCGGCAGGGCCAGCACGACGTCGGCGGCGCGGGCCAAGGTGGAGGCGGGGCGCCCGGTGATGGCGACCAGCGGCAGGCCGAACCGGCGGGCGTGGCCCACGAGGTCGGCCAGCTCCGCCGTCTCGCCGCTGTTGGAGAGCGCCAGCACGACGTCGCCGGCCAGGATCATGCCAAGGTCGCCATGCGACGCCTCCGCCGGATGGACGAACAGGGAGGGCGTGCCGGTGGACGCGAAGGTGGCGGCGATCTTGCGCCCGATATGGCCGGACTTGCCCATGCCGGACACCACGACCCGGCCCGTGCAGGCAGCCAGCCGGTCCACCGCCTGGGTGAAGTTGCCGTCCAGCGCGGCCGACAGAGCCCGCAGCCCGGCGGCTTCCGCGGCCAGGACAGCCTGTGCGACGCCCACGTCGGACGTCCGTTCGAGGGCGAGCGCTGCGATCATCCCGTCCTTGTATGGGCAGCCCGGCCGGCCGGGTCAACAAACGCCCGGTTGCGGTTGATACGGGAACCAGTGGTCAGTGCGCGAAGATGTCCGGCGTTTCGTAGCCGAGCAGGTCCAGGCGGCAGCGGGCCGGCAGGAAGGCGAAGCAGTCCTCGGCCAGCGCGAGCCGGCCTTCGCGGATCAGCAAGGCCTCCAGCCGGGCCCAGAGCGCATGCAGATAGAGCACGTCGGAGGCGGCGTAGGCCAACTGCTCCGGGCTCAGCTCGGGGGAGCCCCAGTCGGAGGTCTGCTGCTGCTTGGACACCTCGACGCCCACCAGTTCGCGGCAGAGGTCCTTGAGGCCGTGACGGTCGGTGAAGGTCCGCACCAGCTTGGCGGCGATCTTGGTGCATTTCACCGGGGCTACGGTGATGCCGAGCGCCTGCTGCAGCACGGCGACGTCGAAGCGGGCGAAGTGCATGAGCTTGACGACGGCCGGGTCGGCCATGAGCCGGGCAAGGTTCGGCGCGTCGTAGCCGCGGCCGCCGAGGCTGGGAGGGATGAGCTGCACGAGGTGTGCGACGCCGTCGCCGGACGACACCTGCACCAGGCAGAGCCGGTCCCGATGCGGGTTCAGGCCCATGGTCTCGGTATCGACGGCGATCACTGGCCCCAGCTCGAGGCCTTCCGGCAAGTCGTGCCGGTGCAGATGGATGGTACCGTTGTGCTGAAACTGCGTCGTCACGGTTCGCCGATCACGGAGGTGGTGCCCAGGAAAAGACTCGAACTTTCACGACCTTGCGGCCACAGGTACCTGAAACCTGCGCGTCTACCAATTCCGCCACCTGGGCATTCCGTGCGGTGGGGCGGTGACGTAACGCCCGCTCGCGACGCCGTCAAGGCTTGAGGGCGGGGGCTGCGGGCCATATCAGTGGATCGTCCTTGCGAAGGTGATGGTATGGCGACGCGCAGCGTGGCGACAGTGTTCGGCGGCAGCGGCTTTTTGGGCCGCTATGTGGTCAAGCGCCTGGTGGCGGCGGGCCACGTGGTCAGGGTTGCCGGGCGGAATACGGAACGGGCCAAGGACCTCATGGTCACCGGCCAGGTGGGCCAGGTGGCGCCGCTCTATGTCTCGCTCTCCAACATGGCGACGGTGACGCGCGCGGTGGAGGGCGCGGACCTGGTCGTGAACCTGGTGGGCATCCTCAGCGAGCGGCGGGCGGGCGACTTCCAGCGCGTGCATGGCGACGGCGCCGGCGCGATCGCCGTGGCGGCAGCGAGCGCCGGCGTGCGGCGCCTGGTGCAGGTCTCGGCGGTCGGCGCCGACGCGGGCAGCCCCAGCCTCTATGCGCGGAGCAAGGCGGCCGGCGAGGCCGCGGTGCTGGCCGCGTTCCCGCAAGCGACGCTCCTGCGCCCCTCGGTCGTGTTCGGGGCCGAGGACGCCTTCTTCAACCGCTTCGGGGCGATGGCGATGTCGCTACCGGTCATGCCGGTCATTTGCGGCGATACCAGGTTCCAACCCGTATATGTGGGCGACGTGGCCGATGCGGTGCTGGCGGCGCTGGAACAGGGCGACGCGCCGGGCAAGGTCTACGAGTTGGGCGGCCCGAGGGTCTGGACGTTCCGGGAGCTGCTCGCGTGGATCCTGCACGAGACGCGGCGGCATCGGCATCTGATCGAGGTCCCCATGGGGCTCGCGCGGTTGCAGGCCCGGTTGGGCGAATTGGCGCCAGGCAAGCCGTTCACGCGGGACCAGCTCCTATTACTGCAACGAGACAACGTGACCTCGCCGGGTCAACCCGGCCTGGGGGAATTGGGCCTCGTGCCCACGCCTTTGGAACTGATCGTGCCTGAGTATTTGGACCGGTATCGGCAAGGGGGCGGGAAGCGGGAGGAAGTGCCGGCTTAGGGCCGGTTCGGAACCTTATTGACGAGACGGGGGGAGCGCAACCCCCCAGCATGCAAGGTATGCAGAAAGATTGGAGTTGATCCGGCCCTAAATGCGATGAATTATGTTTGCAGAAGCTCCGACGTGCCTTATTTCCGGCGTGCGGGCGACTGGCCCGCGGTGGGAGGCGCCGATGGCTGATCGCATGCTGCAATTCGTCCGGCTGGCGCAGCAGCAACCGCCCAAGCGGGCCAGTTCCATGCGCCGGGAGGACTTCGCGGAGATCTACCGCGACTTCGACCCGGCCGAAGCCGGCGCGCAAAGCAGCCGTTGCAGCCAGTGCGGCGTGCCGTTTTGCCAAATCCATTGCCCACTTTCCAACAATATCCCGGACTGGTTAAAGCTGACCGCGGAAAACCGGTTGCAGGAGGCCTACGAGGTCAGCAGCGCCACCAACACCTTTCCGGAGATCTGCGGCCGCATCTGCCCGCAAGACCGGCTCTGCGAGGGCAACTGCGTCATCGAAAAGGGCTTCGAGAGCGTCACCATCGGCGCGGTGGAACGCTTTATCACCGACCACGCTTGGGAGCAGGGCTGGGTGCAGCCGCCCCGGCCGCGGCGGGAACGGCTCGAATCGGTGGGGATCATCGGCGCGGGGCCAGGCGGCCTGGCGGCGGCCGAGCGGCTGCGCACCCTAGGGTACCAGGTGCATGTCTATGATCGCTACGACCGCGTCGGCGGACTGATGATCTACGGCATCCCCGGCTTCAAGCTGGAGAAGGAGGTCGTGCTGCGCCGTTGGAAGCTGCTCGAGGAGGGCGGCGTTCGCTTTCACCTGGGAGTCGAAATGGGGCGGGACCTCGACTTCGCCGAGTTGCGGGCGCGGCACGAGGCCGTGCTGATCGCGACCGGAGTGTACAAGGCGCGCGACATCGGCGGGCCCGGCGCCGGGCTGGCCGGCATCGTGCCGGCCATGGACTACCTGACGGCCAGCAACCGCCAGGGCCTCGGGGACACGGTGCCCGACTTCGACAGCGGCGCGCTCGATGCCCGCGGCAAGCGCGTGGTGGTGATCGGCGGCGGTGATACCGCGATGGATTGCGTGCGCACCGCGGTGCGCCAGGGCGCGGCGAGCGTGCAGTGCCTGTATCGGCGCGACAAGGTGAACATGCCGGGCTCCATGCGCGAGGTGAAGAACGCCGAGGAGGAAGGGGTCGAGTTCGTGTGGCTCTCCGCCCCGGAAGCGTTCCTGGGCGATGCGGTGGTGACCGGGGTTCGCGTGCAGCGGATGCGGCTGGGCATGCCCGACGCCTCCGGCCGGCAATCGGTCGAGGCCGCGGATCCGCGGGTGACGCTCGATGCCGACCTGGTCATCAAGGCGCTGGGTTTCGACCCGGAAGAGTTGCCGCGCTTGTGGGACCAGCCCGGCCTCGAGGTCAGCCGCTGGGGCACGATCAAGACCGACCACCGCAGCGCCATGACCAGCCTGCCCGGCGTGTTCGCGGCCGGCGACATCGTGCGCGGCGCCAGCCTGGTCGTCTGGGCGATCCGCGACGGGCGGGACGCGGCGGCGCGGATGCACGACTACATGCAACGGGCGGCGCTTGCCGTGGCGGCGGAGTAAGCCAATGGATTACGTCAAGGACTGGAACGACAACGTCGCCCGGCTCGCCGGAACCTATGATCCCAGCCAGGAGCACGATGCCTGCGGCGTCGGCCTGGTTGCAGCCCTCGATGGGCTGGCGCGGCGGGACGTGGTGCAGGCCGGCATCGATGCGCTGCGCGCCGTGTGGCACCGCGGCGCCGTGGATGCCGACGGCAAGACCGGCGATGGCGCCGGGCTGCATATCGAAATCCCGCAGGATTTCTTCGCCGACGCCATCCAGCGCAGCGGCCATCCCCCCACCACGGACCGCATCGCCGTCGGCATGGTGTTCCTGCCCAAGACCGACCTCGGCGCCCAGGAACGCTGCCGCCAGATCGTGGAGACGGAGATCCTGGCGCTCGGCTACAGCATCTATGGCTGGCGCCAGGTGCCGATCAACGTGGCCTGCATCGGCGAGAAGGCCAACGCGACCCGGCCGGAGATCGAACAGATCATGATCCGCGGCGCGGGTGCGGAGACCGCGCGCTTCGAGCGCGACCTGTACGTGATCCGCCGCCGCATCGAGAAGCAGGCGATCGCCGCCCAGGTCTCGGAGCTGTACCTCTGCTCGCTCTCCTGCCGCAGCATCATCTACAAGGGCATGTTCCTGGCCGAGAGCCTCACCGATTTCTACCCGGACCTGCTCGATTCCCGCTTCGTCAGCCGCTTCGCCATCTATCACCAGCGCTACTCGACCAACACCTTCCCCACATGGAAGCTGGCGCAGCCGTTCCGCATGCTTGCCCATAACGGCGAGATCAATACGATCAGCGGCAACGTCAACTGGATGAAAAGCCACGAGACCCGCCTCGCCGCCGGGGACCTCGACCAGTATATCGACGACGTGAAGCCGGTGATCCAGGCCGGCGGCTCCGACACCGCGACGCTCGACCAGGTGTTCGAGCTGCTGGTCCGCGCCGGGCGGGACGCGCCGATGACCAAGGCGCTGATGATCCCCGCCAGCACCGGGCAGGACGCGACCATGAAGGACGCGCACCGGGACATGTTCCTCTACTGCAACGCGGTCATGGAGCCGTGGGATGGCCCAGCCGCCATCGCCGCCACCGATGGGCGATGGGTGATCGCCGGGCTCGACCGCAACGGCCTGCGTCCGCTGCGCTACACCATCACCGCCAACGACTTGCTGGTGGTGGGCTCCGAGGCGGGTATGGTGAAGTTCCCGGAGAGCGAAATCCTCGCCAAGGGCCGGGTCGGGCCGGGACAGACCATCGCCGTCGACCTGGACGACAAGCGGTTCTTCGGCGACGAGGAGCTGAAGGACGTGCTGGCGGCCCGCCAGCCGTTCGGCGAATGGGCCGAGCGCATCACCCGCATCGACCAGGTGATCAAGACCGATGCGCCGGAGCCCGTGCTGTATGGTGGGGAGGAGTTGCGCCGGCGCCAGTTGGCCGTGGGCACCACGCTCGAAGAGCTCGAGATGATCCTGCACCCGATGGTGGAGGACAGCACCGAGGCCATCGGCAGCATGGGCGACGACACGCCCGTCGCCGTGCTGAGCGAGCGCTACCGCGGCCTGCACCACTATTTCCGGCAGGCTTTCGCGCAGGTGACCAATCCGCCGATCGACAGCCTGCGGGAAACGCGGGTGATGACGCTCAAGACCCGCCTGGGCAATTTGGGCAACGTGCTCGACGAGGACAGCACCCAGTGCGACCTGCTGCAGTTGGATAGCCCCGTGCTGTCCACGGCCGAGTTCGCGGCGATGGCGGCGACGATGGGCGAGGGCGCCTGCCGGGTGGATTGCACCTTTCCGGCAGCGGAGGGCGAGGCCGGGCTGCGGGCCGCCATCGAGCGCATCCGTCGCGAGGCGGAGGAGGGCGTGCGCGCCGGCTGCGCCCATGTGATCCTGAGCGACGAGGCGCAGGACGGCCTGCGGGCGCCGATCCCGATGATCCTGGCCACCGCGGCCGTGCACACGCATTTGGTGCGGCAGTCGCTGCGGACGTTCACCAGCCTGAACGTGCGCAGCGCGGAGTGCATGGACACGCATTATTTCTCGGTGCTGATCGGCGTCGGCGCGACGACGATCAACGCCTACTTGGCGCAGGAAGGCATCGCCGACCGGCAGCGGCGCGGGCTGTTCGGTTCAATCAGCCTCAAGGAGGCCGTGCAGCACTATAAGAAGGCCGTGGACAAGGGCCTGCTGAAGGTGATGTCCAAGATCGGCATCTCGGTGATCAGCAGCTATCGTGGCGGCTATAACTTCGAGGCGATCGGGCTGTCGCGCGCCCTGGTCGGCGAGTTCTTTCCTGGCATGCAGTCCCGCATCAGCGGCATCGGCCTCTCAGGTATCGCCCGCAAGGTGCTGGGTTTGCATGACTCCGCATGGAACGCCGAAGCGACGACTCTGCCGGTGGGCGGCGTGTACAAGCTGCGGCAGCGGGGCGAGGTGCATGCCTTCGAGGGCAAGCTGATCCATACCCTGCAGAGCGCGGTGGCGACCGACAGCTTCGAGACCTATCGGCGTTATGCCGATGCGGTCAGGCGGCAGAAGCCGGTCGCCTTGCGCGACCTGCTGGACTTCCGCGACCGGGGCGTCGCGCCGATCCCGGTGGACGACGTGGAAAGCATCACCGAGATTCGCAAGCGCCTGCTGGCGCCCGGCATTTCGCTCGGCGCGCTGAGCCCGGAGGCGCACGAGACGCTGAGCATCGCCATGAACCGGATCGGCGCCCGCAGCGACAGCGGCGAGGGCGGCGAGGACCCGGCGCGAGCCAAGCCGCGCCCGAACGGCGACAATGCCAGTTCAGCCATCAAGCAGATTGCTTCCGGCCGCTTCGGTGTGACGGCGGAGTATCTGAACGCCTGCCGCGAGATCGAGATCAAGGTGGCCCAGGGCGCCAAGCCCGGCGAAGGCGGGCAATTGCCCGGCTTCAAGGTGACCAGCCTTATCGCCAAGCTGCGGCATTCCACGCCGGGCGTGACCCTGATCAGCCCACCGCCGCATCACGACATCTACTCGATCGAAGACCTGGCGCAACTGATCTACGACCTCAAGCAGATCAACCCGGACGCTTCCGTCTGCGTGAAGCTGGTGGCCCGCAGCGGCATCGGCACCATCGCCGCGGGCGTGGCCAAGGCCAAGGCGGACGCGATCCTGATCAGCGGCCACAGCGGCGGCACCGGGGCGAGCCCGCAGACCTCCGTGAAATTCGCCGGGCTGCCCTGGGAGATGGGGCTGTCCGAGGCGCATCAGGTGCTGACGCTCAACCGATTGCGCCACCGGGTGAAGCTGCGCACCGATGGCGGCATCAAAACGGGGCGGGACGTGGTGATCGCCGCCATGCTGGGCGCCGAGGAGTTCGGCATCGGCACTGCGAGCCTGGTGGCCATGGGCTGCATCATGGTGCGCCAGTGCCACAGCAACACCTGCCCGGTGGGGGTGTGTACGCAGGACGAGGATCTCCGCCGCAAGTTCGAGGGCAGCCCGGAGAAGGTGATAAACCTCTTCAGCTTCATCGCCGAAGACGTGCGCGGCATCCTGGCCTCGCTCGGCGTCCGCAAGCTGACCGACGTGATCGGCCGGACCGACATGCTGGAGCAGGTGAGCCGCGGCTCCGACCTGCTGGACGACCTCGACCTGAACCCCCTGCTGGCGCAGGCCGATCCGGGCCCGCATGCGCGCTATTGCACGCTCGAGGGCCGCAATGAGGTGCCGGAGACGCTGGATGCGCAGATGATCGCCGACGCTGCGCCGCTGTTCGAGCGGGGCGAGAAGATGCAGCTGCAATACACCATCCGCAACACGCACCGGGCGATCGGCACCAAGCTGTCCTCGCGGATCACGCGGACGTTCGGGATGACCGGGCTGCAGCCGGGCCATGTGACGGTGCGGCTGCGCGGCTCGGCCGGGCAGTCGCTGGGGGCATTCGCGGTGCAGGGCGTCAAGCTGGAGGTGCTGGGGGACGCCAACGACTATGTGGGCAAGGGCCTGTCGGGCGCGACCATCGTGGTGCGGCAATCGCCGAGTTCCAGCCTGGTCAGCCACCAGAACACCATCATCGGCAACACCGTGCTGTATGGCGCCACGGCGGGCGAGTTGTTCGCGGCAGGGCAGGCGGGCGAGCGGTTCGCCGTGCGCAACAGCGGAGCGGTGGCCGTGGTTGAGGGCTGCGGCAGCAACGGCTGCGAGTACATGACGGGCGGGACCGTGGTGCTGCTGGGCGCGGTGGGCGACAATTTCGGCGCCGGGTTCACCGGCGGGCAGGCCTTCGTGTTCGACCCGGAGGGGTTGTTCGGGCGCAGGGTCAACCCGGACACGGTCTTGTGGCAGCGCGTCGGCCATCCGCACTGGGAAAGCGTGCTGCGTGGCCTCGTGGAGCGGCATGCGGCGGAGACGAGCAGCCGGTATGCCGAGATGCTGCTGCTGGACTGGCCGCGCACCTTGCTGCACTTCTGGCAGGTGGTTCCGAAGGAATACGTCAAATACCTGCCAGTTCCGCTCATGGAGGCGGAGGCTTTGCGCGCCTGACGTTGGCGCATGGGGCGGAGGGTGCGATACCTCCGCGCATGCGACTCCTGTATCACCTGCCGCTCTCCCCCTTCTCCCGCAAGGTTCGCCTCGTGCTGTCGGAAAAGCGGCTGCCGTTCGAGTTGCGGTTGGAGAAGGTGTGGGATCGCCGCGCGGAATACCTGCTGCTCAACCCGGCCAACCTGGTGCCGACGCTGGTCGAGGAGAACGGGCTCGCCATCCCGGATTCCGGGGTGATCTGCGAGTACCTCGATGAAGCCTATCCCGAGATCCCGCTGATGGGACACACGCTGGCCGAGCGGGTGGAAGTCCGCCGGCTCGTCGCCTGGTTCGACGGCAAGTTCGCCAGCGAGGTGACGGCCAACATCCTGGGCGAGAAGTACATGAAGCCGTTGACCCGGCGCAGCGGGCCCGACGCCGGCGCGCTCCGGGCCGGTTATGCCAACCTGCGCCATCACGTGGAGTATCTTGGCTGGCTGGCCGAAACCCGGAAGTGGCTCGGCGGCGACGAGCTGTCGATGGCGGACTTCGCGGCAGCCGGGCACCTGTCGGCGCTGGATTTCGCCGCCGAAATGGATTGGACGATCTCCGATCCGGCACGGGACTGGTATGCGCGCATGAAGTCACGCCCCAGCTTCCGGCCACTGTTGCTGGACCGCGTACCTGGCGTGACGCCGCCGGCGCATTACGCGGACCTCGACTTCTAGGCGGTCACCACCGGCCGATGCCGGCCCGGTGCGCGCGCCGGGCCACGTAGGCGAGCCAGACGAGTTGCGGCGGCAGCACGAGCAGGACCGCCAGGGGTTTGGCGAGCCCGGATACGGAGAGGAACACCGCGCAGCACACGCCCCCCCAGAGCGCGAACCCCCAATGCAGGAGCGTGATCCGAACGGCCGGCATGCCCGCCCGGTGCGCCACCTGGTAGAGATGGCTACGGTGCGCCTCGGTCAGCCGGTCGCCCCCGACGGCCCGGCGCAGGAGGGTGAACGCCACATCCAGCAGCACGCCCGACAGCAGCATGGGGACCAGTAGCACCGAAAGCTCCAGCCCCTGGAAGCGGCCCGCGACCACCGCCAGCACGGCGAGCACGAAACCGCAGAACTGGCTGCCGACGTCGCCCATGAAGATGCGGGCGCGGGGAAAGTTGAACGGCAGGAAGCCCAGCAGCCCCGCCGCGAGCAGCATGGATGCGAAATAGGCGAACCAGCCCCCGGCCTGGGCCGCGATGCCGGCCAGCACGGCGCATGCGATCACCGAGACGCCCGCTGCCAGCCCGTTCAGGCCATCGATGAAGTTCATGGCGTTGGTGGTGAACAGAATCCAGCCAAGCGTGAGCGGCACCCCCACCCAGCCGAGCGCCACCGGCCCCAGCAGCGGCAGGTTCACGTCCGCTATCACGAGCCCGCTGGCCACCGCGAACAGGGCGGCGCCGATCTGGGCGGCGAGCTTGATCGTGAACGGCCAGCTCCACAGATCGTCGAGGAAGGCTACGACGGCGATCGCCGTGGCGGCCAGGATGACGCCCACGAAGTAGCCGCTGGCCAGCCGGGAGAACTCCGCGAACCCATACAGGACGCCGATCCCGACCAGGAAGGCGGTCACGATGCCGACGCCGCCGCCCTTGGGCACGGGCCGGCGGTGCGCCTTGCGTGCGTCCGGCTGGTCCATGACCGCCAGGGCGATCATGCCGCGCACCACGGCGGCCGACAGCACGGCGAGCGCTGCGCAGAACAGCAGGTGCTTGGAAAGCGAGAGGAAGGTCACCGAGGGCTGTCAGTCCGTGTGATCGGGGCTATAGGGTGGAGACGATGCTCCTGCAACGCCCCCTGCAACGTCCCCTGGGCCGTGCGGTCAACCGGATCGTGTTGAACGTCCTGATGGATGGCGCGCTTGCCGCGGTGGCCACGCCGCTGGCGCGCTATATCGCGGACCCCAGCGGCGGGCTGCTGCGTCCGCTGTGGTTCGTGGCGGGCGGGGCGATCACCCTGCTGCTGGCCGGGCTGCCGTTCCGCATGCCGCAGCAGTACTGGCGTTTTGCCGGCATCGAGGATCTGCTGGGCGTCGTCGGCAGTTCGGTGGCGAGCGCCATCCTGTTCGCGCTGCTGCTGTCCGCCGCCGGGTTCAGCTTGCCGACGCCCACCTTTCCGGTGGTGCATGCGCTCACCCTTATCGTGGCGCTGGGCACGCCGCGCGTCATCTACCGGCTGCGGCCGGGCTGGTCGCGCGCCGCGGACAGCCGGGCGCAGGCCGTGCTGCTGGCCGGGGCCGGGGAGAATGCGGACGTGTTCCTGCGCGCGCTCGCGACCCGGGACGGGCGGGCCAGCTTCCGCGTGCTCGGGCTGCTGAGCCTGGGCGGCGGCAATGTCGCGCGCCGGATGCATGGCCACACCATCCTGGGCTCGGTGGACCAGGCTGGGGTGGTGCTCGCCCGGCTGCGCGGGGAGGGCCGGCCGGCCTCGGCCGTGGTGGTGACGGAGCCCAGCCTGTCCGGCGAGCAACTGGCCGAACTGATAGCCCAGGCGGATGCCGAGGGCATCCCGGTGCGGCGCATGCCGCCGCCCACCCGGTTGCAATCGGCGCCGGCGGGCGAAAGCGTGCAGTTGGCGCCGGTGGCGATCGAGGAACTGCTGAACCGCCCGCAAGTGCCCTTGGACCGGGAAGGCATGGCTCGCCTCGTGCAGGGCCGCCGCGTGCTGGTGACCGGCGCGGGAGGCACGATCGGGGCGGAGCTGGCGCGGCAGGTGGCGGCCTTGGGGCCAGCCAGCCTCGTGCTGCTGGACAACGGCGAATACGCGCTGTGGCAGATCGATCTTGAACTTGCCGAGACGCATCCGGGCGTGGCGAGGCAGACCTGCATCGCGGACATCCGGGACGAGGCGCGCATCCGCGCCGTTTGCGAGGATGTCCGCCCCGAGCTGGTGTTCCACGCGGCTGCGCTGAAGCATGTGCCCATGGTGGAGGCCAATCCGCTCGAGGGCCTGCTGACCAATGCCGTGGGTACGCGGGTGGTGGCCGATGCGGCGCGGGCGTCGGGCGCGCGGACGATGGTGTTCATCTCGACCGACAAGGCGGTGAACCCCAGCAGCGTGATGGGCGCCAGCAAGCGCTTGGCGGAGATGTACGTGCAGGGGCTGGACGTCGCGGCGCGGCGGGGAAGCGGCATGCGCTGCGTGACCGTGCGGTTCGGCAACGTGCTTGGCAGCACGGGTTCCGTGGTGCCGCTGTTCCGCCGGCAGCTCGAGCGGGGCGGGCCGCTGACGGTCACGCACCCCGATATGCAGCGATATTTCATGACGGTGCGCGAGGCGGTCGGCCTGGTGCTGCAGGCAAGCGTGGTCGGCGCGGTTGGCGGGGAACAGGGCGGCATCTTCGTGCTGGACATGGGCAAGCCGGTGCGGATCGTGGACCTGGCGCGGCAGATGGTCCGCCTGGCGGGGCTGCGGGTGGCCGAGGGGGATTCGCCGCCTCCAGGCGCCATCCGGATCGCCTACACCGGCCTGCGGCCCGGCGAGAAGCTGCATGAGGAGCTGTTCCACGGCAAGGAACCGCCACGCCCCACGGGCTATGCCGGCCTGCTGATGGCCACGCCCCGCACCGCCGACCCGGCCATCGTCGGGCGCTCGATCGACGAGATCGCGGCCGCGTGCCGCGCCGGGCAGGGGGCGACGGCGCTGGGGCAGCTCGGCCGTATGGTGCCGGAGTTCGAACAGGACAGCGCGACGGGCCGGGTTCTGGCGCCGGGAGGATAGAGATGGCCGCTCCACTGCCGTTCCTGGATCTGAAGGCCCAGCAGGCCCGCATCGCCCCGCATCTACGGCCGCGGCTGGAAGCGGTGCTGGCGCATTGCCAGTTCGTGCTCGGCCCCGAGGTGGCGGAGCTGGAGGCGCGGCTGGCGGCCTATTGCGGCGCCCGCCATTGCGTGGGCGTGAGTTCGGGCACCGACGCGCTGCAGATCGCCATGATGGCCGAGGGGATCGGCGCCGGCGACGCGGTGTTCCTGCCGGCTTTCACCTATACCGCGACGGCGGAGGTGCCGCTGCTGCTCGGCGCCAGGCCGGTGTTCGTGGACGTGGACCCTCGCACGTTCCAGATCGACCCAGCGCACCTGGCGCGGCGTGTGGCCGAGGTCCGCGCCGCCGGGCAACTGCGGCCCCGCGCCTTGGTGGGGGTCGACCTGTTCGGCCAGGCGGCCGACTGGCCGGCGCTGAACCGGGTTGCGGCGCAGGAAGGGCTGTTCACGATCGACGACCTGGCGCAGAGCTTCGGCGCCGCGCTGCACGGGGCCAAGCTCGGCACCCAGGCGCAGGCGACGGCAACCAGCTTCTTTCCGAGCAAGCCGCTGGGCGCCTACGGCGATGGCGGGGCACTGTTCACCGACAGCGACGAGCGGGCCGCGCTGTACCGCAGCCTGCGCAGCCACGGCGAGGGCGCGACCCGCTACGAGGTGCTGCATACCGGCATGAACGGCCGGTTGGACACGCTGCAAGCCGCGGTGCTGCTGGCCAAGCTGGATGTGTTCGAGGAGGAACTGGCGGTCCGCGAGCGCATCGCTGGGCTGTATGACCGGCGGCTTGGCAACCTGCTGGAGATCCCAGCGCGCGTGCCGGACAGCACGAGTGCCTGGGCGATCTACGCCGTGCTGCTGCGCGACGAGGCGGAGCGTACCGCCGTGCAGGCCAGCCTGAAGGCCGACGGTGTCGGGACCGCGATCTATTACCCGCGGCCGCTGCACCGCCAGCCCGCCTACGCCGCCCATCATGACGGGGCGGCGCTGCCGGTATCGGAAGACTTGGCCCGGCGCATCCTGGCCTTGCCGATTCATCCCGACCTGTCGCAAGCCGACGCCGAGCGGGTGTGCGACGCCGTTGCGCGGGCGCTCGACTGAGGCAAACCAAGCCTGAAACAGGGGTTTACAGCGCCATGAACGAGCCGAAAATCCAGACCGACGATCCGCCCACGCAGGGCACCAGCCCCGACCACAATCCGACCGGCACGACGCCGCACGGCGTCCCGGAAGGCATGGAGGACACCGAGGCCAAGGGGCATCCGACCTCGGACCGGCAAAAGACGGAGACGGCCGTGCCCCGGATCGAGAACGGGTGACCCGCCGGCTCACGCTAATGTGGGCTTTGCCTGTCCCAGAAGAATGTTAGCTCGTGCTTATTGTGGAACAGGTGTAGCAGCCGGCCTCCCGGGACGGCGGCGAAGGCCTCCGCGGCGGCAACATCGGTCGCCCCTTGGAACTTCACGGTGCAGACGATGCGTTTGGGAGCGCCGGCCGCAATCCAGCGCTCCAGGAGGGTCAGCAGCCTGGCGGGGTAGGCGACCACATCGCAAACCAGCCAATCGACCTGCTGCACCGGCATGGCGAAGGCGCTTTCCGTCCTTTGCGTGACCCCGGGCAGGGCAGCCGCGCGAGGTTCGAGCGGCGCCTTGTCCACCGCGAGGACCGTCGCGCCAAGTTGTGCCAGCACCCAGGTCCAGCCACCTGGGGCGGCGCCGAGATCGACGCAGGTCTCGCCAGGTTGCGGCCAGGCGCCAAGCCGGGTCAGAGCCTCCCAGAGTTTGAGGTAGGCGCGGCTCGGGGGGCCGATGTGGTCTTCCTGGAAGCGGCACTCGCCGTTGGCGAACGGGCTGCTCTTCACCGGGCTGGCCAGGAGGCGGTCGGGCGCCAGCAGCGTCCAGGCGCCGAGATGGGCTTGCGGAGCCGGCTCCGGGAACACGAGCGGGCGGGCTTTAACGGGGGGCAGGCGGTCCTGGATCAGCGCCGTGCGGCGGTGCAGGCCAGCGGCGTAGGCCGACCAGTTCCGTTGGATGCCGCGCATGATGTCCGCGGCTCCCTTGACGGAGACGACCGCGTGCTCGACCGGCGCCGTCCAGACATCGAGCGCCCAGGCGCTTGGAACCGGGCGGCCCGGCGAGAGCGCCAGCCGGCCGTGCCAGGCGTCGATCGTCACGCCCTTTCGGGTCAGTTCCTCCAGCAGTGGCTGCTCCAGCCCCTCCGCGGCCAGATATGCGCTGCCGATCAACGCCGGAGGGCGGAGATGCCCAGGACCGCCCAGCCAAGCATGAGCAAGGCGCCGCCGACCGGGGCCGCCATGCCCAGGCTGGGACCGCCAAACAAAGGAAGGTAGACCGCTCCGCAGAACAGCAGCAGGCCTGAAACGAACGCCGACCCGGCCACGTGCGTCAGCCGGCCGCCGCGCGCGCCCCATAGGCCGCACCCGAACAGGGCGAGCCCGTGCCAGCCAAGCATCTGCGCCGCGGCGGCCACGGTCCGCAGCCGCGCCGGGTCGATCCCGCCATGGGCCGACCCGGCCGCAGCGGCCACGGCCAGCAGTCCCACGCCGGCGCCCGCCGCCACCCATCCTCGATATGCGTCCATCGCGCAGCTTTAACCCCGCGTGACCGGTTCCGCCATGGCCTGCCGCCGTGTAGTCTGGCGGCATGCCACGCGGCGACCTGTTTCCCGAGATCGGCCCCTTCGAGACCGGCTACATGCCGCTGCACGGTGGGCACGTGATGTATTGGGAGCAGGTGGGCGCCACGCGCGGCCAGCCCGTGTTGTTCCTGCACGGGGGGCCGGGGGCGGGGGCGGGGGCGGTGCACCGGCGGTTCTTCGATCCGCACTTCTGGCGCGTGGTGATCTTCGACCAGCGGGGCGCCGGCCGCTCCCGGCCGCTGGGCAGCTTGGCGCAGAACACCACGCCGGATCTGGTGGCGGACATCGAGACCCTGCGCCGGCATCTCGGGATCGAGCGCTGGCTGCTGTTCGGCGGATCATGGGGCAGCACGCTGGCCCTGGCTTATGCGCAGGCGCATCCGGACCGGGTGCGTGGGCTGGTGCTGCGCGGCGTGTTCCTTGGCCGCGCAGCCGAGGTGGATTGGTTCCTGCACGGCTTGGCGGCAATATTTCCGGACGCGCATGCCGCCTTCACCGGGCACCTGCCGCCGGACGAGCGCCATGACGTGCTCGGCGCCTACCTGCGCCGGCTGACCGATCCCGACCCCGCCGTACACATGTCCGCGGCCCGGGCCTGGTCGGTCTACGAGGGCTCCTGCAGCACCTTGTTGCCCAGCCCGGATACGGTGACCTCGTTCGCGCAGGACCGGACGGCGCTGGGGCTGGCGCGGATCGAGGCGCATTACTTCGCGCACGACCTGTTTTTGCCGCCAGGGGGCTTGCTGGGCGGCATGGCACGGATCGGGCAGTTGCCGGGAGAGATCGTGCAAGGCCGCTACGACATGATTTGCCCGGCCCGCACCGCCTTCGAGCTGGCGGCGAACTGGCCGGCGGCGCGGCTCACGATCATTCCCGACGCCGGGCACTCAGCCTTGGAACCGGGCGTGCGCCGGGCCCTGGTCTCGGCGGTGGAACGCTTCCGTAGCGTGCGCTGATCGGGCACCCTCGCCAAATCGGCAGGAGGATCGGCCATGAACGTCGGCGTCATCGGTTTGGGGTCCATGGGCATGGGCGCCGCGCTCAACCTGTCGGCGACAGGCCACGCGGTCGCGGGCTGCGAGATCAGGGAAGCGGCCTGGGCCGAGTTGGAGGCGGCGGGCGGGCGATGCGTCGGCGCGCCCGCGGCGCTGCCGGCGGCGCTCGACGCGCTGATCGTGTTCGTCGTGAACGCCGCCCAGGCGGAGCAGGCGCTGTTCGGGGCGGAGGGCGGCTTGCAGCGCCTCGCCCGGGACGGCGTGGTGCTGTGCTGCACCACGGTGTCGCCCGAGGTGGCGCGCAGCTTGGGCGCGCGAGTCGTCGAGACCGGCCGGCTGTTCCTGGATGCGCCGGTTTCGGGCGGCGCCATAGGCGCACGGGGCGGCAGCATGACCGTCATGGGCAGCGGCAGCCCGGCCGCGTTCGAGCGCGCGGCGCCCGTGCTTGAGGCCATCGCGAGCAAGGTCTGGCGCCTGGGCGACGAACCCGGCGTGGGCAGCACGGTCAAAATGGTCAACCAATTGCTGGCCGGCGTGCACATTGCGGTAGCGGGGGAGGCGATGGCCCTCGGCATTCGCGCCGGGGCCGATCCGCAAACGCTGTTCGACGTGATCTCGTCGTCGGCCGGCAGTTCCTGGATGTGGCAGAATCGGGTGCCGCACATCCTGCAAGGCGACGACACGCCGCTCTCGTCGGTGAACATCTTCGTCAAGGATCTCGGCATCGTGCTGGATCAGGCCCGGGCGCTGACGTTCCCGTTGCCGATAGCATCGGCGGCGCACCAGCTGTTCCTGGCAGCCGCGGCGGCGGGCCATGGCGCACGCGACGACGCGTTCGTCATTCGGGTCTGGCAATTGCTGGCGGGAATAAGCCTTCCGCCGGGTAAGCGCGAAAACTCGGAAGTCTAACAACTTCGTAATTCAAGCATCCGCTTGGTCGCGGCAGCCGTAAGCTGTAATCGGTCTTTTCCCATCAACTCGACGGCGGCAATAACGGCCTCGCTGTGTGCGTCAAATGCTCGTCAAAGCCAAAACTATGGCTTTTTTGGGCCTTGTCTTTTGTGCAGGCGTGGGGTTATCACACGTCCGTGAGCGCGGCAGCGCTTCTCATGAACCCTAGCACCTGGCGCACCGTCCCCAGGAACACGTAGCGATTGTTAATTTCCGTTGAACGTGATCGGGCGCGTTGTGCCGCCTGACCCAAAAAAAGGAACGCTTCATGTCGACACTGACCGTAGGAACAGGCCAGCAGTTCACCACGATCGCAGCAGCGATTGCGGCCACGCAGGACGGCGACACCGTCAATGTCATGGCGGGCACCTACACGAACGATTTCGCTTACGTGTTCCACCGCATCACCCTCAACGGCGTGGGCGGCATGGTGAACATGGTCGCGACCACCGAGATCCCGAACGGCAAGGCAATGCTGGTCGTGGATGCCGACCTGACGATCGACCACTTCTCGTTCTCCGGGGCTTCGGTCCGGGACGGCAACGGCGCGGGCATCCGCTACGAGGCCGGCAACATGGTCATCAAGAACAGCCTGTTCAGCAACAACCAGAACGGCATCCTCGGCGCCGAAAACGGGCTTGGCAACATCCTGATCCAGAACAGCGAATTTTCGCATAACGGATCGGGCACCGGCTTCACGCACGGCATCTATATCGGCGTGGTCAATTCGCTGACCGTGCAGAACAGTTATTTCCACGATGCGTCCGTGGGTCACGAGATCAAAAGCCGCGCGCTGTACAACACCATCACCGGCAACCGCATCCTGGACAACGCGACGGGCACCGCGAGCTACAGCATCGACCTGCCGAACGGCGGCATCGCGAGCATCGAGAACAACGTGATCGAGAAGGGGCCGCAGTCGCAGAACAGCAGCACCATCCATTTCGGGGGCGAGGTTGCGGCGCCGGCCGGGTCGTCCGTGCGGATCGCCGGAAACACCATCGTCTCCGACAAGGCGGGTGCAACGCTGCTGCTGAACCAGTCGGGAGCGCCCGCGGCCATCACCGGCAACAACCTGTGGAACTACGACGCCTCCCGGATCAGCAATGGCCCGGCCACCGTCTCGAACAACACCGCGCTCGCCAACCGGCCGGCGCTGGACGCCAGCGCGCTGTTCACTGCGCCGGTGGTGCCGATCGCCGGCGCGACCACCCCATCCGGAGACGTCGTCGTGGGCGCGGTGGTCGAGTATGGCCGCGCGGGCGCCGTCATCGCCTCAGGCCACATCCTGACCGTGGGCGCAGGCAAGCAGTACGGCACCCTGGCCGCCGCCATCGCCGCCTCGGTGGACGGTGACACCATCCGCGTGAGCGCCGGAACCTATTACAACGACTTCGCCGACTTCGAGCGCAAGATCATCATCGAGGGCGTGGGCGGCATGGCCAAGTTCGTGGCCACCATCGCGCCGCCGAACGGCAAGGCGCAGCTGACGATCAACTCGGACGTGACCATCCGCAACCTCGAGTTCAGCGGAACGGCCGTGCCCGACCAGAACGGTTCCGCCATTCGCCATCAGGCCGGGCACCTCACCCTGGTCAACACCTACATCCACGACAACCAGGAAGGCCTGCTGTCGGGCGCTGGCCCATCAAGCACCATCGGCATCTACGACTCGGAGTTCGACCATAACGGCAGCGACTCTCCGTACGGCCAAGTCCACAACATCTACGTGGGCCAGGTGGGCACGCTCGTCATCCGCAACAGCTACATCCACGACACCCCGGTGGGGCACGAGGTCAAGAGCCGGGCGGAGAACACCATCCTTGACGGCAACCGGATCATTCAGGGCAGCCATAACGGCAGCTACGACGTGGACCTGCCGTATGGCGGCAACGCCGTGCTGACCAACAACATCATCGAGAAGGGCGTGAACTCGCAGAACCACAACGCGATCCATCTCGGCGGCGAGGGCACGCCGTATCAAGGTTCAGCGTTCACCGCGACGGGCAACACCTTCGTCAACAGCTCGGGCAACGGCACTCTGGTGCTGAACCATGGCGGCTATCCTGCGACCCTCTCGAACAACGCCTCATACAACTTCGGCGCCCCGCCGGCCGCTTACGGGAACGTGACGTTCAGCAACACGGCCGGCCTGACGACGAAGCCGGCGTTGACCGGCACGGCAGGCTACAACGCCGCGGGCACGCCGCCCGCGCCGATTGCAGGGGGCGATCCGGTTCCCACCCCCGTGCCCGTGCCGGTGCC
>CAXSDH010000001.1:108207-113901 GCA_964235765.1 uncultured Acetobacteraceae bacterium
CCCACGCCCACGCCCGCCCCGACCCGAACCTTCAACATCGTTGATCCATCGACGACCATCACGATCAGCCAGGCGACCCTGTCCTCGACGGTCGGCAGCCATGACCTCGTGCTGCACGGCAGCGGCAACCTGGTGAGCCTTGTGAACGGCTGGGAGAGCGTCAACGCGCTCGATGGCGGCAACACCATCAAGACCGGCGGCGGCCGCGACAGCATCATCATCGGCGGCAGCGGCAACTTCGTCGATGCGGGAGAGGGCCAGGGCCGCGACAGCGTCCGCGACCTCGGCCACGACAACGTCATCGTCATCCCCAGGGCGGGCCAGGGCTATCAAGACATTGCCGGCGATGTCCTGAGCAATGGCGACTTGCTCGACGTCCGGGCCGCGCTCGGCGCCACGACGTGGGACCACAACATGGCGACCCTGGGCAACTATGTCAGCCTCAGGTTCGTGGCCGACCCGCACTTGGCGGAACTGATGATCCATTCCACGGGCACCAGCGCCGCCGTCGGCGTGACGACCATTATCGGCAACAACGCCCTGCCGACCGACAACCTGCTACAGCACCTGAAGGTAAGCTGACGGCCGCCTAGGTCAGGCCGGGGCTGCTGCCCCGGCCAAGGCTTCGGCGACCCGGCGCGCGAAGGCGGCCGGGTCGGCCGGCATGTCGCCGTCCTGGACGCGGGCCAGGTCGAACAAGGTCAGCGCCGCATCCTTGATATCCTCCTCCGCGTCCACCCGCGCCGCGAGCGAGCGGATCAGCTTGTGCCGCGGATTGAGTTCGAGCGTCGGCGGCAGGTTCATCCCCGCCTTGCCGTGCCGGCGGAGCAGCCGCTGCATCTGCAGGTCCGGCCCGAACCCGGCCGCGGCCAGCACCACCGCACTATCCACCAGCCGGTCGGTCGCGCGCACGTCGGCCACCACGTCGCCTAGCGCCGCCTTCAGCGCCGGCAACAGCTTCTCGAGGTCGGCCGGCTCGCCCTCCGGTGCAGCGCCAGGCTCCAGCTTGGAGAGGTCGGCGGCGCCCTGCGTCACGCTGCGGATCGGCTTGCCCTCCCAGTCGCCGAGCCGCTCCGGCCAGAACGCATCCACCGGGTCGGTGAGCAACAGCACCTCGACGCCACGTGCTTTGAACCCCTCCAACTGCGGCGAGCGGCCCAGCGCGTCCGCATCGTCCCCGCTCAGCACATAGATCGCCTCCTGCTCCGGCTTCATCCGTCCGGCGTAGTCGGCGAGCCCGGCCCAGCCCTCGCGGGCCGAGCTGCGGAAGCGCATCAGGCCCGCAAGCTCCTTGCGGTGCTCGCTGTCGTCCCAGACGCCTTCCTTCAGCAAGGGGCCGAACGCCTCCCAGAACTTGCCGTAGTCGTCCGCCTCGCCGGCGCGGGACTTCAGCTCGGCGATGACCCGGCTGGTCACCGCCTTGCGGATGCGGGCGAGCACCGGCGTGGTCTGCAGCATCTCGCGGCTGACGTTGAGCGGCAGGTCTTCGGTGTCCACCACGCCTTGCACGAATCGCGCCCAGGGCGGCAGAAGCCCTGCTTCCTCGGTGATGAACATGCGGCGCACGTGCAGGCGGACCCGGCTTTCGCGGGGGCCATCCACCGGGTCGAACGGGCGGCTGCCCGGTATGAACAACAGGGCGGAGTACTCGATCGCCCCCTCCGCCCGCCAGTGCAGCGTGGCCCAGGGCTCGTCCCAGGCATGGGCCACGTGGCGGTAGAACTCGGTATATTGCTCGGGCGTCACCTCCGACTTCGGCTTGCGCCATAGGGCGGTGCCCTCGTTGGCGGCGCGATCCTCGCCGTCATGCGCGACCGTGATCGGCACGGTGATGTGGTCCGCCCATTTGCGGACGATCGTTTCGAGCCGGATCGCCTCCAGGAACTCGTCGGCGTCTGCCTTGACGTGAAGCACGACGGTGGTTCCTGCTTCGTCGCGCGTGCCGGGTTGCAGGGTGAAGGCGCCGCCGCCGTCGCTCGCCCAGGTCCAGGCTTCGTCTGTGCCGGCGCGCCGGCTGGTGACCTCGACGCGGTCGGCCACCATGAAAGCGGAGTAGAAGCCGACGCCGAACTGGCCGATGAGGTTGACGGGGTCTTTCTGGTCCTTGTTGGCCTGGCCGAAGGCGCGCGTGCCGGAGCGCGCGATGGTGCCTAGGTTGGAGGCCAGCTCCGCCTTGTCCATGCCGACGCCGCTATCGGTGATCAGGATCGTCCTTGCGGCCTTGTCGGGCACGATTCGCACGCCGGCGTCCGCGGGCAGGGAAAGGGCCGGGTTGGTCAGCGCCTCGAATCGCCGCCGGTCGGTGGCGTCCGCGGCGTTGGCGACCAGCTCGCGCAGGAAAATCTCGCGATCCGAGTATAAAGAATGCACGACTAGGTCGAGCAGGCGGCCGACTTCGGCGCTGAACTCGTGGCGTTCGGTGGTCTGGCTCTCACTCATGGCGGGTTCCCCGGCTGGCATGGCCGGGGATATGCGGGCGTCCCCCGCCGGATTTCAACCGGTCATGTGCCTTCGGTGTCGGCGCCGCTGCCCCGGCCGGACACGCCGGCGCGGGAAGGCGCCGCCGAGTTCGGCTCGATGGTGCGCGACATCGCGGCAATCTCCTCGTCATCCTGCGGCGCGGCATCGGCCCCGGTGGCGGCGTCGTTCGCGTCGGAAGCGTGCTCCTGCAGCACGGCGATCGCTGCATCCGGGTCGGCGCGCTCGGCTTCGGTGAGCAGGCGCTCGGCCTTCTCCTCGTCTCCCTCCGCCTGCGCCCGCAGCGCTTGCTCGGCAAGCAGCCGCGCCGCGCCGTGCTTGCCGCCGGCGCCGTCGGACTGGTCGATATCGTCTGCCATGCGGGGTCCCCTGTTGCGGCTTGGCAGCAAAACTCCTGCCGGCCGGCCCGGTTCCTGTCCACAATAAGGAATGAACCCTGCGCCACGGCAGCCGTTGTCTCGCACGGGAGGCCTTCATGACCGAGATCATCCGCCATGACTGAGATCATCCGCTTGGCGCCGCACGACGCCTTGCCGTCCGGACCGGGCCGGCACGTCATCGTGCTGCACCGGTTCGACGAGGACGCGCCACGGGAGGTGGTGACGCAGATCACCCTGACGGGGCATCCCGACGAGACTACCCACCCCGTGCGGCCGGACGGCCGGAAGATGACGCTCGAGGAAGCGATCGCGGCGGCCAGGCAGGTCGCGGAAAGCGAAAGCCTGTCCAGGGTTTATGTGGTGGATCGCACCGCGGGGGAGCGTGAGCAGGACATTCTGAAGCATGCGGGAGACCACTCCGTCCATATGGAGAACCTGGTGGACAGCGACTTGGAAGAGGGTGAGCGCGGCGCGGACATGCGGGACCGGGGTCGTTGAGCGACGCCGCATTGTGGCCACACCAGGCGCCTACATCCGGTCGGGAGGCGGACGTGGCGGGTCGCTTCACGGGGGCGTGATGGAAGCCGGCGAGGGGGAGGGCGGAATGCAGAGCGAAACCGCGCTTCCCTTTTTCACGGGCCGCCCCATGTTTGTTGCTCTACCAGACGGCCCCCATTCCGGCGTGGCCAGTAACGAGAGAAGAAGGTGTCATGCCTGATAGCGGGCTGGACGCGGCCACGACGGGGCGGCGCGTGGGAGTGCTTGTGGTTGGCATGGGCGGCGCCGTCGCCACCACGGCCGCTGCGGGCATCGAGACGCTGCGGGCGGGCTCCAACGATATGGCGGGCCTGCCGCTGGCGGGCATCGGCGCGCCGGGCATTGCGGCCTACCGCAACCTGCACTTCGCGGGATGGGATCTGCACGGCGAGGACCTGAGCGAGGCCGTCCGCGAGCATCGCGTGCTCGACCGTGAGCAGGCCGAGTTGGTCGCGCCAGCCCTGGCCCGCATGAAGCCCTGGCCGGCGGTCGGCAGCCTGGACTTCTGCAAGAACGTCGACGGCGGCAACAAGGTCGTCGCGAAGAGCCACCGCGATGCGGTCGACCGCATCCGCGACGACATCCGCCGCCATCGCGAGACCACCGGCATCGACAACCTGGTCATGGTCAACCTCGCCTCGGTCGAGCGCTGGCCGGACAAGGGCGCGCCCGCGCTGCATACGCCGGAGAACTTCGAGAAGGGCCTCGACGGCAGCGATCCCGCCATCAGCCCGGCCATGCTGTATGCCTATGCCGCCATCGCCGAGGGCGTGCCGTACGGTAACTTCACGCCCAGTCTCGCGGCCGACATTCCTGCGCTGACCACGATGGCCGAGCGGCACAACGTTCCGGTCGCGGGCAAGGACGGCAAAACCGGGCAGACCTTCATCAAGACGGTGCTGGCCCCGGCGTTCCGCTCGCGGTCCCTATACGTGGAGGGCTGGTTCAGCACGAACATCCTCGGAAACCGCGATGGCCTGGCGCTGGACAACCCGGACAGCCTGAAGAGCAAGCTGAACACCAAAGGCTCCGTGCTGGACGACATCCTCGGCTATCCGGTTGAGGATCACATCGTGGACATCCGGTATTACAAGCCGCGCGGCGACAACAAGGAAGCCTGGGACAACATCGACCTGGTGGGCTTCCTGGGCCAGAAGATGCAGATCAAGGTGAACTTCCTGTGCCGGGACAGCATCTTGGCGGCGCCGCTGGTGATCGAGATCGCCCGCGTGCTCGACCTCGCGCGGCAGCGCGGCCGGGGCGGCATCCAGGAGCAGTTGGGCCTATTTTTCAAGGCGCCGATGACGCCGGCCGGCAAGCGCGAGGAACACAGCTTCCCGGTGCAGGAGCGCGTGCTCCTCGATTGGCTCGCGGCGTAGGTTCGTGCCTGACTCGCTGCCCGGCCGGGTGAGCAGCCTGGCCGGGCTTGTGCCCCTGGCGGCGGAGCTATGCGACCTCAAGCGGGTGCGGGACGCCTCCAGCCCCGACAGCCTGGCCTCCCGGATGTTCCGGCGGGGCTGGGGCGCCCTGGTCGGCGGCGATCCGGTGGCGGACGTGGCCCTGTCCATGACGGCGGACGCGATTGCGGCGGCGCGGCTGGGCGGCATCGACCGCGCCGTGCTCGCCGGCGCCGGACTAAGCGAGGCCGACACGTCCGCGGTCCTGCTCGGGTCTTTCGACGAGGTGGCCGGGCCGGTCGACCCAGCCCTGGGCGAAACCTTGCGCGCCCAGCTGGGCCGGGCTTTGGCCTCGGCGCCGGCGCCGGCGTTTGCCGAGGCGCTGATCCGCCAGCCGCGTGCAGGCGCGACATGCCCGGGCAAGGGCCGCATCATCCTGGAGCCGCCCGAGGGCCATGGCGACCACTGCCTCGTGGTCGCCGTGCTCGCCGTGATCCTGGCGCCACGGTACCAGGCCGATCCCGCCCAGGCCTTTCTCGCCGGAATGGCGCACCACCTGCACAACGCGGCGCTGCCGGATAGCGGCTTTGCCGGCGAGATGCTGCTCGGCCGGCACCTCGCCCCGCTGATGGCGGGGCTGTTCGCGCGGGAGTTGGCCACCTTGCCGGGCCCGTTGGCGGCGGCGGCGGCCGAGGCGCTGGCCACGATCCAGGACGCCGAAACCCCGGTCGGCCGAGCCTTCCATGCGGCCGACGTGATGGACCGCGTGCTGCAGATGCGGCATTACGAGCAAGTGGCGCGGTTCACCACCAGCCAGGCGCTGGATGACATGGACCTGGTGCACGCCGGGCCGACCCAGGCCTTCCACATCGCCGTGTTGCGGGACGCAGGCCTGCCGTGAC
>CAXSDH010000001.1:114001-123185 GCA_964235765.1 uncultured Acetobacteraceae bacterium
TCCGGCGCGCCGCTCCAAGCCGACACGCCGCACTCGCTTGCCGCGCCCGGCGAGCGTTGGCCGGTGATCGAGGGCATTCCGTTCCTGCGCGCGAACCGCGGCGCCTTGGCAGCCCAGGCGGTGGCGGCACTCGACGCCGGCCGGGCCGGGGACGCGCTGGTGCTGCTCCTGGCCGATCAGGACGATTGGGCGCGCACCCCGCCCGCACCGCTCGAGGACCGCCGGGCGCTGGTCCAAAATGCCGGCCGCACCTCCTTTCGGGACGCCATGGACCGCCTGGCGTTTGGCCCCGTCGGCGCTTACTTCGCGCACCGCTGGTCCGACCCCACGTTCCTCTCCGGTCTCGCCTTGGCGGAAGCGCACTGGACCTCCCCGGCCCGCGTGTTCGAGTTGGCCTGTGGCGCCGGGCACTTTCTGCGGGAGTTCGGCCGGGTCTGCCCGGAGGTCGCGGGCGGAGACATCGTATTCGCCAAGCTTTGGCTGGCCCGGCGCTACATCGCCCCGCGGGCGCGCCTGGTCTGCTTCGACGCTGCCGCGCCCTGGCCCCTGGCGGATGGCTCGGCCGGGCTCGTATTCTGTCATGACGCGTTCTACTTCCTGCCGGGCAAGCCCCATGTGGCGGCCGAGATGCGCCGGGTCGCTGCCGGCCCGGTGCTGGTGGGCCACGCGCACAACGCGCTCGCCGCCAACCTCTCGGCGGGCAGCCCGCTGGACCCCGCGTCCTACGCCGCCCTGTTTGGCGCGCCCTTGCTGTACGACGATCAGGAACTGACCCGGGCGCTGATCGAATCACGCGCACCGCGGCCCGGGTCCGCCAGCGAGCTTGCGGCAGCTTCCGCGGTGTCGCTCGCCGCAGACGCGGCCCCGCCGCGCGCGGTGACCGGCGGCCTTGCGATGCCCGCCGCCGGGGCAGCGCTGCAACGCAATCCGCTGTATGCTGGCGGCGTGATACGCTGGCCATCGGAACGCTACATGAAGGAGTATGGTCCGCTGGCGACCTACCCCGTCCACGCGGCCGGGCCGGAACGCGCGACCGCCGGCGCAGGCGCGGACATCGATCGGCTGGCCCGGCGCCGCGTGCTGCTGGACCTTCCGCCGGCATGGTAGGCCCCCGCACCATCGGCTGGGGCATCGCCGGCTGCGGCTGGGTGGTGCGCGATTATGTCGGGCCGGCGATCCAGGCAGCCGCAAACGGCCGTATCGCGGCGCTGTACGACCCCGATCCATCGTCCCGCCACCGCGCCGGGCGGCTGTTCGGCGTGCCTTGCTTTGCCGAGTTGGACGCGTTCCTGGCGACGCCCGGGCTGGAAGCCGTCTATGTCGCGGCGCCGAACCACGCGCACCGCGCCCTGGTCGAGGCGGCGGCGAGCGCCGGGTTGCCCGTGCTGTGCGAGAAGCCGATGGCGACCACGCTGGCCGACGCCGAGGCGATGGTCGCGGCCTGCGCCCGGGCCGGCGTGCGTTACGCGACCGCCTTCGACCAGCGGTTCCACTCCGCCCATCGCACCCTCGCCACCCTGATCGCCGAGGGCCGGCTGGGCACCGTCACCGCGATCCGCATCGTCTATGCTTGCTGGCTGCCGGCCGACTGGGCCGGGGACAACTGGCGTATCGACCCCAACCGGGCCGGCGGCGGCGCGCTGATCGACCTCGCCCCGCACGGGCTCGACCTGGCCTCCTACCTGCTCGGCGAAAAGCTGACCGAGATCGCGGCGATGGGGCAGGCGCGCGTGCACCGCTACAAGGTCGAGGACGGCGCATTGCTGATGGCGCGCTCGCAATCGGGCGTGATGGTGCAGATGCACGTGGCCTATAATTGCCCGGAAACCCTGCCGCGGCGCCGCCTGGAAGTGGTCGGCACGGCGGGCCAGGCGATCGCCACCGACACGATGGGCCAGACGCCCGGCGGCAGCCTGGAGTGGATCGACGCCGCAACCGGCGTGGCCCAGCGGGTGCCGGTGCCCGGCGCGGACCGCTCGCCCTTCCTCAACCAGGTCGAGGCCTTCGGGGCCGCGCTGGCAGGCAACGGCGCCTTCCCATTCACGCCCGAGCACGACCTGGAGATCATGGCCCTGGTGCTGCAAGCCCAACGGATGGCGACCCCGCCCGAGGCCAGCCATGCCGCTTAGCCCGTATTCCTGCACCAATTGCGGCCACTGGCAGCGCTACTTCGCCGTGCCGCCCAACTGCCCCGTATGTTCCGACGTGCGCAACGACTTGCCGGAGGACGGCTGGGAGTTCCTGACCCCCGAGCAGGTTCTGCCGAAGCTGACCCATCATTGGCGGGAGGCGATCCCGGGCGTGTGGGAGTTCTGGTCCACCCCCCGCTACGGCCTCGATGGCCACGGCTGGCTGCTGACCTATCCCGACGGCAACGTGGCGTTCGAGGCGGCGCCGCTCTACTCACAAGCCACCCTCGACAAGATCACCGCGCTCGGCGGCATCCGCTTCCTCGGCAGCAGCCACCCGCACGGGTATGGGGCGCTGTTCCAGTTGCAGGACCATTTCAGGCCGGACGTGCTGATCCAGACCGAAGACTTGGAATGGACCAAGGCGTTCCGGGTCACGATCCCCTATGACGAAACCTACGAGATACGGCCCGGCCTGACGCTTCATCATACGGGCGGCCATTATGACGGCCACTCCGTGCTGTACGATGCGGGGCGGCGGGCCATCTTCTGCGGCGACGCGCTCAAGATCGACTTCGACGGCGACGGCACGGCGCAGCGCATCTCCACCCACAAGGCCTACCACAAGCAAATCCCGCTCAGCCGCGGCGAGGCGCAGCGCTATCGGGACGTGTTCGCCCAACTGGATTTCACCTCGGCCTTCACCCCGTTCGAGTGCGCGACCAACCTCAACACCCATGCCGCGCTCAAGCTGCTGGACGAGGTCATCGCGGGGCCGCCCCATACACGCCCCATTCCGATCGAGCGATGAGCCAGCACGTCCTGCCGCCCAACCTGCCCGACGCGGCAGCCGCCTATGTCGCCTCGATGCCGGAAGGGCGGGTCGAGTTGTTCTCGCTCTCGCCGCTCGACCGTACGGGCGTCAGTTGCTGGAACGCGATGTTCCTGAACCAGGACGGCACGCGCTGGCATGGCGTGGCGCCGCACGGCGTCGGCTACGGCGTGGACGACGCGGGCGCTATCATCGGCACCACGGGCGAACTGGCCGAGGCGGTGCACTCGGCCGTCGAGATCCACCGGATGCCGCGCCGCACCGCGAGCTACGACGCACTCCGCGCCGAGTTCGGCGACCGCTTCGTGGCCGATCCGCTCACCCTCTGCCTGCCCGCCGGCAGCCCCGTCGATGGCGGCGCCACCCTCGAATGGGTGCCCGCCCATCGCTGGCCCGGCGGCGAGACCGTTTGGCTGCCCATCGACATCGCCGCCTGCTCGGTCGGCGACCTCCCGCCGGGTTACGTGCCCTTCACCACCCCGATCACCAATGGCCTCGGCGCGGGGCCGACGCTCGATTTCGCCATCGGCCACGGCCTTTGCGAGCTGCTGCAACGGGACGGCAACGGCGTGGGCTTCCGCGCGATGGACCGCGGCATCGCGCTCGACCTGGGCAGCGGCCCGGCCGACCCGCGCACGCGCGCCTTGCTGGACCGGCTGGCCGCGCTCGGCATCGAGGTCATCCCAAAATTCGCCAGCGACGAGTTCGGCGTCGCCAACGTGTACTGCGTCGGCGCGGAGCGCGACGGGGTGGCTGCGGCCTATCCCATCATGGTCACCGCGGCGGGGGAGGCGGCCTCGCTCGACCGCGAGCACGCGCTGCGCAAGGCGGTGTTCGAGTTCGCCGCCGCCCGCATGCGCAAGGTGTTCAGCCACGCACCGCTGGGCGAAGTGGCCCGCGTGGCGCCGCCGGGCTACCTTGAGCGGTTCCGCGCCTATCACACGCTGGGCGGCGAGGAGAGCCGCAGCCTGCGGGCCATGCTGGACTGGCTGCGCCTGGACCAGCCCACGCTCAAATCCATGCTGGCGGACACGGTGCTGAGCCGCCGCAGCACCAAGCGGTTCGACGAGCTGCCGGCCTGGGACGGCGCGCTCTCCGGCGCCGGGCTGGTGGCCGAGCTGGCCCGGCGGTTTGCCGCATCCGGCATGGAAATCCTGTATTTCGACTTTTCGCCCCCGCATGCACCGGGCGTGCATGTGGTCAAGGCCGTCGTCCCCGGCCTGGAGGTGGAGACGATGAGCTATCACCGCATCGGCGAACGCGGCGTGCGCAAGCTGCTGGAGCGCGGCAGCCCCTTGGTGGGCTTGGGCGCCCCGCCGCCAGGCGCCGCGCCGGTGCGGCTGCCGGCGGGCGCCACCGAGCGGCTTGGCGGTCCGGCATGGCTCGACGTCGCGGAGGTGGACCGCGTCGTCGGGCGGCTGTATCCCTTGTACCGGGAGCCGGAGGTGCATAGCGCACCGATTAGCATGGAAACGCAGTGACCCTTCGCTTCATGGAAACGCAGTGACCCTTCGCTTCGCCTACAACACCAACGGGGCCGCCAGCCATCGCCTGGACGACGCCCTGGCCCTGATCGCCGATGCCGGCTACGACGGGGTGGCGCTGACGCTCGACATCCATCACCTCGACCCGTTAGCGCCGGACTTCCCGCAAGCCCGGCGGCAACTGGCGGCGCGGCTGCAAGCGTTGAGCCTGGGATGCGTGATCGAGACCGGCGCGCGCTTCCTGCTCGATCCGCGGGCCAAGCACGAGCCCACCCTGGTGACCCGCGACCCCCTCGGCCGCGCCCGCCGGGTCGAGTTCCTATGCCGCGCGCTGGAGGCGGCGGCGGAAACCGGCGCCGACGCGATGTCGTTCTGGGCCGGCGTGCCGAAGCCGGGCGTCACCCCGGAAGAGGCGCGCCGCTGGTTGCGGGAAGGCGCGGAGCAGGTGGCGCGCCGGGCCGAGGCCTTGGGTACGGTCGCGGCGATGGAGCCGGAGCCGGGCATGCTGGTCGAGACGGTGGACGATTGGGCCGCCCTGGCCATTCCCGGCCTGCGCCTGGCGCTCGATACCGGCCACTGCATCGTCACCGGCGAGCGCGACCCGGCCGCCGCGGTCCGCGAGTTCGCGCCGCACCTTGCCACTGTTTCGATCGAGGACATGAAGCGCGGCGTGCACGTGCACCTGCCGTTCGGGGAAGGCGACATGGACATCCCGGGCGTGCTGCGCGCGCTGGAGGAGGTCGGCTTCGGCAAGCTGGTCTGCGTCGAGATGAGTCGGGAAAGCCATCGGGCCGATACGATCATCCCCGCCAGTTTGGAGTACCTGCGCGCGCAGGGTGTCGGCCGATGAACATCTGCTTCGTCAGCCGCCGCTTTTTCCCGGCCATCTCGGGCATGAGTGTCTATGCCCTGAACCTGCTGCGCGAACTCGTGGCGGCCGGGCACGGCGTGACCATGATCAGCCAGTACCGCGGCGATGACTTCGGCAAGCGCGTCTATGGCGGCGGCCCGCCGCCCGAGGTGCCGGGCGTTCGGGTCATCGGGCTGGAGCAACTGGGCGAGCAGGACGGCGGCGACTTCGAGCGGGACGTGGCCGCCATCCGCGACGCCATCCTCGCCGAACACGCGCGCACCCCGTTCGACGTGCTGCACGCCCAGTACGGCTACCCCCCCGGCTGGGCGGCGATGCTCGCCTCGCGCGCGGCTGGGGTGCCGACCGTCGTCTCCATCCAGGGCGGCGACGGCCATTGGGTCGGCAGTTGCTGCGAGACTCACCGCCTCGCCATGACCCGCGTGCTCGACCACGCCGGCGCCGTGCTGATCGGCTGCGACTCCTTCCGCGGCGAGGTCGTGCAACGCTTGGGCACCGACCCCGCGCGCTTCACCATCGTGCCCGGCGCGGTCGACACCGCCCGCTTCACGCCCGGCGCTCCCCCGCCGGATGACCCTCCGGTGATGCTGTACCACGGGCGGGTCGATGCCCGGAAAGGCGTGCTCGACCTGCTGGACGCCGCGCGGCGACTGCAGGACGGCGGCGACCGGTTCCGCCTGCTGATCTCCGGGATCGGCCCCACCTTCGACGAAACCGCTGCCGCCATCCCCGCACTCGGCCTGCAGGATAGCGTCGAGATGACGGGCTACGTGGATTACGATGCAGTGCCGGACGTGTATCGCCGGGCGGGCATCTTCGTCTCGCCGACCTATGCCGAGGGGTTCAGCAACACCATCCTCGAGGCGATGGCCAGCCGAATGGCGGTGGTGTCGTGCCGCTCGGTGGGCGTCGTGGACTGTATCCGCGACGGCGAGAACGGCCTGCTGACCGAGCCCGGCGACCCGCCGGGCCTCGCGACCGCCCTCCGCCGCGTGCTGCGGGACGGCGTCTTGCGCGACCGGCTGGCGGAGGCCGCGTTGCAGGAGTGCCGCCGGGTTTACTCCTGGCCCAAGGTCGCGCGGCGGATCATGGACGTGTATGGCCGCGTGGCCGGCGCCGCGCCGGACCTGGGCTGGTCGACCGACCTGCCGGTCATGCCTTGCCGGTTCCGCGGCGAACCGCATCTGCTGTAGTGCCGACCGCGCTGTTCCTTTCGCCGCATCTGGACGACGCCGTGTTTTCCTGCGGCGGGCTGCTGGCACAGTTGGGCGATGCGGGTTGGCGCACCGCCATGGTCACGGCCTTCACCGCCACCGTGCTGCCCGCCAGCGGGTTCGCGCTCGCCTGCCAGCTCGACAAGGGCTTGGCGGCCGACGTGGACTACATGGCGCTGCGCCGCGCAGAGGACGCCGAGGCTGCCGCCATCCTGGGCGTTGCCGACCTGCGCTGGCTCGGCCTGCCTGAGGCGCCGCACCGGGGATATGGGTCGGCCGCGGAGCTGTTCGGCGGGGTCCATGCGGCTGACGACATCTGGCGCCCGCTGGCCACCTCCATCGCCGCGCTGCTGGCCGAATTGCGACCGGATCTGGTGCTGGGGCCCCAGGGACTCGGCGGCCATGTGGATCATCTCCAGATGATCCGGGCCATTCGGCATGCCGGCGGGGACGCACGGGTTGCGTTCTACCGGGACACCCCTTACGCGATCCGCAATCCGGACGCCCAGCCGGACGCCCAGCCGCACGCCCAGCCGGGCGTCGTGCTGGACGGAGAAAGCGTGGTCCCGATCGCGGCCGGGCTGGACCGCAAGATCAGGGCGTCATGCGCTTACGCCAGCCAGATCGGCTTCCAGTTCCAGGGGCCGGCTGCCCTGGCGCGGGCCTTGCACGCCTTTGCGATCCGCGAGGGGCAGGGGCGGCCGGCGGAGAGATTTTTGGGGTTTGTGCCCGCGGATGGGGCGCAGCCATAGGGCGGCCATAATGTAGGGGTTTATACGTGCCGGCTTCCTCTCATGCATCCAGGCCTCAACGGCAATGAACATCCAGCCCATCCCTCCGCTCACGAGCTTCGACGCGCCCGCCTCGTTCGAGGTGACGGCGTTGCGCAACGCCAGCCCGCCCTGGCTGCGCCGGGCTGCCTTTGCCGTGCCCGTTTTGGGCTGCACGCTCCTGGGCGCCTGGCTCGCCGCCGAGGCCACGGCAACCGTGTCGGACCCTTGGCGGCTGCCGCTGCTGGCCCTTGTCGCGCTGAACATCCTCTATATGGCGATGACCGGCTGGCCCGGCGTGCTCGGCTTTCTGCTGCACCTGTGCCGCCGCACCATGACCGTTTCGGGCGCCCCCTCGGGCGAGAGCAGCACCGCGCTGCTGATGCCGGTGCACAACGAGAATCCGCGCGCGGTGTTCGCAGCCATCGAAGCGATGGCCCGCGCCGTGGCGGACGCCCGCCTGCCGCGGGTGGACCTGTTCGTGCTGTCCGACACGCAGGACCCGGCGATCGCCGCCGCCGAGCAGGCCGAGTTCGACCTGCTGCGTAGCCGCCTGCCCGACAGCCCGGCGCTGCATTACCGCCGCCGCAGCAGCAACGCCGGCCGCAAGGTCGGCAACTTGCGTGAGTTCTGCGAGACCTGGGGCGGGCGGTACGATTACATGATCGTGCTGGATGCCGACAGCCTGATGGGCGCGAGCGCCATCGGATCCCTGGTCGGCCTGATGGACGCCAACCCGGGCGTCGGCATCATCCAGACCGTGCCCTACGCCGTCGGCCGCGAGACCTTGTTCGCCCGCGTGCAGCAGTTCTCGGCCCGGCTCTACACGCCGTTGCTGGTGCAGGGCCTGACCTTCTGGCAGCAGGGCGACGGCAACTATTGGGGCCACAACGCCATCGTCCGCATCGCCCCGTTCCAGGCGCACTGCGCCCTTCCGGTGCTGCCGGGGCGCGAGCCGTTCGGCGGCGAGATTCTTTGCCACGACGTGGTCGAGGCCGGGCTGATGCGGGGCGCTGGCTGGGGCGTCTGGGTGCTGCCCGAGACCATGGAGAGCTTCGAGGCGCTGCCCGCCAACATCGTCGATTTCGCCAGCCGCGAGCGCCGCTGGTGCCAGGGCAACCTGCAGCACCTGGGCGTGCTGCGGCATCCCGGCCTGCGCCCGGTCGGGCGGTTCCACCTGGCCTACGGCGTGCTGCATTACCTCGCCGGGCCGCTTGCGGCGCTGTTCCTTGCGCTGGCCACCCTCGATGCGGCGCTCGGCGGCAATTTCGCCCACCAGCTCCTGCTGGGCGAGAGTGCGGCGCGTGCCGGGCTGATCGCCCTCGCCTCGGCCCTGCTCTATGGCGGCAAGCTGCTCAGCCTGGCCGCGGTGCTGGCCGATGGACGGGCGTCCCGGCAGTTCGGCGGCCGCGCGCGCCTTCTGGCCAGCGCCGCCTTCGAACAGGTGGGCGCGCTCGTGATCTCCGCCATGCTGGTGATGTTCTACTCGAGCTACGTGGTGGACTTGCTGCGGGGCCGCACCGTGCGCTGGGATGCACAGCCGCGCGATGACCGCGGGGTCTCCTGGTCCGAAGCCTGGCTCCGCCTGCGCGGCCCCACCCTGCTCGGTGCGGGCTGGCTGCTTGCGCTGGCCTGCATCGACTCCGGCCTGCTGCTCTGGGCCACCCCGCTGCTGTTCGGACTGCTGGCAGCCGCCCCCATGGCCATGCTGTCCAGCCGCGCCACCCTGGGCCGCGCAGCCGCGCGCCTCGGCCTGTTCCTGACCCCGGAGGAGATCGCGCCCGCACCCGTGCTGCGCGCCTATCAGCGCGCGGTGCTGAACCCGCTGCTGCCCGTCTCCATGCCCATCCGCTCCCGCCCGGCAGCACCCGGCATGCAACTGGC
>CAXSDH010000001.1:123285-194024 GCA_964235765.1 uncultured Acetobacteraceae bacterium
TGCCCGTCTCCATGCCCATCCGCTCCCGCCCGGCAGCACCCGGCATGCAACTGGCGTCCGGCACGGCGGAGGGCGCTTGACCCGGCTGCCGGCCGCCTGCCTGTTCCCCAGCGTGCGCGTCCCCGTCTGATGCTGCGTGCATTGCTGCTGGCAAGCTTGCTTGCCGCCGGCGCCGGCGCGCAGGGCCGAACGCTGGAGGTCGGTCCGGGCAGGGAGTTCCGGGCGCCGTCCGCCGCCGCCGCCGCCGCGCGTGACGGCGACCATGTCAGGATCGAGCCGGGCGAGTATCGCGACTGTGCCGTCTGGCTTGCCGACAACCTGGTGGTCGAGGGCGTGGGCGACGCGGCCGGGGTGGTGATCGCGGACCGGATTTGCTCCAGCAAGGCGCTGTTCGTCACGGTGGGCGCGGGCATCACCATCCGCAACCTCACCCTGACCCGCGCCGCCGTGCCCGACGGCAACGGCGCCGGCATCCGGGGCGAAGGGCGGAACCTCGTCGTGGAGAACGTGCGCTTCATCGGCAACGAGAACGGGATCCTGTCCGGCACCGTCGGCGGCTCCATGATCATCCGGGACAGCGTGTTCGACCGCAACGGCAGTTGCCGCAACGCCTGCGCCCATGGCGTGTACGTGGGCAACCTCGATCTGCTGCAGGTCGAGCGCAGCCGCTTCACCCGCACCCGCGAGGCGCATCACATCAAGTCGCGGGCGCTGCGGACCGAGGTGTCGGGCTGCACGATCGAGGACGGCCCCGAGGGAACCGCGAGCTACGAGATCGAGGCGCCGAATGGCGGGTCGCTGCTCGTGCGCGGCAACGCCATCGAGAAGGGCGCCAAGGCAGGCAATCGCCGCTCGGTGATCTCGATCGGCGCCGAAGGCGTGCGCCATCCCACACGCGAAATCCTGATCGAAGACAACACTTTCCGTAATACCGGACCGTTCGAAACCACCTTCGTCACCAACCTGACCACCACTGCGGCAGTGCTGCGCAACAATCGGCTGACAGGCCGCGTCGTGCCGTTGCACGGCGAGGGGCAGGTTTCCGCCGCCCGATGAGGCAGGCGGTGTTTTGCGTCGGCATCGCCGTGCTCGACCGGGTGTACGAGGTCGCCGTGCTGCCATCCGGCGGCGGCAAGCACCTGGCGCGGCACTATCGCGAAACCGGCGGCGGCATGGCTGCGACCGCAGCGCTGGCCGTGGCGCGCCTGGGCGGCCGGGCAGCCTGGTGCGGCCCGCTGGGTGGGGACGCGGTGGGGCAGGGCCTCCTCCAGGCGTTGGCCCGCGGCGGCGTCGATGTTGGCCCGGCGCAGGTCACTGCCGGCGCGCGCACGCCCATCTCGACCGTGCTGGTGCAGCCGGACGGGGAACGCTGCCTGATCCTGGACCGCGACCCGCTTCTGGCAATGCGCGCTCCGGACATCCCGCCCGATGCTGGCGCCGTCATGGCCGATCCACGCTTTCCCGCGGCCAGCCTTCCCGCGCTGCGCACCGCCCGTGCCCGCGGCGTTCCGGGGGTGCTGGATGCCGAGGTCGCGGCCGTCGCGGTCCTCCCGGCGCTGCTGGCCGCCGCGAGCCATCCGGTGTTCTCCCGCGCGGCGTTGCATGAACTGACCGGCGAAGCCGGCGCGGAGGCCGGCTTGCGGCGGGCGGCGCAGGCGTGCGCCGGCGTGACCCTCGGCGCCGAGGGTAGCCTTTTCCTCGTTGGCGGGACGCTGCACGCCATCCCGGCGCCGCACGTCAACGCCCTGGACACGACCGGCTGCGGTGACGTGTTTCACGGCGCCTACGCGCTCGGCCTGGCCGAAGGCATGCCCGTGCTGGCCGCCGCACGCTTGGCCACGGCCGCCGCGGCATTGAAGGCGGAGGCCGGGCAGGGCTGGGACGGCATTCCCGACCGGGCTGCCGTGGAACGCGTGCTGGCGCGCGGCTGGTAGGCAGGCGGAACCGGACCCACGTCATTTGGGTTGAAGCCCCATCACGCAGCACGGGGGCATAGGATGAGCGGCACCACCCAGGACGAAGCCAAGCAGAAAATCTGGTCGATGATGAAGGACATCAGGTTCGCCATGCTGACCACGGTGGATGGCGTCCACCTGCGCGCCCGGCCGATGGCAGCCTCGCAGACCGGGTTCGACGGCACACTGTGGTTCTTCACCCGCGCGAGCAGCCACAAGGTCGCGGAGGTTGGGTCCGAGCGCGACGTCGGCGTGACCTACGCCGACCCGAACGCGCAGAACTACGTCAGCCTTTCGGGGCGGGCGACCCTGGTGAAGGACAAACCCTCGATCGAGGCGCACTGGTCGGAAAGCGTCCGTACCTGGTTTCCCAAAGGCAGGGACGACCCGGACATCGCGCTGCTGAAGGTCGAGGTCGACGCGGCGGAGTACTGGGACGCGCCGAACAGCGCCATGGTGCACGCCTACGGCTACGTGAAGGCGGTGCTCACGGGCGAGCCGCCGCACCCTGGTGAGAACCAAAAGATCAGCTTCCCCTAGCACCGGGCACGTTGTCGGCCCGGCCGAAAGCGGGCATGGTCCGGCCGAGCCGTGTTCGCCGAAGGAGGCCGGGTCATGTCAGGTCCGGCCGTCCCGCGGCGCAAAACCATAACCCTCGCCTTCCTGGCGGTCCTCGTGTTGGCCGCGGCAGTGCGCCTGTATCACCTCGGCACCACGTCGCTGTGGACCGACGAGCTGTTCACCCGGTACTATCCGCGCCTCGGGCTCGGCTTCCTGTGGGGTGAGGGGCGGTCGATCGAGCCGACGCCGCCGCTGTATTACAGCATCATCGCGGGCTGGACGGCGCTGGTGGGCGACAGCGCCGCGGCCTTGCGCCTGCCCAGCGTCGCCGGGTCGTTGATCAGCATCGTGCTGGCGTACCTGCTCGCCCGCGAGTTGCTCGACACGCCCAGGGCCTGGCTGCTGGCGCCGCTGCTGCTGGCGCTCACGCCCACCAGCATATTCTACGCCCAGGAGGCCCGCGCCTACGCCCTGCAAGGCGCGGCCATCGCCCTGGCTATGCTGGGGTTTGCCCGTTTCCTCCGCAAACCCGACAACAAGGCCGCGCTTGCCGCCTACACGCTCGGCGCCGTGCTGGCGGTCTACCTGCACATGACGTCCGCCCTGTTTGTCGCTGCCGTGAATATCGCCGCCCTGGCCAGCCTGGCCGGGTCCGGCCGGCTGCTGGACCGCCCTGCTTTCCTCCGCTGGTGCGCGGCGAACGCCGTGGTGGCCGTCGCCTGCCTGCCGCTCATCCCCGTCCTGCTTTCGCCCCTTACCGCCAACGCCACGACATGGATCGGCCCGACCACGCGCTATTCGGTCGAGCGCACCTTCGCCATCACCCTGCTTGGCCCGGCGGTGCAGGAGAACCTGCTGTTCTACGGGGAGATCGCCTTCGCCGTCGTGGCGGCACTCGTGCTGCTGCCGCCCTGGCGGCCCGGCCGGCGCGCGCTGACGGTGCTGGCGGCGGTGCCCGTCATCTTCATCGTCCTGATCACAGCCATCAGCCTGAAAAGGCCCGTGCTGATCACCCGCACCGCGGCCTGGCTCTGCATCCCGCTCGCCCTGGTGCTGGGCGACATCCTGGCCCGGCGCTTCCGTCTGCTGGCCGTCGCCGCCGTCGCGGTCGCGGTCGCCGCGACAGGACTGCATCTCTCGCGGGTCGACGACCTCAAGGAGGACTGGAAGGGCCTGCTGCAAGGCCTGCCCGGCCTGGCGCCCCCCGCCCTGGTGGTGCTGGCGCCGCACACTCCGCCGACGGCCCTGGCCGACTACGCCCCGGGCGCCGGCAAACCGGAACGCCTCGCCGGCGATTTCCCGCCCACGGTCGAGACCACCACCATCCCTGCCATGCTCGGCACCCCGACCATCACCCCGGACGCCTTCGCGGCAGCCATCGCGGCCGGCCGGCCGGTTTGGCTGCTCGTGCGCCGCCCCGATTACGACTGGATGGAGCAAGCCTTGGCCGGGCTGCCGCCGCCGCGCGCCAACGTCGCCGACGGTCCCGGCCGCAACCCGGCCCTCCGCGCCCTGCGGTGGTGAACGCTCAGCCTGCCTCGGCGTGCTGCCGGATCAGGTCGGCGGCGCGTTCGGCGATCATCAGCGTGGTCGCGTAGGTATTGGCGGATGGCATGCTGGGCATGATCGAGGCGTCCACCACCCGCAGCCCCTGCATGCCGTGCACCAGCAAGGTGTCGTCCACCACCGCGGCCGGGTCGGTCGCCGGGCCCATGCGGGCCGTGCCGATGAGGTGGTAGCAGGTCGCGCCGTTGCCGCGCGCGAAGTCGAGCAGTTCGTCGTCGGTCTTCACCTCCCGGCCCGGCAGGGTCTCCTGGTCCACGTAGGGCGCCAGTTCCGGCGTGCCGAGCAGCCGGCGGATCAGCCTGATCCCCCCCAGGGTGACCCGGCGGTCGATCGGGTCGGCCAGGTAATTCGGCTGGATCACCGGGTCGATGAACGGATCGGTGCTGCGCGCCCTGACATGGCCCTTGCTCTCCGGCCGGTGCGGCCAGGCGCCCGCCGTCATGCCGGGATAGTCGTCGAGGATATAGGTGCGCCCCTGCTTGTAGCTGCCGGGCGTGAACACGCATTGCAGGTCCGGCGCGTCCAGCCCCTCCCACGACTTCCAGAACACATGCACATGCGAGGGCGCGGTGGCCAGGATGCTCGGCCTGCGCGAGGCCCAGCGCAGCACCTGCATCGCCAGGCGCGGACCGTGCGCCAGCTCGTTCAGCGTGGTGGTGCCGCGCCTCGCCCGCATGACGCAGCGCACGGCGAAATGGTCGCGGAAGTTCTCGCCGACGCCGCGCAGCTCGTGGACGACCGTGACGCCCAGCTCGTCCAGCAGCGCGGACGGCCCCACGCCGGAGATTTGCAGCAGGCGGGCCGTATTGACCGTGCCGGCGGAGAGGATCACCTCGCGCCGCGCATGGACCTGGGTTTCCGGGCCGCCCCGGGCCTTTTGGTAACGCACGCCCGTGGCGCGCTTGCCCTCGAACAGGATGGCACTGGCCCGGGCGTCGGTGCGCACGTCCAGGCCGGGCCGGGCCATGGCGGGCCGCAGGAACGCGCGCGCCGCGCTGATCCGCCGGCCGCGCTCGATGGTGCGCTGGAAATAGCCGACCCCGGCCTGGTCGCCGCTGTTGTAGTCGGGGTTGCGCGGTATCCCCATGGCGACCGCGCCGGCGATGAAGGCTTCGGAAAGCGGGTTGATCCAGTCCATGTCGGTCACCGGAATGCCCCCCTCGCGGCCGCGTTTCGGGGCGTCGTCGAGGCTGACCCGGCGCTCGGAGCGGCGGTAGTACGGCAGCATGTCGTCGTAGCCCCAGCCGCGGTTGCCGCGCTGCGCCCAACTGTCCAGGTCGGCAGGCTGGCCGCGATTGTAGACCATGCCGTTCACGCTGCTCGAGCCGCCGAGCGTGCGGCCCTGCGTGGTCGCGATGGCGCGGCCGGCCGTGTTTTCCGTGGGCTCGGTTTTGAACTGCCAGGTGCATGACGGGTCGAAGAGGGTTTTGGTGAACCCGGCCGGGATATGGATCCAACGGTTGCGGTCCGGCGGGCCCGCCTCCAGCAAGCAGACCGTGGCGCCCGGCGTCTCGGTCAGCCGATTCGCCAGCACGGAACCTGCGGCGCCCGCGCCGACGATGACGTAGTCGAAGGTATCGCCTGTCTCGGGCCGGATTTTGCTCATGCGCCAAGGCTAGCCCCGGCGTGCCGACCGGGCAACGCCGGCCGAAATCGGTCATGGCAAAGCCGAAACGGCTGCGGCAGAGTGGCGGGAAGCCGACAGGGGGCGATTGCATGGCGGGGAACGACGAAACGCCGGACGATGGCGGCACCGGCATGGAGATGCAGGACCTGAAGAAACTGCTCCTGCGCTCGCGGCGGGAGAAGGTGAATTGCGCCATGGCCCAGGGAGATGCGCAGAGCGGCGGGCTCGGCCTGATCCTGATGGACAGGGCCAAGCCGCCCAAGGCGGTGCTGAGCGAGCTGAAGAAACAGTTCCCGACGGCACGCACGCCGTGCTTCGGCAAGGCGTCCATCGACATGGATCTCGACCCCAAGCAGGTTACGTTCCAGATGAACAAGCGTATCCCCGGGCTCGACCGCAAGGTGCGCAAGACCCTGAAGGGCACCGGATTCACCAAAGTGGTCATCGAGGTCGGCGGGGGCGACAAGGACGCCGAGGAGGGTTAGGGCAGCGCCGCCCTCAGTGCGCGCGCCTTGGCCAGCACGGCATCTGGCCCGTCGCCGGGCTTGTAGATGGCAGAGCCGATGCCGAAGCCGGCGGCTCCGGCGGCGTGCCAGCCCGGAATGTTGCCGGCATCGACGCCGCCGACCGGCAGCACCATCGTTCCCGGCGGCAGCACGGCCCGCAAGGCGCGCAGCATGGCAGGGCTCGCGCCCTCGGCCGGGAACAGCTTCAGCGCGTCGGCACCCGCGGCCAGCAGGCTGAACGCCTCGGCAGGCGTGAAGAATCCGGGCACGGCCAGCATGCAAGCCGCTTTGGCGGCCGTGACCAGGGCAGGGTCGGCGTGCGGCGTCACGATCAGCTTGCCGCCCGCCGCGCGGACGGCCTGCACGTCTGCCGCGTGCATTACGGTGCCGGCGCCGATGAGCGCCTGGGCGCCGAACCGGCGGGCCAGCCGGGCGATGCTGTCGAGCGGCTGTGGCGAGTTCAGCGGCACCTCGATCACGCGCAACCCGGCATCGAACAGCACCTGCCCGATTGCCTCGGCTTCGTCCGGCCGGATGCCGCGCAGGATCGCCACCAGCGGGCACTCCGCGAGAAGGGCTGCTAGGTCCATGCTGCACGCTCCGCTATAAGGGCCAGGCCGGCCGCCGCGGCGTCCACGCCGATGGCGCGAGCCTCAGCGCCGCATTGGGCGATGGCTGTGGCATAGAGGCTGCACAGCGCGGCCGCGCCGATCAGGTGCACCATGCCCTGCGGCGCCGCCGCACGGACCTCGTGCCCGATCAGCAGCCCGGAGAGGTACGACGCGGCGTCCGCATCGGCCAGCCGGCCGAGCAGGCCCAAGGTGCGCACCCCGAACAGGTGGTGCAGCAGTCCGCCGGGCTCCCCGGAGCGGACCACGCCCCGGAGGAAAGCCTCCGCATCGGTCGGCCCCTCCTGCATCATCCGGCCCAGGATTGTGTGGCCGCGCACCGCCGCGAACGCCTCGCCGGTCAGGTGCGTGGTGAAGCGGGCGATCCGCCCGCCCTGGATTTCGGCCCATTTGGAGTGGCTGCCGGGCAGGCACGCCATGGCCTCGCCGCCGATATCCGCCAGCACGCCCGCCAGTTGGACTTCCTCTCCCCGCATCACTTCGGGCACGCCGCCCGGGTCCGCGCCGACCAAGCCGGGTACGATCCGCACGGCGGCCCCCTCGAACGGCACGGCGACCAAGGCGCGCGCCAAATCGTCCGGCCCGGCCGGGCACGGAAGGTAGGGCGCCTCGCGCCAACCTTGCCGGCTGCCGACCATGCCCGCCATCAGGATGCGGGTCTCGCCAGCCTGGAGCCATGGGCCGACCGCGCGCCGCAGGATATCGGCAAACCCGCCGGCTGGCACATGCAGGATGCCGTCCGCCGTCTCGTGCCGGGCGACGATGCTTCCGTGCGCAATCCGGTAGGCGCGGAAGCTGCTCGTGCCCCAATCCACGACGATCATGCGCGCTCCCCCGCCCAGCGGCCGCCACCTTACCGAGCCAGCGCGCCGGCGTATCGGCCTAAGCGGGGTGCAGCGCCTGGGCATGGCGCAGGGCAGGCGGCGGCACCCGCGTCAGCCGGGCGAGCCAGCCGAGCGCGCCGGGCCACAGGCGCGCGGCCTGCACCGCCAGGCCGGGCGCGGCGCGGCTCACCCGGTAGATCGCCGAGGCACGCGCGATCTGCCCCGAGATGTCGCGGCGCATACGCCGGTGGTATTGCGCCGCGCCGCCTTCCCGCTGCGCGGCGACGGCGGCGAACGCGCTGTGCAACGCGATCGACACGCCGTCGCCGCTGAACGAGGGGATGACGCCCGCCTGGTCGCCCAGCCGAAACAGGCCCGGCGGGTCCGCGGGGCCCGGCGCATGCACGAAGCCATAGGGCACCCGGAAGATGGTCAGCGGACGGTCCAGCCGTGCGGTGGCGGCGCGCAGCCGCCGGGCCAGATGCGGCGAGTCCCGCTCCAGCAGCGCCTGCACCCCCGGCCATGTGCGGCCGGCCTCCTCGAAGCGCCGCTGCTCGACCAGCAGGCAGAGGTTCGCGGCCCCACCCTCGACCAGTTGCAGCCCGGCGTAGCCGCCCGGGAACAGCACTACCTCGACATGCCCCCGCAGCCCGGCGGCCTCGTCCCAGGCCAGGCTGAGATACATCTTCAAACCGACGAGCCTCTCGGGCGCCCGGGAGGGCTGACGCCTGACGCCGCGCAGGTCGTGCTTGCCGGTCGCCAAGAACAGCGCCGGCGCCGCCATCCGGCCGAGCCCGGCCACATCGAACGCGCCGTTCACCAGGCCGCGCACGGCGTGCCCGCGCACCACCTCGGCCCCGGACTGGGCGGCGCGGAGCAGCAGGGCTTCATCCAAGGCCCGGCGCGAGAGGCCGTAGGCCGTAAAAGGCAGGGCCGAGGTGGCGGCCCGCTCGCCATGGATCAGCCGCACGGTATGGATCGGCACGGCGCCCAGGCCCGCCAGGTCCAGGCCGAGCCGGGCAAGGTAGGGCTGCGCTTCCGCGCTGATGAACTCGCCGCAGATCTTGTCGTGCGGGCCCGGCTCCCGCTCGATCAGCACGGCGTCCCGGCCCAGCAGGCATGCGGCCGCGGCGCCCGCCACGCCGCCTCCGGCGATCACCGCCTTCACCGCAGGCGGCTCACGCAAAAGCGGAACGGCATGTGCCAACGGACCTCGGCGACGCCCTCCAGCCCGGCCGCCCGGAGCAGCCCGCTCCAATCCCGACGCCGGAACGCCCGTGCGACGCTGACCGGCCCGTCATGCTGCACGAAGCGGTGCCAGCCGGCGGCGCGCGACAACAGCCTGAAGCCGTCATAGGCCAGGGCATGGCGGTGCAGGTCGTTGACGAACCAGCCCCGCCGGGCCGTCCGCTCCATCCAGCCGAGGAAGCGGACGATCTCGGCGTCGCCCAGGTGGTGGGTGAACAACGAGCTGATGACCACGTCATTGCTGCCCGGCGGCTCGTCGAACACGTCCCCGGTCCGGTACTGGATGGCCATACCGGCAGGCGTCGCGGCCCGGGCTGCCGCCGCGCTCCAGGGGTTCAGGTCGATCCCCGCAAGGTCCAGCTCCAGGCCGCGCCGCGTTCCCCACCGGGCAAGGCGGCGCAGCATGTCGCCCTCGCCATAGCCGACGTCCAGCACGCTCAAGCGCTGCCCGGCCGGCAGCCGCCGCGCGACCCGGCGTATGAACGCCACCGTGGGCGGCCGCGCCCTGGTGAGGGTGTTGACCACCGCCAGGTCGGCCAGGCACGCCGCGAAATCGGCCGCGGTCACCGTCTCGGTATCCATCAGCTCCGTCGCGGCGCTGCGCGCGGAGAGGTCCATCAGACCCGGGTGAAGCGGAAGGTTTCGGCCACCAGGCCGGGTCCGAACGCCATGGCCAGGCCGGGCCCGGTCGCAGCGTCGGCCAGGATGCGGGCCAGCACGAAAGGCAGCGTGGCCGACGACACGTTGCCGACCTGTTGCAGCACGGCTCGCGAATGGGCCAGCGCGTGCGCCGGCAGCTCCAGCCCTTGTTCGACCGCATCCAGCACCGTGCGCCCGCCCGCATGGACGGCCCACAATGCGATGTCGGCGACGCCGGTCCCTTGCAGCACGCCGCCGCCGTCGTTGCGTGCCCGCTCCGCCCGCAGCGCGGCGGCGATCGTGGGCGGCACCTGGCCGGAGAGGTGCATATCGAAACCCTGGTCGCCGATCCGCCAGGTGATCAGGTCCTGCGTGTCCGGGATCGTGACCGCATGGAAGGCGTGGAGCGCGATGCCGTGCGGCTCCGCAGTCACCAGGGCCGCCGAGGCAGCGTCCCCGAACACCAGGAACGACAGCACGGTCTCGAGGTCCTGCGTCTCCTGCAGGTGCAGCGTGCAAAGCTCGAGGTTGACGACGAGCACGCGCGCGGCCGGGTCGGAGCGGACGATATGCCGGGCGGCGCGCAGCGCGGGCACCGCGGCGTAGCATCCCATGAAGCCGATCAGCGTGCGCTCCAACGCGCCGCCGAGCCCGAGCCGCTCGGCGATCAGCTGGTCCAGCCCTGGCGCGGTGAACCCGGTGCAGCTCGCGACGACGAGGTGCGTGACCTCGCCGGGCTCCAGCCCCAGGGCCTCGACGGCCTGGACGGCAAGCCCGGTCGCCTGTTGTTCGTAGGCCTGCATACGGGCAGCCGTGCCGGGGAAGGCGCCGCGCCGGTAGAACCCGCCCGTATCGAGCGCGAGCGCCCCGGGCCGATCCGGACAGAGATGGGAGTAGCGGTGCAGGATGCCCGCCCGGTCCGCCATGCGGGCGAACAGGCGCTTTGCCCTGCCGTCAGTCAGCAGGCTGGCGGCGAAGTCGATGAAGGTCTGGTGGACATCGTTCGGCGGCACCGCGGTACCGACCCGGTTCACGTAAGCCGTCGCGCCCGGCGCATCGCCGGGGAAGCTGCTTCCATCCATACCGGGGCGGCGCCTATTCCGTTCGTGAGGTAAATGGGTCGTTGGGGGTAAATGGGTCGCCGCAATAAATGCGAAAGGCGGCGCACCCTGCGGTACGCCGCCCCTCGCTGTGCTGTGTTCGCTACAGGCCGGTGCGGGTATTCATGCCCATCATCGGCGACGCGCCGGCCACATAGGCCGGGGCGGTCTCGTCGAACCCGCTCCAGCCGCCGGCCCGGTACTCGTCGCCGCGCGCCCTGGCATCGACGCCGGCGTATTGCGACAGCATGGCCTCGACAGCGGGGCCCCTGCCGTCCGGCGCGCGGACGGTCACCAAGGTGCCGCCGCGGCGAACGCCCTCGGCGTACACATGCGCGTCCGATTCACTCACTCCCGCGCCCATGAGGGACCCGAGCAGGCCGCCCGAGACGGCGCCCACGCCGGCGCCGAGCGCGGTGGCGACGAGCCAGCCCGCCGCGACCACCGGGCCGACGCCCGGGATGGCCAGCATGCCCAGCCCGGCCAGCAAGCCCGCACCGCCGCCGACGACGGTACCCAACGAGGCGCCGGTGCCGGCGCCGGTGGTGTCATGATTGGTGTCGGTCGGAGTGCCGTGGCGCCCCTCGGAATTATTGGCGACAAGGCTGATGTCGCTGTGCGGGATCCCACTTGCCTCAACGTCGGCGACGGCTTGGGAAGCCTGCTCGTAGGAGTCGAACAGCCGGGTAATGACGGTGCTCATGCGAAGTCTCCGTGCTAGGGCCGATTGGAGGCGGCTACTGGCCGACGATGTTGCCTTGGTAGTCCAGCGACACGGCCGTCGGCTTGCCGTCCTTCATCGCCTTGGCGCGCCAGATCCCCTGGTCGTCCTTCCTGAGTTCGGTCACCTGGCCGAACCCCTTTTCCTCGATCCGGGCGCGCGCCTGGCCTTCGGTGAAGCTGTTCGCGCCGGCGACGGGCGCGCTGGTGGTGCGCGACGGTTCGGCGGTGGTGGTGACGGCCGCCGGGGCGGGCGAGTTGCTGATCTGGCCCGTGGCGGCCGTGCCGGCGCCGGTCACGGTCCCGAGGGCGCCGCTGCCCGAAGTCCCGCTCGGCGAGGCAGTCGGGGCGGTGTTGCTTGGCATGGTGGTGCCTGGAACGGCGGCCCCCGGCATCGCCGTCTGCGCCTGGGCCGGGCCGCCCGCAATCAAGCCTAGCGCGACGGCAGCCGGGATGACGTGCTTCATTGGTTCGCTCCTGATCCGCCGCCCCGAGCGTCCGCGGCCAGGACGCGTCATTTGGGCATGGGAGCATAAAGCGCGCCGGGACGCACGAGGTTGCCTCAACCTCGCAGCATCGTGCGTCCGGAGCGGCGGCTCGGGCGCCGGCCTACCGGGCGGGCGTCCGCGGGCGCGCCGCCGTACGGGCGGGAGTGCGCGGGGTCGTGGCCGGGGCGGCCCTCGGGGCGGGCGCCGGCGCCAGCATGCCTTCGCCCATGCTCACGGTGACCGCGACCTGCAACACGGAGTCGGCCGCCCCCGCGGTGCGGGATCGCAGCGCCACGCTGAAGCGGTCGGCGCCGGTGTAGCGGCCATCGGCGGTGTACTCGATGCGGGTCTGGCCGCCGGCCTTCTCGATCAGCACCCGGCCATGTTCGGGCCGCTGCCGCACCAGGCCGAGCTGGAAGGGCTGGCCGTCACGCTCCACCGTGCGCACGGCGCACCAGCCGTCATTGGTCATCGCGATGGTGGCGGTGGCGGTCGTGCCGGCCGCGAAGTCGACGGGCGAGGCGGTGCAGGATTTCGCAATCCCCTCGTTGAGGCTTTCCGCGCTGGCCGTGGTGGCGGACGGCCCCTTGGCGGCGCACCCTTGCAGCGCAATGGCGGCCGCGGCGATCGCGATCAGTCGATAGGACAAAGGACGGCTCCTGGCGGTCTATGGTTGGCACTCCCTAACGCAGCCACTCCTCGACGCCAAGCCCGGCTAGGGTTCGGCAGCGAACGCATACTCGGTGGTGGAGCGGAACACCTCGCCGGGGCGGAGCACGGTCGAGGGGAAAGCCGGGCGGTTCGGGCTGTCCGGATAATGCTGCGTCTCGAGGCACACGGCGTCCCCGGGGCGGTAGACCTGGCCCGAGGGCCCGGCCAGGCCGCCGGTCAGCATGTTGGCGGTATAGACCTGGATGCCCGGCTGGTCGGTGTGCACCATGAGGCGGCGGCCGGTCGGAGGGTGCCAAACCGTCGCCGCCAGGCGCAGGCCGCTTCCCGGCAGCACCCAGCATTGGTCGTAGCCGCGGGCGAACAGGATTTGCGGGTGGGCGGTGCGGATGCGGGCGCCGATCGGGTGCGGGGTGCGGAAATCGAACGGCGTGCCCGCGACGGGCAGGATCTCGCCCGTCGGGAGGTTTGCGCCATCGATGGCCAGGATGCGGTCGCCCTCGACCTGCAACACATGGTCCAGCACGCTGCCCGCGCCCTCGCCGGCCAGGTTGAAGTAGCTGTGGTTGGTGAGGTTCAGCACGGTCGGCCGGTCGGTCGTGGCCTGGTAACGGATGCGTAGCGTGCCGCGATCCACGCTGTAGGTGAGCTGCATGGTCAGGGCGCCAGGAAAGCCCTCGTCGCCATCCGGGCTGACGTAGGAGAGCGTCACCGCACGCCGGTCCGCCGCCTCGATGCTCCAGACGACCTTGTCGAACCCGCGGGGTCCGCCGTGGATGGTGTTGGGGCCGTCGTTGCGGGGCAGCTCGTAGGCCGTGCCGTCCAGCACGAAGCGGCCTCCGGCGATGCGCCCGGCGTAGCGGCCGGTCATGGCGCCGAAATGCGGGCTTCGTGTCGCGTAGCCCTCCAGGCTATCCAGCCCCAGCACGACGTTCGCACGGCTTCCACCGCGGTCCCGCGCCTCCAGCCTTTCGATGACGGCGCCGAACGTCAGCACCTGGACGCGGATATCATCCTCCAGCGTGACGCGGTGGACAGCCTGACCTGAGGTGGCGTGGCCATAGGGGTGGATGGAGCTGGGCATTGCGGGAGCATATACGCGCCGTGCGGCTATGTGAAACCGGCGGGATGCGCACGGGGCATCGCTGGCGTATCGTGGTGGCGAAGGGGAGCGACCGATGCAGGACACGGCTGAGGCGTTGAGCGACAACGGCCGGGCCCGCCGCAACGCCCTGCGGCTGGCGGCCGCGCAGGCGCTCGCAGGCGCCAACGCCACCGTGGTGTTCGCGACCGCGGCCATCATCGGCTCCACCCTGGCCCCCGACCCGGCGCTGGCGACCGCGCCCGTTTCGGTGTTCGTGGTCGGCATGGCGGCCGGCACCCTGCCCACCGGCTGGATTGCGCGCACCCACGGACGAAGGGCCGCGTTCATCGCCGGCAGCGGCTGCGGCTGCCTGGCGGGCCTGGTGGCGGCGGCCGCGCTGCTGATCCAATCCTTCCCGCTCTATTGCGTGGCGACCTTGCTCGCCGGGATGTACGGCGCGGTGGTGCAGAGCTTCCGCTTCGCCGCCGCCGACGGCGCGACGCCCGCCTTCCGGCCGCGCGCGCTCTCCTGGGTGATGGTGGGCGGCGTGTTCTCGGGCGTGCTGGGGCCGCAGCTGGTCACCTGGACCATGGACCTGTGGCGGCCCAACCTGTTCGTCGCCAGCTATCTCGCGCAGTCCGTCGTAGCCCTGGTGGCGATGGCCGTGCTGGCGGGGGTGGACCTGCCGCGTCCCGTACGGACGGAGGCGGGGCGGGGCCGGCCGCTGGGCGAGATCGTCCGGCAGCCGCGCTTCCTGATCGCGGTGGTGTGCGGCGTCGTCAGCTACTCCCTGATGAACCTGGTCATGACTTCGGCGCCCCTGGCGATGCGCATGTGCGGCCTGCCCGTCGCCGCCTCGAACGACACCATCCAGTGGCACATCGTGGCGATGTACGGGCCGAGCTTCTTCACCGGCGCCCTGATCGCCCGGTTCGGCGCGCAGCGCGTGGTGGCGGTCGGCCTGGTGCTGCTGGCGGGGGCGGGGGTGACCGGGCTTTCCGGCATCACCGCGGCGCATTTCACGGCGGGGCTGGTGCTGCTGGGGATCGGCTGGAATTTCGGCTTCGTCGGCGCTTCCTCGATGGTGCTGGAGACGCACCGGCCGGAGGAGCGCACGCGGGTGCAGTCCTTCAACGACTTCCTGGTGTTCGGCACCATGGCGGTGGGCTCGTTCTGGTCCGGCCACCTGCTGGCCGCCGTGGGCTGGGGCGCGGTGAACTGGGTGGTGTTCCCGCCCGTGGTGTTCGCGCTCGGCGTGCTGGCCTTGTCCGGCCTGCTGCGCCGGCGCGCGGTTCGGGCGGCATAGGGGGTGGGCGCGCTGGAGCGGTTCGCGGCGGCGCTGGCCGGCTCAGGCGGCTTCTGAGCTGGCGGCCCCGATCTAGCGGCCCATAAGCACCTTGTAGCCCTTGCCGGTCATGCAGCTCGCGACCGGGTTGCTGAGGGAGACGAACGACAGCGGCGAGGACTGCTGCTGGCACGCGGCGAGGTCTCGCTTGTAGCGGTCGTCCGCCACCCCGGTGCGGTCGATCAGCGGTTCGTTCGAGCCGGAACACGCGGCCACCCCGGTCATCAGCGCGGCGATCAATGTCAACCGCGTTAGGCTATGGACCATGAGGCGTCTCCAGCATCCGGGGGCTGCCCAGCCAGCCTATACGGAGGATAGTGCGATCCCAAACGAAAACCTTGGGGAGCCCTGCCGCTTTATGGGGAGTCGCCCCGATGACTACGGACCGATGGCTACGGAGGTTGCCGAGTGAACAGCGGAGTGCACAGCGGTTTCAACGCCGGATCGGAATGGCCCGAAGGCGGCGGCGAGACCGGAGCGCTGATCCGCAGCTTCGATTGGTCCGCCACCAGCCTGGGCCCGCTCGCAGGGTGGCCGGCGAGCCTCAGGGCCGCGACGGACATCGTGCTGCGCTCTCCGGCACCGATGGCGATCCTGTGGGGCGCCGACGGCGTGATGCTGTACAACGGCGGCTATGCGCAGATCGCCGGCCGCCGGCATCCGCAGCTCCTGGGCAGCAAGGTGCGCGAAGGGTGGCCGGAAGTCGCGGAATTCAGCGACCACGTCATGAAGGTCGTCCTGGCCGGCGAAGCTCTGTCCTACCACGATCAGCCGCTTCTGCTGCACCGCGGCGACGCCCCGGAGAAGGTCTGGCTCAACCTGCATTACTCGCCGCTGCTCGATGGCGCCCGGAGGCCTGCCGGCGTGCTGGCCGTCGTCGCGGAAACGACCGACCGGGTGCAGGCCGAACGCGCGCTGCGCGACGAGCGGGACCGCGGCCGCAACGTGCTCGACAGCATGGGCGAGGCATTCATCCTGCTGGACCACGATTTCCGCGTGGTACGCATGAACGCCGAGGCCATGCGCCTCGAGGGCAGGCCGGCCCTCGACATCATCGGGCGCTCACACTGGGAGGTGTGGCCCGGCACCGAGACCTCCGCGATTGGCAAGCTTTACAAACGTGCCATGCGGGATCGCGGCTCCGTCGCGCTCGAGCATCGCTACACGTGGCCGGGCGGGCGCGAGGGGTGGTTCGAGGTGCGGGGCTACCCCTCGAGCGAAGGCCTCGCGCTGTTCTACCGCGAGGTGACGCAACGCCGCCGGATCCAGGATGCGCTGCGGGAAAGCGAAGACCATTACCGGCATATCGTGGAGTTGAACCCGCAGGTGGTCTGGACGGCCCGGCCCGACGGGCAGCTTGACCGCGTCTCGGAGCGGTGGTTCGAGTGGACGGGGACGACGGGCCTCGGATCGTCCTGGGGGGAGGCCGTGCACCCCGACGACCTCGGCCCCTCGGTAGAGGCCTGGCTCCGTGCGCTGGCGACGGGCCTGCCCTACGACATCGAGCACCGGGTCCGCCTGACCGGCGGCGAGCATCACTGGATGCACTCCCGCGCCTATCCGCGGCGCGACGACGAGGGGCAGATCGTCCGGTGGTATGGGTCGACCGCCGACATCCACGAGCAGAAAACAGCCGAGGCCGCCCTGGCCGCCAGCGAGTTGCGGCTGCGGGGCATCACCGACTCCGTCGATCAAATGATCTGGTCCACCCGGCCCGACGGCTACCACGATTACTACAATGCCCGCTGGTATGAGTACACGGGCATGCCCGAGCACTCCACGGATGGCGAGGAGTGGAACGGCATGTTCCACCCCGAAGACCAGGACCGGGCTTGGGCGCGGTGGCGGCACAGCCTGGCGACTGGCGAGACCTACGAGATCGAGTATCGCCTGCGGCACCGGTCCGGCCGGTATCGTTGGGTGCTGGGCCGGGCGCAGCCGGTGCGGGGCGGCGATGGCCGGATCGTGCGCTGGTACGGCACCTGCACGGACGTCCATGACCAGAAGCTGGCCGAAGAGGAACTGCGCGAAAGCCGCGACCGGCTGGCCCGCGAGAGCCACGCCCTGGAGGTGCTGAACCGCACCGGCACGCAGGTCGCCGCCGAGCTTGGCCTAGAGAACCTGGTGCAGAAGGTGGTGGACGCCGGGGTCGAGCTGACCGGGGCCCGAATGGGCGCATTCTTTTACAACGTGCCCGATGCGGGCGGCGCCCGTTATATGCTGTTCGCGCTCTCCGGCGCAGAGCGCGGCGCGTTCGAGGCCCTCGGCATGCCGCGGGCGACCAAGGTGTTCGCGCCGACCTTCCGCGGCGAGGGCGTGATCCGCTCGGCCGACATCCTGGCCGACGAGCGCTATGGGCGGAACGACCCGCATGCCGGGCTGCCGGCCGGCCATGCCCCGGTGCGCAGCTACCTCGCGGCGCCCGTGATCTCCCGCTCCGGGGAGGTGATCGGCGGGATGCTCTTCGGCCATCCGCAGCCCGGCATGTTCGCCGAACGCTCGGAACGGCTGGTGACCGGGCTGGCCGCCCAGGCCGCGATCGGCATCGACAATGCCCGGCTGTTCGAGGCGGTGCAGGCGGCCAATGCCGGCCTCGAACAGCGGGTGGCGGAGCGCACGGCGGAGCTGGAGCACGCGCACGAGGCGCTGCGCCAGGCGCAGAAGATGGAGGCGGTCGGGCAGCTCACCGGGGGCATCGCGCACGATTTCAACAATATGCTCGCCGTGGTGATCGGCTCGCTCGACCTGCTGGGCCGCCGGCTCCGTGCCGACGACCTGCGGGCACGGCGCTATGTGGATGCGGCGGTGGACGGTGCGCGGCGCGCCGCCCTGCTGACCCAGCGCCTGCTGGCATTCTCGCGCCAGCAGCCGCTTTCCCCGGAAGCGATCGACGCCAACAAGCTGGTTTCGGGCATGTCGGACCTGCTGCGGCATTCGCTGGGCAGCGACGTCCGGCTCGAGACGGTGCTCGCCGGCGGATTGTGGCGCACCCACGCCGACCCGAACCAGCTGGAAAGCGTCATCCTCAACCTCGCCGTGAACGCGCGTGACGCCATGCCGGGTGGCGGGCGCCTGACGATCGAGACGCAGAACGCCCACCTCGACGACCGGTATGCGGCGGGGCATCCTGGCGTGGCCGCCGGGCAGTACGTGTTGTTGGCTATCGCCGATACCGGCACCGGCATGACGCCGGAGGTGATCGCCAGGGCCTTCGACCCGTTCTACACCACCAAGGAGGTCGGCCGGGGAACCGGGCTCGGGCTCAGCCAGGTTTACGGCTTCGTCAAGCAGTCGGGCGGGCACGTGAAGATCGACTCCGAGCCCGGGCAAGGGACGACGCTTAAGGTGTACTTGCCCCGCCTAGCCGCGCCGGACGTGGCCGAGGCGAAGCTCGAGCCGGCGGTCGCCACGCCCCTGGGCGAGCGGCATGAATGCGTGCTCGTCGTCGAGGACGAGGGTACGGTGCGCCAATTCAGCGTCGATGCGTTGTCCGAGCTGGGGTATCGCGTGCTGGAAGCCGACGGCGCGGCGGCGGCGCTGCGGCTGTTGGCGGCCCACCCCGAAATCGCGCTGCTGTTCACCGACGTCGTCATGCCCGACGTCAATGGGCGCAAGCTGGCCGACGAAGCGCGCCGCCAGCGCCCGGAGCTGCGCGTGCTGTTCACGACCGGGTATTCGCGCAACACGGTGATGCATGACGGGGTGCTGGACGCCGGCGTGCATCTGCTCGGCAAGCCGTTCACGCTCGACGAACTGGCCGCCAAGGTGCGCGAGGTACTGGATGCGCCGCGGCCGGGCGGGGACGGCTAGACCGCCATCGCCCTGACTGTTGGGGTGGACGGCCCCACGGCACCGAGTGCCAAGATCGGAGCTGTTGAACCGCCGACAAGGAGCCGCCCGCCATGGAGTGTAAGCGCATTGCCGTAGATACGTCGAAATCTGTGTTCACCGTGCATGGGATCGATGGACAAGATCGTCCGGTCCTGCGTCGCAACTTGAAGCGGGTTGAGTTCGAAGCGCTGTTTGCCAAGCTCGCACCGACGGAGGTGGCTCTAGAACCCCTACGCCACCGAGGACTGGCCGCCGTACTCGCTGGCCGCGGCGTCCGCGGACACGTAGCCGTCCGCCACGTCGCGGTCGAGGTCGCGGCGCGCGCGCTGGTGCGGGTCGCCGTAGCCTGAGCCGCCGGCGAGCTGGACTTCCACGACCCGGTCCACGCCAGTGAGCGTGACCAGCTCGCCTGTCCCGCAATCCTGCACGACCGCGCCTTGGCGGTCGCGGACGAGGCCGCGGACGGCACCGCCGGGCCGGCCGCCGAACAGGCCCTCGGTGCGCAGGCCGACGCCCTCCGGATACACCGAGAACAGCGTCGGCAGGCCGTCATCGTGCAGCTTGCGGATCCGGGTGCGGACGCCCAGGCCGCCGCGATACCGGCCGGAACCGCCGGAATCCGCCACGAGCGACTTCTCGAGCACGAGCACGGGGGCGCGGGTCTCCATCAGTTCGATCGAGGTGTTCGAGGCGGAGGTGGGGTAGAGCAGGGCCGACTTGCCGTCGGCGCGCGAACAGGCGCCCTGGCCGCCGCCCATGAAGAAGTGGTCGGCGTAAAGGCCGTCGCCGTCGCGGCCGTAGATGTTGACGGCGTGCGGCAGGCCCGTGGCGGCCTGCACCTGGTCGGGCGCTGCGGCGGCGAGCGCGCGGAAGATGTTGGGCGCGATATACCAGCCGGTGCGCGTGCGCAGGTTGACGCTGGCGGGCTTATCGCAGTTCAGGATGGAGCCCGCCGGCAGCTTGACCGTGAACGGGCGGTAGCAGCCGGCGTTGCTGCGAACCCCGGGGCTGAGGATGCACTTCAGCGGATAGGTCGCGTGTGCCGCGGCGTAGGAATAGGTGCAGTTGAGCCCGCCTTGCGCCTGCTGGGGCGGGGCGCCGGCGAAATCCAGCTCGATCGTGTCGGCCGCCACAGTTACCTTCAAGGGATAACGCAGCTTCGTGCCGAGCGGGTTGTTCCAGATCTCGGACTGGTACACGCCGTCCGGCAACTTGCGGATGGCATCGCGGATCGCGCTCTCCGAGCGGTTCTGCACCACGGCGGCGAGCGCCCGCAGGTCGTGCATGCCGTAATCGGCCATGAAGCCGAGCAGGCGTTCCGCGCCGAGCTGGTTGGCGGCGACGAAGGAATGGACGTCGCCCAGCACCTCTGCGGGCTTGCGCACGTTCTCGCCCAGCAGGGTGAACAGGTCCTCGTTGGGCACGCCGGAGCGGTACAGGAACATGGGCGGGATCTGGAAGCCCTCGTCGTAGATCTCGCGGGCGCGTAGGCTGTCCTTGGTGCCGCCGATGTCGCCGACATGGCCCACGGTGGCGGTGAGCGCGACCAGCACGCCGGCGCGGAACACCGGCGTGACCACGGCGATGTCGAACAGGTGCCCGGCGCAAAGCCAAGGGTCGTTGGTGATCAGCACGTCGCCGGGCCGCAAGGTGCGAGGCGGGTATTTCTTGAGCAGCGCCTTCACCGCGATCGGCACCGTCAGGTTGAACACCGGCATGGCGCGCGGCGAATGGGCGAGGCTCTCGCCGTCCGGGTCGAGCAGGTCGGTCGCGAAATCCTGCGCCTCGGACACGATGAGCGAGAACGCCGTGCGGACGATGGTGTGCCACATCTCCTCCACCACGGTGACCAGGCGCGCCCACATGATCTCGAGCGAGACCGGGTCGGCCTCGATCAGCGCCACGGCTTCGGCGAGCGGCGTTTCCGGGGTGATGCGGGCCGCGGCCGGGGCGGCGACGGCGATGGCGATGCGCATCGTCCCCGTGGCGTCGACGGCGAGGCGGTCCCCGGGGGCGAGGATGGTGGTGGCCTCGCGCTCCTCGATGATGGCCGGGCCGTCGATCTCGGCGCCGGCGGCGAGCGAATAGCGGTCATACACCGGGGTTTCCACGAAGCCCTCACCGAACCAGGCGGGCCGGGCGCCTTTCAGCGCGGCGCGGGACGGCGCGGCTTCGGCCGGCGCCAGGGTGAGCGCCGGAATGGGGCCGCGGCAGGCGACGCGCAGCGAGACGAGCTGGATGCCCACGCCCTCGTAGACCGAGGTGTAGCGGGCAGCGTAGGCGGCGGCGAAGGCGGCGCGGATGGCCGGAACGGCGGCGTCGGTGATGGCGTCCGCGGGCAGGGCCACCTTGATCTCGTGCAGTTGCCCGAACAGCCGCATGTCGGCGGAGCGCTCGGTGACGATATCGGCGTCCGTGACCCCGGCGGCCAGCAGGCGGGCACGGGTTTCGGCCTGCAGGTCCTGCAACACCGCCTCGATGGCGGCGGCGGCGCCGGGCTGCTCGAGGCGGACGGGGTGGCTGCGCGCCTGCTCGAACGAGAGCGGGGCGGCGAGGAACCCGAGCGCCGAGGCGGCGCCCGAGGCGGGCGGGATCAGCAACTCCTGCACGCCCAGGATGCGGGCGACCCCGGCGGCATGCGCGGGCCCCGCGCCGCCGAAGCCGACCATGGCGTAGCGGCGGGGATCGCGGCCTTTCTCGACGATGTGGATGCGGGCCGCGGCTGCCATGCTCTCGGTCACCACGCGGTGGATGCCCCAGGCGGCCTCGACCGCGGAGAGGCCGAGCGGGCGGCCGACGGTTTCCAGCGCGCGGGCGGCGGCGTCGCGGTCGAGCGTCATGCGGCCGCCGAGGAAGAAGCCGGGGTCGTAGTAGCCGAGCAGCAGGTTGGCGTCGGTGACGGTGGGCTGGGCGCCGCCGCGGCCGTAGCAGGCGGGGCCGGGGTCGGCGCCGGCGGAATGGGGGCCGACGCGCAGCAGGCCGACCTCGTCGATGCCGGCGATTGAGCCGCCGCCGGCGCCGATCTCGATCATGTCGATCACCGGCGCCTTGATCGGCAGGCCCGAGCCCTTCTTGAAGCGGTGCACGCGGGCGGCCTCCATCTCGGCGGCGGTGGCCGCCCGCCCGCCCTCGATCAGGCAGGCCTTGGCGGTGGTGCCGCCCATGTCGAAGCTGATGACGTCCGGCTTGCCGGCGGCCTGGCCGAAGAAGGCGGTGGCGAGGCCGCCGCCGGCTGGGCCGGATTCCAGCAGGCGGATCGGCAAGGCGCGGGCCGTCTCCGGCGAGACCAGGCCGCCGGCGGAGTGCATGAGGTGCAGCGCGCCGCGGAAGCCGCGCTGCCACAGCTCGCGCTCGAGACGGCGCATGTAGCGGTCCATGAGCGGCTGGACGAAGGCGTTGGCGCAGGTGGTGACGAGCCGCTGGTATTCCCACAATTCGGAAACGACATCCGACGAGAGCGAGACGGCGATGTCCGGCAGCATGGCCCGGATGGCGGCGCCGGCCGCGCGTTCATGCGCCGGGTTGCGGTAGGCGTGCAGGAAGCAGACGGCGATGGCCTCGACGCCGTCTGCAGCCAGGGTGGCGGCGGCGGCGCGGACCGCATCGAGGTCGAGCGGGGTGACGGTGTTGCCGTCCCTGTCCATCCGCTCCGGCACTTCGAGGCGGCGGCGGCGCGGCGCCAGCGGCTCCGGATACTGCAGGAACAGGTCGTAGATGTCGTAGCGCTGTTCGGTGCCCATCTCGAGGATGTCGCGGAAGCCCTCGGTGGTGATCAGGCCGAGCTTGGCGCCCCGCCGCTCGATGAGGGCGTTGGTGACGAGGGTGGTGCCGTGCACGATCTCGCCGATGTCCGCCAGTTGCAGCCCGGCGTCCCCGACGATCTGCTGCAGGCCTTCCAGGGCGCCGACCGAGGGGTCCTCGGGGGTGGTCAGGCATTTGTGCAGGCGGATGTCGTGGCGCTTGCCGTCGAGCAGGATGAAGTCGGTGAAGGTGCCGCCGATGTCGAAGCCGATGCGGAAGCGCGGGGTCATGTCCGGATCTCCTGAAATGCGGGCGCAAGGGGGCGCGGGGGCAGCACCGCGGCCAGCAGCGCGCGGGTGTAGTCATGGGCAGGGGTGCTCAGCACGGTGGCGGCCGGGCCTTGTTCGACCAATCGCCCGTCCCGCATGACCGCCACCCGGTCGCAGAGCAGGCGCACCACCGCGAGGTTGTGCGACACGAACAGGTAGGCCAACCCGTGCCGGGCGCGCAGGCCCGCCAGCAGCTCGATGATCTGTGCCTGGACCGAGACGTCGAGCGCCGAGGTCGGCTCGTCCAGCAGCAACGCCCGCGGACCCGGCGCGAGCGCGCGGGCAATGCAGACACGCTGTTTCTGGCCGCCCGACAACTCGTGCGGGTAGCGCCACAGGAACTCGGCGCCGAGGCCCACGTCGTCCAGCAGCGCCGCCACCCGCTCGCGCAATGCGGCGCGGGAGAGGCCGCCCATCAGCCGCAGCGGTTCAGCGACCGAGACGAACACGCTGCTGCGCGGGTCCAGCGCCGCATGCGGGTTCTGGAACACCACCTGCACCGCCCGGCGCAGGGCGTGGGCGCTGCCCTGGGTGATGTCCACGCCATCGAGCAGGATGCTTCCGCTGGCCACCGGCAACAGGCGCAGCAGCAGGCGCAGCACCGTGGTTTTGCCGGACCCGGACTCGCCGACCAGCCCGAGCGCCTCGCCCGGGCGCAGCGCCAGGCTGACCTCGTCCACCGCGCGCTTGGCCTGAAACCGGCACACCAGATCGCGGGCTTCGAGCAGCGGGGTCATGCGGCCACCGCGTGGCAGGCGGTGCGGTGCGCGCCGCCCTCCAGACGCGGCGTCTGCTCGCGGCAGATCGGCATGGCGAGGGGGCAGCGCGGATGGAAGCGGCAGCCCACCGGCGGCGCGCGGAGCGAGGGTATGCCGCCCGGGATACCCCGGGGCATATGCTCCGGCCGGGCAAGGTCGGGCACGGCGGCCAGCAGGCCGCGCGTGTAGGGGTGGCGGGGCGCGCCCAGCAGGGAAGCGGCCGGCGCATCCTCCACGACGGCGCCCGCATACATGACCACGACCCGGCGGCACATGGCGCCGATCACGCCCAGGTCGTGGCTGATCAGCAGCAGCGTCAGGCCGAGCCGCGCCACCAGGTCGGCGATCACGGCGAGCACCTGGCCCTGCACCGTCACGTCCAGCGCCGTCGTCGGCTCGTCGGCCAGCAGCAGGCGCGGGTTGGCGGCCAGGGCGAGCGCGATCAACACGCGCTGGCGCATGCCGCCGGAGAGCTCGTGCGGGTAGCGTGCAAGGAGTGCCGCGTCGGGCAGCCGCACCGCCTCCAGCAGTTCGAGGCTGCGGGCGCGGATGGCGGCCCGGCCGCGCAGGCCGTGGGCGCGCAGCACCTCTGCCATCTGGCGGCCAATGGTGAACACCGGGTTCAGGTAGGTCGCCGGGTCCTGGAACACCATGCCGATCCCGGCCCCGCGCAGGGCGCGCAGCGCGGCCGGCCGCATGGCGAGCACGTCGTCGCCGGCAAAGCGGATGCCGCCGCTGACCACCTGCGCCGCGGGGTCGAGGCGCAGGATGCTGCGGGCCAGCACGGACTTGCCGCAGCCGGTCTCGCCGACGATGCCGACCGAGTCGCCCTCGGCCACCGCGAGGTCGATCCCGTTCAACACCTGCACGGCGCCGTCGTAGCCGGAGAAGGCCAGGCGGAGATCGTGGATTTCGAGCAGGGCCGGCCGGGTCATCCGCGCTCGCTACGGGGGTCGAGCATGTCGCGCAGGCCGTCGCCGAACAGGTTGAAGCCGAGCACGGTGAGGAAGATGAACAGGCCGGGAAAGAAGCTGTACCACCACCAATCCGGCATGTAGCTGCGCGCCACCGAGATCATCGCACCCCATTCCGGCGCGGGCGGCTTGGCGCCGAGGCCGATGAAGCCGAGCGAGGCCACGGCCAGGATCGCCAGCCCCATGTCCATGCTGGCCTTGACGATCAGCGGCGAGATGCAATTGGGCAGGATGTGGCGCAGCAGCACCCAGGCGTGCCCGGCCCCCATGGTGCGCGAGGCCTCCACATAGGGCTCGTGCCGCAGGGTGAGCGCCTTGGCTTCGATCAGCCGCACGTAGCCGGGCCACCATACCAGCGACAGCGCCAGCACCCCGTGCATCACGCCCGCGCCCAGGGCGGAGACGATGGCCAGCGCCAGCACCAGGCCGGGGACGGCGAGGAACACGTCGGTGGTCCGCATGATCACCCGGCGCGGCACGCCGCCCAGGTAACCGGCGGCGATGCCCAGCGGCACGCCGATCAGGCTGGCGACGCCGGTGATCACCAGCCCTACCCAGAGGCTCGTGCGGGCGCCCAGCACGACGCGGGAGAGGATGTCGTCGCCCATCTCGTCGGTGCCGAACCAGTGCTGGGCCGAAGGTGGCCGTAGCCGTTGCGCCAGGTGGGTGGCGCCCGCCGCATCCTCCGGGAAAGGCACGATCCAGGGGCCGAGTGCCGCCAGCAGCAGGAACGCCGCCACCAGCGCGAGCCCGAGCAAGGCGGAGGCGCTGCCGGAAAAGGTCCAGGCCACGAAGCGCAGGCGGCGCAGGGCGGCAGCCCGGCGGGGCCGAAGGTGAACTGGCATGGCGAGGCTCATGCCGAGCGGGTCCGCGGGTCCAGCCAGCCATAGGCAAGGTCGATCAGCAGGTTGGACAGCATGAACGTCACGCCGATGGCCAGCGTCACGCCCATCACCGGCTTGAAGTCCGATGCGATGGCCGAGGACACGGCGTAGAGCCCGATGCCGGGCCAATCGAACACCGTCTCCACCAGGAAGGAACTGCCGAGCGTCCAGCCGAGGCGGAGGCCGATCATGGCCAGCGTCGGCAGCATCGCGTTCTTCAGCGCAAGCCAGCCGACGACCCGCCATGCGGACACGCCGTGCGCGCGGGCAGCGGTGACGTAATCGGCGCCCATGACCTCGATCATCTCGGCCCGGGCGACCCGCACGATGGCGGCGAGCGACGGCAGCGCCAGCACCAGCGCCGGCAGCAGCGCGTAACGCAGCGCCTCGGCGAACACCCGCAGTTCCCCCGCGAGCAGCGCATCGAGCAGGATCATGCCGGTATACGGATACGGCGGCGCGGTGGAGACGGAGAGCTGCCCGCTGGTCGGCAGCCATTCGAGCCACACGCCGAACACCAGTTGCAGCAGCAGCGCGACCCAGAAGGCCGGCAGGGCCACGCCCGAGACGGCGAGGACGCGGATGACGTGGTCGATGGGCCGGTTGCGGCGCACGGCCGCCAGCATGCCGAGCGGCACGCCGAGCAGGACGGAGAAGCCCATGGACAGCAGCACGAGTTCCAGCGTGGCCGGCAGATAACGCCCGAGGTCGGCCGCCACGGTGTTGCCGGTCTGTATGGCCCGGCCGAGATCGCCGCGCAGCAGGTCGGAAACGTAGCGCGCGAACTGCTCGGGCAGCGGGCGGTCGAGGCCGTATTCGCGGCGCACCGTCTCGACCATGTCGCGGGTGGCGTCGGGGCCGGCGGCGAGCGCGGCCGGGTCGGAGGGGGCGACGTTGGCGACGAGGAAGGTGATCACGACCAGCCCGCCCAGCATCAGGCCGAGCAGGGCCACGCGCCCCGCCAGGTAGCGGAGCATCAGGCCCGGCGCTGCATCACGCGGGGATTCTGCATCAGGCGGGGATGGCGTGGACGGCGTAGAGATCCACCTCCCCGGTCAGCCGCACCGGGCAGTACTCGAAGCCTCTCACGTATTGCCGCATTGCCCATTTGCGGTTCTCCATCATGCCGAAGATGCAGGGTTGCAGATCGACGATGCGCTGCTGGATGGCGGCATACATCGCCAGGCGCCGGGGCTGCTCGATCTCCGAGCGCGCCTTGGCCACCATGTCGTCGAGCTGGGCGTCGTGCAGTTGGTGCATCGCCCAGAATTGCCCGGCCGCGGTGGAGGCGTATTGCGCGGCCAGCACGTCCGGGTCGGGGCTGACCGGCGTGACATACACCGCCACCAGGTCCGACGCGGTCTCGGGCTTGGCGCCGCGCGCGATGAGGGTCGGCCAGGGCTGGGCGATGATGTTGATCTTGATGCCGAGCGGCTGCAGCGCCTCCAGCAGGGCCAGGCCGATGCGGCGTTCCACTTCCAGCCCGGCGACGTAGGTGTAGTCCAACTCGATGCCGCCCTTGGCCCACGGCGTTCTGGCGAGGTAATCGCGGGCGCGCCCGAGGTCGCGGCACGGCATGTCGGGGATCGCGACGTGGCCGGTCATCGCGTTCGGGAACGGGCTGTCCAGCAGCCGGGCGGCGCCGTTCTCGATCTGCAACAGCGCCTCGTAATCGAAGGCGTAGGCCAGCGCCTTGCGGAAGTTGAGGTCCGCGGTCGGCCCTTTCTGCGTGTTCATCTGGATGGTGAACGGCGTCATCCCGATGTCGTCGGTCACCACGATGCCCGGCAGCTTGGCCAATTGATCGTAATCGTCGGGCGTCATATCGGCGACCATGTCCACCTCGCCCCGTTGCAGCGCGGCCTTGCGGGGGGCGGGCTCGCGGATCACCCGGTAGATCACCCCGGCGGGCCGGTTGGCCTCGGCCATCGGCCAGCCTTTCCAGTAATCCGGCGCCGCATCGAGCGCCATCACCGCCTGGCCGTCCCAGCGCTTGATGCGGAACGGGCCGGACCCCGCGTCGCCATCGGTCAGGAACTTCTGGCCGTAATCATCCTGCCCGGCAATCTGCTTGGGGTTGACGATGAACCAGAGCGGGATGAACGAGAGGAAGGCGCCGTAGGGGGCGTTCAGCTTGATGCGCACGGTGCGCGGGTCCACGGCCTCGATCCCCGCAGGGTCGAGCTGGGCCTTGAGCATCCAGGCGACGCCCTTGTTCAATTTCAGCGCGCGCTCGTAGGAGAACCGCACCGCTTCGGCGTCCACCGGGTCGCCGTTGTGGAAACGGGCGTTGCCGACCAGGTGGAACGTCCAAACCAGGCCGTCGGCGCTGGTGTCCCAGCTCTCGGCGAGCCAGGGCACGATGCGGGCGGGGTTGCCGTCGTATTTGGCGAGCGCGTCGTACACGCCCTGCTGCATCATGCGCGTGGACCAGTCGTAACGGACATGGGGGTCCAGCACCGGCACGGCCTGCCCGCCGGAAAACACGAGCATGCGCCGCTCCCCGACGCGCTCGAAGGCCTGGGCAGCGGCAGGCAGGCTGGCCGCGGCGGCGGCGCTGGCGAGAAAGTCGCGACGCTTCACGGGAGGATCCTCTCATACTGCATGTGCGAACAGCGTAGCGGCAACGGCGAGGGGAAAGCTACAGCGCGGGCGGGGTCATCGGGCGGGAGATGCATGCCGAGCCTCTTGCACGCGCGGCCCCGCCGCTGCAACCCTCGCCGCGACCCAGGAAGGCGCGCGACGATGCAGGCCGAGTACGAGTACATCATCGTGGGCGGCGGCTCGGCGGGCGCCGTGCTTGCCGCGCGGCTCAGCGAGGACAAGGCCACCCGCGTGCTGTTGCTGGAGGCCGGGCAGGATTTCCGCTCGGCCGACACGCCGGAGCACATCAGCATCCCCAACCCGATGCGGGCGATCGGCGATGACGGGTTCCGCTGGCCGCAACTGATGGCAAGGCGGACGGCGCGGCAGGAGCCGCGGCTGCTGTGGCGCGGCCGCGCCATGGGCGGCAGCTCCACCATCAACGGCCAGATCGCGATCCGCGGCATCCCAGACGATTTCAGGCGCTGGGAAGCGGCGGGCTGCGCCGGCTGGGGCTGGGCCGGCATGCTGCCCTACTTCCGCAAGCTCGAAACCGACATGAACTTCGGCGACGCTCCCTACCACGGCGACCGCGGCCCGATCCCGGTGTATCGCGCGCCGCCCGAGGCATGGGGCAGCGTGGACCGGGCCTTGCGCGACGCGGCGCTGGGCCTCGGCTACGGCTGGTGCGAGGACCACAACGCGCCCGAGGGCACCGGCGCCTCGCCGTTTGCGATCAACAGCGTGAACGGCCGCCGGGTCTCGACCAATGACGGCTACCTCGAGCCGGCCCGCGGGCGGGGCAACCTGCATATCGTCGGCGACGCCTTGGTGGAGGCGGTGCAACTGGAGGGCAACCGCCCCCATGCCTCGGGCGTGCGCGTGCGGGCCGGCGGCCAGGTGCATGCGCCGCGGGCTACGCGGGAGGTGATCCTGTGCGCCGGCGCCATCCACTCCCCGGCCTTGTTGCAGCGCTCCGGCATCGGCCCGGCGGCGCTGCTGCACGGGCTGGGCATCGCCGTGCGGGCCGATCGCCCGGTCGGGGAGAACCTGCTGGACCATCCCATCATCGGCGCGCTGCTGCACCTGCGGCCCGAGGCGCGGGTGCATACCCTCATGCACCGCCACACGAATTGCTGCCTGCGCTACGGCTCCGGACTGGGCGGCGCGGGCGAGAACGACATGATCATGATCGCCGGCAACCTGGCCGGGGCGCTGCTGAGCCAGTCGGGGCCGGATGCCGCGCGCGGGCGGCTGGCCGTGTCGGTCTACCAAGCCTTCAGCCAGGGGCACGTGCGCATTGCCACCCCCGATCCGGCCATCGACCCGGCGGTCGAGGAGCGCATGCTGTCCGACGAGCGCGACCTGGTACGGCTGCGCGACGGGGTGCGCCGCCTGCGCGAGATTTGCCTGCATCGCGGCGTGCAGGACGTGGCGGAGCGGGTGGAATATGGCGTGTCCGGCCGCTCGATGACGGAGGCGCTGGACGACGCGGCGCTCGACGAATGGCTGTTCGCCGAATGCTCCGACGCGCAGCATGCGAGCGGCACCTGCCGGATGGGGGCGGCCGACGACCCGCGCGCCGTGGTGGACCCGCAGTGCCGGGTGATCGGCTGCACCGGGCTGCTTGTGGTCGACGCGTCGATCATGCCGGAGGTGCCGCGCGCCAACACGCATCTGACCACGGTCGCCGTCGCCGAGCGGATGGCGGACGTGCTACGTGGCCGGACCGGAGCGCTTGCATGACGGGGCGGCGCTCCGCTCTAGTGGCGGCGGCGAATAGCGGAGCACAGGAATGAGGCGTCGAAGCGTGTTGGCCGGGCTGGGAGGCGTGATGCTGCCCAACCTGGTGCGGGCGGCGCCCACCACGCTGCGCTTCGTGCCGCAGATCGACCTGGCGTTCCTCGACCCGCACTGGACGACCGCGAGCGTCACCCGCAACCACGGGCACATGGTGTTCGACACCCTGTTCGGCTGCGACACCGCTTATCGCGCCTCGCCGCAGATGCTGGAGGGGTTCGCGACCGAGCCGGACGGCCTGCAATGGCGCCTGGTGCTGCGGCCCGGCCTCATGTGGCACGATGGCGAACGCGTGCTGGCGCGGGATTGCGTGGCCAGCATCCGGCGCTGGGCCAAGCGGGACGCGTTCGGCGGCACCCTGATGCGGGCGACCGCCGAGCTGTCCGCGCCCGACGACCGCACGATCCTGTTCCGCCTGCACAAGCCGTTCCCGCTGCTGCCGGACGCGCTCGCCAAGCCCGCCGCCTACATGCCGGCGATGATGCCGGAGCGGCTGGCGCTGACCGACCCGGCCACGCAGGTAGCCGAAATGGTCGGCAGCGGCCCCTTCCGTTACGTAAGCGGCGAGCGGGTGCAAGGGTCGCGCAACGTCTATGCGCGCTTCGACGGTTACCGGCCGCGCGAGGGCGGGTCGGCCGATTGGTTCTCCGGCCCCAAGGTGGTCCACTACGACCGGGTGGAGTGGACCACGATGCCCGACGGGGCCACGGCGGCGGCGGCGTTGCAGGCGGGCGAGCAGGATTGGTGGGAGCAGGCGACGCCGGACCTGCTGCCTCTGCTGCGCCGGGCCAAGGGGGTTCGCGTGGAGACGCTCGATCCTTCGGGCACCATCGGCATGATGCGGCCGAACCACTTGCAGGCGCCGTTCGACAACCCAGCCGTCCGACGCGCCCTGCTGCACGCCATCGATCAGCCCAGCATGATGCAGGCGGTGGTGGGCAGCGACCCCGGCCTCTCCACGACGCCGGTGGGCGTGTTCATGCCAGGGAGCCCGATGGCCAGCGACGCCGGGCTGAGCCTGATCGGCGACCGGCGGGGCGACCTGCCCGCCGCCGCAGCCGCGCTGAAGGCGGCCGGCTATGCTGGGGAGCCGGTGGAACTGCTGGTGCCCACCGATTACCTGCACATGCAACTGATGGGCGAGGTGTTCGCCGACACCATGCGCCGCGCCGGCATGACGGTGAACTACGTCGCCACCGACTGGGCGACGATGTTGCAGCGGCGCACCAACAAGGGGCCGGTCGGCCGCGGCGGCTGGAGCGGCTTCATCACGTCCTGGACCGGCAGCGATTGGCTGAACCCGGCAACCCACATCTCGCTCCGCGGCAACGGCGAGGCGGGCTACCCCGGCTGGTCCACCAGCCCCCGCACCGAGGCGCTGATCCAGGCCTGGTACGACGCGCCGGACCTGCCGGCCCGGCAGGCGATCTGCCGCGACATCCAGGCCCAGTGCGTGGAGGACGTGCCGTTCTTTCCCCTCGGCCAGTTCGCCCAAACCACCGTGCATCGGGGAATCACGGGCGTGCTGAAGGGTTTCCCGACCTTTTGGAACGTCCGCCCCGCCTAGGGAGACCCCCGCGCCCTCAGCCGTCCAGTAGCCGCAGGCGCGCCTCGGCGAACGCCGCTTCCTGTTCCGCGCTGGGCTGGAGCGGATTGAGGTCCAGTTCCTCCAGCGCGTCGTTGATCGCCGCCACGACCAGGACCCGGGCGGTGCCCTTGTCGTCGGACGGCACCACGAACCAGGGCGCATCCTTGCTGGCAGTGGCCGCGATGGCGTGCTCGTAGGCTGCCATGTAAGCGCCCCACTCCACCCGGTCGGCCAGATCGCCGGCGCTGAACTTCCAGCGCTTGGCCGGGTCGTCCAGGCGGGCAAGCAGGCGCTTGCGCTGCTCCTCGGGGCTGATGTGCAGGAAGAACTTCAGCACTGGCGTGCCTTGGCGAACGATGTGCCGCTCGAAGTCCGCGATGCTCTCCAGCCGGTGCGCCCAGAATTGCTTGCCGCTCGCCAAGCCCGGCGGCAGGTGCTGCTGCGCCAGCAACTCCGGGCGCACCCGCGTGACCAGCACCTCCTCGTAGTGCGAGCGGTTGAACAGGCCGATCATGCCGCGGCCCGGCAGGGCCTTGCTGACCCGCCAGAGGAAGTCGTGTGCCAACTCCTCGGGGCCCGGCGCCTTGAACGTCGTGACTGCCACCCCCTGCGGGTTCACGCCGGACATGACGTGCTTGATGGTGCCGTCCTTGCCGCCCGCGTCCATGGCCTGCAGCACGACCAGCAACGACCAGGTCGCGTGGGCGTAAAGCAGCTCCTGCTGCTTGGCGAGGCGCCGCACCCCGGCCTGCAGCGCGGCCTTGGCGGCTTGCGGGTCCGTCATGCCGGGCACGGCGCAATGCGTGGGGCACTCGCCGAGCTTGAAGCCTTTGCCGGACGTGACCCGGACTTGATCCAGCGCCTTGCGTAACTGCTTCCGGCTCGGTTCCTGGTCGGGTTCGTGCGTCATGGCCCCAGGATATCGCCGGCCCGCTCAGGCCGCCAGGCGTTCGCCGGGGAGGCCGAACAGAAACTCCAGGTCGTCCACCTCGAGCCCGGCGAGATCGCCCTCGTCGCTCAGCGCGATATTGGCGAGGTCGGCCTTGCGTTGCTGCAACTCCACGATCCGGTCCTCGACGGTATCGGCGGCGATGAGCTTGTAGACGAACACGGACTTGGTCTGGCCGATGCGGTGCGCGCGGTCGGAGGCCTGGTCTTCGGCGGCGGGGTTCCACCACGGGTCGTAGTGGATGACCGTGTCGGCGGAGGTCAGGTTCAGGCCGCGCCCGCCCGCCTTCAGGCTGATCAGGAACAGCGGCACCTCCTCGCTTTGGAAGGCGCGGATCGGCTCGGCACGGTCGCGCGTGTCGCCGCGCAGCTCGGCAAAACCGATGCCTGCCTCCGCCAGACGCGGCTTGATCAGGTCGAGCATGGAGGTGAACTGCGAGAACAGCAGGATGCGGCGGCCCTCCGGGACCATCTCGCCGACCATCTCCATCAGGTCGTCGAGCTTGCTGGAGGTATCGACCCGGCGGGCCGACTCCAGCTTGACCAGCCGAGGGTCGCAGCAGACCTGGCGCAGCTTCAGCAGCGCGTCGAGCACGACGATGCGGCCCTGCGCGGCGCTGAGCCCGGCGACCTGTTCGCGCACCTTGTCGTACAGCGTGCCTCGGATGGTCTCGTACAGCTCGCGCTGCTCCGGGGCGAGGTTGATGCGGCGCAGGATGGTGTGCTTGGGCGGCAGGTCGGTCGCCACCTCGGACTTGGTGCGCCGCAGGAGGAACGGCTTGATCCGGCGGATCAACTGCACCCGGCGGACCGCGTCGTGGTTCTTCTCGATGGGCGTGCGGAACCGCTTGGCAAAGCCCTTCCGGTCGCCGAGCAGGCCGGGCATCAGGAAGGCGAACTCGGACCACAGCTCCTGCAAGTTGTTCTCGATCGGCGTGCCGGACAAGCAGAGGCGGTGCCGGGTTTCGAGTTGGCATACCGCCTTGGTGGACTTGGCGGTGGGGCTTTTGATCACCTGCGCCTCGTCCAGCACCACGAGATGCCAGGGCAGATGCCGCATCGCGTCGATGTCGCGGGCGAGCACGGTGTAGGTGGTGATGACCACATGGGTGCCGGCCAGCTCGGTGCGGCGGACGTGGCGGTCGAGCCCGTGCAGCACGGCGATGCTGAGATGCGGGGCGAACTTGGCCAGCTCCGCCGTCCAATTGCTGACCAGGCTGGTGGGCACCACGATCAGGGCGGGCCGGTCGAGGCGGCCCTCGGCCTGTTCGATGACGATATGGGCGATGGTTTGCGCGGTTTTGCCGAGGCCCATGTCATCGGCCAGGAAGCCGCCCAGCTTGTGCGCGCGCAGGTGCTGCAACCAGTCCACGCCGTGCTGCTGGTAGGGGCGCAGCGTCGCGGTGAAGCTGGCCGGCACCGTGACAGGCAGGATCTCCGCCTCCCCGCGGAACCGCTCGGCATAGGCCTCGATGGCGGCGGCATTCTCCCACCGCGTGGTGAGCAGGTCCTCGAGGTCCAGCACGCTGGCCGCCTCGCCGTCGGGCAGCAGCAGCCCGCCATCCGCCGTGCGGTGCGCCGCGTCGATCAGGTCGGCCATGACCGTGAGCAGGCGGCTGATGCGCTCGGCCGGCAGCTTGAGGATGCGGCCGTCCTCGAGGCTGGTGATCAGCTCGCCATCCACGACCTGCGCGGCCGCCATGCCGCCGCGGTCGAGCAGGCGCGAGAGGATCGGCAGCAGCGGGATGCGCGCGCCGTCGACCTCGATGCCGAAATCGAGCGAGAAGCTGCCGGCTTGGGCGTCGCTGACCCTTACGTCGTAGTCGCCGACCGACTGCACCACCCGGGGGCCGAAATCGCGGTCGATCTGGTTGCGCCAGCCGAGCGCCTGCAACGCGGGAACCCGATCGTTGACGAAGGCCTGCCAGCGCTCGGACGCATCGCGTCCGCGGTGCACGAACACCATGCGGCCGCGGGCGGAGCCGCCTTCGGCGATGCGCATCTGGTTGAAGCCGTCTCCGCGCAACACTGCCAAGGCGGCGGCCTCGGCCTCGCGATCCCGGCGGACGAAGCTTTGGTGCGCCGCGGTGTCGCCCGGGCGCTGGACGCGCACGAACTGCCGCTCGTCATCGGCCAGGACGAGCGTACCGTCGTAGTCGAAGTCGATGGTGAGGGCATCGAGCCGCTGCATGCGGCCGAAATCGTCCGGGCACTCCATTTGCCGGAGGCGCAGCACCGGGGTGAGCGGGTGTTCGAGGATGACGGGCTCGGCGGCGACGACCGCGACCGGCGCGGCTCGGCGGGGGCCTGGGCGCCTCGCGCCGGAGAAGGCCGGCTTGGGGAAGGGCGAGGCGCCCCGCGGGGCAGGGAAACGTGCCGGGGGCGGCACTGGGGCGGCCGGGCGCGCCGCCGGGGCCACGGCGCGGAGTGCCGCCTGGGAAGAGGCTTGGGGCGCGGCCTGGGGGGCGGCGCCGGGGCGAAGGCGCACACGCCCGACCGTGCCGGTTGCGCCGTCCACGTACCACGGGCCGGCCTCGCCCAGGATGACGGCGGATTTTGGCGGCAGGCTGGGTGGCAAGTTGGCCTGGAAGGACCGCTCCTCGCCCAAGGTCAGCGTCTTGCCCGTCGCGTGCCAGCGGGCCTTGCCGATGCGGGCGAGCAGTCCGAGCACCGAGGTCACTGCCCCGGCGGGGATGGGCGTGCGCGCCGTGTCGCCGCCGCCCAGCAGCTTGGCCATGATCCGCGGCGAATCGGGGCCGGACGGGTCGGCGAGGATGCGGGCGGGCGTGGTCAGCTCGGTGCGCCCGGTGCGCTCGCCGATCAGCAGGGTGGCGACGAAGCAGGCGTGCGGCGGCGTGCCGGGGGACAGCTCGAACACCAGGCGCTGCCGTTCCGCGGTGGGGGGAACCGCCAAGGTGTCCAGGAAGCTGTTCTGCACAGGCTTGCGCAGCGCGGGAAAGCGGTCCAGCGCGGCGAGCGACCCGGCCGCAAGGTGGGCGCACGCGGACTGGCCGCAACTGCAGGCGTTGGTGAACACGACGCGCCGCCCCATCGGGGAAGGGGTGATGCTGGCGGTGTGGCGGCCGAGATGCTCGACCACGACGGCGACCGAGCCCTCACCCAAGGTAACCTCGACGGTCCCGAGCAGGACGAGGGTGCGTCCCTTGGTCAGCGTGCGCGCGTCGAACACGCGGCCGAGGTCGTCGGACGAGAATGGCGTCAGCATCGGGTAAAAAGGACCTTCGATGTGGGGCGGCTGTTCCGGACGAGGCCGGTTTGTCGGGAATCACGATGATACCGGGCCAGCCGGCAGAGCTCTATCGGTTAATGCGCAGTGCAGCATTTCGATATAGCACAGCGGCATGCGCCGCACGCGCGTTCTCGGCCACAATGACGTGCTCGCCCCGAGGCGGGCTAACCTCCACCCCAATTCCGGAAAGGCGGGCCGTTGACACCCTATTCTCGTGCCGCCCGACGGGTCCGCCGCTCAGCGGTCGTTCGCAAGCTGGCGGCCTTCCCTTGGGTGCGCTGGCTTGCCCATAGGCCGCTCGGGCTGCGCCTGCGCCAGACGTTGGCGCCCCGCGCCCCGGCGGCTGACCCGGGGCTCAGCGCCGGGTCTCGGGCCGTGACGCACTCCATCGAGCGGTACTCGGCGTTCCAGGGATCGCTGCACATCGTGGGCTGGCTCGAGTCGCCGCAAGCGGCGATCGAGGCCGTCACCCTCTGCCTCGGGGACGGCGGCCGGATACCGGTCGAGTTCTGGCGGCCGGGCCTGCCCGGTCTTGCCAGTATGGGTGTTCGCGGCATGGGCCGCCGGGTCGCGTTCGACGTTCGCCTCGCCGTGCCGGCGGACGCCGCCGAGGTCGCCGAGGCTTGGTTGCTGGTCACCCTGAGCGATGCGTCCCATGTCCGCGTCGGGCAGCTTGGAGCGCCGGAAGGAGATGCGGCGCACGCCTTGTCGTCGCAGTTCCAGGCTTTGCTGCGCGCCCGGGCGCCGGGCCGCCTGCTCGAGGTCGGCGCCCGGGCGCGGTCGGGCCATGTCCGCCGGGGCCTGGCGCCGGCCGGGTGGCACTATAGCGGCTTCGACATCATGGCCGGACCCAACGTGGACGTGGTCGGCGACGCCCATGAACTCTCACGCCATTACGCGCCGGGCGGCTTCGATGCGGTCATGGCGTTTTCGGTGCTGGAGCACTTGATGATGCCGTGGAAGTTCGTGCTCGAACTTAATGCCGTGCTGAAGGTGGGCGGCATCGGTCTGTTTACCACCCACCAGTGCTGGCCGCTGCACGACGAGCCCTGGGACTTCTGGCGCTTCTCCGACCGGGCCTGGACGGCGCTGCTCAATCCGGCGACGGGATTCGAGATCATCGAGGCGCGCATGGGTGAGCCCGCCTTCGTGGTCGCGCAACGATGCCATCCCGCGACGGCTTTCGCCGAAACGCCTGCCGGTGCCCTGGCCTCGTTCGTGCTGTTCCGCAAGGTCGGGCCGACGGCGCTGCAGTGGCCGGTCGAGCTCGGGGCGGTCACGGCGACACGCTACCCGTCGGACATCACAGGTGCCCCGCGCTAACCTTTTCGTAACCCGGCCGGGATAAGACTGGGTTCAGTTAGGCCGCAAAGGGGGCTTGAATGGTCAGTTCGGTCCAACAGGGTGGCCGCACCGTGCCGTATCCGCAGAAACGGCCGGGCTCGGCCGGCAAAGGCTTTGCCGTTCCCGGCCTGTCCGGCGCCATGCTGGCCTCCGCGTCAGCTTATTCATTGGCCGCGATGCAGGACCTGCTAGGCGTGCAAGGCTTGCCTGGCGCGACGGCGCGGCCTGGCCCAGCGGCGAGCGCAGCCGAACCCGCCCGTAGCTTCGGCGCGGCGCTCGATGCCGCAAGCAGCTTCACCTCGAAGGATTACAGCCGGTATATCGGGCGCTCGACGGGTTCCGGCCAATGTGTGGCGCTCGTCCAAGCAGCCAGCCCCGGCCTAGGAAACACAAGGACATGGGCCTGCGGCGATCCTGTGCGGGGCAACGCCGCCCTGAAGCCCGGCACCGTGATCGCGACGTTCAACGACGCCGACCGCTATGCCAACGCGAGGGACGGCAGCAGCCACGCCGCCATCTACCTGGGCCAGAACGAGCAGGGTCTCCAGGTCTTGGACCAGTGGGCCGGGAGCGCCGCCGCGGTTCGGACCATTCCCTGGAGCAGCCCCAGCGGCGTGGCGGCGAACACCGGAAGCGCCTTCCACGTCGTCAACCGGGCCGGTGCATGAGCCGCGCCGAGTCGCCCGCCTACGGGCCCCGCGCCAAACTCGCCCAACCCGCTCCTTCGTCCAGCGCGTCCGCACTCCGGCGCAGCCAGTCGCGCACTCCGCCGGGCGTCCCGAACGAGACGTCCACCCGCAACCCGGCGCCCTCGAGTGCCCGCGCGGCACGCATGCCGTCCTCGTCCGTGACGTCGTCCCCTATGAAAACCGGGCGACGCCCGGCGAACGGCGCCTCCGCCATGAGCGCCGCGACGGCGTTGCCCTTGTCCACGCCACGAGGGCGGATTTCCCAGGCCATGAGAGCCTCCAGCACCTGGAAGCGCCCCGCGTCCGGGGCAATCAGCGCCAGGGCCGCCTCCCTCAGGGCGGGGCCAAACTCCGGCGCCTGGCGATAATGAAACACGAACCCGCGCTGCTTCTGCTCAAGCAGCACGCCGGGGTGGCGGTCGGCGATGCCGGCGGCCTCCATGACCCATTCCACCGGCGGGCTGGGCAGGCTGGCGCGCAGGATCGGAGCGCCGGGCGCGTGGCGGATGGCTCCGCCGTGCTCGCCCGCCACGGCATAGGGCGCGTCGGCCAGCAATCCGTCGACCTGGTCGATCGGCCGGCCGGTGACGACCGCCAGCGCCCCGCCGAGATGCGCCCGCAGCCGCCGCAGCGCGTCGGGCAACCCCGGCGGCACCATCACGGCATCGGGCGTCCGCGCGATGTCCAGCAAGGTGCCATCGAGGTCGAGCAACAGCGCCGCCTGGGCGGGGGGCGGCAGGCCTATCGGCACGCGACTAGGCGCAGGTCGTAGATCGGATGCTCCAACTGCGAGACCGACGGCGTGTTGGCCAGCATCCAGCCGCGGAATACGGCGCCGCTCGGGCGGCTATCGGTCACCTCCAGGAAGGCCGCGTAGTCCTGCGGCAGGTCCGGAGGCCGGGCGGCGCAACCTTTCACCGATATGGTCAGCGTGCCGAACGTCGCGCTTTGCCCGACCTTCACCTGCAAGGTCGAGGGTTGGGCCCGGATTTTGTCCAGCAGAAGCAATTCAGCCGTATTGCGCGGCTGCCAGGTGTCCGGAGGCGAAGGAGCTTGCGCGAACGCCGGCGCAGCACCGGCGAGCAATATCGCCGCAAGCCGTCTCATGGGCGGGATTTTGGGCTGCGCAACTTGGCGACCATCGCGGCCATGATGCCCCGCATTGCCTGCTCGTCGACACCCATCAGGATCGCGTCCTCGAAGGCATCCTGCAGAACCTGCGCGGCTTCCGCATGATTTTCCTCAAGCGTCCTCAGCTTTTCGCGGCATGAGACGGGGCTTCCATCCGTCTGCGGCCAGAGCGCCGGCACCGTCACCGCGGCGGGGCCGCCTCATGCTCGCGCAACGACTTCTGGGTCGCGTCCGCCAGGCTGCCGACGTTGAAAATGAACTTGCCCAGCAGATCCTCGAGGTTGGAAGCGGATTGCGTGATCGTGATCATCTGGCCATCTCTCAGTATCGTGTCGCCGCCGCCGGGGCTGAGGGTGACGAACGCACCCCCCAACAAGCCGCCTGTCGAAATCACGGCGCTGCTGTCGGTGGGCAACTTGAGGTCGGTCTGCACCGTGAAGTCCAGCACCGCCTGGAAGGATTGCGGGTCGATCCGCAAGCCGGTCACGCTGCCGACCTTTACGCCAGCTACCCGCACGTCGGACCCGGCGGTGACGGAGCCTACATTGTCAAATCGCGCCGACAGCCGAGTGCCGCCGAGGGCGCCTCGCCCGGTATTGACCAGCGCGTAGGCCAAGAACCCGGCCGCGACCAGCAGCACGACGGCGCCGGTGGCCAGCTCGGCAAAACTCCGCTTCGCGCCCACCACGCCCTAGCTGCCCGGGGTCCAGGATTCGTAGTCGCCGGTCGCCGGCGCGCGATGCCCGCCCCGGTAATCGTGCCCAGGGGGGCGGTAGCTGCCGGCGGTTCCGGTAAGGTTCGCCTGATGCGGCGTCTGCCAAGGCTTGCGGGTGGCGAGCGGGATGGGCTCTTGCGTCGTGTAGTGCAGCCAACCATGCCATTCCGGCGGCACGGCGCTGGCCTCGGCGGCCCCTGCGAACATCACCCAGCGCCGGACCCGCTGGCCGGGCCGAGCGCGTTTGTCCTCGAAATAGCGGTTGCCGGCCGGGTCGCTGCCAACTGCGCGGCCGCGGTACCAAGTGAACAGGCGGGTGCCGATCGTCATAGGCGGAGATATACGGAAGCCCATCCGATTGCGCCATCCCTGCCCCTCTCGTAGCATCGCCCGATGACCACCACCCGGATCTGGCGCGGCGTGCGGATGCGCGACACCGAAGCGGGCGCGGACCCGGACGCGACGCCTCGGCCGTTGACCTTGCCGGCCGCGTGGGATGACCGGGCTGCGGCGGCGCTCGCGGCACTGGCGCCGGGCGAGGGCCGGGCCAACCTGCCGCGCGCCGCCGATAGCTGGATACGGCCGGTGGCGACCCGGGCGCGGCTGGCGGGGGATGGGGCGCTGGCCGACCGTCTGCACGCGCTGCTGCTCCGGCGGCAAGCCGCGCCAACCACGCCGGTCTGGAACGGCAATGCCGATGAAAGCCGGGGCGGTACGGTACCCGGGTTCGTACTGAACCTCCCGGCCTTCCACGACAACGCGCTCGGCTTCGATGCGGCTGCCTTTGCCGAGGCGGTCGTCACGGCGGCCACGGCCCTGCGGCTGAGCGACCCGGCCGCCACCCGGTTCGCCATCGGCTTCACCGATCTCGACGGACTGCTCGCGCAGCTCGGCCTCGACTACGACAGCCCGGCCGCGCGCGAGGTCGCGGCCAATGTTGCCGCCTTGCTGCGCGCGACGGCCGACATCGCGTTCACCGGCGAGCAGCCGGACCTTCTGTCGTGCCTGCCAAGTTGGCCCGCGCCGCCCCGCTTGCAGGGAGCGCCCGAGCTGGCCGCGGCAGCGCAACGGGCGCGCACCGCGGCCCTGCGCGGTGCGGCCAGCATGCCCAGCACCGCCGTAATGGTGCCCGGCCCGGCCGATGCGCTGCTCGGCGCCGAAACAGGCGGCCTCGCGCCCGCGTTCCTTCCGGTCACGCCAGAGGGCAACCTCACCCGCGCGGCGCAGGCCCGGCTTGCAGCCCGCGGTATCACGCCCGATGCGGCGCTCGCGCGCGTGCTGTCCGGGGAGGGCCTGCTGGCGCCGCCGGGCCTGGAGGCGCACCAGGCGATGCACGACGCCGTTGCGTTCTACATGCATGCCATGCCTTCCCGGCCGGTGGCGGGCGCCGCGCCCGCCCAGCCGCCCCGCCGGCGAGATTTGCCGTCGCGCCGCCGCGGCTACACGCAGCGCGCGGCCGTGGGCGGCCATCGCGTGTATGTGCGCACCGAGGAATACGCGGACGGCACGCTCGGCGAACTGCATGTCACGCTGCCACGCGAGGGGGCGGCGATGCGCGGCATGATGGACAGCCTGGCGGCGGCGATCAGCCTCGGGCTGCAGCACGGCGTGCCGCTCGCTGAGTACGTTCAAGCGTTCACGCTCACCCGTTTCGGCCCGGCCGGGCCGGTGGAGGGCGATGCCGACGTGGGCCATGCCACCTCGCTGCTGGATTACGTGTTCCGCAACCTCGCCGTAAACTACCTCGGCGGGTGTGACGTGCCCGAGGGTTTGCCCGAGGCGCAGCCCGAGCCTTTGCCGCTGTTGCCGATGGAACTGCCAATCCAGAACCGGGCCAAGCGTCCGGGGCTGCGGCTCGTCGCGAATGGATAGGAAAAGCATGACCGGACAGATCGACGCTAGGCTCGCGGAACTCGGCCTCACGCTGCCGTCGCCGATGGCCCCGATGGCCAACTATGTGCCGTATGTCGTGACCGGAAACCTGGTGGTCGTGTCCGGCCAGGTGCCTGCGGTCGATGGCAAGATCGCCGTCACCGGCAAAGTGGGCGAGGAGGTCGGCATCGAGCAGGGACAGCAGGCGGCCCGGCTGTGTTTCGCCAACGTGCTGGCCCATCTGCGCGCGGCGTGCGGGGGCGACCTCGACCGGGTGCGCCGCGTCGTGCGCCTGGGCGGGTTCGTCGCCTCGCCGCCGGGCTTCGCGCAGCATGCGCAGGTGATGAACGGCGCCTCCGACTTGGCGGTGGCGGTGTTCGGGGAGGCCGGGCGGCATGCCCGCAGCACGATCGGGGTTCCGGCTTTGCCGGGCAATGCGGCCGTGGAGGTGGAAGGCATGTTTGAAATCCTGGCTTAGGGTTCCCGCGCGGCCCCGGGCCTCCATATCCCTCGCCATGCCGGACGGCCTGCCGACCCTGACGCTCACCCTGCACCCCAGCATCGCCGACATTCCGGCGGCCGAATGGGACGCCTGTGCGGGCACGCTCGGGGGCCGGGGCAATCCGTTCGTCAGCCACGCCTTCCTCGGCGCGCTCGAGGAAAGCGGGTCGGCCAGCAACCGCACGGGGTGGCTGCCGCAGCATGCGGCCTTGCGCGACGGCGAGCGGATTGTCGCCGTGGCGCCGATGTATGCGAAGTCGCACAGCTATGGCGAATACGTGTTCGACCATGGCTGGGCCAGCGCGTTCGAGCGGGGGGGCGGCGACTACTATCCGAAACTGCAAGTGGCCGTCCCGTTCAGCCCGGTGCCCGGCCCCCGCCTGCTGGCCCGGGCGGGCATTGCCCCGGAGGCTTTGGGCCATGCCTTGATCCAGGCCTGCCAGGAGCTGAACCTCTCGTCGGTGCATGCCACGTTCTGCACCCAGCCGGAATGGGAGGCGCTGGGCCGGGCCGGCTGGCTGCAGCGGCTGGGCAAGCAGTTCCATTGGGAGAACGCGGGCTACGCGGATTTCGACGGCTTCCTCGCGGCGCTCAGTTCGCGCAAGCGCAAGAGCATCCGCCGGGAGCGACGGGATGCAAATGCGGCCGGGCTGCAATTCCTGACCTTGCGCGGGGCGGAGATCGAGAAGCGGCACTGGGACGCATTCTACCGGTTCTACACGTCCACCGTGGACCGCAAGTGGGGCAGCGCCTACCTGACCAAAAGTTTCTTTCCCCTGCTCTCGGAGCGGCTTGGTGACCAGGTGGTGCTGATGATGGCCGAGCACGAAGGCCGTGCGGTGGCCGGCGCCTTGAACCTGGTCGGTGACGAGGCGCTCTATGGCCGCAACTGGGGCTGCCGCGGCGACTGGCCGTTCCTGCATTTCGAGCTGTGCTACTATCGCGCCATCGATTTCGCCATCGCGCACGGCTTGCGGCGGGTGGAGGCCGGGGCGCAAGGCGAGCACAAAATCCAGCGCGGCTACTTGCCGAGCCCGACCTACTCCGCCCATTGGATCGCCCATTCCGGCCTGCGTCGCGCGGTGGCCGGCTTCTTGGACCAGGAACGCCAGGCGGTTGAGGAGGAGATGGCGGGGCTGTCGGAGTTCTCGCCCTACAAACGGGCGGGCGAGCCGGACTGAACGCGCGGCCAATGGACGGGCTGCGCGGACGAATGCCGCCAGCCCGGCCGTACCGGCGCGTAGGGGGCCCGGGCGACCAGCCGCCCCTCTCGCCAGAAGGCCGCATCGGCACGGAGCATTTCCGCCACCAGCATGGGGACGAACGCCTCGGGCGTTACGCCGAAGGCGAGCTTGGCATGGTCGCGGAACCAGGGGCAGTCCAGCAGCATGGGCGCGACCGCTGGTTCCGCCAGGCCGCCCTCCAGCATGAGCCCGTGGGAGAAGATGCGCTTGCAGGCGTGCCAGGCGATCCGTTCGGGGGCTTCGCGCCAGCTGAGCAGGCGGCGTTTCGCCCGGGCGAAGGCGGCCGGGAGATCGTGGATCGCCGGGCCATGGCCGGAGTATCCGGTCGCCGCCGGCAGGCGCGCCAGGCGGTCGATGGTGTCCTCGGCGCGATCGAGCGAGTCCCCGCCTTCGCGATACGGGTTGAGCCAGCCGAGATCGGCCGCATGCAGCGCGTCGCCGAGAATGAGCACGCCGAGCTCGGCCGAATGCAGGCTGATATGGCCTGCGGTATGGCCCGGCGTCGCCACGAGCCGCCAGGCCGAGCTGCCGGTGACGATGGCGTCGTCCGGTTCGAGGCTCTGCGCAACCGCGTAGGCCTCGATGGGTTGGCGCAGCCACCAGGCGCGGCAGGCGTCGGGGTCCCTCGCGTTGACCGGGGCGGCCTCGACGGCGCTGGCGGCGATCGTGGTCCCGAAGCGCCGCTGTAGCTCGTGGTTGCCGCCGGCGTGGTCGCAATGCGAGTGCGTGTTGAGGATGAGGGACAGCGATGCGGCTGGCGTTTGCTGGGTCTCGAGCCAGGCCAGCAATTCGGGCACGTCCGCGCCGAAGCCGGTATCGACCAGCACCGGCCGATGCCCTCGCAGCAGCACGCAATTGGCGCTGGGATAGGGCCGGTGGAAGAATTGGATCATCGGCGGGCTGGGTAGCACACGTTAAGGGTTTCTCAATCCGGATGGCTCAGAATGGCGGTATGCCAGTTCATCCGGTGCGCGCCGCATGGCACGGGAGCGCCGCCGCGTTCATGTGTGCCGATGCGGGTGCGTTCGCCAGTACGAGCCGGCCGGGAAGCTGGTGGCGCCTTGTGGTGCCGTTGTTGCAAGCGGCACTGCCGCGAGTGGCGGTGCTGCTTGGGTGGGTGGTCGCCCTCGATGTGAGGCTGCTGCGGCTGCGGCGGCGGGTCGACGCGGTCGTGATCACGGACCGGGCCGTGCTGGCCCTGCTAATCCGGCCGGAGGCGGGCGGGTTTCAATCGGCCGATCGCCTGATGGCCGAGGATGCCGCGCTCGACCTGGCCGATTTCCACTCGGGGTGCCGGGGACTGCCGGTCATCCCCGTGTTGCTGGTTCCGGACGGCGCCCGTGCGCAGTTCCAGCCGCCGCTGGCCTTGGCGGGCGCCGCGCCGGTGGTAGAGGCCACGCGCTTGTTGCTGCCTTGCTTGTTGCGGGACGTCGCTTCCACGTTTCCACCCCTGGGTTATCAGCCATCCGAGTGGGCCGGGGCGCCATACCAGCCGGTCCCCGCGCTGATCGAAGCCGCGTGCCTGTTGTACGCGCGGCATGATGTGGCGGCGCTGCTGCTGGCGCAGGCGGGGCAGGGCGGTTTGGCCCGGACGGCCAAGGCGGTGGCCGATGCGTTACGGCAGGCGCAGGCCGGTGAAGAGCGCGTCGTGGTTTTCGTGACCGGCGACCCCGGAACGGGCAAGACGCTGTGCGGCCTCAATCTGGCGTTTGCCCCCGGCCTGAGCCACCCAGCCGCGTTCCTCACCGGCAATCCTGCTTTGGTCCATGTGTTGCGCGAGGCCTTGGTGCGGGATGCCGTGGGGCGCGGGGCTGACCGCCGCGTCGTGCGGCAGCGAGTCGATGCGGTCATCCAGGGCTTGCCAGCCTTCCGGGACCACCACTTGACCGACTCCGCGCCGCCGCCGGAGCGATTGCTGGTGATCGACGAGGCGCAGCGCTGCTGGTCCGGGCCGCACGCCATCCGCAAGACCCGCAACAAGCCGGTGCGGCTGACGGACTCGGAGCCAGGGCATCTGCTCGACATCATGGCCCGGCGGCCCGGGTGGTCCGTGCTGGTTTGCTTGCTGGGCGGCGGGCAAGAAATCCATGATGGCGAGGGCGGCCTGGCTGCCTGGGGCGAGGCGTTGGCGAAGCGCCCGGGCTGGCGGGCGCTGGCAGCGCCTGGGGCAGGGGAGGCCGAGGATCCCCGCCAGCGTCTGCCGGAAGGGCCCGAGATCGGCTGGGCGCCGGCGCTGCACCTGGACTGCCCGGTCCGCGCCATCAATGCGTCGCAGGCCGCCCCCTGGGTGCATGCCGTACTAGGGAACGACCCCGCGCAGGCGGCGGACATTGCCCGGCGCGCCGGAGGCGTGCCGTTCCGGGTCACGCGCTCGCTTCAGGCAATGCGCCGGGCGCTGCAGCCGCGTGGAACCCGGAACTGCGGGTTGGTTGCCAGCTCCGGGGCGCGTCGCCTGCGGGCGGAAGGGCTGGGTTCCGTGCTGGCACATCAGGACGAAGACGCCGTCGGCCGCTGGTTCCTGGACCGTTGGCCGGACATCCGCAGCAGCGACGCGATGGAAGTGGTCGCCACCGAATTCAGCGTGCAGGGGCTGGAGCTGGACCGGGTGGGGCTGTGCTGGGATGCGGATTTGGTGCGCAGCGAGGACGGCACGGCCTGGAAGGCGCGTCGCTTGCGCGCCAATGCCTGGACACGCGCAGGGCCGGAGGCGGCGTCGAACCGGTTGAACGCCTATCGTGTGCTGTTGACCCGCGCGCGGCATGGGACAGTGGTCTGGGTACCGCGCGGCCGGGCTTCGGATGGGACCCGCGCACCTGGACTATACGACGGCGTCGCCCGCTACTTGCTGCGCTGCGGCGCCACGCTGCTGGACGAAGCGGCTGCCGCGGCGGAGGATGCGCCAAACCCGATGGGGACGCCGGAGCCTATGTTGCTGTGATCCGTCTCGCATGTCTGCTTGCCAGCTTATGGGCCGGCGCCGCCAGCGCGGCCGAGCTGAAGCTCGCCACGTGGAACCTGGAATGGCTGACGCTGCGGCGCCAGGGCGATCCGGTGCTGCCGGCCAACGTTGTGCCCAAACAGGCGGAAGACATGGCGGCACTGCGACGCTACGCGGTGATGCTGGATGCGGACGTAGTGGCGTTCCAGGAGGTGGACGGGCCGGAGGCGGCCGCGCGCGTGTTCCCGCCGGAGCGCTATGCCCTGTTCCTGACGAACGACGCCGTGGTGCAACGGGTGGGCTTTGCCGTGCGCCGTGGTATCGAGGTGCGCCGCAACCCTGACCTGGTCGGGCTCGACATCGACCCCGACGCGCGGTTCCGGCTGCGCAGCGGCGCCGATATCACGCTCGAGTTTCCCGGCGGGCGGATTCGGCTGCTGAACGTCCATCTGAAGTCGGGCTGCCATGGCCAGCCGCTCTCCAACTCCGGGCGCACCTGCGATACCTTGCGCCGGCAAGTCGCCCCACTTCAGGGTTGGATCGCGCAGCGGCGCGACGAGGGCGCGCCGTTCGTGTTGATGGGGGACCTCAATCGCCGGATGGACGGGCGGGACGAGTTCCTGGCCGCGCTGAACGCGACGTCGCCCTTGGTGCGCGCCACCGAGGGCCAGGCCACCCCGTGCTGGGGCGGCAACAGCTTCATCGATCACATCCTGGCGGGCGGCCCCGCCCGCGGCTGGATGCAGCCGGACACGATGCGCGTGATGGTCTACCGGGAAACCAGCCCCGCCGCGAAGGAGCATCTTTCGGACCATTGCCCGGTTTCGGTGCGCTTTCGCATCCCGGACTGAGGGCCTAGGCTCGCCGGCCATCAACGGAGCCCTTCCATGACCCTGACCGTTTTGGTCACCGGCGCGACAGCCGGATTCGGCCAAGCCATCACGCGCCGCTTCGTGCGGGACGGGCACCGGGTGATCGCCACCGGCCGCCGGTCCGAGCGGCTGCTGGCCCTGCAGGCGGAACTGGGCGAGGCGCTGCTGCCATTCCCACTCGACATCACCCAGGCCCAGCCCGTGGCAGCATTGCCCGGCAGCCTGCCCGAGGGTTGGCAGCGTGTGGATGTGCTGGTCAACAATGCGGGGCTCGCCCTGGGAGTAAGCCCGGCCCAAACCTCGAGCCTGGCGGATTGGGAGACCATGGTGGCCACCAACGTCACCGGGCTGATGCGCATGACCCGCGCTCTGCTGCCCGGCATGGTCGAGCGCAACAGCGGCCACATCGTCAACGTGAGCAGCACGGCCGCCCGCTTTCCCTATCCGGGCGGCAATGTTTACGGGGCGAGCAAGGCCTTCGTCACCCATTTCAGCAGCAACCTGAAGGCCGACCTCGTCGGCACCGGCGTTCGGGTCACGGACCTCGAGCCCGGCCTGGTGGGCGGCAGCGAGTTCAGCAGCGTCCGGTTCGGCGGAGATGCCGCGAAGGCGGCGGCAGTCTATTCCGGCACCACGCCGCTCTCGCCCGAGGACATCGCCGAAGCTGTCGCCTGGGTGGTGAACCTTCCGGCGCACGTCAACATCAACCGGCTGGAGATGATGCCGACCTGCCAAGGGCCGGGCCCGATGATCATCAAACGCAAGGGGTAGCCGATTGCCGGGGCGAAGGCAGCCATGATTGAACCCGGGTGCCAGGCGTGGCATGGCACGCCCCATGCTCCGCCGTTTATACGATCGTGTTCTCGCCCTCGCCGCCAGCCGGCGCGCGCCCCTGTGGTTGGCGCTGGTCAGCTTCGCGGAGAGCAGCTTCTTTCCTGTGCCGCCCGATGCGCTGCTGGTGCCGATGGCGCTGGCCCGGCCCGAGCGCGCCTACCGGCTGGCGATGATCTGCACGCTGGCGAGCGTCGCGGGCGGCATCCTGGGTTATTGGATCGGCTATGGGCTGTACGACACGGTGGCCGGGCCGCTGATCCGCTTCTACCACTACGAGGCGGCAGCCGACGCCTTTGTGCAGCGGTTCCAGGAATACGGACTCTGGGTGATCCTGATCAAAGGGCTGACCCCGATCCCCTACAAAATCGTCACGATCACGTCCGGGCTCGCGCATTTCAACTTCGGGGTGTTCATCGCCGCCAGCGTGGTCACCCGTGGCGCGCGGTTCTTCTTGCTGGCCTTCCTGCTGCGGCGGTTCGGCGCGCCGGTGCGCGCCTTCATCGAGCAGCGGCTGACCTTGGTAACGACCGTGACGGCGCTGGGGATCGTGTTCGGCTTCGTCGTGCTAAAGTTGATCTAGCGGGCGGCACGCGCGCGCCAGCCAAGCCCTGGCGGCGGCATCCAGCGCCGGCCCGACCTCGGCCAGCACGCGGGCATGGTAGGCATCCAGCCATCGCCGCTCCGCCGCGTCCAGCATGGACGCCTCGATCAGGCGGCGATCGAACGGGGCGAGCGTCAGCACCTCGAATCGCAGGAACGGCTTCTTGGCGTCGGGGAATTCGGCCGGGCGAACGAGCAGCAAGTTTTCCAAGCGGATGCCGTATGCGCCGGGCTGATAGAAACCGGGTTCGTCGGACAGGATCATCCCGGCCGCCAGCGGCACCATGCGCCCGGTGCGGGACAGGCTCGCCGGGCCCTCGTGCACCGACAAGTAGCTGCCGATGCCGTGGCCGGTGCCGTGGTCGTAATCCAGCCCGAGCTGCCACAGGGCGCGGCGGGCGAAGGCGTCCAGATGCGGACCGCATATACCCTGGGGGAACACTGCTGTCGCGATGGCGATGTGGCCCTGTAGCACGCGGGTCGCGCGGTCACGCAATTCGGGGGTGGCGGGTCCGGGGCCGGTCCAGATGGTGCGGGTGACGTCCGTCGTGCCGTCCGGGTACTGGGCGCCGCTGTCGATGAGGTAGGCCTCGCCGGGCCGGATGGCCCGGTCCGTGGCGTCGGTCGCGCGGTAATGGATGATCGCCCCGTGCTCGCCCGCGCCGGAGATGGCCGGGAAGCTCTCGCCGCGGAACTCCGGCGCCTCCTGCCGGAAGGCCAGCAAGCGGTCGGCCGCCGCCATTTCGGTCGTGACGCCAGCCAGCGCCGCGTGGTCGAGCCAGTGCAGGAACCGGCACACGGCCACGGCGTCGCGGGCGTGTGCGGCGCGCGCGCCGTCCTGTTCGGTCACATTCTTGCAGGCCTTGGGCAGCGCGCAGGGGTCGGCGCCGTCCCGCACATCGGCGCCGCCGGCACGCAGTTGCTGCGCGAACCACACGGGCGAGCCCGCGCCATCCACGCGGACCCGCTTTCCGGCGAAGCGCGCCAGGGCCGGGCCGAGGTCCGCCGGGTCCTGCACCGCCACCGCGTTGCCGAGCCATTGCCGCGTTTCGCCCGAAACCTTCGCCCCATCCATGAACAGCGCCGCCGACTCGTCGGCCCGCATGATCAAGAAGCCGAGCGCAAACGGCGTGTACCCCACGTCGGAGCCGCGGATGTTGAGCAGCCACGCGATCGAAGCCGGGTCGGTGATGACCGCCGCGTCCTGTCCGTCGGTGCGCAGCGAAGCGGCCACCTCAGCCCGCTTTTCCGCCGATGTCCGGCCTGCAAACCGCAGGGCATGCGCCGCCGCCGGGGCATTTGGGGCCGGAGGACGGTCGTTCCAGGCAACATCAACCGGGTTTGGATCGGCTTCCACCATGGTGAGGCCGGCTTCGCCGTATCGTGCGAGGCCGTCTTCGCTGATCAGCCGTGGATCGTAGCCGATACGCGCGCCGACAGGGGTGTTTGCGGCGATCCAGGCCGGAGCAGGGGTCTCGGTGATGTGCTTGGGCTCGAACAGGTCCGGGTCGGTTTGCGAGGCCAGTTGCAGCACGTAGCGGCCATCGGTGAAGACCGCCGCGCGATCGGTGAGCACCACGGCCAGGCCGGCGCTGCCGGTGAATCCCGTGAGCCAGGCCAGCCGCTCCGCCCCGGGAGGGACGTATTCGCCCAAGTGTTCATCGGCGCGCGGCACGATGAACCCGTGCAGCCCGGCCGCCTGCATGGCCGCCCGAGTCGCCATCAAACGATCGCGCATCCCGTTCATAATCTCTTCACAATTCACATAGCTTCGTGATCATTCATGCGTAGATTGCATGACAGATTCGGGTTGTTAGCACATGCAGCATTGGGCTCGCGGGCGCATATACCACCCGTCGCCTCGGGGACGCAGTGCTTGCGGCGCTGGTTCGGACGGGGACGGCGGATGATTTGGATTGGACCAGATAGATGAACGCCCCGCTTGCCAAGGAGCAGATTGCGCTCCTCATGTCCGACAGCCTGACCTACCGGACGATCCCGGTCCAGGGCACTGACGGCACCGTTGCCGACGCGCGCCCTTCGGCGGCCGCCCTGTTTGGACAGCGCCTGGCCCGCGCCCTCTCGGCGCTGATCACCCTGCCGCGCCGCCGCGCCGTGCTCGACGAGTTGTCGATGCTGAGCGACCGCGAGTTGGCCGATATCGGGCTGAACCGCTCGGAGTTGACGATGGTGTTCGACCCGAAGTTCGCCCGCTCGCGCCGTGCCTGACTTTCGCGCCGCGCCTGATTACGGCTTGCGAAGCACAAGGGTGGCCCAGGCCGCCTCGTGCAGCGTGCGCTCCAGCACGAGGCCTTGCCGCCGGTGGGCAGCCAGCACCATCCGGCGCTGACCTGTCAGCAATCCGGAAAGGATAGCGGTGCCGCCCGGCGCTAAATGCAGGGCAAGGTCGCGCGCCATGTGGCAGAGCGGCCGGGCGAGGATGTTGGCAAACACGAGATCGTAGGGCGCGGCGCGGCGGATACGCCGGCTGCGCCAGCCGTTTGCGAGCACCGGGCGCACCAGCCGTCCCACGCCGTTCGCCGCAGCATTGGCCTGCGTGACCCGCACCGACCACGGCTCGATGTCCGACGCCAGCACGGCGCGACGCAGCAACAGGGCAGCGGCCATCGCGAGGATGCCGGAGCCGGTGCCGAGATCCAGGATATGGCGGGGATGCCGCCGCGCCGCCCGCTCCAATGCCCGCAAGCAGCCGCGCGTGGAGCCATGTTCGCCGGAACCGAACGCCATCCCTGCATCGAGCGTCAGCACGATCCGTCCGGGGCTGCGCCCCTTCTGCCCATGGGTGCCGCGCACCAGGAAGCGCCGCCCGACCGCTTGGTCAGGGAACGCGGCCTGGGTTCGCGCCAGCCAACCCTCCGCCTCCACCGGCTCGCGGCGCAGCGGAGCTTCGACGCCGCTGACCGCCGCCGCCACGGATAGTGCGGCCTCTAGCCCGCTGTCATCGCCTACGACGTCGCGCACGCCTTCGACGCGCCACATGCCGCGGGCTTCATCGGCAAAGAAGAAACCGACCGTGTCGCAAGCGGCGCCGATCGCTGCCTCGTAGGCTTCCAGCGCCTCCTCGGGCACTTCGACCCACACCGTCTCGAGCGGCCCGGCCCAGCGCCTGGCGCTCCCCCGCCTCATGCGCGCTCCACGAAACGGTCCAGCAATCGCTTCTGCCCCGCCTTCTCGAACAACACCTCCAGCCGATCGTCGTCCACCTCCAGCACGTGGCCGTAGCCAAACTTCTGGTGGAACACGCGCGAGCCGACCGGGATTTTGTCGCTGCGGGCCGGGCGGGCCGCCGCCTCCCAGGCCCCGGGCTCGGCCGGGCGGCGGGCGGTGAGCGGGCCGGACAGGAACACGCTTGGGGCGGAGACCATGGCCTGCCGGGCCAGCGCCGCGGAGCCCGCGCGATCCACATGCGCGTCGGGCAGTTCCTCCACGAACCGGCTGGGAATGCTGCTTTGCCAGTTGGCGTACAGCCTGCGGTTGGCCGCGTAGCTCACGATGGCCCGGCGGCGCGCCCTGGTCAGCCCCACATAGGCCAGGCGGCGTTCCTCCTCCAGCCCCTTCAGCCCGCCCTCGTCCAGCGTGCGCTGGCTGGGGAACAGGCCCTCCTCCCAGCCGGGCAGGAACACCGTGTCGAACTCCAGGCCCTTGGCCGCGTGCAACGTCATCATGCTGACCCGCTCGCCGCCCGCGTTCTGATCGTTTTCCATGACCAGCGAGACATGTTCCAGGAACCCGCCCAAGGTGTCGAAGTCGGCCAGCGCGCGGACCAGCTCCTTCAGGTTGTCCAACCGCCCCGGCGCGTCCGGCGACTTGTCCTGCTGCCACATGCCGGTATAGCCGCTTTCGTCCAGCAGGGCCGCCACCACCAGCACGTGGCCGTCGCGCGGCAGCGCCTCCCGCCACCGCGCGACACCCCGGAAAAACTCCGAGAGCGCCTCGCGCACCTTGCCTTTGAGGCCGCCGTTGGCGGTGAGCTGCGCGGCCGCGAGGGCCAGCGGGATGCCTTGCTCGCGGGCAGCCGCCTGCATGGTGCGCATCGCCACCTCGCCGACCCCGCGGCGGGGCAGGTTGATGATGCGCTCGAAGGCCAAGTCGTCGGAGGGCTGGTGCAGCACCCGCATGTAGGCGATGGCGTCGCGGATTTCCGCGCGCTCGTAAAACCGTAGCCCGCCGACGACGCGGTAGGGGATGCCGAGGGTGATCATCCGCTCCTCGAAGGCGCGGGTCTGGGCGCTGGTGCGGACCAGGATCGCCATCTCGCCCAGCGACTCGCCTTCGCGGCGCAGGGCTTCCACCCGCTCGCCGACCATGCGGGCTTCCTCGTCGGAATCCCAAAGGCTGATGACGCTGACCTTCTCGCCGCCGGCGTCGTTGCGGCCGGGCCGCAGTGTTTTGCCGAGACGGCCCTCGTTATGGGCGATGAGCCCGGCCGCCGCCGCAAGGATCGGCGCGGTCGAGCGGTAGTTGCTTTCCAGCCGCACGATGTGGGCGCCCGGGAAATCCTTCTCGAACCTGAGTATGTTCTCGATCTCGGCGCCACGCCAGGAATAGATCGACTGATCGTCGTCGCCCACGCAGCAGATGTTCTTGCGCCCCTGCGCCAGCAACCGTAACCAGAGGTATTGAACGACGTTGGTGTCCTGGTACTCGTCCACCAGGATGTAATGAAACCGCCTGTGATATTCGGCCAGCACGTCGGGATGCGCTCGGAGGATCTCGGTGACGTGCAGCATCAAGTCGCCGAAGTCCGCGGTGTTCAACTGCCGCAAACGGTCCTGGTAGGCGGCATACAGCTTGCGGGACTGGCCGCCGGCGAAGTCGCCTTCCTCGGCTGCGGTCACCCGTTCGGGTGTCTGGCCGCGGTCCTTCCAGCGCTGGATCATGCCCATCAGCGCGGGGGGCGCCCAGCGCTTGGCGTCGATGTGCGCCGCCTCCATGACCTGTTTCAGCACACGCAACTGGTCGTCGGTGTCGAGGATGGTGAACCCCGAGGTGAGGCCTACCATCGGCGCGTGCCGCCGCAGCATGCGGGCGCATAGCGCATGGAACGTGCCGAGCCACAGCCCCTCCGCCGGACGGTCCAGGATCGCGCCTACCCGTTCGCGCATCTCGCGCGCCGCCTTGTTGGTGAAGGTCACCGCCAAAACCTGGCCCGGCGCCGCCCGGCCGGTCAGCAGGATGTGGGCGAACCGGGTGGTCAGCACGCGGGTCTTGCCCGTGCCGGCGCCGGCCAGCACCAGGACCGGGCCGTCGACGGTTTCCACAGCAAGCCGCTGCTCGGGGTTCAAGCGGACGAGGTAATCGGTCATGGTGGGGGAATGCGCTGCGTCACCACCGGCATATAGAACGCGTGGCGAACGTGGCCAACCCGGTGCTTTCCTTGCTGGCCCTCTCGGGCCGCCGGGGGGCCGTGCTGCTTGCGGTGGGCATATTTGGCGGCGTGCTCTCGCCGTCGCTCGCTGCTGCGTTCCGCGGCTTCATTACGCCGAACGTGCTGTGCATGATGACCTTGGTGCTGCTGCGGGTCGACTTGCCGGGCACCGTGGCGCACCTGCGCCGGCCGGGTCGGCTGGCGGCGATCGTCGCCTTCCAGCTCGTCGCCTCGCCGGTGCTGGCCTGGCTGGTCATCCTGCCCCTCGGGCTTGACCGGGGCGTCGCCGATGGCGTGGTGATCTTTGCCACGGGCTGTGCCGCCACGTCCTCGCCCGCATTCGCCCGCATGGTCGGGCTGGATCCCGAACTGGCGCTGGTCGGCGCGCTCGCGACCACGGCGCTGCTGCCGCTGACGGCGCCGCCGCTCGCGCTTTGGCTGATGGGCATCGACCTCTCGATCGGCACCGGCGCGTTCATGGCGCGCCTTCTGATCGTGGTCGGGTTGCCGGCCCTGCTATCCCTGGCGCTCCGGCGGGCGATCGGCCCGGCCAGGCTCGCCACCTACGGTGAGGCCGTGGACGGACTGCTGGTGTGGCTCGTCGTGTTCTACGGTTTTGCCGTCATGGACGGGTTGGGGCCGCGCATGGCCGCCGATCCAGGCTGGGTGCTGCAGGCGATCATTGCTGCATTCCTGGTGGATTACGGCTTGAACTTAGCAGCGTCGCTGATGTTCGTGGGGTTCGGCGCCCGGGTCGCCGCCACGGCCGGGCTGATGAGCGGCAACCGCAACATGGCGCTGTTCCTGGCCGTGCTGCCGGCCTCGACCGACCCGCGGGTGGCGCTGTTCTTTGGCCTATGCCAGTTCCCGCTCTTCCTCAGCCCGTTTCTGTTGCGCCCGGTGTATCGCTGGCTGGCGTTGCGGCCCTGACGCCGAGCAGATGCGCGATGGCGTAGGTAAGGTCCGGCCGGTTGAGGGTGTAGAAATGGAACTCGTCCACGCCGTTGGCCTGCAACAGCCGAACCTGTTCGGCGGCGACGATGGCCCCGATCATCCGCCTCGTTTCCGGATCGGCCTCGGTGCCCTGGAACAGCGGCCCCATCCACTCGGGTACGCTGGTGCCGCACATGGCGCTGAACTTGGCGGCTTGGGTGTAGTTGGATACCGGCATGATCCCCGGCACGATCGGGGCCGTGATGCCCGCCGCGAGCGCGCGGTCAAGGAAGCGCAGGAACACCTCGCCTTCGAAGAAATATTGGGTGATGGCCCGCGTGGCGCCGGCATCGAGCTTGCGCTTGAGGTTATCGAGATCATGGTCGGCGTTCAGCGCGGTCGGATGGGTTTCGGGGTAGGCGGCCACCGATATCTCGAAATTTGCCACCCGCTTCAACCCGGCCACGAGGTCGGCGGCGTACGCGTAGCCGTCCGGATGCGGCCGATAATCCTCGCCGGGCACGGCATCGCCCCGCAAGGCCACGATGTGGCGCACGCCGGCCGTCCAATATTCCCGGGCGACGTCGTCCACCTCGCCGCGCGGCGAGCCCACGCAGGTCAGGTGCGCGGCCGGGGTCAGACCGGTCTCGTGAACGATGCGGGCGACCGTCGCGTGGGTGCGGGCCTGCGTCGTGCCCCCTGCGCCGTAAGTTACGCTGACGAAGCGCGGGGCGAGCGGCTCGAGGCGGCGGATACAGGCCCAGAGCTGGGCTTCGAGCGCCTCGTTCCTTGGCGGGAAGAACTCGAAGGAGAGAGCGGGCGTGGGCGACGCCGCAGCTCGGGCCGGGATGGCGGCAAAGCGCGGGCCGGTGAGCCACCGCTCGAGCGTGGCGACCGGCGGTTCCGCTTGCGGCTTCTGGGGGGCAATCTGGTTCATCGTCGTGCTATCCAAGTCGTGATCGTGCAACATGAAGCTGTAGCTGGATAATATACAGCGGCTGCGGCGCAACGCCATGTGCGGCGGCAATGTTGTGTTCATACCTTGGTGCCATGATAACGGCGCCCAGTCCGACAAGGGTCAACGATGCGTTTGGTCATACCCCGCCTCATGCTGGCTGCAGCCCTGCTCTCGGTGGGCGCTTGCGCAACCCGGCCGCCGCCTGGCGATCAGGAGGCGATGGACGAATACCGGCAGAACAACGATCCGGCGGAACCGACCAACCGGTTCTTCTACAAGGTCAACGACAAGCTGGACACCTATGCGTTTCGCCCCGTGGCTGTGGCGTACCGCTCGACCGTGCCGGGCTCGGTGCGCCGGCCCATCCACAACGTGCTGGCGAACTTGTCGAGCCCGATCGTCTTTTCCAACGACGTGCTCCAGGCCAAGCCCCGCCGTGCCGGGGATACGCTGATGCGGTTCCTGATCAACACGACGGCGGGCGTCGGCGGGCTGTTCGATGTCGCGACGGATTGGGGTTACCCCGCGCACGACTCGGATTTCGGGGTGACTATGGCTTTGTGGGGCGTGGGGGAGGGGCCGTTCCTGTTCCTGCCCGTCCTCGGGCCGAGCAATCCGCGCGACGCCGGCGGCTTCGTCGGCGACTTGGCGCTGGACCCGTTAACCTATGCCTCGTTCGGCGCCAGCGCGGCGCTGGGCTACTCGCGTTACGGCGTCGGCGCCATCGACGCGAGAGAGCGCGTGCTCGACCCGGTGGACCAGGTGAAGCGAACCGCGCTCGATCCCTATGCAACATTCCGCAGCCTCTATCGACAGAACCGCCAGGCGACGATCGACGCCACGCGGGATGACAACCGGGCCACGGTTCCCGCCTGGTTCAACCGCTAGACCGAAAGCAATATCCGACATGCTCACTCGCCGCGCTTTGCTCGCTTACTCCGTTGCATCGGCCGCTCTGCTGGCCTTCGGCCCCTCGGCATTGGCACAGATGGAGGACGCGACCGGCTTCATTGTTAACTTGGGCAACGCCATGTCGGCCATAGTGAACGGCCCGGGTTCGCTGGACGATAAGCGTCGCCGATTGACGCCGCTTATAGAGGAATCGGTCGATATCGACAGCATTGCCCGGTTCTGCCTGGGCCGGTTCTGGCGCATGGCCACACCCGAACAGCAGGCGCGGTTCGTGCAACTGTTCCACGCGGTGCTGGTCAACAACATCTCCGGCAAGCTTGGCGAGTTCCAGGGCGTCAGCTTTACCCCGACCAGCACGAGCCAACGAGAGGGTGAGGCGGTCGTGGGCACCACCATCCGGCGGCCGAACCAGCAGCCCAACAACGTCCAGTGGATCGTCGGCTTCGCAACCGGCCGGCCAAAGATCGTCGACGTCGTGGCCGAGGGCACCAGCCTACGCTTGACCCAGCGCTCGGATTACGCGGCCTATCTGTCCCGCAACAACAACAGCGTGGAGGCACTGCTCGCAGCCATGCGGCAGCAGGCAGGAGTCTAGGCCGGCCTTCAGCCAAGGCTTTCGTAAACGATCATCGGCTCGTTGCCACGCACGAACCGGTCGCACTCGCGCATGCCGATGGCGCCCAGCACCGTGCGCGAGCCTAGGTTCGCCTCGCGCGCGACGGCGATCACTCGTTGAAGTCGTGCCCGGTCGTGGGCGAAGCGCAGGGCGGCGCCGGCGGCCTCCCGTGCCAGGCCCCGGCCTCTCGCGGCGGGGCGGAAGGCGAAGCGCAGCGCCTCGCCCCGCCCATCCGGCCTCGCATGGACACCCGTGAGGCCGATCGCAACCTCGCCCTCGCGCACCGTCCACATGCCGACGCCCCGCCTAGCCCAGAACGCAGTGTCTTCCGCTAACTCCGCCGCAACCTGGGCGGGGCTGCGGACGCCGCCCAGCATCTGGGAATAGACCCCGGGGTCGCCCTTCAACGATCGCAAATCCGGCAAATCCCGCCAACCCACGGGTGCCAGCGTCAGGCGACCCGTGCGGATGACCCACGCCGGGTTCAAGGCGGCTTTGGGTTCAGCGCGCGAGCGGGCGGTACTTGATTCGATGCGGCTCCGTGCTGTCCGCGCCGAGTCGACGTCGCTTGTCCTCTTCGTAGGCCTGGAAGTTGCCCTCGAACCACTCGACGTGGCTGTCCCCTTCGAAGGCCAGGATATGCGTCGCCAGCCGATCGAGGAACCAACGGTCGTGGCTGATGATGACCGCGCAGCCGGCGAACTCGGAGAGCGCTTCCTCCAATGCCCGCAGCGTGTCCACGTCGAGGTCGTTGGTCGGCTCGTCGAGCAGGATCACGTTGCTCTCCGACTTCAGCATCTTGGCCAGGTGCACCCGGTTACGCTCGCCGCCGGAGAGGATGCCGACCTTCTTCTGCTGGTCCGAACCCTTGAAGTTGAATGCGCCGACATAGGCGCGGGAGGGCACGGCCCGCTTGCCAAGATAGATCACGTCGGTGCCGCCGCTGATCTCTTCCCAAACGGATTTCGTCCCGTCCAGGCTATCCCGCGACTGGTCCACATAGCCCAGCTTGACCGTGTCGCCCACCCGGAGCGCACCGCCATCCGGCGCGTCCTGCCCGGTGATCATGCGGAACAGCGTGGTCTTGCCGGCGCCGTTCGGGCCGATCACCCCCACGATGCCGCCCGGCGGCAGCTTGAAGTCCAGCTCGTCCATCAGCAGCCGGTTGCCATAGGCCTTGCGGACCTTGTCGGCCTCGATCACCAGCCCGCCCAGGCGGGGACCCGGCGGAATGACGATCTCCGCCACCCCCGTCTGCCGCTCCTGGCTCTCGTGCAGCATCTCCTCGTATTTCGCGATCCGGGCGCGGCTCTTGGTCTGCCGGGCGCGCGGGCTGCTCTGGATCCATTCCTCCTCGGCGGCCAAAGCGCGCTGCCGGGCGCTCTCCTCCTTTTCCTCCTGCTGCAGCCGCTTGCGCTTCTGCGCCAGCCACGAGGAGTAGTTGCCCTCGAACGGATAGCCGCGGCCCCGTTCGATCTCGAGGATCCAGTTGGTCACGTTGTCCAGGAAGTAGCGGTCGTGGGTCACGATCATGACCGTGCCCGCGAAGTCGCGCAGCGTGCGCTCGAGCCAGGCGACGCTTTCGGCGTCCAGATGGTTGGTCGGCTCGTCGAGCAGCAGCAGGTCGGGCTTCTCCAGCAGCAGCCGGCACAGGGCCACCCGGCGCCGCTCGCCGCCCGAGAGCCGCGCGACGTTGGCGTCCGGCGGCGGGCAGCGCAGCGCGTCGAGCGCGATCTCGATGCGGCGGTCGAGGTCCCAGCCGTCCTCGGCGTCGATGGTCTCCTGCAGCTCGGCCTGCTCGGCTAGCAGCGCGGTCATCTTGTCGTCGTCCATCGGCTCGGCGAACTCCTCGCTGATCGCGTTGAAGCGGTTCAGCGCCGCCATCAGCGGGCCAAAGGCCAACATCACGTTCTCGGCGACCGTCTTGCTGTCATCGAGCTTCGGTTCCTGCTCGAGATAGCCGACGCGCACGCCCTCCGCCGCCCAGGCTTCGCCGTTGTACTCCGTCTCGATCCCGGCCATGATCCTGAGCAGGGTGGACTTGCCCGCGCCGTTGACCCCCAGCACGCCGATCTTCACGCCGGGCAGGAAGGAAAGGGTGATGCCCTTGAACACCTCGCGCCCGCCCGGAAAGGCCTTGGTCACGTCCTTCATCACATAGACATACTGGTAAGCGGCCATCGAACGGCTCCAAACGGCGGGGGTGCAGTCAATAAGGCCGCGCGACAAGTGACGCAACGCCGTGCGCCCGGCAGGACTCGAACCTGCGACCAAGCCGTTATGAGCGGCCCGCTCTAACCAACTGAGCTACAGGCGCATGTCGCGTTGGCACGGCATCCGCGCGCGGCTATGGTCTGCCGCATCGCTATCCGCAAGTTAGGACAGAGCATGGACGTCGCCAAGATACCCACCGGCAAGGATGCGCCCACCGATATCAACGTGGTGATAGAAATCCCCCAGGGAAGCCAGGTGAAGTACGAGATCGACAAGGACAGCGGCGCAATTTTCGTCGATCGCTTCCTGTTCACCCCGATGGCCTACCCCGCCGCGTACGGCTTCATCCCCGGCACGCTCGCCGATGACGGCGACCCGGCCGACGCCCTCGTGCTCGCCCCCGCGGCCGTCGTGCCCGGCGCGGTCATCCGTGCCCGCCCGATCGGCATGCTGCGGATGGAGGACGAGAGCGGCCAGGACGAGAAGATCATCTGCGTCCCGCACGACAAAATCCATACGCAGTACACGGACGTGCACGCGGTCGAGGACCTGCCGGCGATCACGCGGCAAGCCATCGAGCACTTCTTCACCCGCTACAAGGACCTCGAGCCCGGCAAATGGGTGAAGGTCACCGGCTGGGCCAACCGCGAGGCGGCCTATGACGTGATCCGCAAGGCGATCGCCGCGGCCAAGCCGTGATCAGTCCCTCCTCATGTTGAGCGGGACCTTATCCCGCACCAAGGGTCTGCACTGCCTCCGCACGTCCAAACAGCCGCATCAGCGGCCGTATCGCCTGGCCGCGCGCGGTCTTTAGGCCGGGGTCGCGCTCCAGCAGCACCGCCGCATCCGCGCTCGCGATCTGCAGCAGCCGCTCGTGCTGCTCGGGGTCGGCGATCTTGTAGCCGGGGAGGCCGCTTTGGCGCTTGCCCAGCAGGTCGCCGCCGCCCCGCAGCCGGAAATCTTCGTCGGCGATGACGAATCCGTCCTCCGTATCCCGCAACAAGGTCAGGCGGCGGCGCATGCTGTCGGTCAGCCCATCCTCGTGCAGCAGAAGGCAGTAGCTCTGCTGCGTGCCACGGCCGACCCGGCCGCGAAGCTGGTGCAACTGCGCCAGCCCGAACCGCTCGGCATGCTCGATCACCATGATGGTGGCCTCTGGAACGTCCACGCCCACCTCGATGACCGTGGTCGCCACCAGCAAGCGCAGCCGGCCCGCGGCGAAATCGGCCAGGGCGGCATCGCGCGCCGCCGCGTCCTGCTGTCCATGCGCCAAGCCGATCCGGCCAGGAAAGCGCTGGTACAGCACCGCGAACCGTGCTTCGGCAGCAGCGAGATCGATCAGCTCGCTTTCGGACACCATCGGGCAGACCCAGTACACCTGCTCGCCACGGTCGAGCGCGCGGCCGATGCCGTCGATGATGTCCGCCAGGGTCGCGAGCGAATGGATCGTGGTGCGGATGGGCTGGCGGCCGCCGGGCTTGCCGGTCAGGCGGCTGACCTCCATCTCGTTCCATTGCGTGAGCAGCAGGGTGCGCGGGATCGGGGTCGCGGTCATGACCAGCACGTCCGTGCGCTCGCCCTTGCCGCCGAGCATCAGGCGCTGGTCCACGCCGAACCGGTGCTGCTCGTCGATCACCGCGAGGGCGAGGTCGGCGTACTGCACGGCGTCCTGGAACAGGGCATGCGTGCCGACGATCATTCGGGCCCGCCCGGCGGCGATCTCCAGCAGTGCGTCCCGCCGCTCCGCGCCCTTGACCGACCCGGTCAGCAACAAAACCGGAATGGGCGAGAGCGCGGACAGCGTGCGGTAGTGCTGCTTGGCGAGCACCTCCGTGGGCGCCATGAGCGCCGCCTGGCGCCCCGCTTCGGCCGCGCTCAGCATCGCCAGCAGGGCGACCAGGGTCTTGCCGGAACCCACGTCGCCTTGCAGCAGGCGCAGCATGCGGCGCGGGGCGGCCAGGTCCGCATCGATCTCGGCGACGGCCTGCACCTGCGATGGGGTCGGCTGGTGGCCGAACCGGGCCAGCGCCTCGGCCCGAAGCTGGCCGTCGCCGCGGATCGGCCGGCCGGGCCGCCGGCGTTCGCGCTGGCGCATCCAGGCCATGGCGGTCTGGTGGGCCAGCAACTCGTCGTAAGCCAGCCGCGCCCGCGGCAGGTCTCCGGGCAGTTCGGTCGGCGCCTGCACGGCGAACAGCGCCTCGCGGAAACCCGGCCAGCGCTCGCGCTTCAGCAATGCGGGGTCGTGCCACTCCGGCAGCTCGGGCGCCAAGGCCAGGGCGCGCTGCATGGCCGCATGCACCTGGCCCGGGAACAGCCCGGCCGTCAGCGGCCAGATCGGCTCCAATCCAGCCATGTCGCCGAAGCGGTCGAGCGGCGCCACGCGCTCGGGGGTTTTCATCTGCACGCGGCCGGAGAAGGTTTCGATCTTGCCGGAAACCGCCAGGTGCGCGCCTTTCTGGAACAAGGGCGGCGGGCGGCGGCCGAAATAGGCGATCTCGGCAAAGCCCGTCCGGTCCCGGACGATCACCCGCCAGGGCCGGGCGCTGCCCCGCTCCGGCTCCTCGATGCCGACGACTTCGATCTGCAAGGTGGCGACCGTCCCCGGCTCCGCCTCGGCGATCGGCGGGGCGTTGCGGCGATCCACGTAACCCTCCGGCATATGGAACAGCAGGTCGAGCACCCGCCCGCCGCCCGCCACCCGGGCGATCTTCTCCGCAAGCGCCGGACCCACGCCGCGCAGGGTGGTCAGGGGTTCCAGAAGGGGCAGCAGGGGTGCATCCACGGGCTGACAGTGGGGGAGGCGGGCCTTATATGAAAGCGCCCGACCCGCCGAAAGAGGCCTTCCGCTTGCATCACACCGACCCACGGCGCCGCCGCATCCTGTTCCGCGCGACGCATCGCGGCACCTACGAGAACGATATCCTGATCGGCGGATTCGTGCGCGCGCGGCTGGCCGGGTTCAGCAGGGAAGAGTTGGATGCGGTGGAAGCCGTGATGGAGATGCCCGACGCCATGCTGGCCGATTGGCTGACCGGGCGCCTGCCGATCCCGCCCGAGGTGGACAGCCCGATGCTGCGCGCCATGCGCCAAGCGGCCGAGGCCGGCGAAGGGCGCCCCGCATGACGGCCACGATTTACGGCGCGCCGGAGGGGTTCGATGCCCTGCTGCTCGCCCACCGCCGGGCCGAACACGCGGGCAGCGTGTTGCACGTGGCACGCGACGACAACCGCATGGCCCGGCTGTCGGAGGCGCTGGCCTTCTTTTCGCCCGAGCTGGAGGTGCTGCGCTTCCCCGCCTGGGATTGCCTGCCATACGACCGCGTCTCGCCCAATCCGGAGCTGGTTTCCGAGCGCATCGCCACCCTGGCGCGGCTGCTCGAGCGCGGCGACAAGCCGCGGCTGGTGCTGACGACGGTGAACGCCTTGGTGCAGCGCGTGCCGCCGCGCCCGGCGTTCCAGGGCGCGAGCATGGCGCTGCGGACCGGGGGCGTGTCGCCGCCAGAGGCGATCGTGGCGTTCCTGGAAGCCAACGGTTACGGCCGGGCCGGCACCGTGATGGAGCCGGGCGAATATGCCACCCGCGGCGGCATTATCGACATTTACCCGGCGGGGGAGCCTGACCCGGTGCGCCTCGACTTATTCGGCGACACGATCGAAAGCCTGCGCCGGTTCGACCCGGCATCCCAGCGCAGCACGGGCAAGCTGCCGGGGCTGGTGCTGCGTCCTGTGTCGGAGGTGCCGCTGGACCCGGCCAGCGTAACCCGCTTCCGCGCGGGCTGGCGCGAGTTGTTTGGGCCGGCGGCGGCGGGCGATCCGCTGTATCAGGCGGTGTCGGACGGCCGCCGCTATCCCGGCATCGAACATTGGGTGCCGCTGTTCCATGACGGCATGGACACCTTGTTGGACTACCTGCCGGACGCCTCCGTGAGCCTGGACCACCAATCGGAGGAGGTGTTGGAGAGCCGGCTGGAGATGATCGCGGACCACGCGGAGGCGCGGCGGACGGTTCCGCGCGACGGGGAGGTGCCATATCGCCCGATGCCGCCGGGCCGTTTGTACCTGGATCGCGACGGCTGGGACGCAACGCTGGCGGGCGGGCCCAGCATGCTGTTCAGCCCCTACGGCAAGCCGGACGGTGCGGCGGGCGTGGACGCGGGAGGCCGGCCGGGCACCGTGTTCACCAAGGCCGGCGCGGCCACGGGCGAGAACATCTTCGTGCAGTTGAAGGCCCAGGCCGCAGCGTGGGCCGGGCAGGGAAGGCGAACCATCGTTGCCGCCTGGACGCGTGGGTCGCGTGAGCGGCTGGCGCATCTTTTGCGCGAGAATGGCTTCGCTACGGAGCAGGTCGATTCCTGGCGGGACGCCAAGGCATTGCCGGTGCGGACTGTAGGCGTCATCACGCTCGGCCTCGAACGCGGCTTCGTGGCGGCAAGCACGAGCGTCGTGAGCGAACAGGACCTGCTGGGCGAGCGCATCAGCCGGCCACCGCGGCGCCGTAAGCGCGCCGACCAGTTCATCGCCGAGGCCACCGAGATTGCCGAAGGCGACCTGGTCGTGCATCAGGAATATGGCATCGGGCGCTATGATGGGCTCGAGACCCTGCGTGTCGGCCCGGCGCCGCACGATTGCCTGCGGCTGATCTACGATAATCTCGAGAAGCTCTATTTGCCGGTGGAGAATATCGAACTGCTGTCCCGCTTCGGCAGCGAGACCGGGGGGGTGGCGCTCGACAAGCTGGGCGGCGCCGGATGGCAGACCCGCAAGGCTCGGATGAAGCAGCGCATCCGCGACATGGCGGGCGAACTGATCCGCACCGCCGCCGCCCGGCGGCTGCGAGACGCGGTCATGCTCGCTCCGCCCGAAGGCTCGTGGGACGAGTTCTGCGCCCGTTTCCCGTTTGCCGAAACCGAAGATCAGTCACGCGCGATCTCGGACGTGCTGGAGGACATGGCGGCAGGCCGGCCGATGGACCGGTTGATCTGCGGCGACGTTGGGTTCGGCAAAACGGAGGTCGCCTTGCGGGCCGCCTTCGTCGCCGCCATGTCGGGCGCCCAAGTGGCGGTCGTGGTGCCGACGACGCTGCTGGCGCGCCAGCACACGCGCACGTTTTCGGCGCGGTTCGCTGGCCTTCCCGTACGGATCGCGCAGCTATCCCGCATGGTGACCGCGAAGGAGGCGGCGGAAACCAAGCGCGGGCTTGCCGATGGCAGCATCAACATCGTGGTCGGCACCCACGCGCTGCTCGCCAAAGGGATCGAGTTTGCCGATCTTGAGCTGCTGATCGTCGACGAGGAACAGCACTTCGGCGTTTCCCACAAGGAAAAGCTAAAGCAACTCAAGGCGGACGTGCACGTGCTGACGCTGACCGCGACGCCGATCCCACGTACCCTGCAGTTGGCGCTGACCGGGGTGCGGGAGATGAGCCTGATCGCGACGCCGCCGGTGGACCGCCTTGCGGTACGCACGTTCATCTCGCCGTTCGATAGCGTGGTGGTAAGGGAGGCGATCCAGCGCGAGCGGTTCCGCGGCGGCCAGGTGTTCTGCGTGGTGCCGCGGATCGAGGATATGGACCGAATGGCCGGCCGCCTGCGCGAGATCGTGCCCGAGGCGCGGATGATCCAGGCGCATGGCCGGCTGGCGCCGACCGAGCTGGAACGGGTGATGACCGAGTTCGGCGACGGGAAATGGGACATCCTGCTGTCGACCAACATCGTCGAGAGCGGGCTCGATATGCCGGCGGTGAACACGCTCATCATCCACCGTGCCGACATGTTTGGGCTGGGCCAGCTTTATCAGTTGCGCGGCCGGGTCGGCCGCGGAAAGCAGCGCGGGTATGCCTACCTGACCTGGCCGCCGAACCATCGCCTGTCAGCAGCGGCGGAGAAGCGGCTCGATGTGATGCAGACGCTGGACAACCTTGGCGCTGGCTTCACGCTGGCGTCGCACGACTTGGACATCCGCGGCGCGGGCAACCTGCTAGGGGACGAGCAGTCCGGCCACATCCGCGAGGTCGGCATCGAGTTGTATCAGCAAATGCTCGAGGACGCTGTCGCGGAAATGCGGGCGGAGCGGGGCCGCAAGCGGGCTGACGACCGGGACTGGACGCCAAATATCCAACTCGGGCTGCCCGTACTAATCCCGGAGACCTATGTGCAGGATCTTCCGGTGCGGTTGGGATTGTATCGCCGCGTCGGCAGCTTGGCATCGGACGCCGAAAGCGAGGCGATGGCGGCCGAGCTGGTTGATCGTTTTGGTCCGCTACCGCCCGAGGTGGACAACTTGCTCCAAATCGTCAGCCTGAAGCGGATGTGCCGAGATGCAGGCGTCGAGAAACTTGAGGCGGGGCCGAAAGGCATGGTGATTGCGTTCCGCGGCAACGCGTTCCGAAACCCGGCCGGGCTGATCGCCTGGCTCAGTCATCGCAAGGGCGGCATCCGCCTACGGCCAGACCATAAGCTGTCGATCGTGCAGGATATGGTGGTCAGCGAGCGCATGCGGGTCGGCCGGGACGTGCTGTCGAACTTGAACCGGCTCGCGGGGGAGGCGGCCAGAGCGGCCTGAACGAACCTCCCCCTGTAAACGTCTAACGTGTCCGGTTCGGCTGCTGCGGACGGTTCGGGCCGGGGGTGGGGCGGGCAGGCGGTGGGGGCGTGCCGCCGGTCATGGCCGTCAGGTCCTGGCTGTTAACCAGCAAGCGGCCGTCACGGTAGGTGATGTCCCACACCATCCGGTTCTCGACCGTGCGGCCGATTCCCTTGGCGAAGATGAACACCGGCACGACGTTGGCGAGCGCCGGCATGGTGGCTACCTGCTGCTGCAGCAAGTCGAGGTTAGTTGCGGTCACTTGTGCCGTGCCCGAGAATTGCTCGGGCGAGGTGAACAGCAGCTTACCCATGCCGGTGAAGCTGCTGCCTGCCATGTCGATCGAGAAGCTTTCCAGCCCGGTGCTGATCCCGCCCTTGCTGAACAATGCGGCGATGTCGGCTGGCGCCGGCGACTTGCCCTCGCCGGAGTTGTTTGCGATGCGCATGAGGTCGGCCATGGCGACGCCCGATACGACGGGTCGGAGCGCCACCTTGCTGGGGATGAGCACCGCCATATCGCCGAGCGGCAGATCGGGCAGGGCCAGGCCTTCCATGCCAAGGTCCAACCGGGCTTGTAAGATTCCCTGCTCCGTCTTGGCAGAGAACCCGAACCGGGCTTGGTTCGCGGTGCCGCCGAAATCGCCGTAACTGACCGCCAGCTTGTCGATCGTCTCATCGAGAGTCATGCCCGAGGCGAAGTCCGCCATTGCCTGGAGCAGGGTTCGCATCGCTTTATCGTCGAGCTTCGGTGCCGGTGCGCCGCCTGCTGCAGCCTTCGATGCACCGCCCATCGTAGCGGAAATTTGGATGAGGGCCTGCAGGACCTGGGCGGCGCGGTCACGAGATACGCTGGACAGTTCGCCTGTTATGCGAACGCGCTGCATCGACATTTTTAGCGTCTCGGCATCGCCCGCCTTGGAAGCGATGGTGTAGCCCTCGATGGTGCCGTCCGTCACCACGTCCACCCGGTCGGTGCCGGCTGGGCGCAACGTGCTCGTCGTGGCGCTCCGGTCCACATGGCTTGTCTGCTCGACCTGTGCGCCGCTCGCCTGGATGTTCAATCCCTGAAAGCTGGAGTTCAGGGTCGATGGCGAGGCGTAGCTGGGATCGTATAGGACTTGGCCGGACTGCTGATCCAGGGTCACCTTATAGGTGACCGGAGCCATGCCGACCGGCGACTTGTCACCTGCCTTCGGTGGCTGCGGCAGATCGATCGTGAACTGGGCGGGAGTGGGGAAGCGGATCGCATCGATGTTCCACTTGCCGCCATCTGCCATGCGGGCCGTGGCGGTGAGCATCGGCTGGTTTCCGCCGACGGCGCTGCCGACCGGGATAGCAACGGTGTAGTGGTCGCCGTCCGGGGTGATTTGCACCGGCCTGTCCGCAAGCTTCGCCACCGGGCCAGCCATGCTGATCATCCACTCGCGCACCTGCCGCTCCAGCGACCGCGCCTGTTCGGGAGTGGCATCCGCGGCCCAAGCCGCTGGCGCAAGCGGCAGCAGCCCCATGATGACGGCAGTCAGGCGTGAGGCGCGCATAGATGGCTCCTAGGTAGGTTGGTTCGCACCTGCCGCCGCATTATGGCGCCGACAGGTTACGGATTGGTTAATCTTCTGCCGCATCGACTGCGGCCACGTCCAGTAGGCGCTCGATCACTTCAGGTTCTTGCGCGCCGGCAATAGCGTGACGTCCTGCGACAACGAAACAGGGCACCCCGTTGATCCCCAGCCGATGCGCCCGGAGGTTGTCGGCATGGACCGCATCGACGTCTTCGTCGCTCCGCAGGAAGGCGCTGGCGGCGCTTGGGTCCAGCCCGCACGACCCGGCCACGGCCCGTAATACGCCATGTTCACCGATGTCGTAGCCATCGGTGAAGTGGGCGGCAAACAAGGCTTCCGCGACCTCGGTGCCGCGCCCCACGTGCGAAGCCCAGCGAACCAAGCGATGGGCGTCCACGCTGCTGGGTGTGCGGCGGATACGATCGAAGCGGAACGACACTCCCTCCGCGTCGCCGATTTCGGTGATAGAGGCATAGAGACGGCGCGCCCGATCCTCCCCGCCGAACTTTCGGATGACGTAGTCGGCGCGCGTCATGCCGGCGCGGGGCATGTCGGGATTGAGCAGGAACGGCCGCCATGTCAGATCGTAGAGTAGGTCCGGCCGGCGACGCATGGTGCGGAAAAGGCGCCTTACGCCCAGGTAGCACCAGGGGCATACGAGATCATGGACCACCTCGATGGGCAGGCGGGCTTTCGCGGGAGCAAGGACGTTCACACGAAAATGGTAAGCGCCGCGGACCCACGCGTCACCTGTTTTCCCGCTTTCGCGGCAGGGGTGATGTTTTCGAAGCCACGGAGCAAGCTGCCGCCCACCCCACTCTGCCGGACGAGCCGGACGTTGCCGCCGCCGAGGACCTCGTGTACCGAGCACACCGCGCCCAGGTTCTGGAAACGCCGTGAACGCACCACCCGACCGCATCCAGTCGGCGCTCGCCCAGATGGAGCGGGACCACGACATCCGCATCCTGCTGGCCATCGAGTAAGGCAGCTGCGCATGGGGCTTCCCGTCGCGCGACAGCTTCCCGGCACCTCCCGGGCTTATGTACTAATGTCGATGACTTATAAGAGGTTTGGCTGGGGGACCTGGATTCGAACCAAGGCTTTCCGAGTCAGAGTCGGAAGTTCTACCGCTAAACTATCCCCCACGCGCCGACCACCGTTTGCCGGATCGGAGGCGGTCAAGTAGCATGGGCTCCAGGGGTTCGCAACCGCGCGGGACGCTGCCTCGCCAGCTTCAGCTCCGCTCAAACGCGATAGCCCTGGCAACGCATATTCGACTTGCCCTTGCCCTCGATTGAAGCGGACACTCTGCACATATGGAACAGCGGAAGGGCCAAGGCATGGCTGAGTTCGCTGCGCAACAACGGCGGCAGGTTCGATCCGTTCGGGAGCACCGGGGCGGCATGGGTGCGTTTGCGGCCGTTGATCTCGGGACCAATAATTGTCGCCTGCTCGTCGGCATGCCGGCCGGCGAGGGCTTTCGCGTGGTCGACAGCTTCAGCCGCATCGTCCGGCTGGGGGAGGGGCTGCACAGCCTGGGCCGCCTCAGCCCCGTGGCGATGGACCGCGCCATCACGGCCCTGCACGCAATCGCCGTTCGCTTGGCCCGGCGCCCCGTCCAGGAACTGCGGGCCGTCGCCACCGAGGCGTGCCGCCAAGCGGCCAACGGCGCCGAGTTCCTGGCGCGGGCACAGGCCGAGACGGGACTGCGGCTCCACGTGATCTCGACCCGGGAAGAGGCCGAGCTCGCGCTTGAGAGCTGCGCCCCGTTGCTCATGCACGCGGGACGCCGGGCGCTGCTGTTCGACATCGGCGGTGGTTCCACGGAGCTGGCCTGGGTCCGGCTCGACGGTGGTGGGGCGCCGGAGTTGATCGGGTATGCGAGCCTGCCCGTGGGCGTGGTGATCCTGGCGGAGCGGTTCGGCCCCGCCGGATTCGGCGCCGAAGGCTTCCGGGCGATGGTCGACGATGTCAAAGCCCGGCTGCGTGGGTTCGAGAGCGTGCACTGCATCCTGCACGAGACCCGGCAGGGCGGCGTGCGGCTGCTGGGCACCAGCGGCACCGTCACCACCCTGGCGGGCGTGGCGATGAACTTGACCCGGTATTGCCGCCCCCTGGTCGACGGCACGGTGCTCAGCGCGGAGGCGGCGGATCAGGCGATGGCGGTGCTGCGCGGGCTGGGCCGTGAGGGCCTGGCCGCCCACCCCTGCGTCGGCCCGGAGCGGGCGGACTTCGTGTTGCCGGGCTGCGCGGTGTTCGAGGCTATCCGGCAGACCTGGCCAATGGGAGAGGTCACCGTAGCCGACCGGGGGCTGCGGGAAGGCATGCTGCTGCGCCTGATGCGGCAGGCCCGGGGCCGCGGCGGCAGGTCACCCCGTCCGGGCACGACCCCGGCGGTGCTCGCGTGACGGAGCAACCGCCGGGCCAGCGCGGCCTGACCGTAAAGCTGAAGACCGCGAAGGGCCGCACCACCGCCTCGCAGAAGTGGCTGCAACGGCAGTTGAACGACCCCTATGTGCGCGCCGCCAGGCAGCAGGGCTGGCGATCCCGCGCCGCCTTCAAGCTGATCGAACTCGATGACCGGTTCCACCTGTTGCGCCGCGGCAGCCGGGTGATCGACCTCGGCGCGGCGCCCGGCGGCTGGGCGCAGGTGGCGGTGCAGCGCGGCGCGGCTCTGGTTGTCGGCGTGGACCTGCTCGAGATGGACCCGGTGCCGGGCGCCACCATCCTGATGGGTGACTTCATGGACGACGCCATGCCCGGTCAGTTGCAGGCGCTGATGGGCGGCAAGGCGGACCTCGTGCTGTCCGACATGGCGCCCAACACCACCGGGCACAACGCCACCGACCACATGCGCATCATGGCGCTGGCCGACCTGGCGCTGCATTTCGCGCTCGACATGCTGGAGCCGGGCGGGGCTTTTGTCGCCAAGGTGTTCCAGGGCGGTTCGGAACGAGCCATGCTGGAGCGGTTGAAGCGGCATTTCTCCAGCGTGCGGCACGCCAAGCCGCCGGCCAGCCGCAAGGAAAGCAGCGAGCTTTACGTGGTCGCCACCGGGTTCCGGCATGGCAAGTAGTCCGGTCCCGGTCCCTGTCCCGGGCATGCGCTGCGCTTGCGCCATTCGCCGCCTGGGCCTATGTGGAGCCGCCAAGGCAGGAAAGGGATTCCCCCGCCATGGCACCGGATAC
>CAXSDH010000001.1:194124-200695 GCA_964235765.1 uncultured Acetobacteraceae bacterium
CCTATGTGGAGCCGCCAAGGCAGGAAAGGGATTCCCCCGCCATGGCACCGGATACGAACAGCGTTGAACTGCGCGCGGCGGCAGACGTCGCGGCGCGCATCGAGGAGGCGCTTGCCTTCGACGACGTGCTGGTCGTGCCGGCTTACTCGCAGGTCCTGCCGAGCAACGTCAGCACCACCACGCGGCTGACGCGCAGCATCAGCCTCAATATCCCGCTCGTCTCGTCGGCCATGGACACCGTGACCGAAGCCGCCATGGCCATCGCCATGGCCCAGTTGGGCGGCATCGGCGTGATCCACAAGAACCTCGACTTGGCTGAACAGGCGGCCCAGGTGCGCCGGGTCAAGAAGTTCGAATCGGGCATGGTGGTCAATCCGCTCACCATCTATCCCGACCAGACCTTGGCCGAGGCGCGCGCCGTGATGGCGATGCACCACATCAGCGGGTTCCCCGTGGTGGAGCGCGACACCGGCCGGCTGGTCGGCATCCTCACCAACCGCGACGTGCGGTTCGCCACCGACCCCAATACCCGCGTGTACGAGCTGATGACGCGGGACCAGCTGATTACCGTGCCCGCCGAAGTGGACCGTGACGAGGCGCGCCAGTTGCTGCACCGCCACCGGATCGAGAAGTTGCTGGTAGTGGACGAGAGCTACCGGTGCGTGGGCCTGATCACCGTCAAGGACATGGACAAGGCCCAAGCCCATCCGATCGCCAACAAGGACGAGCTGGGCCGCCTGCGCGTGGCCGCGGCCACCGGCGTGGGCGATGACGGATACGCCCGCGCCGAGGCGCTGGTGGCGGCCGAGGCGGACGTGATCGTCATCGACACCGCGCACGGCCACTCGCAGGGCGTGCTGGGCGCGGTGGAACGCATCAAGCGGCTGTCGAACGCGGTGCAGATCATCGCCGGCAACGTCGCCACCGCCGAGGGCGCCCGCGCCCTGGTGGGGGCCGGGGCGGATGCGGTGAAGGTGGGCATCGGCCCAGGCAGCATCTGCACCACCCGCGTGGTGGCCGGCGTGGGCGTGCCGCAGTTCACCGCCGTGCTGGAGACCGCCGCCGCCTGCCGCGAACTGGGCGTGCCGGCGATTGCCGATGGCGGCATCCGCACCTCGGGCGACATCGTGAAGGCGATCGGCGCCGGGGCGGATTGCGTGATGGTGGGCAGCCTGCTGGCCGGCACGGACGAGGCGCCGGGCGAGGTGTTCCTCTACCAAGGCCGCTCCTACAAGAGCTATCGGGGCATGGGCAGCATCGGCGCCATGGCGCGCGGCTCTGCGGACCGGTACTTTCAGCAGGAAATCAAGGACACGCTCAAGCTGGTGCCCGAGGGCATCGAGGGCAGGGTCGGCTACAAGGGCCCCGTTTCAGGCGTGGTGCACCAGATGGTCGGCGGGCTGCGCGCCGGCATGGGCTACACCGGCAGCGCCGACATAGACGACCTGCAACGCAACACCCGGTTCCGCCGCATCACCGGCGCCGGGCTGCGCGAGAGCCATGTGCACGACGTGGCGATCACCCGCGAGGCGCCCAACTACCGGCAAGAGGGATGATTAGGGCTGCCGTCTTCGACGCTTACGGCACCCTGCTCGACGTGCACGGGGCCATGCAGCGCCACGCCGACCGCCTGCCGCCGGATTGGGAGCGGATCAGCGCGGAGTGGCGTGCCAAGCAATTGGAATACACCTGGGTGCGAAGCCTGACCGGCGCCTCGCACCACCTGGACTTCTGGCAGGTGACCCAGCACGCGCTCGATTTCGTCGCCGCCCGGCATGGCATGACCGACCCGGCCCTGTCGGCCCTGCTGCTGGCCGCCTATCGCCAACTGCCTGCCTACCCGGATGCCGCGTCCACTCTTGCAGCCTTGCGCTCCCGCGGCATCCGTACCGCCATCCTCTCCAATGGCGAGCCCGGCATGCTGGGCGAGGCGGTCGAGGCGGCCGGGCTCGCAGGCCTGCTGGATGCAGTCATCAGCGTCGAGGATGCCGGCGTTTTCAAGCCGGACCCGCGCGTCTATGCCCTCGCCGCAGACCGCCTGGGCGTGCCGACGGCGGACATGGCGTTCGTGTCCAGCAATGCGTGGGACGCCCAGGCGGCGGGAGCTGCGGGTTTCCAGGTGTTCTGGTGCAACCGCGGCGGCCAGCCGGCCGAGTATGGCCTGAACGCGACCGCGACCATCGTGGGCAACCTCGCCGAGCTGGCGCCGGCCCTTGCCTGAGCGGCCCCCCGTCGCGTGACGCCCTCCGCCCGCCTCGCCGCCGCTATCGAGTTGCTCACGGAGATCGAGGCCAAGCCTCGCCGCCCCGCCGACGCCGTCGCCAACGACTTCTTCCGCGCGCGCCGCTTCATCGGCTCCGGCGACCGGCGGGCGGTATCGGACCGTGCCTGGCGCGTCCTGCGCACCCGGCGCCGCCTCGGCTGGTGGATCGCCCGGACCCAGGCCGCGCCGACACCCCGCCTCCTGGTGGCCGCGTCGCTGCTGCTTGAAGGCTGGACCGTCCCGGGCGTCCGGCAGTCGTTCTCCGGCGGCCAGTACGGCCCGGCGCCCCTGCTGCAGCCGGAGGCGGAGGCCGTGGCGGCGCTCGAGGGCCATACGCTGGAGCACCCCGCCATGCCGGACGCCGTGCGGCTCGAGGTGCCGGATTGGGTGCTGCCGCATCTGCAAGCCCGCTTCGGCCCCGCGCTGGAGGCGGAGATGCTCGCCGCCCTCGACCCGGCGCCGCTCGACCTGCGCGTCAACCTGCTCAAATCCACCCGCGACGGCGCGCAGGCCGCCCTGGCCAGCGAGGGCCTTGAGACCGCGCCCACGCCGCTCTCGCCCTGGGGCCTGCGTATCGATGGCCGCCGGGCCGTGACCTCCGGGCCGGCGTTCCAATCGGGGCTGGTCGAAATTCAGGACGAAGGGAGCCAACTCGTGGCCGCGCTGGTGGGCGTTGGGCCGGATATGCGGGTGGTGGATTGGTGCGCCGGCGCCGGCGGTAAGACGCTCGCGTTGGCGATGCTGATGGGCAACCAGGGCCACCTTGTCGCGTGCGACGTGTCGGCCCCGCGGCTGGACGGCGCAGTGCGCCGCCTGCGGCGAGCCGGGGTGCACAATGCGGAGCGGCATCTGGTCGAGCCCGGCGATAAATGGGCCAAGCGCCGCGCCGGGTCGTTCGATCGCGTGCTGGTCGATGCGCCGTGCACCGGCACCGGCACCTGGCGCCGCAACCCGGATGCCCGCCTGCGCCTTCGCGAGCTGGACCTCGAGGAGCTGCAACCCAAGCAGGCCGGCATCCTGGACGCCGCCGCCCGCCTGGTGCGGCCTGGGGGCCGGCTGATCTACGCCACCTGCTCGCTGCTGGCGCAAGAGAACGAGGCGCAGGTGGAGGCCTTTCTGGCCCGCACGCCCGGCTTCGCCGTTCTGCCGCTCGGCCAGGCCTGGGCCCTGCCGGCGCCCGTGCCCAGCCCCGGGCCGTACATGCAGCTGACCCCGCTGCAGCATGGCACGGACGGCTTCTTCGGCGCCGTGCTGGAGCGCGCGGCATGATCGAGCTGCGCCGCGCCGAACCCGACGACGCCGTCGGCATGGCCGCGGTGCACGTCGGCGCGTGGCGCAGCGCCTATGCCGGCATCCTGCCCGACGACTACCTGGCCCGGCTGTCCCTGCCGCGTCAGGCGCATGGCTACCTGGAGGGCATCACCGGCGGGCGCGCGGCTTACGTGGCCGTGGCGGAGCACCAGGTGATCGGCTTCGTCACCGCCGACCGCTCCGGCGCCGGGCTGGCGGACGGCGAAATCCATACCTTGTATGTCCACGACGACTGGCGGGAGCAGGGCGTCGGCCGGAGGCTGGTGCAGCGGGCGGCGGCCCGCCTGGCGCGGGCCGGCTGCCGCAGCGTGTTCGTCTGGGTGCTGCGCGACAATCCGAGCCGCTGGTTCTACCAGCGTCTGGGCGGCCGCAAGGCGGCAGAGTCGACCGTGCCGGTCGCCGGCAAGACGTTCGCCCAAACCGCCTACGTCTGGAACCCGATCGAGCTGCTGCTGCCGGCCCCGGCGCAATCATGAGGTGCTGCCCTTGTCCGAACCCATAGCCCCGTCCCATGACCGCGTGCTGATCCTCGACTTCGGCAGCCAGTTCACCCAGCTGATCGCCCGCCGCGTCCGCGAGTCCGGCATCTATTGCGAAATCCTGCCCGCCACTGCCGCGCCCGAACGCCTGGTGGCCTTCGGCGCACGCGCCATCATCCTGTCCGGCGGCCCGGCGAGCGTGACGGAAGCCAGCGGCCCGCGTATCCCCGACATGGTGTTCGAAGCGGCCGTGCCCGTGCTGGGCATCTGCTACGGCCAGCAAGCCATGTGCGCGCAGCTCGGCGGCGAGGTGAGCCTCAGCGACCACCAGGAATACGGCCAAGCCTTCGCCGACGTGACCGACGATTGCGAGCTGTTCCATGGCGCCTGGTCGCCCGGCGCGCGCGAACAAGTCTGGATGAACCATGGCGACCGCGTGACCCGGCTGCCGCCAGGCTTCCGCCCCGTCGCCAGCAGCGAAGGCGCACCGTTCGCCGCGATCGCCGACGATGTGCGCCGCTATTATGGCGTGCAGTTCCATCCGGAGGTGGTGCACACCCCGCACGGCCGGCAACTGCTGCACAACTTCACCCACCGCGTGGCCGGGCTGGCGGGCAACTGGAGCATGGCCGGTTTCCGCGAGGCCGGGGTGGCGCGGGTTCGCACGCAAGTGGGGCAGGGGCGTGTGATCTGCGGCCTCTCCGGCGGCGTGGACAGCTCCGTGGCGGCTGCGATGATCCATGAAGCCGTGGGCGACCAGCTGACCTGCATCTTCGTCGATAGTGGCCTGCTGCGGCTTGGCGAGGCGGAGGAGGTGGTGCGCACTTGGCGCGACCGGTTCAACATCAAGCTGGTGCATCGGGACGCTGGTGCCCTGTTCCTGCGCGAGTTGGAGGGCGTCAGCGATCCCGAGACCAAGCGCAAGACCATCGGCCGCGTGTTCATCGAGGTGTTCGAGGAGGAGGCCGCCCGCATCGGCGGCGCCGACTTCCTGGCCCAGGGCACGCTGTATCCGGATGTGATCGAGAGCATATCGGCCCATGGCGGCCCGAGCGCCACCATCAAGTCGCACCACAACGTGGGCGGCTTGCCGGACCGCATGCGCATGAAGCTGGTCGAGCCGCTGCGGGAGTTGTTCAAGGACGAGGTGCGCGTGCTGGGCCGCGAATTGGGGGTGCCAGAGGGCATCGTCGGCCGCCACCCTTTCCCCGGGCCGGGCCTGGCGATCCGCATACCCGGCGTGGTTACCGCCGAGCGGCTGGACATCCTGCGCCGGGCGGACGCCATCTTCTTGGAGGAAATCCGCACCGCCGGATTGTACGATGCGATCTGGCAGGCCTTCGCCGTGCTGTTGCCGGTCCGCACCGTCGGCGTCATGGGCGATGGCCGGACCTATGATAACGCCTGCGCATTGCGGGCGGTGACGAGCGTCGACGGGATGACGGCGGAGGTCTATCCGTTCGACATGGCGTTCCTGACCCGCACGGCGACCCGGATCGTCAACGAGGTGCGCGGCATCAATCGCGTGACCTACGACATCACCAGCAAGCCCCCCGGCACCATCGAGTGGGAGTGAGTTGAGGTGGTACGCGGGCTATCGCCAGCGATATGGGATGTCAATCCGAGATAATGCCATGTTGCTCGCTTCACCTGGGTGAGTGACTGGGGAAGCCCCGGCCTGGACCACTTTCCACGTTCCGCGAGCGGGGGGGTGTTGCTGCCGTGATGAGCGCCCGTGTGGCGGTTCATTTGCCCCGTCCCGCAACACTGTCGACCCAAGAATGTGCCGCATGGTTCCTGTCCTATTGCTATTGAACGCCACGTTGCTCGCATGCGGGTGTGCCCGTCGTCGAGATCGGAACCGTTCGCTCAGGGTGAGGGGCTGTCGTAGTCGGTCGGCGGGTCGATGGTCTGCCAGCGCAGGACGATCTCCTCGCATGCCAGATCAACCTCTCCCAGCAGCCGCTTGTGGCGGGCCGGGGCGGGGATGATAGCCTTGCCGAAGACGTCGAGCAGGAAGCACAGCGCGGGATCCGGCTTGCCCAACTCCGGCAGGAACTCCTGGCAGAACAGGTAGGTCAGTAGCGCGGCCGTGACACCACGCTCTTTCCAGACTTTGGCCGACGCCTCCGGCCTACCCAGGTAGAGCATCACGCCCCCGATGCGCTGGACGCCCTTCGAGGTCCGGTGGACGGTCGCGGCGAGGTTGACGCTGATCCCGACGCCCGAAATGTCCAGGAGGGGAGGGTTGGATGCCAGCGGCCGGAACGTGAACTGGCCAAGTCCCAGCGCGTTGCTGGACTGAGCGAGGTGGAATGCGTCGATCGCTTCGAGCGAGACCTTGCAGTCCTGCCGCACCCAGTCCGTCGCGCCCACGCCGCTTTCGCGGGACAGGCACCGCTCGGCGGCTTCCGCGAGTGTCTCGCCCGCCAGGGCGGGATGGGGTGAGGAGCTTGGCGATCGAGGACCACCAGGCGAACAGCTTGTCCCGCGATGGGCAGATCCGCCAAGCGCCGGC
>CAXSDH010000002.1:0-16440 GCA_964235765.1 uncultured Acetobacteraceae bacterium
TGCCGGTGATGTCGAAGGCGCTGCCGTGGATGGGTTCGAACATGCTGGGGAAGCGGCGTTCGGGGTCGACGTTGCCGGTGGGGGCGATGCCGAGGGAGCCGGCCAGGGCGGCGGCGAGGTCGGAGAGGATGTCGGCGTGGAGATTGGTGGCGACCACGGTGTCGATGCTCTGCGGCTTGCGGACCATGCGGGTGGTCATGGCATCCACCAGCTCCTTGTCCCAGGCGACGTCGGGGAAGTCCTGGGCGACGAGGGCGGCGATCTCGTCCCAGAACACCATGCCGTGGCGTTGGGCGTTGCTTTTGGTGACCACCGTGAGTTGCTTGCGGGGGCGGCGGCGGGCTTCGGCGAAGGCGAAGCGCATGATGCGTTCGACGCCGCGGCGGGTGAAGACGCTGGTTTCGGTGGCGACTTCCTCGGGCAGGCCGCGGTGGGTGCGGCCGCCGTTGCCGGAGTATTCGCCCTCGCTGTTTTCGCGGACGATCAGCCAGTCGAGGTCGCCGGGCCCGGCGTCGCGCAGCGGGCTGGTGACGCCGGGCAGGATGCGGGTGGGGCGGACGTTGGCGTATTGGTCGAAGCCCTGGCAGATCGGCAGGCGGAGGCCCCAGAGGGTGACGTGGTCGGGGATGTCGGGGGCGCCGACGGCGCCGAACAGGATGGCGTCGAGGCTGCGGAGCTGGTCGAGGCCGTCTTCCGGCATGAGGAGGCCGGTGCGGCGGTAGCGGTCGGAGCCCCAGTCCAGGTGCTGCACGTCGAGTTGGAAGCCGCCGTCGCGGGAGGCCACCGCGTCCAGCGCTTCGAGGCCGGCGGCGATCACCTCCGGGCCGATGCCGTCGGCGGGGATGGAGGCGATCCGGTGGGTGCGCATGGGGTGTCCTGGTTGTTGCAGGACGATGTAGCCGCCTTGCCAGCACCGGCATAGCCCGGCATCGTTGCCGCGCATGCGAACACGAGGCAGAGCGATGGTGCGACCGACAATTTTGGCAGCCGTGTGCGCCGTTGCCTTGATGTCGGGCGCGGCGGCTGCGCAGCCGTTCCGGATCGCGTTGCGGGAGGACCCGGATTCGCTCGACCCGACCTTGGCGCGGACGTATGTGAGCCGCATCGTGTTCGCCGGGTTGTGCGACAAGTTGTTCGATATCAACGAGAAGCTGGAGACGGTGCCGCAACTGGCGCTAGGCTACGAGTGGTCGGACCCGACGACGCTGGTGATCCGGTTGCGGCCGGGCGTCGTGTTCCATGACGGCGAGAAGATGGACGCGGCGGCGGTGAAGTATTCGCTCGAGCGGCATTTGACCTTGCCGGGCAGTTTCCGGCGGACCGAGATCAATGTCATGGACCGGGTCGAGGTGGTCGATCCCTTGACGGTGCGGATCGTGCTGAAGACGCCATCGTCGCCGTTCCTGGCGCAGTTGACGGATCGCGCGGGCATGATCGTTTCGCCGAAGGCGGCCGAGGCGGCGGGGAAGGATTTCGGGTTGAAGCCGGTGTGCGCCGGGCCGTTCCGGTTCGTGGAGCGGGTGCCGCAGGACCGGATCACCTTGGAGCGGTTTCCGCAGTATTGGGATGCGGCGAACATCAAGCTGGAGCGGGTGACGTATCAGCCGATCCCGGACAGCTCGATCCGGCTGGCGAACTTGCAGGCGGGCAGCTTGGAGCTGTCGGAGTACGTGGTGCCGACGGACACGGATGCGGTGACGAAGAACCCGCGGCTGAAGCTCGCGACGATGGACAGCCTGGGGTATCAGACGATCGTGTTCAACGTGGGCAACGGGGCGCGGTCGAAGTCGCCGATCGGGGGCGATGCGCGGGTCCGGCGGGCGTTCGAGCTGGCCATCGACAAGGATGCCTTGGTGCAGGTGGTTTACAACGGCCTGTATGCGACGACGGCGCAGGCGATTCCGCCGAGCAGCCCGATGCACTTGCCGGGGATCAAGCCCAAGGTTCGGGACGTGGCGGCGGCGAAGGCGTTGCTGAAGGAGGCGGGGGTGGCGCTGCCGGTGGTGGTGGCGCTGACGGTGCCGAACAACCCGGATTTGCGGCAGGTGGGCGAGATCGTGCAGTCGATGGCCGCCGAGGCGGGGTTCGACGTGCGGATTACCGCGGCGGAGTATGCTTCGGCGCTGGCGGCGGCGACGCGGGGGGAGTTCGAGGCGTTCTTGACGGCGTGGTCCGGCCGGGTCGATCCGGACGGGAACCTGTTTGGGTTCCTGTACACTACGGGGACGTTGAACGACGGGAAGTATGCCAATCCCAAGGTGGACGGGTTGCTGGAGCGGGCGCGGGCGGTGTCGGACACGGGGCAGCGGCGGGCGCTGTATGAGCAGGTCTATACGCAGACGACCCAGGACTTGCCGATCCTGTACCTTTGGCAGCAGAAGAACCTGGTTGGCATGTCCGCGCGGGTCGTGGGGTTCCGGCAGGTGCCGGACGGCATGATCCGGCTGCAGGGCGTCAGCTTGGCGAAGTAGCGGGCATGCGCGGGCATCTCGGCGTCCGGCTGCTGCAGGTGCTGCCGACCATCGTGCTGGTCAGTATCCTGGTGTTCGCGCTGCAGCAGTTGATGCCGGGAGACCCGGCGGTGGTGCTGGCCGGGGAGGAGCGGGGCGATCCGCAGGTGCTGGCGCAGATCCGTGCGGAGCTGTGGCTGGACCGGCCGCTGCCCATTCAGTACCTGCATTGGATCGGCGGCGTGGTGCGGGGAGACCTTGGGTTTAGCTGGCGCATCCGGCAGCCGGTGGCGAGCCTGATCCTGACCAAGCTGCCGGTGACGTTGCAGTTGGGCGCGATGGCGTTCGTGATCGCGTTCTGCATCGGCATTCCGGCGGGGGTGCTGTCGGCGGTGTACCGGAACACGGTTTGGGATTACGTGGTCAATTTGGTGGGGCTGGCCGGGCTGTCGACGCCGAATTTCTGGCTGGGGATCATGCTTATCCTGCTGGTGTCGGTGCAGCTTGGGTGGTTGCCGCCTTCCGGGTACGTGCCGCTTTCGGAGGATTGGCGGCAGTCGCTGGCCACGACGATCATGCCGGCGTTCGTGCTTGGCAACGCGATTGCCGCCATTCTGATGCGGCATACGCGGAGCGCGATGCTGACCGCGCTGGACCAGGACTACGTGCGCACGGCGCGGGCCAAGGGGCTGCGGGAGCCGGTGGTGGTGATCCGCCACGCGTTCCGCAACGCGCTGGTGCCGGTGGTGACCCTGGGGGCGCTGGAGCTTGGGACGCTGCTTTCGGGCGCGGTGCTGACCGAGCAGGTGTTCAGCATTCCGGGGTTTGGCAAGCTGGTCGTGGATGCGGTGTTCAACCGCGATTACCCGGTGGTGCAGGGCGTGGTGCTGGTCACTGCCGGGCTCTACATCATGCTTAACTTGCTGGCCGACGTGCTTTACGTGTTGATCAACCCGCGGCTGCGGACGGCATGAGCGACACCCAGCAGAGCCCGGCGGCGCTGGCCTTGCGACGGTTTCGCGGGCGGCCGGCTGCGGTGGCCGGGTTCGCGGTGATCGCCTTGTTCGTCATCGTGGCGGTGGCGGCCCCCCTGGTGGCGCCGTATGACCCGATCGCCACGAGCTGGTCGCTGGTGCGCAAGGCGCCCTCGATGCAGCACTGGATGGGGACGGACGAGAACGGGCGGGACGTGCTGTCGCGCGTGGTGTTCGGCGCGCGGGCTTCGTTGCTGGCGGGCGTGGTGTCGGTGCTGATCGCGGCGGGGATCGGCGTGCCGGTGGGGTTGCTGGCCGGGTTCGCGGGCGGGCGGGTGGATGGGGTGATCGGGCGGCTGGTGGATGCGATGCTGGCCTGCCCGTTCCTGATCCTGGCCATCGCGCTGGCGGCGTTCCTGGGGCCGGCGCTGACCAACGCGATGATCGCCATCGGGGTGACGGCGGCGCCGGTGTTCGTGCGGGTGGCGCGGGGCGCTACGATGGATGCGGCGACGAACGAGTATGTGGAGGCGGCGCGGGCCTTGGGGAACCCGCCGTGGCGGGTGGCGCTGCGGCATGTGCTGCCGAACATCGTGCCGCCGATCATGGTGCAGTCCACGCTCGCCATCGCGGCGGCGATAATTGCCGAGGCTAGCCTGTCGTTCCTGGGGCTTGGGCAGCAGCCGCCGGCGCCGAGCTGGGGCAGCATGCTCAATTCGGCGCAGCGGTTCCTGACGCAGGCGCCGTGGCTGGCGGTGTTTCCCGGCATGGCGATCTTCCTGGCCGTGCTGGCCTTTAACCTGGTGGGCGACGGCTTGCGGGACGCCTTGGACCCGCGGCGGCGTTAGGGGATCGACAACATGCGCATCGCCGTGATGGATGATTGGCAAGGGGTGGCGCTGGGCAGCACGGACTGGTCGGCGCTGCAGGCGCGGGCCGAGGTGGTGGTGCTGTCGCAGCCGCTGGCCAGCGAGGACGCGGCCACGGCGGCGCTCGCCGGGTTCGACGTGCTGATCCCGATGCGGGAGCGGACGGCGTTGCCGGGGAGCCTCATCCTGCGCCTGCCGCGGCTGCGGATGATCGCGCTCACCGGCCACCGCTCGCCTTCGCTGGATGTGGCGGCCTGCACGCGGCAGGGCGTGGTGGTTTGCAACACTGGGGGCGATCGGTCGTCGCTGGGCACGGCGGAGCTGGCGCTCGGGCTGATGCTGGCGGCGGCGCGGCGCATTCCGGCGGGGGATGCCGCGATCCGGGCGGGGCGGTTCCAGGAGGGCGTGGGCGTCGGGCCGGTGCTGGACGGTTGCACGCTGGGCATCATCGGGTTGGGCCGCATCGGGTCGAAGGTGGCGTTCTATGGGCGGGCGCTCGGGATGCGGGTGCTGGCTTGGAGCCGCAGCCTGACCCCGGAGGGGGCGGAGGCGGGCGGCGCCGTGCTGGCGGGCAGGGACGAGCTGCTGTCGGGGTCGGACGTGATCAGCTTGCATGTGCCGCTGTCGGCCGGGTCGCGCGGGTTGCTGGGGGCGGCGGAATTGGCGCGGATGAAGCGGGGCGCCATCCTGGTGAACACGTCGCGGGCGGGGCTGGTGGATGGGGGCGCGCTGCTGGCGGCGCTGCATGCGGGGCGCATCCAGGCGGCGCTCGATGTGTATGAGCAGGAGCCGCTGCCGCAGGACGACCCGATCCGGACGGCGCCCAATACGGTGCTGACGCCGCATGTGGGCTATGGCACCACGGACACGTTCCGGCAGTTTTATGGCGAGAGCGTCGAGAACGTGCTGGCGTTCCTGGACGGCGCGCCGCGCCGGGTGATGAACCCGGACGTGCTGGCGAAACAATAGTCGGGGAGGCGGCGATGCGCGCATGGGCAGTCGTTGAGAACGGGGCGGATTTGCGGGAGATGGACTTCCCAATGCCGGAGCCGACGGGCAGCGAGGTGCTGCTCGAGGTCACGCATTGTGGGGTTTGCCACTCCGACCTGCATATCTGGGACGGGTATTACGACCTGGGTGGCGGCAAGCGCATGTCGCTGAAGGATCGGGGCGTGGTGTTGCCGCTGGCGATGGGGCACGAGATCGTGGGCCGGGTGGCCAAGCTCGGGCCGGAGGCGAGCGGCGTCGCGGTCGGCGACCTGAGGATCGTGTTCCCCTGGCTGGGCTGCGGCAGGTGCGAGCGGTGCCTGGCGGAAGAGGACAACATGTGCCTGGTTTCGCGGGCGCTGGGGGTGTTCCAGAACGGCGGCTACGCCACGCACGTGGTGGCGCCGCACCCGCGGCACCTGATCGACCCCGGCACGCTCGACCCGGCCCTGGCGGCGACCTATGCCTGCTCCGGCGTGACGGTGTATTCCGCCATCCGCAAGATCATGCCGATGCCGCCGGAGAAGCCGGTGGTGGTGGTGGGCGCCGGCGGGCTGGGGTTGAACGCCATTGCCGTGCTGCGGGCGCTGGGGCACCGGGCCATCGTGGTGGTGGACATCAGCCCGGAGAAGCGGCAGGCGGCGCTGGATGCCGGGGCGAGTGCGGTGGTGGATGGCGGGGGCGAGGCAGTTTCGCAGGCGATCATGGACGCTTGCTGCGGCGCCGCGGAGGCGATCATCGACCTGGTGAACGGCACCGCCACGGCCGCATTTGCGTTTGCGGCGCTGCGCAAGGGCGGCAAGCTGGTGCAGGTCGGCCTGTTCGGCGGCGAGTTGACCTTGCCGCTGCCGGTGATGGCGATGCGGGGCCTGACGGTTCAGGGCAGCTACGTCGGCAATCCGAAGGAGTTGCGGGAACTGGTCGCGCTGGCGCAGGGCGGCGGGCTGGCGGCGCTGCCGATCACGCGGATGCCGCAGGCGCAGGCCAATGCCGCGCTGATGCGGCTCCGGGACGGGAAGGTGACGGGGCGGGTGGTGCTGGTGGCGGCGTAGCCCGGCTGCGCCTGGCCTGGCTACGGCCTGGCTTAGATCAGCCGGATCGCGCTCTCGCGGTTCATGGGGCGCAGGTCGCCGACCTCCCGGCCGGCCATGACGGCGGCGGCTGGGGCGCTGGCCGCCGGCTCGCCGCTGCTTGCGTGGAAGGGCCGCTTCGCCGTGGCGCGCAGCAGGGCGGCGACGAAGGTTCGGCCCCAGCCGAGGGCCGAGGTGTCCTTGATGGTGTCCCATGCGAGGTTCCAGCGGGCCTGGCGGTCGGCCAGGCTCATGTTCAGGGCGGCGTCGAGCGCGTCCGCCACCTCGTCGGGGTCGTGGGGGTTGACCAGCAGCGCGGAGGTGAGCTGCTTCGCCGCGCCGGCGAAGCGGGACAGCACCAGCACGCCGGGGTCCTGCGGATCCTGTGCGGCGATGAACTCCTTGGCGACCAGGTTCATGCCGTCGCGCAACGGGGTCACCAGGCCGACGCGGGCCTCGCGCATGTAGCCGGCCATGGTGCTGCGCGCGCCGGCGCGGGCGATGAGGCGCAGCGGGGTCCAGTCGGGTTCGCTCAACGCGCTGTTGATGCAGCCGGCCTCCTGCTCGACGGCGGTCCGCAGGTCCTGGTAGGCGACCACGTCCTTGCGGGATTCGGCGGCGATTTGCAGCAGGGTGACGCGGCGGCGCCATTCCGGCCGGGTCTCGAGCAGGCGGCGGTAGCCGGCCATGCGTTGCAGCAGGCCCTTGGTCGGGTCCATGCGGTCCACGCCGAGGACAAGCTTTTGCCCCGAGAGGCTGCGGCGCAGCCGTTCGCAGGGCGCGCCGAGCCAGGCGTCCCGCGCCATCTCGGCGAACTCATGCGGCTCGATCTCGACCGGGAACACGCCGAGCCGCACCCGGCGCGTGCCGACGGCGAGCCAGCCGGCGGGTCCGCGCGTGGCGTTGCCCAGCCGGCAGGCGGCTTCGGCGAAGTTGTCGGCGTCGTTCTCGGTTTGGAAGCCGAGCAGGTCGGCCTGCAACAGGTCGCGCACGAGGGCGGCGGATTCCGGCACGCTCGCCAGCATGTCGGGCGAGGGGAAGGGGATGTGCAGGAAGAAGCCGATCGGCGCGCGGACGCCGCGGGCGCGCAACACGGCGGGCAGGGCCATGAGGTGGTAGTCGTGCACCCAGACGAGATCGCCGGGGCGCAGCAGCGGCTCCAGGCTGGCGGCCAGGCGTTCGTTCACGGCGCGGTACGCCTGGGCGTTGCGGCGGTCGAAGGTCATCAGCTCCGGCATGGAGTGGAGCAGCGGCCAGAGGGTCGCGTTGGAGAACTCGTTGTAGTAGCGGTCGTGCTCCTCGGGCGTGAGGTCCACGGTCGCGTATTGCACGCCGTGGGATTCGATGGTCCGCACGGCCGTGTCGCCGGAGATCGCGCCGCTCCAGCCGAACCATAGGCCGCCGCGCTGGCCCATGAGGGCCTCGAGCGCCACGGCCAACCCGCCTGCTTGCGCCCCGGCGGCCGATGGCGCGGGGACCCGGTTGCTGACAACGACGAGCCGGTTCATCGGACCTCCAGGATGGCCACAGGCAGGCGTGCCAGGAAAGCGGAGACGGCCATGCGCCCGGTGATCACGGCAGGGGATGGGCCGGCTTCAGCGGTATCTAGCACATTGGCGAAGCGTCGGCCGATCAGTTGGCGGGGCATGATCAGGGCGGTGTCGTTCCATTGCTTGGCAGCCACAACGGGGCGGGCCCCTTCCAGTTCCAGCGGCTGCGACAAGCGGGTTCCGATCACGATGGCGGCCCTGCCTTCGTGCATGCGCATGAAGGCCAAAATGTGGTCCGCAGCCGGCCCGTCCAGCCGCAGCGGCGTGTAGGCGCCGACGGTGAACAGGCCTGGCGCGCGGGCGCGGAAGGCGAGGCCGCGGGCGATGACCGCCTGCTTGACCCGGCCGTCGCGCCAATGCTCCAGGAGCGACGCTGGGGTCTCGCCGGCATGCAGCGCCGATTGCCTGGCGGCGAAGTCGACGGGGCGGCGGTTGTCTGGGTCGACGAGCGAGAAATCCCAGAACTCGGCGCCTTGATACAGGTCGGGCACGCCCGGGCTGGCGAGCCGGAGCACGGTCTGGGTCAGGCTATTGACCGCGCCGTGCGGGGCGATGCGGCCGGCGAAGGCGGCAAGCTCGGCGGCGACGGGGCGCGCGGGGTCGAGCGCGCCTGCCAGGAAGGCTCGGCAGGCGCCTTCGTAGTCCGCGTCGGGCGCGGCCCAGCCGGTGTGGCGCTTGGCCTCGCGGAGGGCTTTTTCCTGCCACGCGGCGACCCGGTCCTCGAAGGCGGAGAGGCCGGCCGGGTCGTCGGCGGCGAGGTCCAGCGGCCAGGCGGCGACCAGGGTTTGGTAGAGCATGATCTCGTCGGCGGCGTCGGGGGCGGGGCCGTCGAGGTCGCGCTTCAGGGGGGCGTTCAGCCGGGTCCAGCGCTGGAGGGCGGCGTCCCATTCGGCGGGCATTTCGCTGAGCACGGCGAGGCGGGCCCGGGTGTCTTCGCCGCGCTTGTGGTCGTGCGTGGCGGTGGCGAGCAGGGCGAGGGGCGCGCGTTTCTGCCGCTCCTTGCAGGTGGCGTGGTAGGCGGCCGCGCTGATGGCGAATTGCGAGGGCTCGCTGCCGACTTCGTTGCGGGAGAGCAGGCGCCCGTAGCGGTAGAAAGCCGTGTCCTCGACGGATTTCGCCGCGGTGGGGGCGCTGAGCTGCTGGAACTTGACCATGGCGCGCAGCCATTCCTGGCGTTGGGTGCCGGTGGGCGCCGCGCGGAGCCCGGTGCCGGAGAGCCATTGGCCCACCAATTCGAGCAACGGACGGTCGGCGGCGCGGACGGTGCGGCGCGCGCCGGCCATGGCCCAATCCATGAGCCGCTGGTCGGTGTCCGAAATGCCGGCCGGGCCGGCGTAGATGCGGTAGGTGTGGAAGTGGACCAGCAATTCGGCGAGGGTGTTGCGGATTGCGGTGAGGGTGTAGTCGCGGGTCGTGAGGTGGCGGCGGGCGATGCGGTGCAGCGCGGCGGCTGAGACGAACAGCTCGCTGCTGAGGCTTTCGCGCAGGATTTGGCGGCGCGCGGGCTGGGCTTCGTCGTCGAAGACGCCGGGGCGGCCGGTTTGGCTGGTCCAGAGCTGGGTGAGCGGGGCTTCGCCGGCCGGGTCGTGCAGGACGGCCGCGGCGTCGTTCATGAAGTCGTAGCCTGTGGTGCCGTCCGTCATCCAATCGGCGGCCAGCCGCTCGTGCGGGGCGAGGATCTTTTCGATCCAGAGGATGGCGCGCTGGTCGCGGAGCGCGGGCGGGCGGGCGGCGGCTGCGGTGTCCAGGCGGCGGCGCAGCTTGCGGCAGTAGTCTCGGGGAGCGGCGAGGCCGTCCACGTGGTCGATGCGGACGCCGTCGATCCAGCCCTCGGAGTAGAGGCGGAAGACGGTGCGGTGGGTTGCCTCGAACACGTCCGGCACTTCGACCCGCACGCCGGCGAGGCCGTTCACGTCGAAGAAGCGGCGCCAGTTGATTTCGTCGGCGGCCGCGCGCCACCAGGCCAGGCGGTAGTTTTGCCGTTCCAGCAGGCGGTGCAGCCGCTCCTGGCCTTCCGGGGTGGACGCGGAATAGGCTTGTAGGGCTTCGGCGATGCTGGCCGCGTAGGCGGGTTGCAGCAGTTCGCGCCTTGCCTCTTCGGCCTGGCGGCGCATTGCGCCGCGCCCGCCCGCGCCGAGGTCGGCGAAGGCGCGGGCGGGGGTTTCGAGGGGGCCGCCGGCGGTGAGCAGCACGGCGGCGTAGTCGCGGGGCGCGATGGGGAAGCGATGGTCGTGATAGGCCACGAACAGCCGGCCGTCGGCTTCGTCGAAGCGCAGCACCAGCTCGCCCCGTTGCAGGCATTCGCCGTAGGAGCTGCCGAGGAACGGGGCGAGCAGGCGGCCGCGGAGGGTGGGGTCCGGCGGGTCCCAGTCGATGTCGAAGTACTCGGCGAAGGGGCTGGCGCGGCCCCATTCGAGCACGTCGAGCCACCAGCGGTTGTCGTTGCCGCCGACGCCCATGTGGTTCGGCACGATGTCGAGCACGAGGCCCATGTCCCGCTCGCGCAGGGCGCCGACGAGGCGGTGGAGCGCCGCTTCGCCGCCGAGTTCGGGGTTGATGGTGTCATGGTCGACGATGTCGTAGCCGTGGGTGGAGCCGGCGCGGGCGGTCAGCAGCGGCGAGGCGTAGAGGTGGCTGATGCCGAGCTCGTCGAAGTACGGGACCAGGGCGGTGGCGTGGTCGAGGGTGAAGCCGCGGTGGAATTGCAGGCGGGCGGTGGCGGATAGGGGCTTCATTGGGTCCTTGCGCGGGTCACGGCGGCGAGGCGGGCGGCGACGGCGGGGGGTTGCAGCAGCTCGGCTGCGGGGCCGGGCAGGCGGCGGCGCCAGTTGGGGTGCTGCTCGCCCATGGTGCCCGGCAGGTTGGGCTGTTCCTGCAGCGCCAGCGCGTCCTCGATGGGAATGATGGCGAGGTCGCAGGCTGCGCCGGCGACATGGCGGGTGGCGGCGTCGGCGAAGGCGCCGGCGTCCGCGTCGGCGGGGGGCGGGCCGTGGGCGGCGGCGCTGTCCTGCATGGCGTCCCAGAGCAGGAAGCGGTCGCGGAAGCGTTCGTTGCCGTCATTGGCCTGCTTTTCCGGGCCGCCTGCCAGGTCGAGCTTGGCGCGCCATTCCAGGTCGCGCCCGGCCCACCAGCCGGCGGCGGTCGGCAGGTCGTGCGTGCTGGTCATGGCGGCCGCGGCCTTGGTCCAGCGCCGCGGCGGGATGAACGCCTCGTCCTTTCGCTCGAACCACAGGACGCGCATGCCGAGGATTCCCGCGTCGGCCAGTTCCTCCTGGAAGCCTTCGGGGATGGTGCCGAGGTCTTCGCCCAGCACGATCGCCCGGTGGCGGTGCGATTCAAGCGCGATCAGGCGCAGCATGTCTTGGCGGGGGAAGGCGAGGTATGCGCCCCCGGCGGCGCTGCCGCCGTCCGGGACGATCCAGAGGCGGGCGAGGCCCAGCGCATGGTCGATGCGGACGCCGCCAGCGTGGCGCATGGCGCTGCGCAGCATTTCCAGGAAGGCGGCGAAGCCGTGGCGGGCGAGGCCGCGGGGCGAGAAGGCGGCGAGGCCCCAGTTCTGGCCCTGGGCGCTGAGCAGGTCGGGCGGCGCGCCGATGGAGACGCCCATCAGGGTCTCGGCCTGACGGCTCCAGCAGTGGCTGCCGCCGGAATCCGCGCCCACGGCGAGGTCGGCGATGAGGCCGATCGGCATCCCTGCGGCCCGGGTGGCGGCTTGGACGGCGGCGAGGCTGCGGTCGGCGAGGAATTGCATGTAGGCGTGGAACGCGACCTCGTCGGCGTGCGCGGCGGCGAATTCGGCGACGGCGGGGCTGGCGGGGTCGCGCAGGGCTTCCGGCCAGGTGCGCCAGTGCCAGCGGGAGGGGTCCCGCCCGAACTGGTCGGCGTGCAGCGCCTCGAACCGGGCGTGAGTTTCGAGGGGGTCGCCCTGCTCGGCGCGGAAGGCGGCGAGGGCTTCGAGCTGGGACGGGGGTGCGTTCGCGAAGGCGGCGCGCAAGGCGGCGAGGCGGTGGCGGGAGGCCTCGGGCCAGTCGACGAGAGGCAGCGATTCGAGGCCGGCGTTCGGCGGCCAGTCGTGCGCGGCGTGCAGCACGTTCAGCATGATGCGGCTGGAGGGTGAGTAGGGGCTGAAGCGGTCGGGGTCGGCGGAGAATTGCGCGTGCACCGGGCTGATGGCGACGGCGGCTGCGCCGAGGGCGGCGGCGGGGCCGACCAGGTCCTGCAAGGCCCGGAAGTCGCCGAGCCCGGCGTCGCCCTGCCGGCGCAGCGCATAGAGCTGCACCGCCAGCGCCCAGGGGCGCCGGCCCGGGGCGGCGATGCGCACGGTGAAGCAGCTTGGGGGGGCGACGGCGAGGGTGGTTTGCTGGCCGGCGACTTCGAGCCGGTGGTAGCCGGGTTCGGTGACCACGAGGGCGCCGGCGCCCTCGCGGCGCGTGCCGTCCTCGAGTTGGAGCTGGTAGCGGCCGGGCGGCAGCGGCACGGGCTGGCCTGCCGTGGCGGTGAGCAGGGGCGGCAGGTGGCCGGGCTGGCCTTCCACGGCGGCGAGGCTGTCCTGGATGTCGCCCGGGGTCGCGGCGGGCAGGCCGAGCGCCGCGAGCACGGCGCGCAGCGTGTCGGGCGCGACATCATGCTGTTCGCCGCGATAGTCGCTCCAGCGCGGCGCGACCCCGGCGGCTTCCGCCAATGCGGTAAGGTCGTTCATGGGCCGAGCAGGACGATGATCGAGTTGGCGGGCAGCGTTCCTTGCGTGGCGTCGGGGGAGGCGAACAGGGTTTCTGCTTCGGGCAGGCCGGGGGAGACCGGGCTGGGTCCGAGGTTGACGGCGAGGGTCAGCAGGGGGCCGTCCGCGAGGCGCCAGGCGGCGCGGACGGCGCCTTGGCCCAGCACTGCGCTGCCTTCGCTGCGGCAATCCCGGAGGCCGGCGGTGAGCCGTTCGCGGCGAAGCGCGAGCAGGGTTTGGACGAGGGCGAAGTGCGCGGGATCGGACTGCTGCGGGATCGAGGCTTCGAAGGTGCCGGGCGCGTTCGGGTCGGGGATGGCGGCGCGGCGGGCTTCGTCCTGGAAGGCGGAGAAGTGCTGGAACTCGGCGCGGCGGCCTTCGCGGACCAGCTTGGCCAAGTCCTCGTTGTGGCTGGTGAAGAAGAGGAAGGGGGTGGTGCTGGCCCACTCCTCGCCCATGAACAGCATGGGGATGAACGGGGCCAGCAGCAGCAGGGCGGTGGCGGCGCGCAGTGCGGCGGGGTCGGCCAGCCGGGTCAGGCGCTCGCCCATGGCGCGGTTGCCGATCTGGTCGTGGTTTTGCAGGCAGACCACGAAGGCGGTGGTGGGCAGGTATCCGCTCGGCTCGCCGCGGGGGCGGCCGAGATGGGGGGCGAACTGGCCCTGGTAGGCGAAGCCCTCGGCGAGGCAGCGGGCGAGCAGGGCGGTCGCATCCTGGAAGTCCTCGTAGTAGCCCTCGGCCTCGCCGGTCAGCAGCACGTGCAGGCAGTGGTGCATGTCGTCGGCCCATTGCGCGTCGAAGCGGGGCGGACCGCCGATGAGCAAGGAGCGGTTGTTCTCGTGTTCCAGCACCAGGTGCACATGCCGGCCAGGCTCGACCGTATCCCTGATGGAGGCCGAAAGCTCCATGAGGAAGTCTTCTTCCGAGATCGCGTGGACGGCGTCGAAGCGGAGGCCGTCGAAGCGGTATTCCAGCAGCCAGTACAGGGCGTTCTGGATGAAGTAGTCGCGCACTTCGGGGCGGCGGAAGTCGATCGCGGCGCCCCAGGGGGTTTTGATGTCGTCGCGGAAGAACGGCTTGGCGTAGGCGTGGAGGTATGCGCCGTCGGGGCCGAAATGATTGTAGACGACGTCGAGTATGACCATCATGCCCAGGCCGTGCGCGGCGTCGATCAGGGCCTTCAGCTCGCCGGGGGCGCCGTAGGCGGTTTCAGGGGCGAACGGCAGCACGCCATCGTAGCCCCAGTTGCGGCCGCCTGGGAAGTCGGCGATCGGCATCAGCTCGATGGCGGTGATGCCCAGCCGGTGCAGCTCGGGCAGGCGCTCGCGGATGGCGTCGAAGCCGCCCATCGCGCCGGCGTGCAGCTCGTAGATGACGGCTTCGTGCCAAGGGCGGCCTTGCCAGTCCCAGTTCGTCCATTCGTAGTCCAGCGGATCGACGACCACGCTGGGGTCGTGGACGTCGGACGCCTGCAGGCGGGAGGCTGGGTCGGGCACGTGCAGCCCGCCCGGCAGGGCGAACTGGTATTCCGTGCCGGCTGGGGCCGGGTGGTTCAGTGCGTGCCAGCCGCCGGCTTCGGGCTGCATGCGGTGCGCGGCGCCGGACAGCACGACATCGACGTGGTCCGCCGAGGGCGCCCAGAGCCGGAAGCGGGTTTCGCCGTTCTTGTGCAGCGTTGCGCCGAACGGCAGCGCGAAGTTGAACCTCATGCCGGCACCAGGATGAGCGTTGCGAGAGGGGGGAGGGTCAGGCTGAGCGAGGCGGAGAAGCCGTGCGCCGGCGTGGCTTCTGCGTGCAACGCGCCTGTATTGCCCAGGTTGGACCCGCCGTAGCCCGCCGCATCGGTGTTCAGCGCCTCCGACCAGGCGCCCGCCTCGGGCACACCGATGCGGTACTCGTGGCGCGGAACGGGCGTAAAGTTGCACACGACCAGCGCGGGCTTGCCGCCTGCGGGCGACTGGCGCAGGTAGGCGAACACCGAGTTTCCGGCGTCGTCCACCACCACCCAGCGGAAGCCGGCCGGGTCGCAGTCGCCTTCGTGCAGCGCGGGGTGGCCGCGGTAGGCGTGGTTCAGGTCGCGCACCAGGGCTTGCGTGCCGGCGTGCTTGGGGTCGTCGAGCAGGAACCAGTCGAGGCCGATATCGTGGTTCCACTCGCGGTCCTGCGCGAATTCGCCGCCCATGAACATCAGCTTCTTGCCGGGGTAGGTCCACATGAAGCCGAGATAGGCGCGCAGGTTGGCGAATTTCTGCCACTCGTCGCCGGGCATCTTGCGGATCAGCGAGCCTTTTCCGTAGACGACCTCGTCGTGCGACAGGGGCAGCATGAAGCGTTCGCTGAAGGCGTAGACGAGGCCGAAGGTGATCTCGCCGTGGTGGTAGCGGCGGTTGACGGGCTCCTCGTGCATGTAGTGCAGGGTGTCGTGCATCCAGCCCATGTTCCATTTGAAGTGGAATCCGAGGCCGCCTTCGTTCGCCGGCCGGGTCACGCCGGGCCAGGCGGTGCTTTCCTCGGCGATCAGCACTGCGCCGGGGCAGCGTTCCTCGATCGCGCGGCTCAGCTCCTGGAGGAACTCGACCGATTCGAGGTTTTCCCGCCCGCCGTAGCGGTTGGGCACCCATTCGCCGGCGTTGCGGCTGTAGTCGCGGTAGAGCATGGAGGCGACGGCGTCCACGCGCAGGCCGTCGGCGTGGTAGTGTTCGAGCCAGAACAGGGCGGACGCGATCAGGAAGCCGCGGACCTCGTTGCGGCCGAGGTTGAAGATGTAGGTGTTCCAGTCCTGGTGGAAGCCTTCGCGCGGGTCGCCGTGTTCGTAGAGGGGGGTGCCGTCGAAGCGGGCGAGGCCGTGCGCGTCGGTGGGGAAGTGGGCGGGGACCCAATCGAGGATGACGCCGACGCCCATGCCGTGGCAGCGGTCCACGAAGCGGGCGAAGGCGGCGGGCGGGCCGAGGCGGGAGCTGGGGGCGAACTGGCCGAGCGGCTGGTATCCCCAGGAGCCGCCGAACGGGTGCTCCATGATGGGCAGTAGTTCGAGATGGGTGAAGCCGAGTCCGGCGCAGTAGGGGGCGAGGCGGTCGGCCAGCGCGTCCCAGCCGATTTCGCCCAGCTCGGCGGCGGGCAGCCAGGATGCGGCGTGGACCTCGTAGCACGATATGGGCGCGGTGGGCGCCTGGGCGGCGGCGCGGCGCTGCATCCAGGCGGCGTCGGTCCAGGCATGCTGGATCGGGCTGGCGACGATGGAGCCGGTGGCGGGCGGCTTTTCGGCGGCCCAGGCGACCGGGTCGGCTTTTTGCGGCAGGGTTTCGCCGCTGGGTCCGATCATGTCATATTTGTAGATTGCGCCGGGCTGCACGCCGGGGAGGAACAGGTCCCATACGCCGGCGCCGTGGTGCTTGCGCATGGGGTGGCGGCTGCTGTCCCAGAAGTTGAAGTCCCCGACCACCGAGACGCGGCGGGCGTTGGGCGCCCAGACGGCGAATCGCACGCCGGGGACGCCTTCGTACTCGGCTGCGTGCGCGCCGAGCACGTGGCCGAGGTCGCGATGCCGGCCTTCGGTCAGCAGGTGCAGGTCGAGGTCGCCGAGGGTGGGGCCGAAGCGGTAGGGGTCCTCGGCTTCGTAGATGACGCCGTGCGTCTGCACCCGGAGCCGGTAGGGGTCGGCCGCGGGCACGGCGCCCTGGAAGAAGCCGGCATCGTGCACGCGTTCGAGGGTTCCGAGCAGTTGGCCGGAGCGGTGCAGCAGATCGACCGCGTCCGCGCCGGGGAGGTACACGCGAACCTGCGGCCCCTCCTCGGTCTGGTGCAGGCCCAGGAGGGCGAAGGG
>CAXSDH010000002.1:16540-73619 GCA_964235765.1 uncultured Acetobacteraceae bacterium
CCGGCGCTTGCACGGCCGGGTTCATGGCGGGGCTCCCAGGCCGAGCAGGCGTTCGGCGATGCCGTACATGCCCCCGAGCGGGATGCCGATCCAGGTGGGGCGGTTGGTGGCTTCGTACTTGATTTCGTAGGCGGCCTTTTCCAGGAGGAACAGGTCCAGCAAGGCTTCTTCCGCCTCGGCCGGCACCCAGCGCGGTTCGGCGGCCGACAGCACGGCGCGGTAGGCTTCGAGGAAGGCGGACGAGGCGCGGCCGCGGAAGGCTTGCAGGATGGATTGGCGGCGTCCGGACGCCTGTTCGGAGGCGGCGACGCGGCCGGGGGCGGCGGCGGCGGCGGCGTAGTCGAAGGAGCGCAGCAGGCCGGCCACGTCCCGCATCGCGCAGGACTTGGCCCGGCGCTGCTCCATGGTCCGCGCCGGCTCGCCCTCGAAGTCGATGATGTAGGCGTCGCCTTGGACGACGAGCACCTGGCCCAGGTGGAAATCGCCGTGCACCCGGGTGCGGAGCGCGCCGGAGCCTTGCCGGGCCAGGCGGCGGGCCGCCTCGCGCAGCGCGTCGGCGTGGCCCAGCAGGGTCTCGGCCTGCCGCTGGGTGGCCTGGTCCGGCCACTCCTTCATGGCGGCCAGCAGCTTCAGCGCGGCGTCGATCTGCTCGATGGCGCCTTCCCCCCATTCCTGCAGCACGGCGCCGGTGGCCGGCTCGGGCTGGAAGTCCGGCTGGTCGGTGGGCTGCGACAGGGCGGCGTGCAACTCGCCCAGGCGGGCGCCGATGGCGCGGGCGAACACCTCGTATGCGATGAAGATGTCGTGCCCGGCGTCCTCGGCGCCGGCGGTCTCGGCGGCGCCGGTGGTGGCCAGGTCTTCCACGCCGTGAGCAAGGAAGTCGAGCGTCCAGCCCCAGCCGTCGCCTTGGTTGCGCACGAAGCCTTGCGCCAGGCCGACCGTGTGCGGCGTGCCCTCGGCGTCGACGCGGATCACCTCGCCGAGCAGGGGGGCGGTGTTGCCGAAGCCGCGCTCGGTGAGGTAGCGCGTCATCTCGCCTTCGGGATGCACGCCGGCCAGGACGCGGCGGACGAGCTTCAGCACCAGCGCGTCGCCGACGATCAGCGAGGAGTTGCTTTGTTCGGCCGACAGCCTGCGGATTTCGGCGTCGCCGGCCAGCTCGAGCCCGGCCATGCGGGAGGTGGGCACGAAGCGCAGCTCGCCGTCCTCGAGCGGGATCACGCTGCTCTCGCGCAGGCAGGCGATCATGCCGCGGGCCAGGGCGTCGACCGCGAAGGCGTCGGTGAGGAAGCCGACGCGCGGGCCGCGGCGGACACGGCTGAGCGCCAGTTGCTGCGTCAGGGCGCCGGAGGTCTCGTCCTCCCAGGCGATGCCGAGCGGCAGGACGTAGCGTTCGGTGCGGCCGGGCAGGGTGGCTTCGATTTCGGCGAACATGACCTCGCCGCCGGTGGTTGCCAGGGGGAGGGGCAGGGGAACGGTGTAGGCCAGGCGCGTGGCCTCCAGCGTCTCGCCCTTGGCGGCGAACCAGCGGCGCTTGGGCAGGTAGGCGGGCAGCGCCTCGTGTTCGAGGACGGCCCGCCCGGCGGGGTTCAGCACGTCGGCCAGGCCCGCGCGCATGACCAGGGTGGCGTACTCGGGCAGCGGCTCCGGCGGCGCGCTGTGCCATGCCGGCAGTTGCGCCCCCTCGGCGAGCAGGAACCAGAAGAAGCCGTAGGGCGGCAGGGTGAGCAGGTACGTGAGCTGGCCGATGGGCGGGAACACGGAGCCGCCGACGATATCGACCGGGACGCGGCCGGCGAAGCTCGACAGGTCCAGCTCGACCGCCTGGGCCGTGCGGGACACGTTGCTGACGCAGAGGATGCTTTCGATGGCGCCGTCCTCCCCCGGGTGCTCGCGCAGGAAGGCGAGGATTTTGCGGTTGCCGGGATAGAGGAAGCGCTGCACGCCGCGGCCGAAGGAGCGGTGCCGCTTGCGGACGGCCAGCATGCGGCGCGTCCAGTTCAGCAGGCTGTGCGGGTCGGTGGCCTGGGCTTCGACGTTGACGGCCTGGAAGCCGTAGATGGGGTCCATGATGGGCGGCAGGACCAGCTTGGCCGGGTCGGCGCGGGAGAAGCCGCCGTTGCGGTCCATGGACCATTGCATCGGGGTGCGGACGCCGTCGCGGTCGCCGAGGAAGATGTTGTCGCCCATGCCGATCTCGTCGCCGTAGTAGATGACGGGCGTGCCGGGCATGCTGAGCAGGAGGCCGTTCATCAGCTCGATGCGGCGGCGGTCGCGCTCCAGCAGGGGCGCGAGGCGGCGGCGGATGCCGAGGTTGATGCGGGCGCGCCGGTCGGCGGCGTAGGTGTTCCAGAGGTAGTCGCGCTCGCCGGAGGTGACCATCTCGAGGGTGAGTTCGTCGTGGTTGCGCAGGAACACGGCCCATTGGCAATTGGGCGGGATCTCGGGCGTCTGGCGCATGATGTCGGTGATCGGGAAGCGGTCTTCGCGGGCGATGGCCATGTACATGCGCGGCATGAGCGGGAAGTGGAACGACATGTGGCATTCGTCGCCGTCGCCGAAATACTGCTGGGCGTCTTCGGGCCATTGGTTGGCCTCGGCCAGCAGCATGCGGCCGGGCGCGTAGCGGTCGATCTCGGCGCGGATCAGCTTCAGGACGTCGTGGGTTTCCTGCAGGTTCTCGTTGTTGGTGCCCTCGCGCTCGATGAGGTAGGGCACTGCGTCGAGCCGCAGGCCGTCCACGCCCAGGTCGAGCCAGAAGCGCATGACCTGGAACACTTCCTGCAGCACGGCTGGGTTGTCGAAGTTGAGGTCGGGCTGGTGCGAGTAGAACCGGTGCCAGTAGTAGGCGCCGGCGACGGCGTCCCAGGTCCAGTTGCTGGTCTCGGTGTCGAGAAAGATGATGCGGGTGCCGGCGTAGGTCTCGTCGGTGTGGGACCAGACGTAGAAGTCGCGCTCCGGGCTGCCGGGGGGGGCGTGGCGGGCCTTTTGGAACCAGGGATGCTGGTCGGAGGTGTGGTTGATGACCAGCTCCGTGATGACCCGCAGGCCGCGGGCGTGCGCGGCCTCGATGAAGCGGCGGACGTCGTCCATGTCGCCGTAGTCGGGGTGGACGCTTTGATAGTCGGAGATGTCATAGCCGTCGTCGCGGCGGGGCGAGGGGTAGAACGGCAGCATCCAAATGGCGGTGACGCCCAGCTCGGTGATGTAGTCGAGCTTGTCGATGAGGCCTCGGAAGTCGCCGATGCCGTCGTTGTTGGCGTCGAAGAACGACTTCATGTGCAGTTGATAGATGATCGCGTCCTTGTACCAGGACGGGTCCTCGATGGCGGGTGGGGCGGAGGCGATGGGGAGGTCTTTCATAGGGCGGCCTCGATGCGCCAGATGGCGTAGGGCCGGTCGGGGGTGAGGGTGACGAACCGGGTGCGCTCGGCCCAGCGCTCGTGCGCGCCGCTCAGCAGGTCGGTAGCGCCGAGCGCCGCGGGCTCCGGGGCGAAGCGGTGGAACGGCAGCGCCAGGGAAGTGGGTTGCGGGTGGGCCGGGTCCATGCTGATGGCGACCAGGACCACGTTGGTGCGGCCGGGCGTTGCTTTCTCGAAGAACAGCACCTGGTCGTTCGGGGCGTCGAGGAAGGTGATGCCGAGATGCGTTTGCAGCGCGGGGTTCAGCTTGCGGATGGCGTTGAGCTGGGCGATCTCGGCGATGATGTTGCCGGGCCGGTCCCAATCCCAGGCGCGGATTTGGTATTTCTCGCTGTCGAGGTACTCTTCCTTGCCGGGCACGTGCGGTGTCGCCTCGCATAGCTCGAAGCCGTTATAGACGCCCCATAGGCCCGAGAGGGTCGCGGCGAGCGCGGCGCGGATCAGGAATCCGGGGCGGCCCGAGGTTTGCAACATGACCGGGTTGATGTCGGGCGTGTTGACGAAGAAGTGCGGGCGGAAGAAGTCGGCGGGCGGGCCGGCGGTCAGCTCGGTCAGGTATTCGCGGAACTCCTGCTTCGAGTTGCGCCAGGTGAAGTAGGTATAGGATTGCGAGAAGCCGGCCTTGGCCAGCCGATACATGACTTTTGGCCGGGTGAAGGCTTCGGCCAGGAACACCGCGTCCGGGTAGCGGGATTGCACTTCGGCGATCATCCATTCCCAGAAGGGCAGCGGTTTCGTGTGCGGGTTGTCGACGCGGAACAGGCGGACGCCCTGGCGTGCCCAGTACAGCACGCTTTCGCACAGGGCGACCCACAGGCCGGGCACTGCGCCGGGCGCGTAGAAGTCGACGTTGACGATATCCTCGTATTTCTTGGGCGGATTCTCGGCGTAGCGGATGGTGCCGTCCGGCCGCCAGTTGAACCACTCCTTGTGCTGCCGCAGCCAGGGGTGGTCGGGCGAGCATTGGATGGCGAAGTCGATCGCCAGTTCCAGGCCATGCTCGGCGGCTGCGAGCCGGAGGTGCTGGAAGTCCTCGATGGTGCCGAGTTCCGGGTGGAGCGCGTCGTGGCCGCCCTCCTCCGAGCCGATGGCATAGGGGCTGCCGGGGTCGTCCGGGGCCGGCGTGAGGGTGTTGTTGCGGCCCTTGCGGTTCTTGCGGCCGATGGGGTGGATGGGCGGGAAATAGAGCACGTCGAAGCCCATGGCCTGGATGCGGGGCAGGTGGCGGACGACGTCGCGGAAGGTGCCGTGGCGGGCCGGGTCGTCGCTCATGGAGCGGGGGAAGACTTCGTACCAGCTTGCGAACCCGGCGGCGGTGCGCTCGGCTTGCAGCGGGATGGGGCGATCGAGCGAAACGCTATGCGGGCGGTCGTCGGCTTGGGCCATCAATGCGGCGGTTTCCGGCGCGAGCAGGGCGTCGCGGCGGGCGTCGTCGTTCCTTTTGCCGCGCAGCACGGCGTTGAGCGGGCCTTGCAGCTTGCGCTTGCAGCGGGCGGCGGCGGCGGCGACCAGGACTGCGCCTTCCTGGATTTCGAGCGCGGTCGGGACGCCGGCGTCGTGCTTCTTGGAAAGCTCGTCGGTGAAGGTGCTGAAAGCGTCGCGCCAGGCCTCGATCGTGTAGTGGGTGACGCCGAGCCGGGACAGCGGCAGGTCGGCCGCCCAGCGGTCGTTGCCGAGCAGGCGCATCGGGGTTTCGGTCCAGCCGGCTTCGCCCGGGCCGCGCCAGCGCAGCATTGCGGCCAGCTTGTCGTGGCCGTCGCCGATGATGTCGGCTTCGACCCGCACTAAGGTGCCGAGGGTGCGCCGGGCGGGGAAGCGGCCGCCGTCCACGCTGGGCGCCGGCGCCTCGATGGCGAGCCTTGGGCGGAGGGCGGCCTGGGCCGCATCGGCGGCGGCCAAGGGCGTCGCGACCGGGAGGGCGGCGGCGGCGGCGGCGAAGAGCAGCAGTTCGCCGGGCTGGACCGGGACGGTCGATGCGGGCGTGAGCGGCGGGGCGCCCGCCGCCGTCGAGGCGAAGGGGCCGAAGATGCCGCCGGCCGCCGCCAGGAGCGGCCCGGCGTCGACGCTGGCGGGCTGGCTCGCCAGATTGACCAAGGCCAGCCCGGCGTGATGGGCGCGGCGGGGGTCCGGCGCGTCGGTCAGCAGCAGGGCGACGAGGGCGTTGCCGGCCCCGGATAGCAGGCGCGTGTGGGCGCCGCCGGCGATGGCCTGGCGCTGGGCGTTCAGGGCGGCGGCGTGCGGGTCGTCCGTCATCCAGCCTTCGGCGAGTACCGCGGAGAGGCGGCGGCGCGCCGGGTCGGCTTGCCCGCCGGCGTCGGCGACCACGGGGGCGATGGTCCGCAGCAGTTCCAGCTCGTGCCAGAGCCAATCCTCGCGGCCGTCCCACCAGGGCAGCGACGAGGCGACCAGGTCGAGCACGCCGGGCTGCAACTCTCGCAGCACGTTCCAGGGCAGGCCGGGGGTCCAGCCGAACAGGACCGCGCCGGGGCAGGCGCGCCGGAGGTGGGCGAGGAAGCCCGGCACCTGGGGAAGCGGAAGGTTGGGCAAGCCGAGCAGGCGCGCGCCCGCCACGCCGCCATCCAGCAGCGCCTGAAGTTTGCAGGCCCACCAGGTGGCAAGGGCTTCGGCGGTCTCTGGGCCGGTCACGACGGCGAGGGCTTCGCCGGCTGGCCGGGGGTGCTGCCTCGGGTCGGTGGACGGGGTGGGCAGGCTGGTGAACAGGCTGGCTGGCGTGGGCGGGCCGGAGCCGGGGTCCGCCTCGGTGCGGTCGACGCTGATGTCCACGAGGACGGCGAGCCCGAGGCTGCGCGCGGCCGCTGGCAGGCCGACGGGCGGCATGGCCGCGGGCCAGAGCACATGGTCGAACCCCTGCGCCGCCGCGATGGCGATGGCAGGACGCCAATCCGCTTCGCCATCCAGGTGCAGGATACGCGGGGCGCTGCGGCCCAGCCTGCCAGCAGTTAAGGTTTGCCCGGCAGCTATCGTTTGCCCGGCAGCTATCGTTTGCCCGGCAGCTATCGTTTGCGTCGTCAAACCTGATGTCTCCCGTCCGTTGGGCAGAAGCGCCCGGAGTGGCCGGGAGTTGCCCGGCCTCGCCTACTCGAGCAGCACGCCGCCGGTGACCGCCTGGTAGGTGGCGATGGCGAGGGTCATAGGCTCGAACGGCTTGGTGATGACGAAGGCTGGCTCGAGCGCCTCGCCGGTCAGCAACCGCTCGGGATAGGCGGTTACGAAGATTACCGGGGCGTAGTGATGGCGCATGATGCGGCTGACGGCCGATGTGCCGTCGCCGCCGCTGCCGAGGTTGATATCGGCCAGGATGAGGCCGGGCCGGTGCAGTTCGGCCAGCTCGACCGCTTCGGCTTCGGTGGCTGCCACGCCGACCACGTTGTGGCCGCAGCTTTGCACCAGTTCCTCGATGTCCATCGCGATCACCGGTTCGTCCTCGATGATGAGCACGTCGGTCGCGGCGCCCGCGCGCAGGTGTTCGCGGGCGGCCGCCAACTGGCTCTCGGCGTCCTTGACCGGGATGGCGACGATCGGCGCGGCGGCCTCGATCGGCAGTTCCTCCAGGGAGGTCAGCAGCAGCAACTGGCGCTGTTTTTGCGACAGCCGGCCGATGACGAAGGGGCTGCTGGCGACGCTGGCCTTGTCGAACCGGCGGGTCACGGTTTGATAGAGGGCGTGCTTGGCGTCGCTGTCGGTTTCGGCTTCGGCCAGCATTTCCTGCAAGCTTTCGGCAACTAAGCTGTCGCCGCGCGGTTGGCTGCCGGTAAGTGCCCGGGCGTATCGCCGGGCATAGGGCAGCGCGCGGATCAGGCCCTCGCGGCGCAAGCTGGTCATGGGACATCCTTTTGATGCACGGAAGCGGGATGGAAGGCGGCGAGGCGAACAGAGCTGGCGGAGGAGCTTCCGTGGACATAGCCGAAGCCGAGCTTCGCCGCCAAATCGGCGTACTGCTGCCGGAGCTTCGCGGGTTCGCCCGCTTCCTCGCGCGCGACCGGGCCGCGGCGGACGATGTGGTCGGGGATGCGCTGGTCCGTGCCCTGGGCGCGCTGCGGCAGTTCCAGCCGGGGACCAACCTGAAGGCGTGGCTGCTCGCGATCGTGCGCAACGCGTTCTACGAGCAGGCCCGGCGGCGGAAGCGCGAAACGCAGGTGCTGGAGGCCCGGCCTGGCGCCGACGCGGCGGCCGGTCCTTCGCAGGAGGCGCGCGCGAGCGTTACGGACTTGCAGCGGCTGATATGGGCTCTGCCGCCATTGCTGCGGGAGGCCTTGATCCTGGTGGGTGCCCAGGAGATGTCGAACGACGAGGCGGCGTTGGTCTGCAACGTGCCGCCGGGCACGATGAAGGCACGCGTTTCGCGCGGCCGGGCGGCCCTGGCGGAGGCTATCCGGCGGGCGGAGAGTGGAGCGGGGTGACGTCATTGGGTTGATCGCTAACTTAGGGCAGGTTCGGGCGCGGCAATTACGGGACGCGTCGATCTTTCCGGTTCTCGCGCGTTCGTGACCCGGCCGATGCAACGTTCCAGTGCCCACCGCCATTCGTTCGATACAGACGCTAGGGGACGCCGGATGAGCACCAACATCTTCCACGACCAGGTCATCGCAATCCTGCCGAAGCTTCGCGTGCAGGCATTGGCACTGACCCGCAACCGGGCGGCTGCCGAGGACCTGGTCCAGGACGCGGTTTGCAACGCATTGTCGGCCAGCGGCAGCTTCATCCCGGGCACCAATTTCCCGGCTTGGATGCACCGCATTCTGCGCAACCGCTTCATCTCCAACCTGCGCAAGCGCCGCGACACGACCGACATCGACGACGTGCCGGCGCACACCTTCGCGACCGAGGCGCCGCATGAGGACCGCTTGGCGCTCAAGGAACTCGGCGCCGCCATGACGCGGCTGCCGGCCGATCAGCGCGAGGCGCTGGTCATGGTCGTCGTGCATGGCATGAGCTACGAGGATCTGTCCGAGGCGACGGGTTGCGCCGTGGGCACGGCCAAGAGCCGCGTGTTCCGCGCCCGGCGCCAGCTCGAGGCCTGGTTGCTCGGGGAGGCGAAGGACAAGAGTTCGGCCCGGGTTGCGGCCCGAGCGGTTCGTATCCTGCCGGCGCTCGGCGGCGAGCCGGCTTCGAGGACCTAGCGAAAGGGTTGGCGGATTTTTGGAGCGGCGGGTCGGGGCAGGGAACGCGCCATTCGCCCCGGCAAGCCGCCTAATGGATCGAGCGGGCATGAACAGTTTCACCATGACGAACCGCAAGGACAAGCCACCCTCGAAGCCGATTCAGCAATCCCGGGCTACGGACTCGGCCTTCGATGTCTGGCTGAACCGCGGGCTCCATCAATTGTTCGATGATGTGACGAAGGAGCAGGTGCCGGAAGAACTGCTCAAGATCATAAAAGACGACGAGAGGAAGTGAGGCGGCGCCGGTCCTTGGGGGCCGGTAAAGCAGCGAGGCGGACAGCGGTCGCTTTCCAGTCGGTGCCATTGCGCGTCAGCCTCGTCTTCATCGTTGCCGTCTCCCCCCTGATTTGTCTGCTTAGCCTATGGGCGCCCCGCGAACGCAGCTTGCTTTGGGTTGTCGTTGCGGTCGCACTTGGGATCGCGGTGGTGATTTTCGGGCTGGACTTCGTCATCGCGGCGCCGTTACGCCGGCTGGGCCGAGGCATCGATGGCTGGCGTGCGGGCGGCGGGTTCGACGCGCACCGCAACGCGAAGCTGCCGCGGGAGTATCGCCGGCTCGCGCTCTCGTTCAAACGGTCCACGTTGGCGCTGAGCAGGCGCGAGGCGGAATTGCGCCGGGCCGTCGAACTGCAGGAACTGGCGATGCAGGAGATTCACCACCGGGTGAAGAACAACCTCCAGATCGTCGCCAGCCTGCTGAACCTGCAGGCCAGCCGGATCAGGTTGCCGGCGGCGAAGGCGGAGTTTCAGTCGGCGCGCGACCGGGTGCGGGCTTTGGCGACGGTGCACCGCCATCTCTACGCGCATGGCGACGTGCACACCATCAACATGCGGACCTTTCTGCGGGAGCTGTGCGGCCCCTTGTTCCAGGCCATGGGCGAGACCGAGGGGGAGCGGCTTGCGCTCGAGATCGATGCGCCGGAGCTGAAGATGTCCAGCGACCAGGCGGTCCCGCTCAGCCTGATCGTGACCGAGGCGGTGACCAATGCGATCAAGTACGCCTATCCGGCGGGACGCCGCGGCACGATCACGATCCGTCTCACCAAGGTGGGGGACGACGTCGATCTCGACATCCATGACGATGGGGTGGGGATTCCTGCCGGCCGGGTCGAGACGGAGGCGGGGACGCGGGATGGGATCGGCATCCAGCTGATCAACGGCTTCACGCGGCAGCTTGGCGGAAAGCTCGAGGTGCAGGAGGGCTGCGGCACGCGGTATCGGGTGCGGATGAGGCTGCGGCGGGAGCGGCTGGACAGTCCGCAGTTCGGCACGGACCGGCCGGGGTAGGGTTTGCCGATAGTCGCCGCCGGGGTCGCCCTTGCGCGAAGGCCTGTTGCGCGGCACATCGGGCAAGGTGGGGCTGGGAGTGGCGGCGATGGATGCGGAGTTGCGGGACGAATTGACGCGGTGGCGCCAGCATCTGCACCGCCATCCCGAATTGTCGACCGAGGAGCGGGAGACGTCCGCCTTCGTTTGCGAGACGCTTCGCGCCCTGGGTGTGCCGTTCACGCCCGGCGTGGGCGGCCACGGCGTGGTGGCGACGCTGACGCGGGGCCAGTCCAACCGGAGCGTGGGGCTGCGGGCCGACATGGACGCTCTGCCGATCACCGAAACCACGGGGCTGCCCTATGCCTCGGCCGCGCCGGGGGTGATGCACGCCTGCGGCCATGACGGGCACACGGCGAGCCTGCTCGGCGCGGCGGCCTTGCTGGTACGGGACACGAGCTGGACGGGGACGGTGCACCTCGTGTTCCAGCCGGCCGAGGAGGGCTATGGCGGCGCCAAGGCCATGCTGGCCGACGGGCTGTTCGCGCGGTTCCCGATGGAGCGCATCTTCGGTTACCATAATTGGCCGGGCCTCGAGGCGGGCGTGGTGGCGGTGCATGACGGGCCGGTGATGGCGGCCGGCGCCCGCTTGGCGATCGAAGTGGAGGGGCATGCCGGGCACGCCGCCATGCCGCATCTGACGCGCGACCCCATGCTGGCTTCGGCGCACCTGCTGATTGCGCTGCAATCGCTCGTCGCGCGCAACGTGGACCCGCTGGAGAGCGCGGTGGTGTCGATCTGCATGGTGCATGGCGGGGTTGCCGCCAACCAGATCCCCAGCCGCGCCTCGATGCACGGCACGTTCCGGACGCACAAGCCTGCGGTGCGGGACCTGGTGGAGGCCGGGATCCGGCGGATCGCCGATGGCGTGGCCCGCACGTTCGATGTCACCGCGTCGGTGGACATCTGGCACGGGGTTTCGACCACGACGAACTCGCCCGCCGAGGCGGCGCTGGCGGCGGCAAGCGGCGCCGATATCGGGGCGGTCGTGCGGCGCGACCTGCCGCCGAGCATGGCGGGCGAGGATTTCGGCTGGTATCTCGACGAGCGGCCCGGCGCTTTTGCCTGGATCGGCAACGGCCCGGCGCAGTCCGGCAGCGAGCTGCATAATCCTGGATACGACTACAACGACGCGATCCTGCCGGTCGCGGCGGGTTGGCTGGCGGCGACGGCCCGCCGCGCCCTGTCGGACTAGGGTGTCCGCAGAGGCCAAAGCGGCGGCGCGGACCTGGCTCGGCGAGCAGGCCAAGGCGGGGCGGGGCCGCCGCGCGCTGGTAATTGCGCTGGGCGCGCTCGGAACGGGTTGGGCGGTCGTGCAGGCTTGGTGCGTGGCGCGCCTGCTGGCGCCGGCCCTGGGAGGCGAGTGGGGCAGCGGGGTGGCGCCTTGGGCGGCGTGGTTCGCCGGGGTTGCCGTGCTGCGGGCGGCGTTGGCCTATGGGACGGAGCGGCTGGGCTTCGAGGCCGGGGCGGCGGCACGACGGCGGTTGCGGACCGGACTGTTCGTCGGGCTTTTCGGCGCTGGCCCGGCGGCTGCCGCGCGCGTTTCTCCGGGGGTGCTCGGCGCTCTGGCGCTCGACCGGATCGAGGCGCTGGACGGGTATTTCGCGCGCTGGCTGCCGGCGGCGAGCCTGGCGGTGGCCGGGCCGCTGATCGTGGCTGCGGCGCTGCTGGCGGTGGACCCGGTTGCGGCCGGGCTGCTGGCCTTGGCGGGGTTGCTGGTGCCGCTTGGCATGGGCATTGCAGGGCTGGGCGCGGCGGCGGCGGCCCGCCAGCAATTCGTCGCCATGGGGCGGTTGCAGGCCCGGTTCCTCGATCGCATCCGCGGCATCGCCACCATCGTGCTGGCCGGGCAGGCGGAGGCGGAGGCGGAGCGGCTGCGGGCGGCGGCGGAGGAACTGACGGGGCGGACGATGCGCGTGCTGCGCGTCGCGTTCCTGTCCTCGGCGGCGCTGGATTGTGCGGCGGCGGCGGCGTTCGTGCTGCTGGCGCTGCGCTACGCGGCGGCGTGGCGGACGGGCGCTGCGGCCGACCCGGCGGTGGTCGTGTTCACCCTGGTGCTCGTGGCCGAGTTCTTTGCGCCGCTGCGGGCCTTTGCCGCGGCCTACCAGGACCGGTTGCAGGCGGGCGAGGCGGCGGAGCAACTTGGGGCGCTGCAGCCCGCGCCCGCGCGGGAAGCGCCGCAAGCGGTCCGTACCGTTGCGGCCTCGGGGGTAACGGTGGCGTTCGAGCGGGTCGGGTTTACGTGGGACCCGGCGCGCGGCCGGGTGCTGGAGGATTTGAGCTTCCGCGTTCCGGCCGGGGAAACCGCGATCCTGCTGGGGCCGTCGGGCGCCGGCAAGTCGACGGTGCTCGAACTGCTGCTGGGCTTCGTGCGCCCGGAGCAGGGGCGCATCACCTTGAACGGCGCGGACCTGGCCAGCATCACGCCGCAGGCGCTGTCCCGCATGTCGGCCTGGATCGGGCAGCGGCCGGTGCTGTTCGCCGGCAGCATCCGCGACAACATCCGCTTCGGCCGCGACGACGCGACCGAGGAGGAGATCGAGGCCGCGGCGAAGTCCGCCGGGATCGGGGCGTTCGCCGCCACGCTGCCGCAGGGCCTCGATACCGTGATCGGCGAGGATGGGTTCGGCCTCTCGGGGGGCCAGGTGCAGCGGGTCGCCATCGCGCGGGCGTTCGTGCGCGACGCACCGCTGCTGTTGCTCGATGAGCCGACGGCGCATCTCGATCCGGCGACCGAGGCGGACGTGCTGGACAGCCTGCGCCGGCTCGCGCTGGGGCGGACGGTGCTGCTGGCCAGCCATTCCAGCGCCGCGGCGGCGTTTGCCGGGCGGCGGATCGTGCTGGCGGAGGCGCAGGCGGCCCAGAGCAAGGGCGCGGCATGACGGCGCTGTTGCGCATCGTGGGGCTTTGGCGGGCGGAGGCGGGGTTGTTCCTGGCGGGGGCTGCCTTGTCGTTACTGGCGGTGGCTGCGGCGGCCGGGCTGGCGCTGATGGCGGGGCTGCTGGCCGTGCCGCCCGTTCCTGGGTTGCTGGCCGGGGCAATGGGGGTCTGGTTGTTGCGCGGCTTCGGCGTGGGGCGGGTCGGGCTGCGCTATGCGGAGCGGCTGGCCACGCATCTCGCGACGTTCCGGGCGCTGGCGCGGCTGCGGACCTGGATGTTCCGCGGCTTGGCCGGGCGGTCGCTCGGCGGCCTCGGCATGCTGCGTTCCGGCGATGCCCTGGCCCGGCTGGTGGACGACGTGCAGGCGCTGGACGGGCTGTATATCCGGATCGCCATCCCCGCGCTGTCGGTGCTCGTGCTGTGGCCGGCGCTGGTGCTGGTGCTCTGGCCGGGCGGCGCCGGCCTGGCTTTTGGGGCAGGCGGGCTGCTGCTGGCCTCGGCGCTCGTGTTGCCGACGCTGGCGGCGCGGGGCGCGCTTGCGGCTGGCGGCCGGCTTGCGGCGGCCGGCGCGGCGCTGCGGGTCGCGGTGCTCGATACGGTTACCGGGCTGCGCGAGGTGCGGGCCTTCGGGGCGGAGGGGCGGATGCTGGCGGCGGTGCAGGGGCGGGAGGCGGCTCTGTTCCAGGCGCAGCGGACGCTCTCGCGGTATGGGGCGGCGGCGCAGGCCGGGGCGTTTCTTTGCGCGCAGGCGGCGCTGCTGTTCGTGCTGGTGGCGCCCGGCCTTTCGCCTGCGTTGCGGCTGCCGGCCGTGCTGCTGACCCTGGTGGCGTTCGAGGTTGTCGGCGGCATGCCGCGGGCGGGGGCGCTGGCGGGGCTGGCCGCGGCCGCCGCGCGGCGGATTGTCGCCGCGGCAGAGGGCCTGGGCCGCGTTGCCGAGCCGGCCCGGACGTTGCCTGGGGGGGCGCTGCCTGGGAGCGCGCTGCCTGGGGGGGTGTCGTTGCGGTTCGAGGCGGTCGGCTTCGCCTGGCCCGGCCGCGCCCCGGTGCTGGACGGGCTCGGCATGGACATTCCGGCCGGGGCGCGGGTGGCGATCCTGGGGCCGTCGGGGTCCGGCAAGTCCACGCTGGCGGCGCTCGCGCTGAAGGTGGCGGTGCCGGCGTCCGGGCGGGTGCTGCTGGGCGGGGTGGACACGCTGCAACTGGCGGCCGGGGACGTGCATGCCCGGATGGCCTGGCTCGGCCAGGGCACGACCTTGTTCGAGGACACCATCCGCGCGAACCTGCTGCTCGGGCGGCCGGCCGCGACCGACGCGGAGCTGTGGCAAGCGCTGGAGCAGGCGGGCTTGGCCGGGGTGGTGCGCGCCTTGCCGGATGGGCTCGATACCTGGATAGGCGGGGGTGGGATCGGCCTTTCGGGCGGGCAGGGGCGGCGGGTGGCGCTGGCCCGGGCGCTGGTGTCGCATGCGCCGATCCTGATCCTGGACGAACCTGCCACCGGCCTCGATGCAGAGGCGGAGCGCGCCTTCATGGCCACGTTGAACCAGGCCGCTCCCGGGCGGACGGTGATTTTGATCGTGCATCGCCTCATCGGGGTCGAGCGGCTGGACCGCATCTGGCGGCTGAGCGGCGGGCGGGCGGTGGCGGCGGCGGGCTAGCTTTTGCCTGCAGACCGGGTTTGTCCAATGATTGGCAGCGCAAGCGCGATTCCAGTAGGGGGACGTTGGGCTGGGCTGTTGACGCGACGCGGCGGGCGCGGGCAGCTTCCATCCCTGCCTTCAAAGGAGACACCTGGATGAGTTCGTTCCCCTCTGCCCGCCGGGCCATGCTGCTGGGCGCCGTGGCGCTCGGCGCGTTTGGCTGCGCCATGCCGGCCGAAGATCCCGTTAGCTACGTCATCTTCTTTACGGCGAACTCGGCGGAGATCGATAGTCCGGCCCAGGGCGTGCTCTCCGAGGCGGCCTCGGCGGCCAAGGCCGCTTCGGGCCGGACGGTGGTGGTCGAGGGCTACGCCAACCGCGCGGGAACCCCGCAAGCCAACGACATCCTGTCCCGCCTGCGGGCGCAGATCGTGGCGGACGGGCTCGTCGAACGTGGGGTGGACAAGGGCCGCCTCCGCATCCGCCCCAAGGGCGCCACGGGCGGCGACCCGGGCATCGAGAGCCGGCGGGTGGAGATCATCATCGGGCGCTGAGGTGCCCGACCTTCCGCTGGCAACCGAAGGGCCTGGCCCGGCCGACGTGCTGCGGCGGGTGTTCGGCTTTCCGGCGTTCCGCGGCTTGCAGGCGGCGGCGATCGAGCATGTCATGCAGGGCGGGGATGCCCTGGTGCTGATGCCGACCGGCGGGGGCAAGAGCCTCTGCTACCAGGTGCCGGCGCTGTGCCGGCCGGGCACCGCCATCGTGGTTTCGCCGCTGATCGCCTTGATGGACGACCAGGTCGCGGCGTTGCGGCAATTGGGCGTGGCGGCGGCGGCGCTGCATTCGGAGGTGGAGCCGGAGGAGGCGAGCCGGGTGGGGCGGGAGCTGGAGGCGGGGCGGCTGGATCTGATCTACATGTCCCCGGAGCGCCTGCTGACGCCGGGCACCTTGGAACGGCTAGGCCGGCGGCGGATTTCCCTTATTGCCATCGACGAGGCGCATTGCGTGTCGGCCTGGGGGCATGAGTTCCGGCCGGAATACCGCGGGCTGGCCCGGCTGGCGCAGCGGTTTCCGGGCGTGCCGCGGCTGGCGCTGACGGCGACGGCGGACCCGCGGACCCGGGCCGACATCCTGGCCGCGCTCGAGATGGGCGAGGCGGAGGTGTTCACGGCGAGCTTCCACCGGGAGAACCTGCACGTGGCGGCGCAGGCGAAGGTGGGCGAGACGCAGGAGTTGCTGGACTTCCTGGACAGCCGCCCCGGCCAGGCGGGCATCGTGTATTGCGGCAGCCGGGCCAAGACGGAGCGGGTGGCGGCGCGGCTGAAGGAGCGGGGGTTCCAGTCCGTGGCGTTCCACGCCGGGCTGTCGGCGCTGGAGAAGCGGGTCGGCCTCAAGCGGTTCCGCAGCGGCGAGCCGGTGGTGATGGTGGCGACGATCGCGTTCGGCATGGGGATCGACCGGCCGGACGTGCGCTTCGTGGTCCACCTGGACATGCCGGACAGCCCCGAGGCGTTCTATCAGCAGATCGGCCGTGCCGGGCGGGACGGGGACCGGGCGGACACCTTGCTGCTGTACGGCGGCGAGGACATTGCGCGCGCGCGGCACTGGCTGGCGCAGTCGGCAGCGCCCGAGGCGCAGCGGCGGGTGATGCGCGAGCGGCTGGAGGCGATGATCTCGCTGACCGAGACCACGTCGTGCCGCACGCGGGCGCTGCTGGCCTGTTTCGGCGAGGAGCTGGGCGAGGCGTGCGGGCATTGCGACAATTGCGTGTCGCCGGTCGGGTTGTTCGACGGAACGGTGGCGGCGCAGAAGGTGCTGTCGGCGATCTATCGCACGGGGCAGATGTTCGGGGCGCTGCATATCGTGGCGGTGCTGCGCGGGCAGGAGACGCCGATGGTGTTGAAGCACCGGCATGACAAGCTGCCGACCTATGGCGTGGGGAAGGACGGGACTCCGGTGTTCTGGCGCGGGGTAATCCGGCAGCTTATCGCCCGGGGCGCGCTGGAGACGGGGAGCGGCGAGTTCGCCAGCCTGTCGCTGGTGCCCGAGCTGGCGCGGCCGATCCTGCGCAACGAGGCGCAGGTCATGCTGCGGGTGGAGGCTGCGCGGCCGGCGGCGGGCCGGCGGGAGCGCGGCGCCATCGGGCGCGGTGCGCCGGCGGCGGCGGGCGAGGGCGGGCCGGTGTTCGAGAGCCTGCGCCAGTGGCGGGCGGGCGAGGCGCGGACGCAATCGGTGCCGCCGTACGTGATATTCCATGACAGCGTGCTGCGGGAGATCGCGGCAGCGAAGCCCGCCACGCTGGACCAGCTTGGCGGGCTGCGCGGGGTGGGCGCCTCGAAGCTGGAGCGTTATGGCAGGGCGGTGCTGGCGATCGTGGCCGGCTGAAGCGGCTCGAGCCGTCCGGGGGCGCCGGGCTCGCGCCGGAACACCCGTGCCTCGTCGTGGAACCCGGCGACGGCGGGGCGGTGGGCGATGGAGACCATCGTGGTGCCCGGCAACTGGGTGCGGAGGGCGTGGTAGAGGTCCGCCTCGGCTTCGGGGTCGAGGCTGGCGGTGGCTTCGTCGAGGAACAGCCAGTCGGGCTTCAGCAGCAGGGCGCGGGCGACGGCCAGGCGTTGCTGTTCGCCGCCGGAGAGGCGTTGTCCCCATGGCTGCTCCTGGTCCAGCTCGGCGGCGAGCGCGCCGAGGCCGGCAGTGTCGAGTGCGGCGCGGGCGGCCGGGTCGGAGACGCTGTCCTGCGGGGCCGGGTAGGTGAGGGCGTGGCGCAGGGTGCCGAGCGGGATGTAAGGGCGCTGCGGCAGGAAGAGGTAGCGGCCCGGCGGGCGCTCGACCGCGCCGGAGCCGAAGGGCCAGATGCCGGCGATGGCGCGGAACAGGGTGGACTTGCCGGTGCCGGAGCGGCCGGAGACGGCGACGGAGTGGCCGCGCCGGAACTCGATCAGCCCGCCGTCGAGCAGGCGTGTGCCGTCGGGCAGGGCGAGTGCCACGTTTTCCAGGCGCACGCCCTCGCCCGCCGCTGGGTGCAACTGCACGCCCGCGCCGGCGAGGGCGCGGGCGGCGGCGATTGCGCGGTGGAAGCTGGCCAGGCGGTCGACGGTGGCGCGCCAGCCCGCGAGGGCTGCGTAGGATTCGACGAACCACGACAGGGAGTTCTGCACCCGGGAGAACGCGCCGGCCGTGCGGGTCAGGCCGCCCAGCGCGATCTCGCCGGCGAAGTAGCGCGGTGCGGCCACAACGATCGGGAAGATCGCGGCGAGCTGCTCGTAGCCAGCGATGAGGGCGTTTAGCCATTTTTGCCGGGTCATGATGCGGCGGTAGTTGGCGATGACGGCGACGAAGCGGTCGAGCAGGAAGCGGCTTTCCTCGCGCTCGCCGGCGTAGAGCGCCACGCCCTCGGTGTTGTCGCGGACGCGGACGAGCGCGTAACGGAAGTCGGCCTCGGCCTTTTGCTGGCCGAACTCCAGCGCGGCCAAGGGGCGGCCGACCTTGTGGGTCAGGATGCTGCCGATGATGGCGTAGAGGATCGCGACCCACAGCATGTAGCCGGGGATGCTGATGCCGAACAGGGTGAAGGCGCCGGAGAGGGTCCAGAGGATGAGGGCGAAGTTGAAGAGGCTGACGATGTTGGACAGCAGGCCGAGGCCGAGGCGGAGCGTGTCCTCGACGAAGCTGCGGAGGTCGTCGGCGATGCGCTGGTCCGGGTTGTCGGAGCCGTGGTCGGCGGCGCTGCGGGTGAGGCTGAGGGTGTAGTAGGCGCGGTCGGACATCCAGTCGGCGAGCAGGTCGTCGGTCATCCAGCGGCGCCAGCGGATTTGCAACCATTGGTTCAGGTAGGTGCGGTAGATGGCGACCGGGATGTAGACCGCGGCGATGGCGACGAAGCCGGGCATGAAGCCGGCCTCGCCCGAGCGGTAGAACAGCAGCAGGTTGATGAACGACGTCCAGTCCTTGTTTTGCAGGCTGTCGTAGAACGCGCCGTTCCAGTAGTTCAGCACGACCGTCATGCCGACCAGGGACAGGTTGAGCACGATGATCGAGGCGAGCAGGAGCCGGGCGCTCCAGCGCTCCTCGGAGCGGAAGTAGGGGATGGCGAGACGCCAGGCGTCCGCCAGCACGGCCCGCAACGCCTGCATCAGCCTTCACCGGCGACGGCGCGCAGGCGGATGACGCCCTTGAAGCCCTTGGGGTCGACGGGCCGGCCCTTGCGGAGGATTTCGATCCGTCCGGCGAGCGCCAGCCGCGAGGCGGCTTCGCGGACCGGAGTCATGAGCCGTTGCCATCCCGGTTGCAGGGCGCGGGCGACCTCACTGGGACAGATGGATTTTTCCGGGCCGCGCGCCTGGGTCAGCGCCAGGATTTGGGCCTCAATGACGGATGGCGTTGGGATCGCTGGTGTGGTGCCGCTCATGGGCGGACGCTGGCGCAGAGCGCGGGATGCCGCAAGCGGTAACATGCTGCGCTGCGATGGGGCGGACCTGCCCGGCCGGCAGCGGGTGGCTGAACAAGTAGCCCTGGCCCTGGTCGCAGCCCAGCCCCGAGAGGGTGGCGCGCTGCGCCTCGGTCTCGATGCCCTCGGCCACGACGGTCAGCCCCAGCGCGTGCGCGGCCTGGATCGTGGCGTGGACGATGGCCGCTTCCTCGCGGTTGCCCGGCAGCTCGCGGACGAGGGAGCGGTCCAGCTTGAGGGTGGTCAGCGGCAGGCGTTTGAGCATGGACAGGCTCGCTCCGGCGGCGCCGAAATTGTCCAGGGCGAGGCCCACCCCGAGGTCGCGGATGGCGGAGAGGGCGAGCAGGGTGTCGGTGCCGCCGCCGGTCAGCGCGGGCTCGGCCAGCTCCAGCTCCAGGCGTTCGGGCGGCAGGCCCGAGCGGTCCAGCGCCTCGGCGAGTTGAACGGGCAGCACGCCGGATTGCAGTTGCCGGCGGGATACGTTCACCGAGACGCGTGCGCCGGCCCAGCGGCTTGCTTCGGCGCAGGCCTCGATGAGGGCCCATGCGCCGAGCTGGTTGATGAGACCGGTCCGTTCGGCGACGGGGATGAAGGTCGAGGGCGGCAGGACGCCGCTGGCTCGCCCGGGCCAGCGGAGCAGCGCTTCGCAGCCGAGGACCGCGCCGGTCGGCAGGTCCAGGCGGGGCTGGTAGTGCAGGACGAAGGCGCGGCTGGCGAGTGCGGCGCGCATTTCGGCGTGCAGGCGGCGCGTGGTGGGCACGGCGGGACCCCGGCGGGCGAAGTTGGGCGGGGCGAAGTTGGGCGGCGGGAGGGTCGTGCCGGAAAGCATGGGTCTGTCTCGCTTGGTCGCTACTGATCCCAAAATGCGGGACAAAGCTGAAAGCTTGGTTAACGGCGGCGATGGACGAGGGGTGCGGACCGCATTATCGGTGGGGCTGCAAGGGAGCGCTGCCGATGATCGACGTTTGGACATGGCCCACGCCGAACGGCCACAAGGTGCACATCGCCCTGGAGGAGCTTGGGCTGCCGTACCGGGTGGTGCCGGTCGACATCGGGGCGGGGGCGCAGTTCAAGCCGGAGTTCCTGGCCATCACCCCCAACCATCGTATCCCGGCGATCATCGATTCCGAGGGACCCGGCGGCGCGCCGCTGACGCTGTTCGAATCGGGCGCGATCCTGATCTACCTGGCGGAGAAGGCGGGCAGGCTCATGCCGGCCGACCCGGCGGCGCGGCTGGTTTGCTTGCAGTGGCTGATGTTCCAGATGGGCGGCGTCGGGCCGATGTTCGGGCAATACAACCACTTTGCGGCCTATGCGCCTGAAAAGCTGCCCTATGCGATCGAGCGCTACGGCAACGAGGTCAAGCGCCTGCACCGGGTGCTGGACAAGCGGCTTACCGAGAGCGCCTTCCTGGCCGGCCCGGAATACAGCATCGCGGACATCGCGACGTTCCCGTGGGTGCGGAACCCGCAGCGCCGCGGCGTCACGTTGGCCGATTACCCGGCCGTGCAGCGCTGGCACGACCTCATCGCGGCCCGCCCGGCGGTGCAGCGGGGGGTTGAGGTGTTGTCGGAGAGCCAGCGCGCCGGCGCCGTGACGGACGCCTGGCGCGAGAACATGTTCGGCAAGACCCAGTTTGCGGCGCGGTGAGGCGCCGCGCCGTTAACCCTGCCTCGGTTACTTGATCTTGGCTTCCTTGAACGCGACGTGCTTGCGGGCGACCGGGTCGTATTTGCGCAGCTCGAGCTTGCCGGTCGTCGTGCGGGCGTTCTTCTTGGTCACGTAGAAATAGCCGGTGTCCGCGGTGGACACGAGCTTGATCTGCACGGTGTTGTTCTTCGCCATAGCCTTACCCTTGATCGGAGATTCAGCGGCGGAACATGCTCACCCGGCCGCCTGCGGTCAAGGGGGCGGCGGGCTGAGCAGCGCTGCGGCGTAGGCGGCCGGGTGGTTGATGAGGTAGCGCGCGGTGGCCATGTCGCCGTCGCGCCCCTCGGCGGCTGGGCAGGCGTTGCGCTGTTCGATGATCTCGGCCGTGGGCAGGGGCGCGCGAGCCGCCCGGTGCCGGGTCAAAGCGGGGGCCATGCGCGAGGCGCCCTGCTCCAGGCTGGCGAGTTGCTGGGCCAACTGGTCCGCGCCGAGGCTGGTGCAGACTTGCGGCAGCACGCCCAGGCCCTGGATCGGCCAGCCGCTGGGCGCCAGAACGCGGCTCCAGGAGACGAACAGCTCGCCGCCGTCGGGCAGCGTGGTGATGGTTTGCACCAGGCCCTTGCCGAGCGTGGAGCTGCCGACGACCACGCCGCGCCCCTGGTCGGCGAGGGCGGCGGCCATGATCTCGGCCGCGCTGGCCGAGCGGCCATCGACCAGCACCACCAGGGGCAGGTCCTGCGCGGCGCTGCCCCGTCCGGCCTGCCACTCGTGCGCCGCTTGCGGATTGCGGCCGGCGGTGGTCGCCACGATGCCGGCGCCGAGGAACAGGCCGGTGGCTGTCACCGCCTGGCGCAACAGGCCGCCGCGGTTGCCGCGCAGGTCGATGACGAAGCCGCGCACGCCGGCGGTTCCGGCGCGGGGCAAGGCGCGGTCCAGGTCCCGCGCCAGGCGCTGGTCGGTGTCGCTGCTGAATGCGGCGATGCGGATGACCACCGCGTCGCCGGCGCGCGTGGTGAACACGGTTTCCGGCGGCAGCACGGCGCGCTCGATCTCCACCGTGCGGACCCGGCCGTTGCGGCTGCGGACGGTGAGGCTGAGGTCGGTGCCTTCGAGCCCCGAGATCCAGCCGAGCACCGTCGATAGGTCCTCGCCGCGGGTCGGCTGGTCGTCGATGGCGGTAATCCGGTCGCCGATGCGGATGCCGGCCTCGGCGCCGGGTCCGTCGGCGTTCACGCCTTGGACGACGAAGGCCTGGCCGACCCGGCCGACCTGCAGCCCGGCGCCGGCTTCCCCGGAGCGGCGGGCGCGGTCCTGGTCGGCGGCGGCTGGCGGCACGTATCGGGAGTAGGGGTCGAGGTGGTTGAACAGCTCGTCGAAGAAGCTGGTGATCACCGCTTGGCCGCCCTCGGCCTGCATGGCGGGGGAGACGGCCCAGGCGGAGGCGGCGAGGTCGGCGGCCAGGAGGCCCCAGGCGGCGGAGTCCGCCTCTGCCGGGGCCGCGCGCTGAAACAGCACGACGCCGCCGCGGCGCAGGCTGACGACGCCGTCGCGCAGTTCAGGCATCAGTGCTGGGTCGAGCGTGGTCACGCCACGCAGGCCCCAGAGGGCGAGTTGCTGGATGCTGACGGCTTCGAGCGCGCGGGGCGCGATGAATTGCAGGGCGGCGGTGAACACGGGGCCCGCCATGTCGGCGGCGAAGCGGTCGCGGGCGGGTCCGGCCCAGGCGGGTCCGGTCCAGGCGGGTCCGGTCAGCAGGATGACGAGCAGGGTTAGGGCCGTCCTCACCGCCGCCGGGTCCGCGGGCCGGCTGGCTTTTCGGGCGCGCGGGCGAGGGAGATCACCTGGAATATCATGCCGCCGGTGAGCGGGCTGGCCTCGGCGAGGCGGACTTCGACCTCCTGGGCGAGGCGGTAGGTCATGCGGGTGCGGCGGCCGGAGAGGGATTGGGTGGCCTCTTCGTAGAGCCAATAGTCGTCCGGCAGGCCGCTCATCGGCACGAGGCCGCTGGCGCCGCTCTCGCGGAGGGTGACGAAGAGGCCGAAGCGCTGCACGCCGGACACGCGGGCGAGGAACGTTGCGCCGACCTTGTCGGCCATGTAGGCGGCGAGGTAGCGGTCGATGGCCTCGCGCTCGGCCAGGGCGGCGCGGCGCTCGGTGGCGCTGATGTGTTCCGCGGTGTCCGGGAAGGCTGCGCCGGCGTCCCGCTCCAGCCCGCCCAGGCCGAGCTTCAGGCCGGAGATGAGGGCGCGGTGGACCAGCAGGTCGGCATAGCGGCGGATCGGGCTGGTGAAATGGGCGTAGCGCGGCAGGGCCAGGCCGAAATGGCCGATGTTGTCGGGGCTGTAGGCGGCCTGGCTTTGGCTGCGCAGCACCACTTCGTTGACCAGCGGCGCCTGTTCGCCGCCGGCGACCTTTTGCAGGACCCGGTCGAGATCGCGCGGGTGCAGCTCGTTGCCGGGCGGCAGGCTGATGCCCAGGCCGTGCAGGAAGGTGCGAAGCGACTCCAGCTTCTCCTCCGTGGGCGGCGCGTGCACGCGGTACATGCAGGGGGCGTGCAGCCGTTCCAACTCCTCGGCCGCGGCGACGTTGGCCAGCACCATGAACTCTTCGATCAGCCGGTGGCTGTCCAGCCGCGGCCGGGGCAGGATCTGTTCGACCTTGCCCTCCTTCAGGACAACCTGGCGCTCGGGCAGGTCGAGGTCCAGCGTGCCGCGCGCCTGGCGGGCCGCCAGCAGGGCGCGGAAGGCGGCGTAGAGCGCGGCCAGCCCGGCGCCGAGGCCGAGGTCCTCCCCGGCGTCGAAGGCCTGCTGGACTTGGGTGTATGTGAGCCGCGCGGCGCTGCGCATGAGGCCGCGGCCGAAGCGGTGCGCGGTTTTGCGGCCGGCGGCGTCGATCCGCATCTCGACGAAGAGGCAGCCGCGCTCTTCGGCCGGGCGCAGGCTGCACCAGCCGTTGGAGAGGGCTTCGGGCAGCATGGGCACCACGCGGTCCGGGAAATAGACGCTGTTGCCGCGGGTGCGGGCGGCGCGGTCGAGGGGGGCGCCGGGGCGGACGTAGTGGGCGACGTCGGCGATGCCGACGATCAGGCGGAAGCCGGCGCCGTCCGGTTCGGCGAACACGGCGTCGTCGAAGTCGCGGGCGTCCTCGCCGTCGATGGTGACCAGCGGGAGTTCCCGCAGGTCCTCGCGCTTGCCGAGCGGCAGGCCGCGGGCGCGGGCGGCGGCGGCCAGGGCTTCGGGGGGGAACTCCTGCGGGATGTCGTGGCCGTGGATGCAGATCAGGCTGACGGCGCGGGCGTCGCCCATGCGGCCCAGGCGTTCGGTGACGCGGGCGGGCTTGAGGCCGAGGCCGGCGTGGGGGAGGGGGGTGGCGACGACGATTTCGTCCGCTTCCGCGCCGCCCTCCTCGCCTGCGGGGATGCGCCAATCCGCCTTGGCCCGGCGGTCGGTGGGTGAGAGGCGGCCACCCGCGTCCGGGCGGGCGGGCGGGGCGGGGCGGAACACGCCGAGGATGCGGCCGGGCGCGTCGGACAGGCGGCGGATGGTGCGGCCTTCCCACTTGCCGCCGCCGATCGGGGCGATGCGGGCGAGCACGCGTTCGCCGGGCGCCAGCGCTGGGCTGTCGCGGCGTTCCGGATGCATGAGCACGAGGGGCGGTGGCCCCTGTCCGGTCCAGTCCACGGGGCGGGCCACCGCGTCGCCGTCGGGGTCGGTGCCGGTCACGCGCACCACGACCCCCTCGGCGATGCGGCCGGGCGGGGTGAAGCGGCGATGTCCGGCAGGGGCGATGGCGCCCTCCTTGCTGAGCTCGTTCAGCAGAGCGCGCAGTTCGCCCTTCAGTTCGGGGCCTACGCCGAATTCCCTGGCGACCTCGCGCTTGCCGACGCGGCCGGGCGCGGCGGCGATGAAGGCGCGGACCGCCTCGCGGCTCGGCAAAGGGCGGGGCCGCCGGGCCACGCTATCCCGCCTTGCGGGCGGCGGCTGCGGGCTTTCGCTTGGGTGCCTTCTTCGCGGGGGTCTTCTTGGTTGCGGGTTTGGTTGCGGGCTTTGCTGCTGGCTTTGCGGCCGCCTTCGGCTTCGCCGCGGCCTTCTTCTTCTGGCCGGGCTTGGCCTTCAGCACCTTGCCGCGCTCGGCCAGCAGGGCCACCGCGTCCTCGAGCGTCATGTCCTCCATGGCCACGTCGCGCGGCAGGTTGGCCACCCGCGAGCCATGCTGGGCATAGGGGCCGAAGCGGCCCTTGCGCACCATCACCGGTTCCTTGTCGGCCGGGTGCGCGCCGAGCGAGCGGACGCTGTCGAGCTTCTTGGCGAGCGCATCGACGGCGCGGTTGAGGCCGACGACGAGCACGTCGTCGTCGCGGTCGAGCGAGGCATAGACGGCGCCCATGCGCACGAAGGGGCCGAAGCGGCCGATGCCGGCCTCGATCGGCTCCTGCCGGTCGGGGTGGATGCCGACCAGGCGGGGCAGGGACAGCAGGCCGAGCGCCTGCTCGAGGGTTACCTGGTCGCCCTCGACGCCCTTGGGCAGCGAGGTCCGGCGCGGCTTGCGCTTCTTGTCCTCGGGGTCGGCCTCGCCCTGCTGCACGTATACGCCGTAGGGGCCGCGGCGGACGGTGATGGCTTCGCCGCTGTCCGGGTGATGGCCCAGGTCGCGCTTGCCCTCCTTCAGGGTTTCGCCGGCGTCGTCGCCGCTCTCGATCGCCAGGCGGCGCGTGTATTGGCACGTGGGATAGTTGGAGCAGCCGATGAAGCTGCCGTGGCGGCCCAGCTTCAGGCCGAGACGCCCGGCGTGGCAGGCCGGGCAGAGGCGGGGGTCGCCGCCGTTCACGGGGGCGGGGAAGAAGTGCTCGCCCAGGTCGCGGTCCAGCGCGTCGATGACGTCGGTGATTTTGAGGTCGCGGGTCTGCTCGACGGCCTGGGAGAACTGGTCCCAGAACGCCTGCATCACGGCGCGCCAATCCCGCCGGCCGCCGGAGATGTCGTCGAGCTGCTCTTCGAGGGCGGCGGTGAACCCGGTGTCCACGTAGCGCTCGAAGAAGCTGGTCAGGAAGGCGGTGACCAGGCGGCCGCGGTCTTCGGGGACGAAGCGCTTGTTCTCCATCCGCACGTAGAGGCGGTCGCGCAGTACGGTCAGGATGCTGGCGTAGGTGCTGGGGCGGCCGATGCCCAGCTCCTCCATCTTCTTGACCAGGCTCGCCTCGGAGTAGCGCGGCGGCGGCTGGGTGAAATGCTGGTCGGCGCTCACGCGGTCGCGGGCGAGCGGGTCGCGCTCGTGCATCGGGGGCAGCATGCGGCTGTCGGCGGCGGCGGCGTCCGGCGCCCCTTCCGGCGCGTCGTCCACGTCCTCGCGATACAGCTTGAGGTAGCCGTCGAAGGCGATGATGGAGCCGTTGGCGCGCATGCGGGTACGGGCGCTGGCGACGTCGACCGCGACCTGGTCCAGCTCGGCGGACTGCATCTGACTGGCGACGGCGCGCTTCCAGACCAGCTCGTACAGCCGGCGCTGCTCCTCGTTGAGGTAGCGGGCCACGCTCTCCGGCGTGCGGGCGACGTCGGTCGGGCGGACGGCCTCGTGCGCTTCCTGGGCGTTCTTGGCCTTGCTGGTGTATTCGCGCGGGGCTGCCGGGATGTAGGTGGGGCCGTAGGCGGCCGAGACGTGTTCGCGGATCGCCAGCATGGCTTCGCCGGCCATCTGCACGCCGTCGGTCCGCATGTAGGTGATCAGGCCGGTGGTCTCGCCGTCCAGCTCCACGCCCTCGTAGAGCTGCTGGGCGCAGCGCATGGTGGCCTGGGCGCCCATGCCGAGCTTGCGGCTGGCCTCCTGCTGCAAGGTGGAGGTGGTGAACGGCGCGGGCGGGTGCCGCTTGACGCGCTTGCGCTCGACGCTGGCGACGCTGAAGGCGCCGGCCTCGACGGCGGCGCGGGCGGCCATGGCCAGGGTTGCGCCGTCGAGGTCGAACTGGTCGAGGCGCTTGCCGTCGAGATGGGTGAGCCGCGCCGTGAACGGGGCGCCGGCGGGGGTGCGGAAATGCGCCTCGACCGTCCAGTACTCGCGCGGCCGGAACGCCTCGATCTCGGCTTCCCGTTCGCAGACCAGGCGCAGCGCCACGGACTGCACGCGCCCGGCGCTGCGGCTGCCGGGCAGCTTGCGCCACAGCACGGGCGAGAGGGTGAAGCCCACCAGGTAGTCGAGCGCGCGGCGGGCGAGATAGGCCTCGATAAGCGGCTGGTCCAGCTCGCGGGGGTGCTCGATTGCGTAGGTGATGGCGGATTTGGTGATCTCGTTGAAGGTGATGCGCTTGACGTCCACGCCTTTCAGCGCGCGCTTTTCCTCCAGCATGGCGCGGACGTGCCAGCTTATCGCTTCGCCCTCGCGGTCGGGGTCGGTGGCCAGATAGAGCGTGCCGGCGCCCTTCACGGCCTTGGCGATGGCGGCGACCTGGCGATTGCCGCGCTCGTCGGACGCCCAATCCATGGCGAAGCCTTCCTCGGGGCGCACGCTGCCGTCCTTGGGCGGCAGGTCGCGCACATGGCCGAAGCTGGCGAGCACGGTGTAGCCACCGCCCAGGTATTTGTTGATGGTCTTGGCCTTGGCAGGCGATTCGACGACGACGACGTCGGTCATGGCATCCTTATATGGGGACGCCGCGGCGCGTGTCCCCTCATCCGATCAGGCAGGCCTTGTTGCCCGGCAGCATCTCCAAGCGGCCGCCGAGCTCCAATTCCAGGAGCGCCACGACCACTGCCGATGCGGACAACTGGCAGCGCCGCACCAGATCGTCAACCGGGGTGGGGTCGTGGCCGAGCGATTCCAGCACGCGGCGGCGGGCCGTGGCCGGGTCGGCGACGCTGTCCTGGTAGGGGTCCGGCGGCTCGGCCATGCCCGGCGGCGCCCCGCGCGCGAAGGGCGGCGAACGGCTGAGCCCCTGGCGGGCGGGATGGTCGGGCAGGTTGGCCAGCACGTCGGCCGCGCTCTCGGTCAGGTGCGCGCCGCCGCGGAGCAGGTCGTTGGAGCCGCGGCAGCGCGGGTCGAGCGGGGAGCCCGGCACGGCGAACAGCTCCCGATGCTCCTCGGCCGCCACCCGCGCGGTGATCAGGCTGCCGGAACGGGGGGCGGCCTCGACCACGACGACGCCCAGGGCCAGGCCGGCGATGATGCGGTTGCGGCGGGGGAAGTGGCGGGCCTGGGGCGGCGTGCCGAAGGGCGCTTCGGCCACCACCGCGCCCCCTTCGGCCACCCGGCGCTGCAGGTTCGCGTTTTCCGGCGGGTACGCGACATCCACGCCGCCCGCGACCGCCGCGACCGTGTGCCCGGTGCGCAGCGCGCCCTCATGCGCGGCGGTGTCGATGCCGCGCGCCATACCTGACACCACGACCAGCCCGGCCGCGGCGAGGTCGGCGGCCAGCAGCTCCGCCATGCGCCGCCCGTTGGTGGAGGCGTTGCGCGCGCCGACCAGGGCCACGGCGCGGGTATTGAGCTGGGCGACGTCGCCCAGCACGGCGAGGATGGGGGGCGCCACCTCCATCAAGGCGAGCATTGGCGGGTAATCCGGTCCGTCCAGCACGACGAAGCGGCCGCCGGCCTGGTGCAGTTGGTCCAGCTCGCGGTCGGCTTCGCCGGGGCTGCGGATGCGGAGCGGGGTGGTGCGGCCGCCGGCGCGGGCGAGGCCGGGCAGGGCGGCGATGGCCTCGGCGGGGGTGGGGAAGCGGCGGAGCAGGCGGCGGTAGGTGACGGGGCCGACGCCGTCGGTGCGGGCGAGGCGGAGATGGTCGCGCAATGCCTCGGGCGTCATGCGCCCAATTACCGGCCTTGGCCGATCCGCGGCTCGGTGCCGGCGAGCAGGCGGCCGATGTTGCCGTGGTGGCGGACGAGGACGATGGCTGCGGCGGCGAGGCCCGCGGCCGCAGGTGCCCATCCGCCCCAGGCGAACAGCAGGACCGGCGCCAGCCCGGTCGCTAGCAGGGATGCGAGGCTGGAGCGCTTGGAAAGGTATGCGGCAGCCAGCCACACCGCGGCGCAGGCCAGGGCCACCGGCCAGGACCAGGCGAGGATGACGCCCAGCCCGGTCGCCACTCCCTTGCCGCCGCGAAACCCCACCCATGGCGAGGTGCAGTGGCCAACGACGGCCGCCACTCCGGCGAGCAGGGCCGCGGTTCCAGGCTCGAACGCCAAAACCGCCACGGCGCCTTTCGCGGCATCGAGCAGCAGGGTCAGCGCCGCGATGTCCTTCCGCCCGGTGCGCAGCACGTTGGTGGCGCCGATACTGCCGGAGCCGACGGCCCGGATGTCGCCCAGCCCGGCGAGGCGGCTCAGGATCAAGCCAAACGGGATGGAGCCCAGCAGGTAGCCGGCGAGGCTGGCGGCGAGGAAGTTCATCCGAACACCCGGCGGCCGGCTTTCCAGGTGCCGACGACGCGGCCTTCGAGCGCGCGGCCGTCGAACGGGGTGTTGCGCGCCTTGCCGGCGAGCTGTCCGGCTTCGACCTTCCAGGCGCGTTCGAGGTCGAACAGGCAGAGGTCGGCCGGGGCGCCGCGCGCGAGGCGGCCGGCTTGCGCGCCGAGCAGGGTGGCCGGGCCGGAGGTGAGCAGCTCGAGCGCGCGCATGAGCGGCAGGCCGTTGCCGTGTACCTGGGCGAGAGTGACGCCGAGCAGGGTGGCGAGGCCGGCGCCGCCCGGCGAGGCGAGGGCGAAGGGGAGGCGCTTGTCGTCGGCGTCGCGCGGCTGGTGGTCGGAGGCGACCGCGTCGATGGTGCCGTCGGCCAGGGCGGCGCAGACCGCGACGCGGTCGCTTTCCGGCCGCAGCGGGGGCGAGAGCTTGGCGTAGGTGCGGAAGTCGCCGATCGCGGTCTCGTTCAGGTCGAAGTAGGGCGGCGCGGTGTCGCAGGTGATCCGGATGCCGTCGGCCTTGGCGCGGCGGATCAGTTCCAGGGCCTCGGCGGTGGACACGTGCGCCAGGTGCAGCAGGCCGCCGGTGAGCTGCGCCAGGCGGATGTCGCGCGCCACCAGGATGGCCTCGGCGGCGGCGGGGATGGCGGGCAGGCCGAGGCGGGTGGCCTGTTCGCCCTCGGTGGCGGCGCCGCCTGCGGCGAGCGCGGGGTCTTCGGGGTGCTGGATGATGAGCGCGCCGAAGCCGCGGGCGTAGGAGAGGGCGAGGCGCATCATGCGGGCGTCGCCGATGGCGCGCTGCCCGTCGGTGAAGGCGACGGCGCCGGCTTCGCGCAGCAGGCCGATCTCGGCCATCTCCTCGCCGCGGCAGCCGCGGGTGACGGCGGCATAGGGCAGCACGGTGAGCGCGCCGGTTTCCTCGCCGCGGCTGCGCATGAGGCGGACGAGGGCGGGGTCGTCGATGGCGGGGCGGCTGTCGGGCAGGGCGGCGAGGGTGGTGATGCCGCTCGAGGAGGCGGCGCGGGCGGCGCTGGCGACGGTTTCGCGGTATTCGTAGCCGGGTTCGCCGAGGCTGGCGCGCATGTCCACCAGGCCGGGGCACAGGATGGCGCCGGCGCCGTCAAGCTGCTCGGCGCCGTCGGGGCGGCCGAGGTTGGGGCCGAGATCGGCGATGCAGCCGCCGCGCACGAGCAGGCTGCCGTGCTGGTCGAGCCCGGTGGCCGGGTCGATCAGGCGGACGTTCTCGATGAGGAGGTCACGCATTGCGCGGGGCCCGGCGCGAGAGCACGTCCAGCACCGCCATGCGTACGGCGACGCCCATTTCCACCTGCTCGCCGACGACGCTGTGCACGGGGTCGTCGGCCACGGCGCTGTCGATCTCGACGCCGCGGTTCATCGGGCCGGGGTGCATGACCAGCACGTTCTCGCTGGCGCCGGCGAGCTTGGCGCGGTCGAGGCCGAAGAAGCGGAAGTATTCGCGCTCGCTCGGCACCAGGCTGCGGAGCATGCGCTCCCTTTGCAGGCGCAGCATCATGACCACGTCGACGCCGGCGAGCCCGGCCTCCATGTCGTGGAACACCTCGACGCCGAGGGCGGCGGCGGCGGCGGGGATCAGGGTGGGGGGGCCGATCACGCGCACGCGGCTGCCCATGGTGGTCAGCAGGTGGATGTTGGAGCGGGCGACCCGGCTGTGCAGCACGTCGCCGCAGATGGCGACCAGCAGGCCTTCGAGGCTGCCGCGGCGGCGGCGGAGGGTAAGCGCGTCGAGCAGGGCCTGGGTGGGGTGCTCGTGGGTGCCGTCGCCGGCGTTGATGACGCTGGAGGACACTTTTTGAGCCAGCAGGTTGGGCGCGCCGGACTGGTCGTGGCGCACGACCAGGAGGTCGCAGCGCATGGCGTTGAGCGTGCTGGCGGTGTCGAGCAGGGTCTCGCCCTTGTTCACGCTGCTGGTGGAGACGGACATGTTGATCACGTCCGCGCCCAGCCGCTTGCCGGCGAGCTCGAAGCTGGTGCGGGTGCGGGTGCTGTCCTCGAAGAACAGGTTGATGAGGGTGCGCCCGCGCAGCAGGTCGCGCTGGGTCTTGCCGGAGCGGTTGAGCAGCACGTAGCTCTCGGCCAGGTCGAGCAGGTGGGCGATCTCGGGCGGGTGCAGGCCCTCGATCGCCAGCAGGTGCTTGTGGCCGTAATGCATCAGGCGGCGGCGTGGCGGATGCGGGCCAGCGCCTCGTCCCGGCCGAGGGCGGCGAGGGTCACGTCGATGCCGGGGCTGGTGGTGCCGCCGGTCAGCGCGGCGCGCAGGGGCTGCGCCACCTGGCCCAGCTTGCGCCCGGCCGCCTCGGCATAGCCCCGCAGCGCTGCGTCGAGGGCGGGGGCGGTGAAGTCGGTGGCGCCCAGTGCGGCGGAGACCTGCTGCAGCATGGCCTTGGCGTCGGCGGTGAGCAGCGCCTGCGCCTTGGATTCGAATTTGAGCGGCATGCGGCGGACCAGGAATGCGGCGCTTTCAGCGAGTTCCGCGAGTGTCTTGGCGCGCTCCTTCAGCCCGGGCATCAGCATGCGGATGCGCGCTTCCGCCGGCCCGGCGTCGAGCCCGGCGGCTAGGAGGCGGTGCACGACGTCGGCCGTCAGCCGGTCGTCGTCGGCCCGGCGCAGCCAGACGCCGTTCAGTTGCGTGAGCTTGGCGTAGTCCATGCGGCTGGCGGAGCGGCCGACGCCGTCCAGGTCGAACAGGCGGATCGCCTCGTCGCGGTCGAGGATTTCGGCGTCGCCGTGGCCCCAGCCGAGCCGCAGCAGGTAGTTGAACACGGCCTCGGGCAGGAAGCCCTGGTCGCGGAAGTCCAGCAGGTTCACCGCGCCGTGCCGCTTAGACAGCTTGGCCCCGTCCGCGCCGTGGATCAGCGGCATGTGGGCGAAGCGGGGCAGGTCCCAGCCCATGGCGAGGTAGATTTGCATCTGGCGGAAGGTGTTGGTCAGGTGGTCGTCGCCGCGGATGACGTGGGTGATCGCCATGTCGTGGTCATCGACCACCACGGCGTGCAGGTAGGTGGGGGAGCCGTCGCTGCGCAGGATGATCATGTCGTCCAGCTCGGCGTTGGCGACGCGGACCTGACCCTGGATGAGGTCTTCGAGCACGGTCTCGCCGTCGCGGGGGGCTTTCAGGCGGATGACGGGGGGCACGCCGGGGGGCGCTTCGGCCGGTTCGCGGTCGCGCCAGGTGCCGTCGTAGCGGGGCGGGCGGCCTTCGGCGGCGGCGCGCTCGCGCATGGTGCGCAGCTCGTCGGGCGTGCAGTAGCAGAGGTATGCGTGGCCGTTGGCCAGCATCGCGCGGGCGACCTCGGCGTGACGCTCCTGCCTGGTGGATTGGAAGACCGGCGGTTCGTCGGGCGAGAGGCCGAGCCAGGCGAGCCCTTCGAGGATGGCGGCGGTGAAGGCCTCGGTGCTGCGTTCGCGGTCGGTGTCTTCGACGCGGACGAGGTATTGGCCGCCGTGGTGGCGGCTGAACAGGTAGTTGAACAGGGCGGACCGGGCGCTGCCGATGTGCAGCAGGCCGGTCGGGCTGGGGGCGAAGCGCGTGCGGACGGGCTGGGTGCAGACGGGCTTGGTGCAGAGGGGCATGGAACGTGTCTACCATGCCGATAGTCGGGGATGAATAGGCGGAGGGTCGGTGCAGCAGGCGGTTGCAGTTGGGGGGTCGGTGGGGTCCGGCCGGGTCGCGGGCGCGTTGCGGACCTGGGCGGAGGGCGAGCGGGGGCGGTTCGTGCCTTGGCTGCCCGTGTTCATGGGAGCCGGCGTCGTGCTGTATTTCGCGCTGGGCGAGGAGCCGAGCCAATGGGCGGGGCTGGCGGCGGCGCTGCTGTTCCTGGCCGCCTGCATCCCGGCGTGGCGGCATGGCGTGCCCCGGGCGGCGGCCCTGGCCGGGTTGGCGGCGGCGCTCGGCTTCCTTTCGGCGCAGGGTGCCACGTGGCGGGCCGCGCCGATCGAGGCGATGCCGAGCCGGGCGGTGACGATGACCGGCATCGTGCGGGGCGTGGACACCTTGCCGGACGGGCGGCGCCTGGTGCTGGAGGGGGTGCGCTACACCGAAGCCACCGGCGCGGCGGGTGAGCCGCTGGTCCGCAAGGTTCGGGTGCGGATGAAGCGGGGCGACGCGACGGAGGTTTCGGCGGGGGACCGGGTGCAGGTTCGCGCGGTGATGCGGCCGCCGGCGATGCCGGCCTATCCGGGCGCCTGGGATTTGCAGCGGGACGCGTTCTTCTCCGGGATCGCGGCGGGCGGCACCGCGCTCAACCCGGTCGTGGTTCTGGAGCGGCTGCCGCCTTCCGGGGCCGCCGCCTCGCTGCAAGCGACAAGGGACGGCATCGGGCGGCGGGTGATGGCGGCGATCCCTGGATCGGCGGGCGCCATCGCGGCGACGTTCCTGACCGGCACCACCGTGGCCATCCCGCAGCGCGACCGCGAGGCGTTTCGCGATTCCGGGCTGGCGCACCTGCTGGCGGTGGCCGGGCTGCATATCGGCATCGTCATGGGGCTGGTGCTCGGGTTGACCCGGCTGCTGCTCGCCTGCTGGGAGCGCGCGGCGCTGCACTGGCCGACGAAGGCCATCGCCGCGGTCACGGCGCTTGCGGCCGGCGGTGGGTACATGCTGCTGGCCGGGGCGCATGTCCCGGTCATGCGCAGCTTCGCCATGGCGAGCCTGGTCACGCTCGGGCTGGTGATCGGCCGGCGGGCGCTTTCGTTGCGCGGGCTGGCGCTGGCGGCGGTGGTGCTGATGCTGATCGCGCCCAACGAGGTCGTCGGCGTCAGCTTCGGCATGAGCTTCTCGGCCGTGCTGGCGTTGATTTCCGGCTACGAGGCGCTGCGGCCGGTGTTGAGCCGGCTGCATGGCGTGGGCTGGTGGCGGCGGAGCCTGTCGCACGTCATCGCCCTGGTGCTGACCAGCCTGCTTGCGGGCACGGCTTCGGCGCCGTTCGGGGCGTATCATTTCGGCCATTTCCAGCTCTATTTCATCGTGGCCAACGTGGTTGCGGTGCCGTTGACGGCGCTGTGGGTGATGCCGGCCGGGTTGCTGGCGCTGGCTTTGATGCCGTTCGGCCTGGAGCAGTTGGCGCTCGTGCCGATGGGGTGGGGCGTCGAGGCGATCCTGTGGATCGGCCGCACCGTGTCGGCCTGGCCGGCGGCGACCCTGGCGGTGCCGCCCATGCCGGCTTGGGGGCTGGCCGTGTTCAGCGTGGGGCTGGCCTGGCTGGGCCTGTGGCGCAGCCGGGCGCGGCTGCTTGGGGTGCCGGTGATGCTGGCCGGGCTGCTGTCGCCGCTGGCGTCGCCGGCGCCCGACCTGCTGGTGTCGAACGAGGCGCGGCTGATTGCCGTCCGTTCCGGCGGCTACTGGCTGCAATCGCGGCCGGGGGCGTCGAAGTTCACCTTGGAGGCCTGGCAGAACCACCTGGCCTCCGGGCCGTTCCGGCCGATCCGGGACGGCGAGCCCGCGGAGTGCACCGCGGGGCAATGCCGGCTCGGCCCGGTGCTGCTGCTGCGCGGCTCGGCGCGGGCGGAGGATTGCGAGGGCGTGGTCCTGCTGGTCTCGGCCGAGCCGGCCCGGGGCGAGTGCCCCTCCAGCGTGGCCTTGCTGGACCGATTCACCGTGTGGCGCGACGGGGCGCACGCGGTGTGGCTGGGTGGCGAGCGCCCCCGCGTGCTGTCGGACCGTGCCTATCGCGGGCTGCGCCCTTGGGTGCCGCCGATGCCGACGGCGCGCCGGGTCGTGCCGAACCTGCCGATGGCGCCGGTCGAGGAGTTGCCGCCGGCGGGGGAGGACTAGCGGCGGGCCTCAGTGCGCCTCGGCCGGCCGGATCGCGACCAGGATGGCGGTGGTTTCTTCGGCGGCGGCGCCGGGCATGGCGGGGCCGGGTCCGAGCAGGGAGTCGCCGGCCAGCACCCGCTCGCCTGCTGCGGCAAGCTCGCCGTGCAGGCAGTGGATCACGACGTCGGGCGCGTCTGGCGCCTCGACCGGGTCGCCGGGCCGCAGGTGCAGGACCTGCACCTCGATCGCGTGATGCCGGCGGTCGCAGATGGCGTTGAAGGCGCGGCCGGGCGCGGGCACGCGGCACTGCGTCGGGCATTCGCCCTGGAAGGCCCGGGGCACTAGGAGGGGGCAGGGCTCGAAGGGCCCGTCATGGAAGGCGAGTTCCACCGGCGGGTCGCCGGCGACGGGGGTGAAGATGCGGTCGCAATGCGGGTAGTTCGAGAAGGGGGCGTCGTGCACCAGGTCGGCGACCGCGACTTGCCAGAGCAGCGCGCCGTTGCGGCCGAGCCGGGTCACGACGTGGCGCGAGGTGCCATGGCCGTTGCGCCAGGGCACCTTCTGCAAGCTGTTGCCGCGGATGACGGTCCATCGCATGGGGCTTCCCTTCCGGTCCCGTTCGGGGCACAGCAGGCCGCAGCTTCGGGGGCGCGTCAACGTTGACGGGGCCGCCGCGCCGCCCCTAGTAAATCGTTTATCGTGAGGCCGCATCAAGCGGCCGGCTCAGGAGGAGACGCTTTGGACGGCACAGCCGCCACGGCCGCGCGCGAGCTGATCGCCGTGCGGCATCTGGGCAAGGACTACGCCACCAGCGGCGCCCCCGTGGTGGCGCTGAGCGACATCGATTTCGCGGTGGCGGATGGCGAGTTCGTCGCCATCGTCGGGCCGTCCGGCTGCGGCAAGAGCACCTTGCTGCGCATCCTGGCCGGGCTGAACCCGCCGACCACCGGTTCGGCGTGGCTCGCCGGCACGCAGATTGCGGGGCCGCGGCGGGACATCGGCGTGGTGTTCCAGCAGCCCGTGTTGTTTCCCTGGCGCGACGTGCTGGCCAACGTGTTGCTGCCGGCCGACGTGCAGGGGCTCGGGCGCGCGGCGATGCGGGAGCGGGCGATGACCTTGCTTGCCCTGGTCGGCTTGCAGGGTTTCGAGGGGCGGCTGCCGCGCGAGCTGTCCGGCGGGATGCAGCAGCGGGTGGCCTTGGTGCGGGCGTTGATCCATGAGCCGAGCCTGCTGCTGATGGACGAGCCGTTCGGCGCGCTGGATGCGATGACGCGGGAGGCGATGAACCTGGAGTTGCAGCGTATCTGGATGGAGCGCCGCAAGACCGTGCTGTTCATCACGCATTCGGTGGGGGAGGCGGTGTTCCTGGCCGACCGGGTGCTGGTGATGTCGCCGCGGCCCGGCCGCATCGTGGATACGCTGGAGATCGACATGCCGCGCCCGCGCAGCCTCGAGGTCATGAATACGCCGGGGTTCGGGCTGCATGTGCACCGCATCCGCCGGGCGCTGAACGCCGTGGGTGGGCTGGAATGAACGCGCTGCTGCGCATTTTGCTGATGGTGGGCATCCTCGTGGTGTGGGAGGCGGCGGTTCGGGTGTTCGCCTTGCCGGCCTACCTGCTGCCCCCGCCGAGCGCCGTGTTCGCGGGCCTGGTGCGCGGGTTCGCCAGCGGCATCTATATCGAGCATATCGGCGTGACGGTGGGCGAGACCTTGCTCGGCTTCGTGCTGGGCTGCGCGCTCGGGTTCCTGCTGGGCGCGTTCGTGGCGCTCAGCCGGCGGTTCGAATATTTCCTGTATCCGATCATCGTCATGTTCCAGGCCATGCCGAAGGTGGCCCTGGCGCCGCTGATCATCGTGTGGTTCGGCCTGGGCCCCGGCAGCAAGGTGGTGAACGCGGCGCTGGTTTGCTTCTTCCCGCTGATGATCAACACCATCGTGGGCCTGCGCGCCGCCGACGAGGACCGGATTTCGCTGATGCGCTCGCTGGCCGCCTCGCCGTTCCAGGTGTTTTGGATGCTGCGGCTGCCGGGCGCGTTGCCGACCATTTTCGCCGGGCTGGAGATCGCCATGATCTTTGCGCTGATCGGCGTCATCGTCGCGGAGTTCGTCGGCTCGGAGAACGGGTTGGGCATGCTGATCCAGAGCATGAACTTCTCGATGGACGTGGCCGGGCAGTTCTCGGTGCTGCTGATCCTGTCGGCGATCGGGCTGGTGCTGAACGCCTGCGTGGCCGCGGTGCGGCGCCGGGTGGTTTACTGGGACGTATCGGCCGCGCGGAGCGGCGCCATCAAGGGGACGACGCCATGATCAAATGGGGTTTGCTGGCTGCCGCGCTGTTGCTGCCGGGTGCGGCCGGGGCGCAGGGCGTGGTCCGGGTGGGCTGGTGCTCGCGCACGCTGAGTTCGGCCGCGGCCCCGTTCGCGGTGGCGCAGAAGATGGGCTGGTTTGCCGGGTTCACGGTGCAGCTGGTGCCGATGCCGGGCTCGACGGATTGCGTGAAGAACGTGGCCACCCGGGAGTTGCCGTATTCGCTGCCGAGCATCGAGCCGCTGGCGATCATCCGTCCGCAGGGGGTGCGGGCGCTGAACTACTACACGGCGTATCAGGGCAACATATACGGCATCGCGGTGCCGGAGGGCAGCCCGGTACAGTCCATCCCCGACCTGCGCGGCAAGCGGATCGGCGTGACCTCGATGGCGTCGGGCGGGGTGATCGTGGCGCGCGCCTTGGTGGCCAATGCGGGGATGAACCCGGATACGGACGTTCGGATCGTCGTGGCGGGGGAGGGGGCGCAGACGGCGGCGCTGCTGCGCTCGAACCAGGTGGATGCGCTCAGCCAGTTCGATACGCAGTATGCCTTGGTGCAGGCGGCCGGGGCCAAGCTCCGCTTCCTGCCGAACAACGAGATCGCGCGCTTTCCCTCCAACGGGTTCGTCGCCCTGGAGGAGACGCTGAAGACCCGGCGGGCGGAGGCGGTCGCCCTGGCGCGCGGCTATGCCATGGGGACGGTGTTCACCATGGCCAACCCGGAAGCCGCCATCCGCATGCTGTACGAGGTGTATCCGCAGACCAAGCCGACCGGGAAGGACGAGGCGACGGCGATCAGCGACGACGTGAAGACCATCGAGGCGCGGGCGCGCAGCTGGCGCCTGGAGGCCGGGGGCGTCACGCGGTGGGGCGAGAACTCGGAGGCCAATTACGACGCCTATATCGACTTCCTGGTGAAGTGGGGCGTGGTGAAGCAGAAGGTGCCGGCGAGCGAGCTGGTGACCAACGATTTGATCGACGACATCAACCGCTTCGACGCCGCGGCGATCGGGGCCCAGGCCCGCGCGATGAAGTGAGGCTGCGTTCCGTTTCCCGGCCGGCCATGCCATGGTGATGGCCGGGGTGCGGGGGACGGTCGTGCGATCAGGCGTTGGTCTGGCTGTCGTTTTGGCCTTGCAGGGGCTCGGCCTCGCGCAGGCCCAGGGCATCGATTGCACCAAGGCGCGGACGCCGCCCGAGAAGGCGATCTGCGCGGCGCCTCCGCTCGTGGCGCTCGACCGGCAGATCGCGGCAGCCTATGCGGGCGCCGTTGCGCGGCAGCCGGACCGGGCGCAGGCGATGCGGCAGGACACGCTGCGCTGGTTGCGGGCGCGGGATGCCGCGTGCGGGGTTCCCTCGGCGCAGTTGGGGCGGTGCCTGGCCGAGCAGATGACCGCGCGCTTGGCGGCCTTGGCCCCGCCGGTTGCCGTCGTTTCCACGCCCGCCCCGCAAGCCGCCGCCATGCCCCCGCCCGTGCAGGGCGTGCCCTCCGCTGCCAACCCGCCGGCCCCCGCGGCCACGGTGCAGCCCGGCGTGCTGCCGGCAGCCGAGCAGGCGGATGCGCTGCTGCGGGTGACCAGTCCCGGACGGTTCTCCATCAGCGCGCGGAGCGCCACGGGCGTTGCATTGCAGTTGGTGGACATGCTGACCGGGCCTTCGGACACGGCGGGCGAGGCCGGGGTGCGGGACGGCCGGCTGGACGTGCTGCTGGACGTCGGCGCCTACCGGCTGCGGAGCTTCGCGGCGAAGGGGGCAACCGGGGAGGTGCGGCTCGTGGCCGAGCCGTTCCGCGACGCCGCCCCGCCGCGGGCCTTGCCGGCGCCGGGTGAGATCAGCAGCGCGGCGTTGCGGGACGGCGAGCAACTGGCGTTCTGGCTGCTGGTACCGCCCTCGGGGCTCGTGCGCATCGAGGCGGCAGGCCGCGCCTTGGCCGATTTGCGGCTGTGGCGTGCTGGGCGGGAGCTGACTGCGCTGGAGCCTGTGGCGGCCACGATCGAGCCCCAGCCGGGCCACCCCATGCCGGATTTGCGCCTGGAGGGCAGGGTGGAGCCGGGCGTGTACCTAGCGGTCGCCTATGGCGGGCCGGCGCTGCCGTGGGCGGACGGCAGCGCGGCGATGCCGTTCCATTTGCGCGCTGGGCTGGCGGAGACGCTGGCGGAGGGCTGGGCTGGCGGCGAGATCGGGCCGTTCGGCAGCGAGCGCTATGCTGCGCCCGCGTTTGCCGGGGTGTTCCGGCTGGACCTGCCGCACTCCGCCGCGGCGGAGTTGCGGGTGGACGCGCAAAGGGCCGTGCTGTCCCGCACCAGCCGCGAGCCGCACGCGGTGCTCAGCGGGACGCCGGGCCGCATTGGGGCGGTGGAGGTTCGCGGGGCTGCCGGGCAGGCGTTCACGCTGCGGGCGAGCGAGCCGGCGGGCGGCGCGATCGTGACGCGGCTGGGGACATATTGGGTCTCGGCGGTGGCGACCGGCGCCGGGGGTGACGAGGCGCCGCCGACGGTGCTGCTGCAACGGTTCGACGCCACCGACCCGCCCAAGATCGTGGCCGGCAACCTGCCGCGCCTGACGCCGGGTGTGGCGTGGCGGGGGCGGTTCAACCTGCGCGGGCCGACGGCGCTGCTGTTCGACAACGCGGCGGGGGGAGCGGTCACGGTGCGCAGTTCGGGCGTTTCGCTGACCGGCGAGGCGGGCGTGGGGCGGTATGACCTGCCGGCGGACTATTACGTGCTCCGGCTCGGCCCCGCGGTTGGGACGCAGGGGGTGATCGACCTCACGGTGGGCGCGCAGGGAGCTTCGCCCGCCCCGACGGCGCCCTTGCCGCCGGACCCGGTGGTGCCGCTGGGCGTCCAGGCGATCGGGCCGGGACAGCGCCTGGAATTGCTGGCGCAGACTGCGCCGGGCAGCAGCACCGGGCTGTCGGCGCGGCCGGTGCCGGTGGCCTTGGCGGCAGGGCCGCTGGCAGTGACGCAGGCGGGCGGCTCCGGTCCGCTGGTGGTGCCGGTGGCCTTGGCGGCCGGGGGTGCGCTGTCGGTTCGGGAGATCGGCGGCGGTGCGGTGGCGGTGCAGGACGAGCCGGGGCCGGAGGGCGCGCGCCGGGTCACCCTGCCGGGCACGGATCGGCCGCGCACCGTGGTGCTGGCGTGGCGGCGCACGGCGACGCCGCCGGCGGACATTCCCGCGCCGCCCGCGGCCGAGGCGGCCACCGGCTTGCAGCCGGGTGCGCCCGCGCCGTTCGACCTGATGCGGGACGAGCAGCGCGGTTTTGCGCTGCTGGTGCCGGAGGGCGGGCTGTATCGCGTGGAAACCATGGGCCGGCTGCGCACCAAGGGGCGGATCGCGACCGCGTTCATCCCTGGCCTGGGCGAGGCGGAGGCGAACGGGGTGGGCCAGAACATGCTGTTGCAGCAATGGCTGCGGGCCGGGCGCTACCGCGTGGACGTGGCGGCGGTGGCCTCCGCCGGGCACCTGGCCGTTGTCGCCAGTCCGGCGCCGCTGCTGCCCGGCGCCGCGCTGTTGCCCGGCGGCAGCGTGCGCGCCAGCCTGGCGGCCGGCGCCGGCGTGGCGTTTCCGGTGCGGATCGAGCGGGCCGGGACGTACCATCTCGACCTAGTTGGGTTGGGCCGCCCGTTCACCGCGCGGCTCGATGACGAAGAGGGCTGGCCGGTGACCCAGCCCGGCGAGATGACCGAGCTGAACCAGGCGTTGCGGCCCGGCACGTATCGTTTGCTGGTATCGCCTCCCGCCGTGGCGCGGCAGGTGGCGGCGCGGCTGGCGCAGGTGCTGCCGCCGGCCGCCATCGAAGGGCGGGGACCGCATCCCCTGCCGTTTGGCGAGCGGCAAGCGGCGACGTGGCGGGAGCCGCCGGGCCGGGCCGATGTCCGCGCGCCCGATGTGTGGACGTTCAGCCTTGCTGGGCCGGCCGAGGTGAGCCTGTCGATCGCCGACGGCATGGTGGGCGAGTTGTGGCCGCAGGCCGGGCGGGGCGAGCGCCCGCTGGCGAGGGTCACCAAGCGCTGGAGCGGGCGGCTCGAGGCTGGCGCCTATCGGGTCGAGGCGTCGAGCCTGGGCCGTAACGACCGGCTGGATTACACGCTGGCGCTGGATACGAAGGAGCTGCAGCCCGGCCAGGTCCGCACGGTGACCTTGCCCGCCACGGTTCCGTTCACCCTGGCGGCGGCGCGGGTGGCGAGCCTGACCACCTGGGGCGCCACGCCGGTGAGGGCAGTGCTGAGGCGGGAGGACGGGACGCAGGTGGTGCGCGCGGGTGCGCGGGCGGACGACTGGAACGTGGCGATCTCGCGGCTGTTGCCGGCCGGGTCGTATCGGCTGGAGCTGGTTGCGGCCGCGCCGCCTGCGGGGGAGCAGGCGACGCCACAAAATCCGGGCACGGCTGCGCCGCCTGGGGCGGAGGAGCGCGCCGGCGACGACGACAAGCCGGATGCGGACGATCAAGCGGCGCAGGAGGCAGCCCGGCGCGGGCTGGCCGCGGAGCGGGAGGCTGGCGACGCGCCGGAACTGAGCGTGGAGGTGCGGTTGGCGTTGCCGGAGGCGCTTGCGGCGGTGGACCCGCCTGCGGAGCCGCTGACCGGCGCCGGGGTTCACGTGCTGCGCGTGCCGGCGCCCGCGGAGGGTGCGCTGCTGGTGGCGCAGGGCGAAAGCACGGGCGCCGCGGTTCTCGCGCTGGAGCGGCAGGAGGCGGATGGCTGGCGGATGGTGGCGCTGGATGAGGGGCGGACGCCGCTGGTGGCGGCGCTGGCGGATGGCGATGCGCGGCCGTGGCGGGTGTCGGCCTGGCTGGTCGATGGAGGTGCGGGCGCAATCCGGGTGGCGGTGCGGGCAGTCGGGGGGGAGGCGCAGGGACCCGGCCGAGTCGTGCTGCGACCGGTGGAGGGGATGAGCATCGGCGCGGCGCGGGTGCGGCTGGAGGGTCCCGGCGTGCTGTCTGTCGAGGGCGCGGAGGCGGCGGCGGGGTGGCCGGGGCACGCGATGGAGGCGGTTGAGGGCGGGCAGGCGGTGGCGCAGGCGAGCATGGTTTGGCTGGTGGCTGGGGCGCCGGGGCAGGCGGTGGTTGGCGTGCTGCGGGCGGAGGCGGGCGTCGCGCGGGTGGTCGCGGTGCCGGCGGGCGGCGTGGCGGTGCTGGCGGCCGAGGCCGCGGGGCCGGGGCGGGTGCGGTTCTGGCGGGCGGAGTCGGGATTGGGGCAGCCGGGGTTCGGCGGCACGGCGGGCGTTGCCGCGGGAAGCGCCTTCGCGCCGGCCGGGCCGGGGACCGTGCTGCGCAATGCCGGCGGCGGCGAGCCGCTGCGGGTGCGGGCGACGCTGCTCGACTTGGCGTTGTTGCCGGAGCGGGGGGCGGGGGCGGTGGCGCTGCCGCCGGGTTCGGCTGTGCCGGTGAAGTTCGCGGGCCCGGGGCAGGTCTCGGTGACGCTGGCGGCCGGGGTGGCGGCGGTGGCCGATGCGGCCGTGGTTTGGGGGGCGGAGGCGGCGCTGACGCGGGACTTCGGCGTCACGGATCGGGTGCTGCTGGTCAATACGGGCGGGACGCCCGCGTCCGCGGCGGTGAGCTGGATGGCGGGCGCGCCGGAACCGGCGTTGCGGCCGGGCATGGTGTTCAAGCGGTTCTTTGGCGCGGCCGGGTCGTTCGACCGGGCGGTGGCCGAGGGGGGGAAACTTGCGGTGGCGGGCGACGCGGAGCTGCTGTGGCAGGGCGGGGATGGCATGGTCCAGCGGGGGCGCTCGATCGCCGTTGCGGGTGCAGGCCGGGTCGTGGTGTCGCATGGGCCGGGGGCGGTGGTGCTGTCGCTGGCTGGGCCGGGCGCTTCGCCGTGGCCGGTTCCGGCGGCGCGGGATGCGGCGGTGCCGGGGCCGGTGGCGCTGGGCGGCGCGGGTATGAGCCTTTCTTTCACCAACGAAACGCCGGTGCTGCTGCATGCGACGACGACCGCGCCGGTGCTGCTGTCGTTGGGCGGGGCCGCGCCGGAGCTGTTCGCCGAGGGCGCCGAGCTGCACCGCGCGCTGCCCGCTGGTCCCGCGCTGCTGCTGGTGTATTCGCCGCATGACGGGCCGCTCTCGGGCACATTGGCGCTGCGGGCCGATCCGATCCGCCCGACGGGCGAGGGACTGGGAGAGACCGTGGCGGTGGCGCCGGGCGGCAGCGCCGCGTTCGGGTTCAGCCTGGCGCGCGAGGCCATCGTCGGGCTGGGGGTGCGGGCCGACCCCGACCGGGTGGAGGTGCGGCTGCTGGATGCGAGGGGCGCCGTGCTGGGCGAGGGGGTGGCGCAGCTACGACCCTTGCCGGCCGGGCATTACGTGCTGGAGGCGCGCGTGCCGCCGGATTCGCCGCCGAGCCTGGTGCGCCCGGCCGTGCTGGGCATCACCCCGCAGGGGCGCGGCCCGCCGGCCGATGTGGCGCAGCACTACCTTGAACTTGTCGGATTGAAGCCGGTGGACGCGCGATGACCCGATTGCTGGTGCTCCTGCTGCTGCTGGCTGCGCCCAGCTTCGCGCAAGCCCCGCCGCTCGACCTTCTGCAACGGGCCGATGGCGCCCGCGTGCTGCCGGACCGCTTCCTGCGGCGCTGGGACCCGGTGACCATCCTGCTCGACCGCGATGCCGGCCCTGCCGCAGGCGGACCGGAGGATGCGCCGGAGCGCTTCGCCACGCTCGAGCCGCCGCATCCCGGCGCCTGGACCTGGCTCGGCGCCCGCACCCTGCAATTCCGTCCGGCCGAGCCGTGGCAGCCGCTGCTGCGGCAGACGGTGACCGTGGGCGGCGCGGCAACGCGCCTGACGCCGCTGCTGCCGCTGCCGGTGGCGACGGCACCCGAGAGCCGGCCGAACGGGGTGGCCGGGCTGGATACGGTGTCGTTGACGTTCGCCGAGCCGGTGGACGAGGCTGCGCTGCGCCGCCTGCTGACCATCGAGTTGGCGCCGCAGCCGGGCGTGGCCGGCGCCGCGAGCCAGACCTTGACCGCGCAGGACATGGACCTGCGGGCGATGGAGCGCACGGACCGGGCGGACCGCCAGACCTACCTCGTCGTGCTGCGCCGCCCCGTGCCGGACGGGCGGATCGCCACGCTGCGCTTGCGCCTCTCGGACGAGCCGGGCCTCGACGACCCCTCGTTCGAGCTGACCTTGCGGAGCGCGGCGCCGTTCGGGCTGACCGACACCTATTGCGGCGACAGCTACAGCCACACGACCGTCGATGGCGCGACGGTCTGTGCGCCCGAGGCCACCTCCAGCCCGAAGCCGCGGCGGCTGGTGCTGCAGTTCTCCTCGATGCCGGAGAAGCTCGACGTGGTGCAGGCGCGCGACATGCTTCGGCTGACGCCGCCGGTGGACGACCTCGCGGTGAGCACGGGGGGCGAGAACGAGCTGCGGCTGGATGGCCGGTTCGGCGCCGGGACGACCTATACGCTCGCCATCGCGCCGGGCACGCTGAAGGACACGGCGGGCCGGGTGCTGGCCAAGCCGGTGCTGTCGCGGTTCAGTTTTCCGGCGGGCAGCCCGCAGCTCGCCTGGGACGCGACGCAGGGCATCGTGGAGCGGCTGGGACCGCAGATGGCGCCGTTGCGGGGCTATGGATACGACCGGGCGGATATCCGCATCTACGCGATCGACCCGCTCTCGCGCGACTTCTGGCCGTTTCCGCGGGGCGGCTTGGTGACGCAGGACGACCAGGCGCCGCCGCTGCCGGGCAACGAGCCGCGGCATTATACCGAGGCCGGGCCGATCTCCGCCGACGACATGGCGGCGAGGGTGCAGGCCCTCGGGTCACCGGGGGTCAGCGCGCTGCTGGAGCTGCCGATCCGGCGCGGCGGGGTGAACGCGAAGTTCGGGCTTGACCTTGCGCCGCATCTGGCCCGCATCGCCGGGGCGCAGCAGCCCGGCGCCTACCTGGTCGGGCTGCGCACGGTGGATGGCAGCCGGCGGCAATGGATGCGCATCCAGGCGACCGACCTGGTGCTGAGCACCATCGAGGAGGCGGACCGCGTACGTTTCGTGGTGACCTCCTTGGCCACCGCGCAGCCGGTGCCCGGCGCCGAAATCCGGCTCGACGGCACGCGGGACGGCGGCTTCGCCACGCTGGCGCGGGGCGTCACCGGAGCGGACGGCGGCTGGGCGCTGACGGGGCCGCTGCCGAAGGACCGCAATCTGCAAGAGCCGGGGTTGCGCCGCATCGTGGTGGCCAAGGCGACGGACACCCTGGTGCTGGAGCCGCTGCGTGGCCCGCAGCAATACGCGGCCGGCGCCTGGACCCGGCCCGGGGCGGCCTGGCTCGGCTGGATCACCGCCGACCCGGCCGACCGGCGCGAGGAGCCCCGCACTTTGTGCCACGTGTTCACCGAGCGGCCGATCTACCGCCCGGAGGAGCCGGTGCTGATTGCCGGCATGATCCGGCGTTACCGGGCCGGGTCGCTTGCCTTCGCGTCGGGGGCGGGCGAGGTGCTGGTCACCGGGCCGAACGAGCAGGAGTGGCGCATCGCCGCGCCGCTCGACGAGGTGGGCGGCTTCCATGTGCGGTTCGACGCCAAAACCGAGGCGACCGGCGATTACAGCATCCAGTACGTGCCGAAGGACGGCGACGGCTGCGGCGCGGTCACGGTCAAGAAGGAGGCGTACCGGCTGCCCACCTTCGAGGTGGTGCTGAACGCCCCGGCCCGCACGCCGCTCGACGCGCCGTTCCAGGTAGACCTGCTGGCGCGGTTCTTCGCCGGCGGCTTGCTGTCGGAGCGGCCGATCCAGTGGCGGGTGACGCAGACGCCCTATGCCTGGACGCCGCCGGGCCGCGACGGCTTCGTGTTCAGCAGCGACAGCCGCTATTCCGGGGACAGCACCTTCCGCTCCACCCCGGTGCTGAGCCGCGAGAGCAAGACCGATCCGGGCGGCTCCGCGCAGTTGACGCTCGACCCGACCCTGGAGCCTACGGCGCAGCCCCGGCAGTATTTGGTGGAAGCGACGGTGACCGGGGACGACGACATGCAGGTTCGCGGCGCCCAGCGCATTACGGCGCTGCCGGCCTTCGTGCTGGGGCTGAAGGCGCCGCGCTACATTCCGCAAGTGGGGGCGATCGACCCGGAGGTGCTGGCGCTGGACGGCGATGGCAAGTTGGTGGCGGGGCTGGCGATGACCGTGCGGCTGATCCACCGGCAGTGGAACTCGGTGCTGCAGGCCAGCGACTTCGCGCAGGGCTCGGCGCGGTATCAGACGCAGGTGATCGACGAGACGGTGGCCGAGCGCCAGGTTACGAGCGGGGCGGAGGCGACGCCGATGCATTTCGGCGTGTCGGAAGCCGGGGTGTACCTCGTCGAGCTGGAGGCGGAGGACAAGGCGGGGCGGCGGCAGACGGTGCGGGTGGACCTGTTCACGGCGGGCGACACGCCGGTCACCTGGTCCCGCCCACCGGCCGATACGGTGACGGTCACGGCGGACAAGGACGCCTATGCGCCGGGCGAGACCGCCACGCTGCTGGTTCAGAGTCCGTTCCAGACGGCCCGCGCGCTGGCCATCGTCGAGGAGCCGGAGGGGCGGTTCCGCACGGAGTGGCTCGATGTCGCCAATGGGTTTGGCCGCATAGCCGTGCCGTTGCGCAAGCAGCAGACGCCGCGGCTGGCGGTGCATGTGCTGTTGATGCGGGGGCGGCTGCCGGGGAGCGTCGCGGCGACTGCGCCATTCGACCAGGGCAAGCCGGTGACGCTGGCGGCGACCAAGTGGCTGACGGTGACTCCGGTGGAGAACCAGGTTCGGGTGACGTTCGACGCGCCGGCGCAGGCGCGGCCGGCGCAGGAGGTCGAGCTGGTCGTGCACCTGGCCGACGCGGCCGGGCGGCCGCTGGCGGGGGAGGCGACGGTTTGGATGGTGGACCAGGCCGTGCTGGCCCTGGCGAAGGAGCAGCCGCTCGACCCCCTGCCCGCCTTCATCCTCGACCGGCCGACCCGGATGGCGGCGCGGGACACGCGGGGGATGGCCTTCGGCGTCCTGCCGCTGGTCGAGAACCCCGGCGGCGACGAGAACGGCGATTTCGGCATGGAGAACATCTCGGTCCGCAAGAACTTCACCCCGGTGCCGTTCTACGAGCCGCGGGTGCGCTTCGGCGCGGACGGGACGGCGCGGCTGCGGGTGAAGCTGCCGGATACGCTGACGGTTTACATGTTGCGGGCGAAGGCGATCAGCGGGCCGGACCGGTTCGGTTTCGGCGTGGGGCAGATGCGCATCCGCCAGCCGATCGTGGCGCAGCCGGCGCTGCCGCGCTTCGTGCGCCCGGGGGACAGTTTTACGGCCGGGTTGATCGGCCGGGTGGTGGAAGGGCCAGGCGGGGCCGGGCGGGCCAGCGTTTCGGTCGACAACCTGGCGGTGCAGGGGCCGGCGGAGCAGGGCATCGCCTGGGAGGGTGGGCGGCCCGCGCGCGCCGACTTCACGCTGACGGTGCCGGAGCCGCCGGCGGGGACGGGTGTGGCGCGGGTGCGGTTCCTGGTGCAGCGCCTGGCCGACCGGGTGGGTGACGCGGTGCAGATCGACCTGCCGATCCGCGGGGACCGGCCGGTGGTGCGGCGGCGGGAGCTGCTGTCCACAGGGCTGGGCGGGCTGGATATTCCGGCCATCGCGGAGGCGGTGCGCCCCGCATCGTACAACCGCCAGATTACGGCCGCGACCGACCCCGAACTCGTGCGGCTGGTAGCGGGGCTGGGGGCGCTGGTGCGGTTTCCGGTGGGCGGGGCGGAGCAACGCATCGCGCTGGCCACGGGCGAGCTGGCGCTATTGCCGTTCACGCCGTTGATCGAGGCGGCCGGGCTGCGGGAGCGCATCGCGGGCGACGTGGCCGCGGCCGTGGCGGCGGTGCGGCAGGCGACCGACGATGACGGGCTGGTGGCGTTTTGGCCGCGCACCCGGGGCTCGGTGTGGCTGACCGCGGGCGCCTACCGGATGCTGGTTGCGGCCGACCGGGCCGGGCAGCCGGTGGACAAGCCGATGCTGGAGCGGATGGGCAAGGTGCTGACGGCCTCGCTGCGGTCGGACTACCCGCGGCTGTTGGGCGTGGCGGCGTTGTTCGAGCGGGTGGCGGCGTTGACGGCGCTGGCCGACGCCGGCGCCATCCCGGCCGATTACGCGGCGGAGCTGGCGCGGCGGGCGCAGACCATGCCGACCGGCTCGGTGGCCGAGATCGCCACCGTGCTGGCCCGCCTGCCGAACCGGGACGAGCGGCTGCTGGCCGAGGTGCTGGGCGTGCTGTGGAGCCGGGTGAACGTGCTGAGCCGCGAGGGCCGGCCGGCCTATGGCGGGCTGACCGACGTGTCCGCCGGGTCGCAGATCTTGCCCTCGGAGGCGCGGAGCCTGGCGCAGGTGGTGCAGGCGGTTGCCGTGGCGTCCCCAGCGGACCCGCGGCTGGGCGTGCTGCGGGCCGGGTTGGTGAACCTGGCTGGCGGGCAGGGCTGGGGCAACAGCAACGCCACGGCGGCGGCGCTGCGGGCGCTGGCCGCCGCGTGGCAGGCGCCGCCTGCGCCGGTGGCGGTCAGCATCGGCCTGCCGGAGCGGCTGGTGGCCGGCACGCTCGACCGGGCGCGGCCGTTGCTGCAGGGCGCGACCACGCGGCCGGGCGCAGTGGGGGTGCAGGGCCCGGCCGGCTTGGCGGTGCTGGCGGCGACGGATTACGTGCCGGCGCAGCCCGGCGCGCAGGCGCAGGCGGTGCAGGCGGGCTTCGTGCTGACCCGCACCCTGTTCCGCGTGCCCGCCGGGGGCGCGCCCATGCAGCGGATCGACCCCGAGGCGGATGGCAGCGTGCGGCTGGCGGTGGGTGACGTGGTCGAGGAGGTGGCCGAGCTGGTTACGCCCGAGGACCGCGCCCAGGTGGCGCTGCGATTGCCGCTGGCGGCTGGGCTGGAGCCGCTGAACCCGGCGCTGGCGACCGCGACGGCCGACGCCGCGCCCTCTGCCGGGCCGACGGTGCCGCCATCGTGGTCGTCGTACGGGGATGACGAGGTGCTGCAGGTCTGGCTGGCGCTGCCGCGGGGGACTGCGGTGCTGCGGACGCGGATGCGGGCGGTGACGCCGGGCAGCTTCACGGCGCCGCCAGCGACGGCGGAGATGCTGTATCAGGCCGGGATCGTCGGCAGCACGTCCGGGCAGCGGATCGTGATCGGGCGGTGACCTTGCTGGTGGCGCGCGGCTGCCGCCGGCTTGCGGCGACCTTGGCCGCGGCGGCTTGCGTGACCTACATGGCCCATGTTGCGGCCGATGTGCGGCTGGTTGCGCCGGCGCCGACGCCGATCGTGCTGGATCGGCACGGCGCCTTCATCACGCAGGCTGGGCACCGGGAGCACGGCCGGGTCGAGTATGGGTATTGGATCACGCCGCCGCCGGACCGCCTGGTGCGCGCCACCTTGGCCCTCGAGGACAAGCGGTTCTGGTCGCATCCTGGCGTGGACCCCTTGGCGGTGGCGCGTGCCGCGTGGCGGCACGCGACGGGCCGGGGCGGCTCGGGCGCGTCCACGCTGGCGATGCAGGTCGCGCGCATGCAGCATCCGCGGGCGCGCGGGTTGTGGGCGAAGGCGCTGGAGGCCGGAACGGCGCTGGGGTTGACGGCGCGGTATGGGCGCGAGGCGGTGCTCGCCCACTATTTGCGGCTGGCGCCGTACGGCGAGAGCAGCCATGGGGTTGGGCACGCGGCGCGCTGGTATTTTGATCGCCCGGCGGCGGATCTCGGCTGGGCCCAGGCCGCGCTGCTGGCCGCGGCGCCGCAGGCGCCGGCCTTGCTGGCGCTGCGCCGCCCCGGCAGCCGGGCGGCGGTGCGCGCGGCGCGGGCCCTCGATATCCTGGTGCGCGACGGCGTGATCGGCCCGGAGGAACGGGCGGGCCTCGACCGGCCCGGCCTGGTGGCAGCGCCCCGCCGTCCGGTGGCGCTGCATGCCGTGTTGCGGCTGGAGCGCGTGGCCCGCCAGCAGGCGCCGGCGGCGGAGCCCCTGCTGCGGGCCGCGCTTGATCTAGGGTTGCAGGGGTGGGTGGCGCGGGCGGCGCAGTCGCATCTGAATGGGTGGCGGCGCGCGGGGGCGCAGCAGGTGGCGGTCATGGTGGTGCGGCGGGGCTCGCGGGAGGTGCTGGCGTTGTCTGGCGCCGCTCCGGGGCCGGGCAGCGGGATCGACTTCGCCGCGGCGGAGCGTTCGCCGGGCAGCACGCTGAAGCCGTTCCTGTATGCGCAGGCGCTGGACCGGGGGCTGCTGCAACCCGACGACGTGCTGGCGGACCTGCCCGAGGGTTCGGCCGGCATCCATAACGCCGACAACGCCTTTCTCGGGCCGCTGCTGCCGCGGCAGGCGCTCGCCAACTCGCGGAACGTGCCGGCGACCAACCTGTTGCGCCGGATCGGGCTGCAGCCGGCCTTCGGCTACCTGCGCGCCCTCGGCCTGCATCGGCTGGACGGGACCGCCGAGCGGTTCGGCCTCGCCATGGCGCTCGGCGCCTTGCCGACCCGGCTGGACCGGCTGATGCGGGCCTACGGCGCCATGGCGGAGGACGGGGTGGCGCAGGACCTGCTGTGGCTGGCCGGGCAGGAGCGCGCGCCCGCACGGCCAGTGATGTCCGTCGATGCCGCCCGGCTGATCGGCCGTTTCCTGAGCGACCCGATGGCGCGGCTGCCCTCGTTCCCGCGCTACGGCGCGAGCGAGTTTCCGTTTGCGGTCGCGCTCAAGACCGGGACCTCGCAGGGCTACCGCGACGCCTGGACGCTGGCCTGGTCGCAAGGGTTCCTGGTGGGCGTGTGGATCGGCCGGCCCGACGGGGGCGCGATGTCGCAGTTGAGCGGCGGCCGGGCCGCGGCCGGGCTGGCGCAGGCCGTGCTGCTGCATTTGCATGGCCAGGGGCGGACGGACTTGCTGGCGGGCGAGTTCGCCGCGCCCGCGGGCCGGTCCGAGGCGGAGGTGTGCATCGGCACGGGGCGACCCGGCAGGGCCTGCGCCGAACGGCTCACCGAGTGGGTGCGGCCGGCCGCCCCCAGGCAAGCCGCCGCGGGACGGCTGGAGATCGTGCAGCCGGAGCCGGACACGCATGTCTGGCGCAACCCGGAATCGCCCGCGGCGCTGAACCGGCTCGTGCTGCGCGCGGTGGCCGAGCCCGGCGTGCCGCAGATCGTCTGGCTGGTGGATGGCCGGCCAGTGGCGACCGCGGCCCCGGACGCGCCGCTGCATTGGCCCATGCAGCCCGGCCGGCACCGGTTCCAGGTGCGGCTGCCCTTCGAGGGCGAGCCGTCCCGGGCGCTGACGGTGGTGGTGGAATGATGTAGGGCTACCGCCGCCCGAAGCCTTGCTGGATCAGCAGCGCGACCAGCCCGGTCCAGCCCGTCTGGTGCGCGGCGCCCAGGCCGCGGCCGGTGTCGCCATCGAAAAACTCGTGGAAGATGACGGCGTCCTCGCCGGGGCCGGCGCCGCCGGGCGGGGGGTCGCCCTGCATGGCGGGACGGCGGCCGTTCGCGTCGGCCAGGAACAGGCGGACAAGGCGCCCGCCGATTTCGTCGGCTGCTTCCGCCAGGCTTCGCATCTGGCCGGAGCCCACCGGGCACTCGATCTTGAAATTCGCGCCATAGTAGCTGTCGAACCGTTGCAGGGCTTCGATCAGCAGGACGTTGAGCGGCATCCAGACCGGGCCGCGCCAGTTCGAGTTGCCGCCGAACACCTTGGAGCGGGATTCGCCCGGGACATAGTCCACGCCGTAGCTGCGCCCGTCGTGCTGGAACACGAAGGGGTGGGCCTCGTGCGCCTTCGAGAGGGAGCGGATGCCGTGGGGGGAGAGGAACTCCGCCTCGTCGAGCATGCGGGTCAGCAGCATCTTCATGCGGTGGCCGCGCAGCAGGGAGAGCAGGCTGCGTTCGCCCATGCCCGGCTCCGTCCAGCGCGAGATCAGGCCCGCGAGGTCGGGGCGGTAGCGTAGGAACCAGCGCAGGCGGCGGGCGAACTCCGGCAGTTGCTCGATCAGCGCGGGGTCGATCACCTCGACGGCCAGCATGGGGATCAGGCCGACGAGGGAGCGGACGCGCATTTTTTCGACGTGGCCGCCCGGCAAGCGGAGCACGTCGTAGAAGAAGCCGTCGGTGTCGTCCCAGAGGCCGACGCCCTTGCCGCCGAGGTCGGTCATGGCGTCGGCGATGTAGAGGAAGTGTTCGAAGAACTTGGTCGCGGTGTCTTCGTAGGCGGGGTTGGTTTCGGCCAGCTCCATCGCGATGCGCAGCAGGTTGAGGGAGTACATCGCCATCCATGCGGTGCCGTCGGCCTGGTCCATGGTGCCGCCGGTGGGCAGCGGGGCGGAGCGGTCGAACACGCCGATGTTGTCGAGGCCGAGGAAGCCGCCCTGGAACACGTTGCGGTCGTCGGCGTCCTTGCGGTTCACCCACCAGGTAAAGTTGAGCAGCAGCTTATGGAACACCCGCTCGAGGAATGCGCGGTCGGCGACGCCGGTGAGGTCGCGGTCCATCTCGTAGACGCGCCAGGCGGCCCAGGCGTGCACCGGCGGGTTCACGTCGCCGAAGGCCCATTCGTAGGCGGGCAGTTGGCCGTTCGGGTGCATGTACCATTCTCGGAGCATGAGCAGCAGCTGGTGCTTGGCGAATTCCGGGTCGATCAGGGCGAAGGTGACGCAGTGGAAGGCGAGGTCCCAGGCGGCGTACCAGGGGTATTCCCACTTGTCGGGCATCGAGATGACGTCGGCGTTGTTCAGGTGCCGCCAGTCCCGGTCGCGCGTGCGGCCCGGCGGCGGCGGCGGTTGCGCCGGGTCGCCGTCGAGCCAGCGGCGCACGTCGAACAGATAGAGTTGCTTGGACCACAGCATGCCGGCCAGGGCTTGGCGCTGCACAAGGCGGGCGCCGGGGTCGGCGACGTTCGCCTGCAGGGCGGCGTAGAACTCGTCGGCGTCGGCGCGGCGCTGGGCTACGCGGTCGTCGAAATAGGCGAAGGCGTCGCTCTCGCGCTCGGCGGGGCGGAACCGCAGGCGGGTGACGGCGCTCGCGCCGGATTGCAGGTCAAACCGCAGGTGGGCGGCGCACTTGGTTCCGGTCTGGGCCGCGCTGACCGCGCTGCGGTCGCCGCCGACGATGCAATTGTTGATGCCGTCCTTGAAGGGGCCGGGGAAAGGGCCGGGCGTGTCTGCGCCGAACAGGCGGCGCACGTTGGTCTCGTTCTCGCAAAACAGCCATTCGGCCGCCTGGTGGTCCAGCTCGAGCTTCATGTCACCGAGGCGGGGGTGGCGGGCGGCCACCGCCGTGCCGTCGAGCGCCAGCACGGGGCGGCGCGGGCTGTTGGCCCACGACCAGGTGTTGCGGGCCCAGAGGTGCGGCAGGAGGTGAAGCGCGGCCGGGTCGGGGCCGCGGTTGGTGACCGTGACCTGCATCAGGATGTCGTCGGGCGCCGCCTTGGCGTATTCGACCGTTACGTCGAAGTAGCGGTTGTCGGCGAAGACGCCGGTGTCGCGGATTTCGTATTCCGGCTGGTCGGTGCCGCGACGCCCGTTTTCGGCGACGAGCTGGTCGTAGGGGAAGGCGGCTTGCGGGTATTTGTAGAGCATCCGCATGTAGGAGTGCGTGGGCGTGCCGTCGAGGTGGTAGTACAGCTCCTTGACGTCCTCGCCGTGGTTGCCTTCGGTGTTGGTGAGGCCGAACAGGCGCTCCTTGAGGATGGGGTCCCGGCCGTTCCACAGGCCGATGCCGAGGCACCACAGCAGCCGATCGTCGCCGAAGCCCGCGAGGCCGTCCTCGCCCCAGCGATAGGCGCGGCTGCGGGCGTGGTCGTGCGGGAAATACTCCCAGGCGTTGCCGCCGGGGCTGTAATCCTCGCGCACCGTGCCCCACTGCCGGTCGCTGACGTAGGGGCCCCACCGCCGCCAGCCTTCGCCCCGGTCGGCGGCGAGCAACCGTTGGCCTTCCGCGGTGTGCAGGATGGAGGGGGCGGCGACCATGGAACGATGCTAGCGGCTTGTTCCCGGAAATGCGCGGCAATATTTGCCGTTGCTGGAGCGGAGCGGCCGCCTCTTGCGCCGGGCTGGCCGCCCGGCGCATTCTAGCCCACTTGGGATAAGGGAACGACGCATGCGCCTTGCGGTGCTGAAGGAACGTGCCGCGGCGGAGACGCGCGTTGCGGCCACGCCGGAAACGGTGAAGAAGCTGGTGGCGCTTGGCCTGGCCGTGGCGGTCGAGGCCGGGGCGGGGCAGGGCTCCGCCATCCCGGACGCGGACTACCAGGCGGCCGGGGCGGAGGTGGCGCCCGACGCGGCCGCAGCACTCGCGGGCGCGGAGATCGTGTTCGCCGTGCAGACGCCGGGCGAGGCGGAGCGGGCGCTGATCCCGCGCGGCGCGCTGTTGCTGTGCATCAGCGGCGCCCATGGCGACCCGGCGATGGCGCAGGCGCTTGCCGGCGCGGGCATCGATGCGGCTGCCATGGAGCTGCTGCCGCGCATCAGCCGCGCGCAGGCCATGGACGTGCTCAGCAGCCAGGCCAACCTGGCCGGCTACCGCGCCGTGATCGAGGGCGCCGGCGCGTTCGAGCGGGGCTTCCCGATGATGATGACCGCGGCCGGCACCGTGCCGCCGGCGCGGGTGTTCGTGATCGGGGCCGGGGTTGCCGGGCTGCAGGCTATCGCGACGGCGCGGCGGCTGGGCGCCATCGTGTCCGCGACCGACGTGCGGCCGGCGGCCAAGGAGGAGATCAAGTCCCTCGGCGCGAGCTATGTGGGCGTGGAGGACGCGGAGACGGCCGGGCAGACCGGCGCCTATGCGAAGGAGATGACCGACGCGTTCCGCCAGAAGCAGGCCGAGCTGATGGCGGCCACGGTGGCCAAGAACGACCTGGTCATCTGCACGGCGCTGGTGATGGGCCGGAAGGCGCCCGTGATCGTCAGCCAGGCGATGGTGGACAGCATGCGGCCGGGCAGCGTGATCGTCGACCTGGCCGCGGAGGCGGGCGGCAACTGCGCCGCGACGACTCCCGGGCAGGCCATCACCACTGGCAACGGCGTGAAGGTGCTGGGCTACAGCAACTGGCCCAGCCGCATCGCGGTGGCCGCGAGCAACCTTTATTCGCGCAACCTGCTCACGTTCCTGACCACGTTCTGGGACAAGGCCGCGAGCCGGCCGGCGCTGCCCGAAACGGACGAGATCGTGCGCGGCGTCATGCTGACCCGCGGCGGCCAGGTGGTCCACGCGCAATTCCAGCCCGCGCCAGCGGCGTAACGGAGGCTCCATGAACCCCAACCTCTATGCGGACGAGGCCGTGCGGATCGCCGAGCGCGCCGTCGCCCTCGCCGACCGCCTCCGCGCCGCTTCCGTGTACGTCGAGCCGGCAGCGACCGCGGTCGAGCCGTTCGTGTTCCTGCTGGCTGTGTTCCTGATGGCCTGCTTCGTTGGCTATTACGTGGTCTGGAACGTCACCCCGGCGCTGCATTCGCCGCTGATGGGCGTGACCAACGCGATCTCGTCCGTCATCGTCGTGGGCGCGATCCTGGCCGTGGGCCTGGCGGACAGCGCCTGGGCGCGGTTCTTTGGGTTCCTGGCGGTGCTGCTGGCCAGCGTCAACATCTTCGGCGGGTTCACCGTCACGCAACGGATGCTGAGCATGTTCCAAGCCAACAAGAAGCCGGTGCGAAAGGCATGAGCGCCTCCCTCACCTCGCTCGCCTACCTCATCGCGGCGGTCCTGTTCGTCCTGGCGCTGCGCGGGCTTTCCAGCCCGGTGACCGCCCGGCAGGGCAACCTGTACGGCATGGTCGGCATGGGCATCGCGGTGGGGGCGACCCTGCTACAGCGCGGCATGTCGGCCAGCGGCTTCTTCCTGATCGCGCTGGCCATCCTGATCGGCGGCGGCGTCGGCACTGTGGTGGCCCGGCGCATCCAGATGACCGCGCTGCCGCAGTTGGTGGCGGCGTTCCATTCCCTGGTGGGCCTGGCGGCGGTGTTCGTGGCCGCGGCGGCGCTGAACGCGCCCGACGCCTTCGGCATCGGCGTGCCCGGCGACATCCACCGCCAGTCCTTGGTGGAGATGTCGCTCGGCCTGGCGATCGGCGCGGTGACCTTCTCGGGCTCGTTGATCGCGTTCGCCAAGCTGCAAGGGATCATGAAGGGCGCGCCGCTCATCTTCCCGAACCAGCACAAGCTGAACCTCGGCCTCGGCATCCTGCTGCTGGTGCTGGTTGTCCTGTTCGTCATGAGCGGCAGCCAGGCGGTGTTCTGGCTCGTGGCCCTGCTGGCGCTGGCGCTCGGGTTCCTCATCATCGTCCCGATCGGCGGCGCGGACATGCCGGTCGTGGTGTCGATGCTGAACAGCTATTCAGGCTGGGCGGCCTGCGGCATCGGCTTCACCATCCAGAACCTGGCGCTGATCATCACCGGCGCGCTGGTGGGCGCCTCGGGCGCGATCCTGTCGTACATCATGTGCAAGGGCATGAACCGGAGCATCGTCAACGTGCTGCTGGGCGGCTGGGGCACGGATACGGGCGGGGCGGCTGCGGCCGTGCCGGGCCAGGCCGACCGCTCCGTGCGGTCCGGCAATGCCGAGGATGCGGCGTTCATCATGAAGAACGCGTCCAAGGTGATCATCGTGCCGGGGTACGGCATGGCGGTGGCGCAGGCGCAGCATTCGCTTCGGGAGATGGCCGACACGCTCAAGAAGGAGGGGGTGGAGGTGAAGTACGCCATCCATCCCGTGGCCGGGCGCATGCCGGGCCACATGAACGTGCTACTGGCCGAGGCGAACGTGCCGTATGACGAGGTGTCCGAGCTGGAGCAGATCAACAGCGAGTTCAGCACGGCGGACGTGGTCTATGTCATCGGCGCCAACGATGTGACGAACCCCTCGGCCAAGACGGACCCGAAGTCCCCGATCTATGGCATGCCGATCCTTGACGTGGAGAAGGCGAAGACCGTGCTGTTCATCAAGCGCAGCATGGCGTCGGGTTATGCCGGCGTGGATAACGAACTGTTCTTCCGGCCGAACACGATGATGCTGTTTGGCGACGCCAAGAAAATGACGGACGAGATCGTGCAGGCGCTCGGGCATTGAGGCGTGGCTGCGATAGGCCACGCCGTGAG
>CAXSDH010000002.1:73719-164817 GCA_964235765.1 uncultured Acetobacteraceae bacterium
GCTCGGGCATTGAGGCGTGGCTGCGATAGGCCACGCCGTGAGCCGGCCCAGCCCGGGATGCCCGGGCTGGGCTGCGCGGCTTAGCGGATGGCGCGCAGCACCGAGCGGTCTTCGCCCGCCAGGGTGCGGTAGATACCCAGGTAGTCCTCGGCCATGCGCCTGGCCGTGAAGCGCTGTTCGAAGCGGGCGCGGACTGTTTTGCGCGACAGGGTTCCGAGCCGGTTCACGGCCGACATCGCGCCCATCTCGTCCTCGACGATGAAGCCGCTGACGCCGTCCTCGATGATCTCGGGCACGGAGCCGCGGTTGAAGGCGATGACCGGCGTGCCGCAGGCCAAGGCCTCGATCATCACCAGGCCGAACGGCTCCGGCCAGTCGATCGGCATCAGCAGGCCCACGGCGCCGCTGAGGAACTCGGGCTTCTGGGCGTCGTTGATCTCGCCGATCATCTCCACCCCGCCCTCGGCCAGCATGGGGCGGATCACCGTGTCGAAATAGACCTGGTCCACCCGGTCCACCTTGGCGGCGATCTTGAGCGGGATGCCGCAGGCGCGGGCGATACGAATGGCCCGGTCCGGCCCCTTCTCCGGCGCGATGCGGCCGAGGAACGCGAGGTACTCCTGCTTGCCCGGCTGGGGGGTCAGCAGGTTCTCCGGCAAGCCGTGATGCACGGTCGCGACATAGCGGGCCTGCGGCAGCGGGCGGCGCTGCGAGTCGGAGATCGAGACGATCGGTGCGTGCGGGAAGGTGTTGAACACCGGCTGCAACTCGGCGAGGTCGAGGCGGCCGTGCATGGTGGTGACGAAGGGCGTGCGCTGGCGGCCGAACAGGCTGAACGGCCAGTAGTCCATATGGAAGTGCAGCACGTCGAAGCTGTCGGCCTGCCGGCGCGCGGCTTCCATCAGCAGCATGTGCGGCGCGATCGGGTCGCGGATGGCCGGGTCGAGGCGCAGCGCGCGCGGCCAGATCGGCTCGAGGCGCGCCGAGGTAACCGAGTCGCCGCTGGCGAACAAGGTGACGTCGTGGCCCTGGGCCACCAATTCCTCGGTGAGGAACGAGACGACGCGTTCGGTCCCGCCATAAAGCTTTGGGGGAACCGCCTCATGCAGGGGAGCGATTTGCGCGATACGCATTGGCTTGGCAACTCCTGGACTGACGATTGAGACACCTAACGCCGCAATCGAGGCAAATGTTTGGCGCGGCGCAGCAATTCGCGCATACAAGATCGTGCACGGCTATGACGGCCGGGAGAGGAATACCGGCATGTATGTGCGCCCCGCCTTTGCGGAGACCGATCCGGCCCGCATCCGCGCGCTGATCGAGGCCAACTCGTTCGGCATGCTGGTCACGAACGGGGCGCGCGGCCTCGAGGCGTCGCACATCCCGTTCCTGTTCAAGCCCGAGGCGGACGGCTTCATCCTTTCCGGGCACCTTGCCGCCGGCAATCCGCAATGCGACCGGCTGGATGGCGGCGAGGCGTTGGCGATCTTTGCCGGTCCGCATGCGTATGTCGCGCCGGGCTGGTACGGGGCGCAGCCTTCGGTGCCTACGTGGGATTTCGCCGCCGTGCATGTGACGGGGCGGCTTTCGGTGGTGACCGAGACGCAGGCCGTGGCGGCGGACCTGCAAGGCATGGCGGCGGCGGACCCGCACGGGTTCGACGTGGCCGCCATGGAGGAGGACTACCGGCGCCGCATGATGGCCGGCATCCGCGCGTTCACGCTGCGTCCGGCGAAGGTGGAGGCGCAGTGGAAGATGAGCCAGAACCGCAGCGTCGGCGACCGGACGCGCGTGATCGCCGCCCTGCGCGAACAGGGCGACGCCATGTCGGTCTCGGTCGCGGCGCTGATCGGCGAGACGCTTCCCGCCTAGGCGGGAAGGGGTTAGAAGCCCTCGCGCTCCAGGCGCTTGCGCTCCATCTTGCGGGCGCGGCGCACCGCTTCGGCGGCCTCTCGCGCGCGGCGCTCTGACGGCTTCTCGTAATGCCGGCGCAGCTTCATCTCGCGAAACACGCCTTCGCGCTGCATCTTTTTCTTGAGCGCCTTGAGCGCCTGGTCAACATTGTTGTCGCGGACGAGAACCTGCACTTGGCCGCCATCTCCTATGCGGTTGCCTGGGAGCGCGCTGCCCCGGACATGGTAAAGGGTTTCCGGACAGCCCATGCTGCGGAAGCGCACGGCATAGCACCCTTGGCGGCGGCGCGCAAAAGCCTTTTGCAAACCGCCCCCAGCCACATATGAGGAAGCATGGCCATCCTGAAGATCGCCCGAATGGGCCACCCGGTGTTGCTGACGCGGGCGGCGCCGGTGCCCGACCCCACCGCGCCGGAGATCCGCCGGTTGGTCGCCGACATGATCGAGACGATGGAGGACGCGCAGGGCGCAGGGCTTGCCGCCCCGCAGGTGCATGTGCCGCTGCGGCTGTTCGTGTTCCGGGTGCCGCCGGGGCGCACGCAGCCGGCCGAGGGCGATGGCGAGATGGGCAACACCGTCGTGATCAACCCGGCGCTCGAACTGCTCGGCGAGGACATGGTGCTGCGATGGGAGGGGTGCCTGTCCATCCCCGGCCTGCGCGCCGCCGTGCCGCGCCATCAGCGGGTGCGCTACGGCGGGGTGGATGCCGAGGGCCGGCCGGTCGGCGCCGACGCCAGCGGCTTTCACGCGGGCGTGGTGCAGCATGAGTACGACCACCTAGACGGGATCCTGTATCCGATGCGAATGAACGACTTCCGCCTGTTCGGCTTCAACGAGGAACTCGCACGCGCCCAGGCCCAGGCCCAGGCCCAGGCCCAGGCTCAAGCCCAGGCCCAAATCCAAACCCAGGAACAGGCGGGCGCGGCATGATTGCCCCTCCCGAGCGCGGGCCCGAGCGGGACGCGGCTATCGTCGCGATGTTGCCGTCGGTCGCCGAGACGGGATGGACCGTCGCCACGCTGACGACGGCTGCCGGGCCGGATGCGGACTTGCTGTTTCCGGGGGGCGCCCCGGACATGATCGAGGCGTATTGCGACCTGGGTGACCGCTGGATGGAGGCCGCAGGGGCCGAGCAGGCGCTGGCGGGGATGCGATTGCCCGACCGGGTCCGCGCCATCGTCGCGCTTCGCTTCGAGCGGAACCGCCCCTATAAGGATGCGGTGCGGCGGGCTTTGGGCGTGTTGGCCATGCCAGGCAATGCGGGGCTGGCCGCGCGGTGCACCGGGCGGACCGTCGATGCGATCTGGCATGCGGCGGGGGATACCTCGGCGGATTTCAGCTGGTACACCAAGCGGGCCATCCTTGCCGGGGTGTATGGCGCCACGCTGCTGTATTGGCTGCGGGACGGGAGCGACGACGACGCGCCGAGCCTTGCGTTCCTGGACCGGCGGCTGGCCGGGGTGGGCCGGATTGGGCGCATCCGGCGCCGGACTGCGGCCGCCCTGCGACGGTTTCGGCCCGCTGCCGCCTAACGGGCAACCCCGGCGCGCAGAGGGACGTTGATCGCGGGTGCAACCCGAGAGGATCAAAATGCGCGGAATCCTGCTTTGGCTGATCGGAATCCCGATCCCGATCATCCTGCTGCTTTGGCTGTTCGGCGTCCTGCACTGAACGCGCAGCCCTCTCCCGCAAGGGGGAGGGCTATTCCGAGGGCGCCAGCACCGGACTTGTCAGCGCCCGACTTGATAAGGCAGGCGCCGGCTTATGCAGGCCGGTCCGCAGCAGCAAGCTGGTAATGTAATAAATCGACTTGAACGCCAGCACCGGAATGACGGCGTTCCAGGTGCCGCGCAGGTTGCCCGCCAGCAGGCTGACCAGGCCGTCGCGCATGCGGAGCACGTTGCGGGGCGCCATGAAAAGCAGGCGGAGGGCGGGCGTGTTGATGCGGTAGATCAGCCAGCTCAGCCGCTGCATGGCGTGGCGCATGTCGCGTTCCATCCGCGCCGCCATGGCCTGGCCTTGCGCTGGCTTCTCGAGCCAGGCGCTGGCGACATCGGCGCCCATCTCGCCCGCGGTCATGGCCAGCAGCACGCCGCTGCTGAACACCGGGTCGAGGAAGGCGAAGGCGTCGCCGATCATGAGGTAGCCTTCGCCGTACGAGCGGTCCGCGTAATAGGAGTAGTTGCCGGTGCTGGTGACGTCGGAGACGATTTCGGCGCCCTGCATGCGGGCGGAGACGGTGGGGCTGCCCTGGATGCGGTCCATGAACAGCTCGTGCGGCGTGCCGCGGCGCGCCTTGAAAGCGGACTGGTTGCCGACGAACCCGACGCTCATGACGTCGTCGGGCAGGGGGATCAGCCAGAACCAGCCGTCCTCGGCCAGGTGCACGCTGATGTAGCCCTCGCGGTCCCCGGTGCGGCGCTCGACGCCGCGGAAGTGCGCGTAGAGGGCGGCGGTGTTGTTCTGCTTGTTGGATTGCTTGGTGCGCAGCTTGGCGGCGAGGAAGGTGTCGCGGCCGGAGGCGTCCAGCACGAAGCGGGGGGCGAAGGCCTGCGCGGCGCCGTCGGGTCCGGTGGCGGTCACCTCGGCGCGGCCGCCGGGGGGTGCGAAGGTGATGGCCGTGACCTTGGTGCCCTGGCGGGCGTGGGCGCCGCGCTCCTCGGCGGTGCGGAACAGCAGGGCGTCGAACTCCGCCCGGCGGACCTGCCAACTGAAGGTGTATTGCTTGTCGAGGCCTTGGGCGAAGGAGAACTGCACCGCCTTGCCGGTCTGGTCGGAGACGAACTCGGCGCCGGGCTTGTGCACGCCGATGGCGGCCACCTGCTCGCGCAGGCCGAGCCGGTCGAGGATGGCGGTGTTGCGGGGCAGCAGGGATTCACCGATGTGGAAGCGGGGATGCCGCTCCTTTTCCAGCAGCACCACGTGCCGCCCGCGCTCGGCCAGCAATGCGGCCGCGGTCGACCCGGCCGGGCCGCCGCCGATGATGAGGATGTCGCATTCAGTCGCCATGCCGCATCGTCCCAATCCAGGGTTTCGAGGTCAAGCCATCCCGCCGTTGATCGAGATCGCCTGCCCCGTGATGTAGGCCGCCTGGCCGGAGCACAAGAAGCCGACCAGGTCGGCGACCTCCTCCGGCTGCCCGGCCCGGCGCATCGGCACGATCTCGGCGATCCGCTTGGCGTCCATCACCCGGTCCACGGCGGGCGAGGCGATGACGCCTGGGGCGACGGCGTTGACGGTGACGCCGCGGCTGGCCACCTCGCGGGACAGCGACTTCACGGCGCCGATCAGCCCGGCCTTGGCGGCCGCGTAGTTCACCTGGCCGCGGTTGCCCATGAGGGCTGATACGGACGAGACGGCGACGATCCGCCCCCAGCGCGTGGCCATCAAGGGCAGCAGCAGCGGCCGCAGGACGGCGTAGAAGCCGCCGAGCGAGACGTCGAGCACGCCCTGCCATTGGCCGGGGCTCATGGCCGCCATCGGCACGTCGTCATGCGTGCCGGCGTTGTGGACCACGACCTGCGGCACGCCGGCTTGCAGCAGGCGGAGCATCGCCGCCTCGGTGTCCGGGATGCTGGCGAGGTCGCAGGCGAGGGCCTCCGCCGAGCCGCCGCCCTCCCGGATCGCGCCGGCCAGGGCCTGGGCGCGGTCCAGCCCGGCATGGGCGTGGACCATGACATGCAGCCCATCGGCGGCCAGCCGCCGGCAGATTGCCGCGCCGAGCGGGCTCGCGCCGCCGGTGACGAGCGCGCGTTTCATCGCGGGAGCGCGATGGTGGCCCGGCCGCACACCAGCAGGGCGCCGGCGGCACTGTGGACTTCGAGCGCATAGACCATCCCGAAGCCTTCCTGCGCCTCCATGATCGCGGAGACCGCCAGGGGGCCGAGGTTCGGTTCGTCCAGGCGGTCGGCGTGCAGCGCCACGGTCCGCAGCGCCGCGACGTAGCCTGCGGGCTGGGCCACGCCGCCGGCCCGCAGCGCCCCGTGCAGCGCGGCCGCCTGCAGGGCGTATTCGAGGCCGCAGACCGAGGCGAGCCGGCCGGCGTGGCGGAGCGGGTTGGCGGGGTCGAGGTGCGACCGCGCGCGGCACAGGATGCCGGCGGCGTCCCAGCGCACGACCTCGTCCAGCAGCACCATGGCGCCGGCGTGGGGGATCAGCGCCGCGATATCGGTCAGGGCTGCACCTGGAGCTGGAGGCTGCCATTCAGGTAGGGAACGGCGATGCGGCTTGGCTCGCGCCGGGCCAGCGCGATCAGCAGGGGCAGCGCCCGCGCGGCCGGGTTGCCTTGCGCCAGAAGGAGCAGGGCGGGATCGTGGGGTCGGGCGGGATCGTGGGGTTGGGCGGCCTGCGCCGGGTCTGCGTGGTAGGCGACGGCGAGGCTTGGGGAGCCCGGCGCGGGCGGCCCAAGCACCAGGGCGAGGGCGAAGGCGGCGCCGGTCCGCCGCTTCGCGTCGAGCGGGGCGGGCATTGGGTGGTCGTAGCAGCACAGCAGCACCGGCCGCCGCCCGGATGACAGGTCCGCCATCGCAGTGAGCAGGCTGGCCGCCCAGGTGAAGTCGTGGCAGCCCAGGCAGGTCGCCGGCTCCCGGCTGGCGGTGGCGATCGACCAGTAGCCCGCGGCGGCATTGTGGACCGAGTTGTGGAACTGGGTCGGCGAGACGATGCGTTCCTCCGAGGTCGTGGACAGGGCGTCGAGGATGCCGCCGACCACCACGCCGTCGCCGTTGCTGCTGCCGAACACGGGGCGGAGCGAGCGGGGCGGCAGCCCCGAGGCGGTTGCTGCCTCGTGCGCGACGGCCAGGGCCAGGCGCACCACCGGGCCGGTGCGGCGGCGTTCGGTCGCGGGGAGGATGGCGGGGGGCGGGGCGGGCGAAGGCCGGGGCAGGTAGGGCGTGTTCCCGGCGAGGATGGGGTGGCTCGCCGCCCAGCCTTCCAGGCCGGGACCCCAGACCGAGATGCCGAGGATCGAGGCTTCGAGGGTCAATGCAGCATGCCGAAAACCAGGCTGCAGTTGATGCCGCCGAAGCCGAAGGCGTTGCTGACGACGCGCCGCACCGGGCGCGCCAGGTTGCCGGTGGCGACCTGGGCGCGGAAGGCCGGGTCGGGCGCGTCCACGCCCAGGCAGCCCGCGACGAAGCCGGCCTCCATGCATTGCCCGGCGATCACCGCCTCCAGGATGCCGCAGGCGCCCAGGGTGTGGCCGGTCCAGCCCTTGGTGGAGCTGCAGGGCACCGCGTCGCCGAACACCTCGAACACGGCGAGGTCCTCCATCGCGTCGTTGGCGCGGGTGCCGGTGCCGTGCAGGTTCACCCAGTCGATCTCGTGCGGCGCCAGCCCGGCCGCGTCCAGGGCCTGGCGCATCGCGGCGATCGCGCCGGCGCCCTCCGGATGCGGGGACGACATGTGGTGGCCGTCGCTGCTGGCGCCCCCGCCAAGCAAAGCGAGCCGGGGACGGCTTGGCCCCGCGCCGTCCCGCTCGAGCAAGGCGAAGCCGGCGGCCTCGCCGATGGAGATGCCGGAGCGGGCGGGGCCGCAGGGGCGGCAGGGGGTGGGCGAGATCAGCTCCAGCGCCTGGAAGCCGTGCAGGGTCATGCGGCACAGGCTGTCGGCGCCGCCGACCACGGCCGCGTCGCACAGCCCGGCCTGGATCAGGTTCGCCGCATCCATGAAGCAGCGGGCGCTGCTGGCGCAGGCGGTGGAGATCACCAGCGCGGGGCCGCGCAGGCCCAGGGCGGCGCGGACGAAGCCGCCGAGGGAGTAGAGGTCCTGCGTGCGGGCGTAGTCGAAGCCGGGCGGCAGCGCGCCGGCGGCGCCGCGGCGGCGGTAGGCGTCTTCGGCGGCGGCGACCCCGCTGGTGCTGGTGCCGAGCACGACGGCGATCCGGCTGGGGCCGTAGCGGTCCCGCGCCGCCGCGACGGCCCCGGCGAAGCCGTCGGCATGGAGCGCCATGCCGGCCAGGCGGTTGTTGCGGCAGTCATAGGTCTCGAGCCCCGGCGGCATCGCGTAGGATTCCACGCCCGCCACCCGGCCGATCCAGCCGCCGACGGCCGCGTCGAAGTCGTTGGCGCGCAGGCCGCTGCGGCGGGCCAGCAGGGCCTCGCGGTGCGCGGCGGCGCCCTGGCCGAGGGCGGAGACGGCGCTGCTGGCGGTCAGGAACAAGGGTTCGTTCAGGATTCGGCCTCGTGTGCTGCCGGCCCGGCGCAAAGGAAGGCGAAAGCCATGGCCAGCACCGCGCCCACCGCGACCGTGATGCCGATGTCGCGCAGCAGCGGCGTTTGGCAGGTGGCGAGCAGGCCGAACGTCAGCAGGGTCATGGCGTTGCAGGTGACCAGGGTTCGCAAGGTGCGGGCACGCTCCTCGCGGTCGAGTTGGCGGCGGGCGAAGAAGAGGGCGTAATCCAGCCCGACGCCGGCGACAAGCTGCAAGGCGACCAGGTGGATCAGCGAGAGGCGGACGCCGCAGGCGGTGAGCAGCGCCACGGTGACCAGCATGGCGGCCAGCACGGACCCGAGCACCCCTGCGGCACGGGCGTCCCGCAGCCCGGCGGCGAGCACGGCGACCACGAGCAGCCCGCTCCAGCCCAGCCAGCGCCAGGCGCGCGCGGTGTAGCCGGACAGGATTGCGCCGAGCTCGGCCCGCATGTCCACGTATGCGGCGTGGGCGCCCGGAAGCGCGGCGGCGAGGCGGCCCGGGTCGGTGACGCCGCGCAGCACCACCGGGCCCTGCCACTCCCCGCCGCGCTGGAACAGCAGCGGGTCCAGCCGGGCGGCGATCGGCGTGCCGGCCAGGTCGGTGGGGCGCAGCGGCGCGAGCAGGCGGCTGGCGGCCACCGCATCCCCGAACGGGCGGAATGCTTCGGCGCGGAACGGCAGCCCGGCGCGGGCCTGGTCGAGCCGGGCGGCGAGCGTATCCGCATCAGGCAGGGCCGCGATGCGCGCCTGCTGGGTGGCGGCACTGGGCAGCAGGCGGGCGGCCAGGTCTGCGCCGGCCAGGATGCCGTCGGCTTGCAGGCGGTCCAGCACGGGCAGCAGGGCCTCCTGCCGTTGCAACACGGCCTCCGGGTCCGCCCCGCGGACCAGCAGGAGCTGTCCGGCATCGGGTGCGCCCAGCTCGCCCCGCAACTCCTGGTCCAGCGCGCGGGAGGCGGCCGGGACCGGGCTGAGGTTGGCCAGGTCGCCCTCCCAGCGCGGGCCGCCGAGTGCTGCGAGATAGGCGCTCGCGGCGAGCACGGGGGCCAGGCCGAGCCATCGCCAGCGGCGCAGCCGTTCGAGGCGGGGCAGCCACGCCGGGTCACCAGCCGAGACGGGCGCCAGGTTGGCCGCCACGACGAGCCGCGGCAGCAGGGTCCAGGTGGCGAGCGCGCAGGTGGCCAGGCCCACGGCGGAGAACACGCCGAGCTGGGCGAGGCCGGGAAAGCCGGAGAACACCATCGCCGCGAGGCCGAGCGTGGCCGTGATCACGGCGGGGATGAAGGCGCCGGCGATGCGCGCCCGGGTGGCCCCGGCGGGCTCGCCGCGCTTGCGATGGCCGATCATCAGCACGGGGTAGTCGAGCGAGACGCCCAGCATGGTGGCGCCGAAGCCCAGGGCCACGCCGTGCACCGCGCCGAAGCCGATCTGCACGGCGGCCGCCGCGGCGGCCACGCTGAGCACCACGGGGGCCGCGATGGCGGCGATGACAAGCGGCGAGCGGAACCGCCACCAAAGCAGCAGCACCAGCAGGGCGGTGGAGACGACCGCGATGCGCTCGACGTCGCCCTTGATGGCGCGTGCGGCGTCACGGGCGAACACGGCCGGGCCGGCGATCAGCAGCCGGGCCGGGCCGGGCCGGGCGGCTTGGAACGCGGCGGCGATGGCGGCGGTGGCGGCCTCCTGCGCCGGCACGTCCATGCCGCCGGCCCGGGTGCGCGCGAGCAGCAGGGCGCGCTCGCGCTGGGGGGCGAACCAGGCGCCGTCGATACTGCGGACCTGGCTGCCGCCGCCCCAGCCGCGCAGCAAAGCGAGGAACGCGCCGGGCGGGTCGGCGAAGGCGAACCCGGCCGCGAGGGGTGCGGCCGAGGAGCGGAGCTGCCGCAACAGGGTTTCCAGGTCGGCCCGCAGCGCCTCGGGGGTGAAGAGGGCGGGCGCCAGGAGGTAGCGCCGGGCGAACAGCGCCTCCTGCTCGGCCTCGGGCATCGCCGCCTGGCCGCCCGCGACGAGGGCGAACAGCCCGGTGGCCGGCAGGGAGGCCGCGACGGCCTTGCTGATGCGGGCGAGGTCGGGCGTGGGGGCGCCCTCGATGCCGACCAGGATCAGCCCGGTCGCCGTGCCCGCCCGCGCCTCCTCCATCACCAGGCGTGCCGCCTCGGTCTCGCCCTCGGGCAGGAACTCCGCCATGTCGGTGCGGACCGTGATGCGGGACAGCACGGCCATGAGCAGAAGGATGGCGGCGGCCAGGGCGAGCAGGACCGGGAGGGGCCGCGCCGTGCGGGGCGGGCTTGGGGTCAGGAGGAAGGCCCGATCTGCATCCACTGCTCGTCGCCATTGGCCTGCGTCAGCCGGATGTCGCGGATCTCGTCGCCTGCGCCGCCGATGTGGACGGCGTGCAGCATCCGGGCGGCGCGGAGGTCGCGCGGGGTCAGCTCCAGCGTCCAATCGGCGGGGGCCCCGGCGGCGCGCAGGGTGAAGCTGCGCTGCAAGGCGTCGAGGTCGCCCGCTAGCGGGCCGCGCATGCTGTCCACCAGCGTGCGCAGCTCCGGCTGGCTGCCGAGGTCGATCACGCGCGGAGGTTCGGCGGCCAGGGTCAGCACGAGGCGGTCGCCGTCCACCACCAGGCGCTCCGGCTGCGGCCAGTCCGTTACCTTCTCCAGGTAGGCGGGCCGGCGGTACGCCAGGTGGCCGGTGCTCTCCAGCGGCTCGCTCAGGGCGGCGAAGCGGCGGTGTTCGCGGAAGGCGGCCCGGCGCGCGGGCACGGCGGCCAGGCGGCGCATGAGGGCTGCGAGGTCGAGCGCCTCAGCCCGGGCCGGGTCCGGCCAGCACAGGGCGGGCAGCAGCAGCAGGCTGCGCCGGACGGGGTCGGGCATCGTTGGGTTGCTCCCAGAACGGGAAGAAGTTGAACCAGTTGAACGGATGGGCGCGGCAGGCTCGTTCGAGCGCCGCGGCATAGCGGTGCACGTAGCCCCGCAGATCGTCCGCCCGGGTGGCCCGGCGCAGCACGACGCGGTCGGCGAACGGCTCGAACCGGACCAGATAGCGGCGCGGCCCCGTGCGGACCGCATGGAACAGGATCACCGGCGCGGCCAGGGTCGCGGCCAGGATGAAGGGGCCGGAGGGAAACGACGCCGGCGTGCCGAGGAAGGGCGCCGTCACCAGCCGGTGGCCGGGGGGCGCGCGGTCGGCCAGGATGCCGACGATCTCGCCGCGTTCCACGCATTCGCGGGCGCGGATCATGCTGGCGGTGTCGCCGATCTCGATCACCTGGTCGCGCAGGCCGGGCGCCAGCTGGTCGAGCAGCGGGGTCAGCGCGCCGGCGTTGCGGCGATACATGAGGGCCCAGACCGGCACGGGGGCGTGCCGGGACATGCTGCGCAGCACCTCGAAGCTCCCGAGATGGGCGCCCAGCAGGATGCAGCCCTGGCCGCGCCCGACCACGGCCAGCACGTCATCCAGCCCCTCGGTGCGGATGTCGTAGCGGTCGGCCCGGCCGCAGAGCAGCAGCACGCGGTCCAGCACGGCGCAGGCGAAGCTGTCGAAGTGGCGGGCGACGTCGCCGAGGCGCGCCGGGCGGCCCAGCACGCGGCCGAGATACTCGCGGGACGCGGCGCGGGCGCGGCCGGAGTTGGCCAGGAACCATGCGGTGGCGGGCAGGGTGAGCGCGCGGCCCAGCGCCCAGCCGCCGTGACGGGCCATGAAGATCGCTGCGCGGGCCAGCACGGCGTGGCCGCGTTCCGGCTGCGCCGACCAGCTCATGGCGGGGGAGCCAACTGCACCGTGCCGCGCGCCACCTCGGCGCCGGCCTCGCTGCAGGCGAAGGCGACCCGGCCGTTCCGGGCGGGGCTGCACACCACGCTCACGGACTGGCCGGGCAGCACCGGCCGGGTGAACTTCACCATGGGCAGCCCGGCGGCGCGGGCGCCCGGGTTCGCGTGCAGGACCGCGGCGAGCACCCGGTCGAGCAGCACGACGCCGGGCACGATCGGCCGGCCCGGGAAGTGGCCGGGCAGGCTCGGATGGTCCGGCGTGATGGTGAACGGCCCGGCGGCCATCAGGCCCGCTCCGCATCCGCCAACAGGGCGAGCAGCGCGTGGCGCGGCAGCTTGCCGAGCGCGTTGCGAGGCAGGGCGTCGACGCGCACGACGCGGCGCGGCAGGAACAGCGGGTCCATCTGCCGGCGCAGCTCCGCCAGGATGCTCGGGCCGGACCGGCCGGGGGCCACGACGATGGCGAGCAGGCGCGCGTTGCTGCGGCGGTCCAGGTCGTCGGGGACCACGAAGCTGCCGTCGGCCACGCCGGCGAGCCCGGTCAGGATGCGGTTCAGCCCGGTCAGCGAGGCCCGGCGCCCGCCGAGCTTCACCACGTCGGCGCGGCGGCCGAGCAGCCGGAAACGGCCGGGGCCGAGCGGCTCCAGCTCGTCGGCGAGCGCCACCGGCTCGGCCCCGCTGGCGACGACCCAGGCGGTTTCGCCCTCGCGCCGCAGGGCGACCCCGGGGTAGAGGGTCCAGGGGTCCCCCTCGGTGGTGCGGCGGCTGGCGATGGAGCCGCATTCGGTGGCGCCGAAGATTTCCAGCACCGGGGCGCCCCATCGCGCTTCGGCCGCCTCGGCCAAGGCGGGGTCGAGCGGTGCGGTGGCCGAGATGCAGGCCTGCAAGGCGGGCGCGCCTCCCATTCCTTGCAGCAGCGCCCGCATCTGCAACGGCGTGGTCACCAGCAGGCGGGGAACGGCGGCGGCCTCCAGTGCGGCCTGCACGTCGCGCGGGAAGAAGGCCGGGCCGCACCAACTGGCGCAGGCCGCATGCAGCGGCAGCAGGGCGGTGACCTCGAAGCCGTACATGTGCCCGGGCGGCACGGTGGCGACCACCGTGCTGGGGAGGGCTTCATGCAGGTCGAACCGCTCGCCCGCGGCGCGGCTGCGCGCGACCAACGCGCCCCAGCTCTTGGGGTGCGGCGCCGGAGCGCCGGTGCTGCCCGAGGTGAACACGATGGCGGCTTGCTGCCCAGCCGGGATCGGCGGGTTCGGCGGGGGCGGGCCGGAAGCGGCGCCGAGGGGATTGGCCAGGGTCAGCCCCAGAGGCGCGGTGGCGAGGCCGGGGTCGTCGGTGACGGCGGTGCAGCCTGGGAATTGGCGCGCCAGGGCGGCGAGCATGCCGGGCGAGGCGTCGTTGCAGAGCAGGCTGACCTGTCCGCGCAGGAGGGCGGCGGCGAAGGCCACCACGAAGGCGTAGCGGTCGCGGCAGAGGTTCACGACGTGGCCGCACTCCGGCAAGCGTGCCGACAGCGTCCAGCAATCGGCCAGGAACGCCGCGGCGGCGACCGGGCCGGACGGGCGCAGGAACAGCGCGGCCTCCGCTGGCCGGTCCACGAGGGGGGCGGCGTGCATGCGGCTACCGGGTCCGGTGCGCCTCGACGTGGCTGGACAGGCTGCGGAGCGAGGCGAAGATGCGCTGGTTGCGCTCGTCGTCGGAGCGCAACTCGAACCCGTAGGCGCGGGAGATCGCCAGCGCCAGTTCCAGCGCGTCGATCGAATCGAGCCCGAGCCCTTCGCCGAACAGGCGCGCGTCCGGCTCGATGTCCTCCGGGGCCATCTCGAGCTGCAGGGACGAGACGATCAGCTCGGCCAGCGCCTGTTCGGGCGGCGTGCGGTCCAGGGTGGTCGAAGGGGCTGCAAGGTTCGTCACGGTGTCTCCCTTCGGGTAACATAACCCGGCTGGATGATGCTGCAAAGCAGGATGGGTGCTTGGGACGCTTGGACCGGATTCTGCCTGTGGCGGTTGCCGCGGCGATGGTGGCTTCACCGCTGGCGAGCCACATGGCGCTGGCTTTTGGGCAGGGATATGACGCCGCGCTGGCCCTGGCGGCCGTGCAGGCGGTGGCGGCCGGCTTCGTGCTGTGGCCGGTGCTGCGGGGCCGTTGGCGGGCGCTGGCGGCGCTTGGCCCGGCGGCCCTGCTCGTGGGGCTGGGTTGCGGCGCGCGGCGCTCGGCGGCGGATGGGCTGCTGGCGGGCGCCGGGCTGGGGCACGCGATGCTGTATGCCGGGCTGCTGGCGCTGTTCGGCGCGAGCCTTGCGCCGGGCCGGGTGGCAATCGTGACGCGGCTGGCGCGGCGGCTCAACCCGCGCTTCCACGCCGGCATGGTGCCGTATACGCGGGGCGTGACCCTCGCCTGGTGCCTCTTCTTCGCCCTGCAACTCGTGGCGTCCGCGGCCTTGCTGGCGCTGGGGCGGCTTGGCTGGTGGCTGCTGCTGGTGGGCAGCCTGAACGTGCCGATGGTGGCGGGCATGGCGCTGCTGGAGTTCGCCGTGCGGCGCTGGCGGTTCCGGCACGAGCATTACACGGGGCTGCGGGAGACGATCCGCGGCGTAAGGCTCAGCGCCGGGCCAGCAGGCGCAGCAGGAGCAGCCGGAGGTGCATCCAGGCCAGCAGCAGGTTGTCGCGCCCATAACGGAAGTGCGACACGCCGCCCTCCTCCGGGCGCAGGTAGCGGACCGGGGCCGGCAGCCTGACGGGGCGCACGCCGCGCCAGCACAGCCGCACCGCCGCCTCGGCGTCGAAATCGAACCGGCGCATCCAGCGCGTTTCGGCCATCACCTCCAGCAGGGGCGGGATGGGGTAGACGCGGAAGCCGAACAGCGAGTCGCCCACCCCTGCGCCCGCGGTTTGCACGGCCACGAGCGCGTTGGAGATGCGGCGCCCGAGCACGCGGGCGCGGGGCGCGTCTTCCCCGAAGGCGGGTTGCCCCAGGATCATGGCCTGCGGCTCCGCCAGGCTGGCGGCCATGAAGGCGGGGATGCGCTCCGCCGGGTGCTGCCCGTCCGCGTCCATCACCAGGGCGTGGGAGAACCCGGCGCTTTCGGCGTGCAGCAGGCCGTGCCGCACGGCGGCGCCCTTGCCCCGGTTCCGCCCCAGGGGCAGCACGCGCGCGCCGGAGCCGGAAAGCGCCTCTGCCGAGCCATCGGTGCTGCCGTCGACCACCACCCAGACCGGGCGCCAGAGGGCCAACGCCTGGTCGACCGTCTGCCGCAGGCGGGGTCCGGAATTGTAGCTTGGGATCAGCACGACGTGGGTGGGCGAGGGCGTCACCCCGCGAGCCGATCCATCAGCGCGTAGAACCGGTCGTAGACGCGGGCGAACCCGGCCGGGTCGCCCGCGTAGGGCGCCCGCGCCAGCCACCATGCCAGGGGCTTGCGGGCGGCGGCGATGCGGCGGGCGCGGGCGGCGAAGTCGTCCTGGTTGGCCGTGGCGTCGGTGTAGCGGGGTTGGCTGAACACCTGGTCGAACCATCCCTGGTAGGGGCCGAGCAGGGGCTCGTCATAGAAGATCAGCTTCAGCTCGGTTTCGTAGACCGCATTGGGCTGCTGCGGCGGCCGGGCTTCGGCCAGGGCGCCGGGGCGGGTGGGCAGCGCGCCGTGTTCCAGCAGGGAGCGGCGGGCGGCGAGGTCGCGATACAGCGCGCCGGGGTCGGCCGGCAGGGCATCGTTGGTGCGGCGCATCAGGTTGACGAACTCGTTCTTCGGCACCGGGAAGTCGAACACGGCGAACAGGATGAAGCGGTTGATCGGCAACTCGTCCCACAGCCCGGCCGCGGCCAGCGCGTTGTGCGCCAGGTGGATGCAGTTGTCGCGGAACACGCTCCAATAGAATGGGGCGCCGGCGCGATAGGGGGCGTTCTGGCCGTTCAAGAACGCCACCATCCGCCCCATGCCGGCCCGGTCCACCGGCACCCGCGCGCAGTAGCGGCCGCGGCCCAGGCTGATCGCGTAATCGGTGGCGACGGACACCTCGTATTTCCAATCCGCGCGGCTCCATCCGGCGGGCATGGCGTCGAACACCCCGTCGTGGAACTCCACGCCGTCGTAGATGCCCAGGCGCTGGGCCTCGCGCTGCACGGCGCGGTAGGTCTCGCGCGTGACCGGGGCGGCCGCGGGCAGGTTGCCGTGGAAGAAGAAGTCGCGGCCTGGGGTGGCCACCCATTTGGCGTTGCGGAAATGCGCGTTCATGCTGAGGCCCACGCCGTCGCCGCCCTCGCAGACCTCCAGCAGGGGGTAGCGGGCCGCTGGCGCCAGGCATGCGCCGTTCAGGTAGAACACGGCGTGGCCGCCGATTTCGCCCCTGATGTCGGCGCCGAAGCCGGGCTTCTTCTTGATCTGCGACAGGGCGCAGAACTCGGCATAGAACGGGTGCTGCGCGGCGTAGTCGGCCTCGTCGGCGCCAGCCTGGTCGAAGCGGGCGGTGGCGCATGCGGCCAGCCATAGGGCGGCAAGCAGGCTGGCGAGACGGGATGGCCGCATGCCGGGTCGATAGCCACAGGGACCGCCGGTTGTCCAGGCTTGCCGCGGGAGCCGCTTGCCAGGGGCGCGAAGCGGGGGAAAGCTGGGGCATGCGGCTGAGCGGCAACCCGGCGGCGCCCGGGATCATCTTTACTTTCGATGGGCGTCCCGTTGCGGCCCTGCCGGGCGAGACGGTGGGGGCCGCCCTGGCCGCCGCCGGAATCGTGGCGCTGCGGCGGACCGCTGCGGGCGGAATGCGCGGGCTGTGGTGCGGCATGGGCGCGTGCTGGGAGTGCCTGGTCACCATCGATGGCGCGCCGGCCCGGGCCTGCATGGCCCCATGCCGGGCTGGGCTGGCGGTGGAGAGCGCGCCCGCTGCCTTGCCGCCGCCGCGGGCGGGCGGGGGGGCGCAGGAGCGGGCGCAGGAGCGGCGCTGCGACGTGCTGGTGGTGGGCGCGGGGCCGGCCGGCTTGGCGGCGGCGGTGGCTGCGGCGGAGGCGGGGGCCGGGGTGGTGCTGCTGGACGAGCGGGCACGGCCGGGCGGGCAGTATTACAAGCCGCTGGCTTCGAGCCACCGCGGCGGCGCCTCCGATTTGCAGCATCGGCGCGGCGACGCGCTGCGGGCGCGGGTGCGGCGGGCGGAGGTGGCGCTGCTGCAAGGCGCGCTGGTTTGGGGCGCGTTCGGCGTGGACGAGATCGCGGTGGCGTTCGAGGGCGACGCGGTGGTGTTCCGGCCGCGCCGCCTCGTGTTGGCGCCCGGTTCGCATGAGCGGCCCGTGCCGATCCCGGGCTGGACCCTGCCTGGGGTGATGACGGTGGGCGCGGTGCAGGGCCTGGTGCGGTCGCACCGCGTGTCGCCGGGGGGGCGCGTGGTGCTGGCCGGCAACGGGCCGCTGCTGCTGCAGGTGGCGTGCGAGTTGCTGGATGGGGGCGCCGCGGTGGCGGCCGTGGTGGAGGCGGCTTCGGAGCCGGCGTGGCGCGAGGGCTTGGCGCTCGCGGCGGCGTCGCCGTTCCTGGCGGCGGCCGGGCTGCGCCATCTCCGGCGGTTGCGCCGGGCCGGGGTGCCGGTGCTGTGGCGCAGCGCCGCGCTCGCGTGCGAGGGCGAGGGCCGGTTCGCCCGGTTGCGGGTGCGGACGCCTGGGGGCGAGCGGGTGATCGCAGCCGAGGCGTGCGCGCTCAATGTCGGTTTCGTGCCCGAGACGGGCCTGGCGCGGGCCTTGGGCGCGGCGCATCGCATGTCCGGCCGCGCGCCGGGGGTGATGGAGACGGTTGCGGACGAGATTGGGCGTACCAGCGTGCCCGGCCTGTATGCCGTGGGCGACGGCGCGGCGCTGGGCGGCGCGAAGGCGGCGCTGGCGCAGGGGCGGCTGGCGGGGCTGGCGGCGGCGCGTGACCTTGGTTTTGCGGCGCCGTCGCTGGCGCCTGCCCGCCGACAACTGCGCGCGGCCCGGGCGTTCCAGGGCGCGCTGTGGTCGTTGTATGCGGCGGACCCGCCCGATGCCGGCGCGATCACGGATGCGGTGGTGGTGTGCCGGTGCGAGGACGTGACAGCCGGGCAGGTGCGGGCGGCGATGGCGGCCGGCGCGCGGTCGTTGCCCGCGGTCAAGCGCGCCACCCGCGCCGGCATGGGCCGCTGCCAGGGGCGGTTCTGCGCGCCGACGCTGCATGGGCTTTGCGGCGGCGCGGGGGAGGCCGGGCACGCCGCCCCGCGCGCGCCGCTGCGCCCGGTTCCGGCCGGCGTGCTGATGCGCCCCGCCGAGGCGCACGAGACGCCGCTCGACCTGCCGGCGCCGACGCGCTGGCTGACCGGTCCGGCGCCGGCCAATCCGGGCGACTGCGACGTCCTGGTGATCGGCGGCGGGCTGGTCGGACTGTGCGCCGCCCTGTTCCTGGCCCGGGAGGGGCGGGACGTGGTGGTGGCCGACCGCGGCGAGCCCGGCCTGGCCGCCAGCACCGCCAATGCCGGCAGCCTGCATGTGCAGTTGTTGCCGTACGACTACGCCGAGTCCGACCCCGGCCCGCTGGCCGAGACGCTGGCGCTGGGGCCGCGCAGCATCGCGCTCTGGCGCGCGCTGGCGGCGCAGGCGGGCGAGAGCCTGGGCCTCCGCACCGAGGGCGGCCTGATCCTGGCCGCGACCCCGGCCGACCTGGACCTGCTGCGGCGCAAGGCGGTGTTCGAGCGGGCACGGGGGGTTCAGACGGAGATCATCGGCCCGTTGGAGTTGTCCGCCATGGCGCCGGCAATCGGGCCGGGCTATGTGGGCGCGGCGTTTTGCGCCGCGGAAGGGCAGGGCGACCCGCTGCGCGGCACGGCGGCGCTGGCGGCGCTGGCCTGGGCGGCGGGGGTGCGGCCGGGGCGCGGGGTGGGCGTGACGGCGCTCGCCCGGGACGGCGCGGGCTGGCGGGCGGAGACCGTGGCCGGGCCGATCCGGGCGGGGCAGGTGCTGAACGCGGCCGGGCCGTATGCCGCCGCGGTGGCGGCGCTGGCGGGCGACGCCTTGCCGGTGCGCGGCGTGGTGCAGCAGGTGATCGCGACCGCGCCGGTTGCGCCCCTGCTGCGGCAACTGGTGGCGCAGGCGCGGCTGCACCTCTCGCTCAAACAGGGCGATGGCGGCCATTTGCTGATCGGCGGCGGCTGGCCGGGCCGGCTGGATACGGGGGGCGCCACGCGGCTGCTGCGCCGCTCCATCGAGGGCAACCTCTGGACGGCGGCGCAGGCAATGCCGGCGCTGGCTGGGCTCGAGGTGATCCGGGCCTGGACTGGCCTGGCGGTGCATCTCAGCCGTGGCCCGGTGATCGGCGGCACGCAGCCCGGGCTGTTCCACGCGGTGACTGCGAACGGCTACACCTTGGCCCCGATCGTCGGGCGGCTCGTTGCGGACGCCATGCTTGGCCGGGGCGGTCCGCCTGCGTCATTTGCACCTCGGTGAAGCCTCTCCTAGATACCCGGCATGGCGAGAGACCCGTACGAGACCCTGGGCGTGAGTAAAACGGCGACGGCGGACGAGATCCGGCGCGCCTTCCGCAAGGTCGCCAAGAAGGACCACCCCGACCTCAACCCGGGCGACCGCGCGGCCGAGGAACGTTTCAAGGCGGCCAACGCCGCCAACGAGGTGCTGTCCGACCCGGAGAAGCGGGCGCGCTTCGACCGCGGCGAGATCGACGGCGCGGGCCAGGACCGGGCGCCGGAGCGCGCCTATTACCGCGATTACGCGCAAGCGGGCGCGGGCGCGCGCTACCCCGGGGCGGGACCCGAGTTCAACCCGGAGGACCTGGGCGACATCTTCGGCGAATATTTCCAGGCGCGCGACGGCGGCACCCGGCCGCGGCGGGGGGGCGACCGCCGTTACCGGCTCGAGGTCGGCTTCATCGCCGCGATGAACGGCGCCACCGAGCGCCTGACCTTGCCCGGCGGCGGCACGCTCGACGTCCGCATCCCGCCCGGCATCGAGGACGGCCAGGTGCTCCGGCTGCGCGGCAAGGGCGACCCCGGCCGCAACGGCGGGCCGGAGGGCGACGCCATGATCGAGGTCTCGGTGAAGCCGCACCCGTTCTACCGCAGGCTCGGCGCCGACCTGGAGCTGGACCTGCCGGTGAGCCTGGCCGAGGCGGTGCTGGGCGGCAAGGCGCCGGTGCCGACGCCGCGGGGCGAGGTGACCCTGACGGTTCCGGCGCATTCCGATGCCGGCGCCCGGCTGCGGCTGCGCGGCCGCGGGGTGGCCGCGCATGGCGACCGGCCGGCGGGCGACCTGTACGTGACGCTGCGCCTCGTGGCCGGGCCGGCCGATGCTGCGCTGGAGGACGCCTTGCGCGAATGGGCGGGCAAGCACGCGGATTGGGATCCCCGCGAGACGCTGCGGAGGCAGGAATGATCACCTTTGCCGCCGTGCTGGCCCGCGTGCCGGGCCTGGATCAAGCGACGCTGGAAGTGTGGATCGCGCAGGAATGGGTCCGGCCGGTCCGTCAGGGGGGCGAGCCGCGGTTCGAGGAGATCGACATCGCCCGGCTGCAGCTGCTGCTGGACCTGCGCGACTCGCTGGAGGTTGCGGACCCTGCGGTTCCGGTGGTGCTCTCCTTGCTCGACCAGTTGCACGAGACCCGGCGGCAGATGCGCCGGCTGTGCGAGGCGCTGGACGCAGCTTCCCCAGGCGAGACGGCGACCGACATCGTCCGGCGGCTAGGAGGCGCGAAGCGATAGCATCGCCCGGGGCGAAGCGGTAGCTGTTGCCAAAGGCTGGCATCGCGGCTATGTCCGCCGCGGGCCACGCCCCCCCACCGGGGCGCTTCTCTTCTGAAAGGGAGAGCCGTCATGGTGCTTTCCGCGCTCCTGCCGCAGCAGGCGACCCGTCCGCACGTTCGTCCGGACAACCCCGATTTCTCCTCCGGCCCTTGCGCCAAACGCCCGGGTTGGGCGCTGCAGGGCCTCGCTGGCGCCTTGCTGGGCCGCAGCCATCGCGCCGCCCAGCCGAAGGCGCGGCTGGCGGAGGTGATCGACCGCTCGGCCGCCCTGCTCGGCATGCCGGTGGGCTGGAAGCTCGGCATCGTGCCGGGCTCCGACACCGGCGCGGTGGAGATGGCCTTGTGGTCGCTGCTGGGCGCCCGCCGGGTGGACATCCTGGCGTTCGAGAGCTTCTCCGAGGCCTGGGCCACCGACGTGGTCAAGCAACTCAAGCTGGCCGACGCCCGCGTGCTCGCGGCGCCTTACGGCAGCCTGCCGGACCTGGCACAGGTCGACCCGGCGCATGACCTCGTGGTCGCCTGGAACGGCACGACCTCGGGCGTACGCCTGCCGCATGCCGATTTCATCGCCGGGGATCGCGAGGGCCTGGTGATCTGCGACGCGACCTCGGCCGCCTTCGCCATGGCGCTGCCCTGGGACAAGCTCGATGTGGTCACCTGGTCCTGGCAGAAGGTGCTGGGCGGCGAGGCGGCGCACGGCATGCTGGCGCTCTCGCCCCGGGCGGTCGCGCGGCTGGAAAGCTACAAGCCGGCCTGGCCGCTGCCGAAGGTGTTCCGGCTCACCAGCGGCGGCAAGCTGGTCGAGGGCGTGTTCCGCGGCGAGACCATCAACACGCCCAGCATGCTCTGCGTGGAGGACGCCTTGGATGGGCTGCGCTGGGCCGAGAGCATCGGCGGCCTGCCGGCGCTGATCGGCCGCAGCGAGGCGAACCTGGCCGCCGTCGCCTCCTGGGTGGCTGGTACGCCGTGGGTCGAGTTCCTGGCGGCCGACCCGGCCATGCGCTCGCCCACCAGCATCTGCCTGCGGCTGCCAGGCGCCGATCCGCAGACGGCCAAGCGGATGGCGGGTTTGCTGGAGAAAGAAGGCGTTGCTTATGACATCGCATCCTATCGCGACGCGCCGCCGGGCCTGCGGATCTGGGGCGGGGCCACGGTGGAGACGGCGGATATCGAGGCGCTGCTGCCCTGGCTCGATTGGGCCTATGCGGAGGTGACGAAGTGACGCGCGTCCTGATCAGCGACAAGCTTTCGCCCGCCGCGGTGGACATCTTCCGCCGCCGCGGGCTGGAGGTCGATGTGAAGCCCGGCCTGTCGCCTGCCGAGCTGCGCGCCATCATCGGCGGGTACGACGGGCTGGCGATCCGCTCGGCGACCAAGGTGACCAAGGAGTTGCTGGAAGCCGCCCCTCGCCTGCGCGTGGTCGGCCGGGCCGGGATCGGCGTGGACAACGTGGACGTGAAGTCGGCTACCGCGCGGGGCGTGGTGGTGATGAACACGCCCAACGGCAACGCGATCACCACGGCCGAGCACGCCATCGCCATGATGTTTGCGCTGGCCCGGCAGATTCCGGAGGCCACGGCCAGCACCCGCGCCGGCAAGTGGGAGAAGAACCGCTTCATGGGCGTGGAGCTGACGGGCAAGACCCTGGGGCTGATCGGCTGCGGCAACATCGGCAGCATCGTGGCCGAGCGGGCGCTCGGGTTGCGGATGCGGGTCGCGGCCTATGACCCGTTCCTGACCGAGAAGCGCGCGCTGGACCTGGGGGTGGAGAAGGTGGAGTTGGCTGACCTGCTGGCCCGCGCCGACGTCATTACCCTGCACACGCCGCTGACCGACGCCACGCGCAACATCCTGTCCCGCGAAGCCCTGGCCGCGTGCAGGCGGGGGGTGCGGGTGATCAATTGCGCCCGTGGCGGCCTGATCGACGAGGTGGCGCTGGCCGAGGCCTTGGCCAGCGGCCAGGTGGCGGGGGCGGCGCTCGATGTGTTCGAGACGGAGCCGGCCACCAGCAGCCCGCTGTTTCAACTGGAGAACGTGGTTTGTACGCCGCATCTGGGGGCCGCCACGGCGGAGGCGCAGGAGAACGTCGCCTTGCAAGTGGCTGATCAAATGAGCGACTTCCTGCTGACGGGCGCTGTTTCGAACGCGATCAACATGGCGTCGGTCTCGGCGGAGGACGCGCCGCGGCTCAAGCCGTATATGGAGCTGTGCCGGTTGCTCGGGCAGTTCGCCGGGCAGATGACGCAGGCAGGCGAGGGCGTGCTGCGCTCGGTGACCATCGAGTACGAGGGGCAGGTGGCCAAGCTGAACCACCGCCCGCTGACCGCGGCGGTGCTGGCGGGGGTGATGGCGCCGCTGATGGCGGGGGTGAACATGGTCAACGCCCCGGTGCTGGCGCGCGAGCGCGGGCTGGATGTCGCGGAGACCGTGCATGACCGGCCGAGCGAGTACCAGACCCTGGTGCGGGTCACGATCTCGACGGACAAGCTGACCCGCGCCGTCGCCGGCACGCTGTTTGCCGGCGCGAGCCCGCGCCTGGTGGAGATCAAGGGCATCAAGGTGGAGGCGGATTTCGGCCGCCACATGCTGTATGTGACCAACCAGGACAAGCCGGGCTTCATCGGCCGCTTCGGCGCCACCCTGGCCGGCGCGGGCATCAACATCGCGACCTTCCACCTGGGCCGCGCGGCGCAGGGCGGGGACGCGATCTGCCTGGTGAGCGTGGACGAGCCGGTGCCGGAGGACGTGCTTGCCATGGTGCGGACCCTGCCGCTGGTGGTGCAGGCGACGGCGCTGGATTTCTAGTGAACGGCGACCAGCCGCCCAACCCCGCGCTGCTGCCCGGCGGCCTGATCGACCTGCTGCCGCCCGAGGCGGAGGTGGAGGCCGGCGCAGTATCCGCCGTTATGGCGGTGTTCGCGTCGCATGGCTACCAGCGGGTGAAGCCGCCTTTGCTGGAGTTCGAGGACGGGCTCCTGGCCGGGTCGGGGGCGGCGACGGCGGACCAGACGTTCCGGCTGATGGACCCGGACACGCGGCGGATGATGGGGCTGCGCGCCGACATGACGCCGCAAGTGGCGCGCATCGCCAGCACGCGCCTGGCGGGAAGCCCGCGCCCGCTGCGGCTCTCCTATGCCGGGCAATGCCTGCGCGTGCATGGCGGCCAGCTCGCGCCGGACCGGCAGGTGGCGCAGGCCGGCATCGAGCTGATCGGCGTCGATAGCCCCGCCGCCGATGCGGAGATGGTGCTGCTGGCCGCCGAGGCGCTGGCCGCCGTGGGGCTGAGCCGGGTGAGCTTCGACCTCACCGTGCCGCCGCTGGCGCCCGCGTTGCTGGACGAGGCCGGGATCATGGGCCCCGCGCGGCGGAAGCTGACCCATGCGCTCGACCGCAAGGACACCGCCGCGGTGGCCCAGCATGGCGGCGCGCTGGCCGGGCTGTTGACGGAGCTGCTGCTCGCAGCGGGCCCGGTCGGGCCGGCGCTGCAGGTGTTGGGGGCGGCCCGGCTGGGCCCGGCCTCGCAGGTGCTGTGCGAGCGGCTGGCCGCGATGGTGGCCGCCATCCAGCAGCAATCGACGGGGCTGCGGCTGACCCTCGATCCGTTGGAATTTCGCGGCTTCCGCTATCACACAGGCATCTGCATGACCGTGTTCGCGCCCGGGCGGCACGAGGAACTGGGGCGCGGCGGGCGCTACGTGTCGGGCGAGCAGGAGCCGGCGACCGGGCTGACCTTGTATCCTGACGCGGTGCTGCGCGCCTGCCCCAAGCCGCCGGTTCGCGCGCGCGTGTTCTTGCCGTGGGGGACGCAGGTGGCCGCCGGGCCGGGGTTGCGCGCCCAGGGGTTCGCCACGGTGGCGGCCCTGGCCCCCTCGGCCGATGGCGCGGCGGAGGCGCGTCGCCTAGGGTGCAGCCACATCCTGAGCGGCGCTGCCGCCGTGCCCCTCAACCCGGAGAAGTAGATGGCCAATGTCGCCGTGATCGGCGCCCAGTGGGGCGACGAGGGCAAGGGCAAGGTGGTGGACTGGCTCGCCAGCCGCGCCGAGATCGTCGTGCGGTTCCAGGGTGGGCACAATGCCGGGCACACCTTGGTGGTCGGCAACCAGACCTATCGGCTCTCGCTGTTGCCGAGCGGGCTGGTGCGCGGCAAGCTGGGCATCATCGGCAACGGCGTGGTGATCGACCCGGAGGCGCTGCTGGCCGAGATGGACCGTGTGCGCGCCCAGGGGCTCGAGGTGTCGCCGGCCACCTTGCGCATCGCCGAGAACGCGACCCTGATCCTGCCGGTGCACGGCGCGCTCGACCGCGCCCGCGAGGCGGCGCGAGGGGACCGCAAGATCGGCACCACCGGCCGCGGCATCGGCCCGGCCTACGAGGACAAGGTGGCCCGCCGCGCCGTCCGCGTGTGCGACCTGGCGGAGCCGGAGACCTTGTCGGACAAGCTCGACGAGGTGCTGCTGCACCACAACACGCTCTTGAAGGGGTTGGGCGCCGAGGGCTTCGACAAGCAGGCGCTGCTCGATTTGCTGCTGGGCCTGGCGCCCCGCATCTTGCCGCACGCCGAGCCGGTTTGGCAGCGGCTGGACGAGGCGCGCCGGGCCGGCACCCGCATCCTGTTCGAAGGCGCGCAGGCCGTGATGCTCGACGTGGACCACGGCACCTATCCGTTCGTCACCAGCAGCAACACCATTGCCGCCACCGCCGCGGGCGGCTCCGGCATCGGCCCGGCGGCGGTCGGCTTCGTGCTGGGCATCGCCAAGGCGTATACCACCCGGGTGGGCTCCGGGCCGTTCCCGACCGAGCTGTTCGACGAGACCGGCAAGCTGCTGGGCACCCGCGGCCACGAGTTCGGCACGGTGACGGGCCGGCCCCGCCGCTGCGGCTGGTTCGACGCGGCGCTGGTGCGCCAGGCGGCCAAGGTGGGCGGCATCCAGGGCCTGGCGCTGACCAAGCTCGACGTGCTGGACGGCATGGCCGAGTTGAAGATCGGCGTGGGCTACGACATCGGCGGCCGGCAATATTCCTATTTGCCGGCCGGGCAGGCGGCGCAGGCGGCGGCCAAGCCGGTGTACGAAACGATCGAAGGCTGGACCGGCTCCACCCGCGGCGCCCGCTCCTGGGGCGAGCTGCCGGCGCAGGCGATCAAGTACGTGCGGCGGATCGAGGAACTGGTGGAGACGCCGGTGACGCTGCTCTCGACCAGCCCGGAGCGCGACGACACCATCCTGATGCGCGATCCGTTCGAGGGTTGATGGGGTGGGCGCCGGACTGCACGTTCAGCTTCTGTTCGGTTGCTGATTGGGCCGCCGCTCATCGACAAGACGGGCGTTAGGCTTCGATAACCTGATTGGCCCAGTGACCGCGAAGCTGTGCGTTTTGGCCAAGTAGTTCAGCCGGCCTAACCGCGCGCTTGCCCTCTTATGCAAACAATTGGGGAACTTCCCTGCGGTAGCGGGCGGTTCAAATGGGGCTGGAGATCAAGGGGCGGAAGGAACTGCGGGAGCGCCTCCAACGGCTGCGGGCGGAGGAGGTGATGGCGCGGGCGCTCGCGCAGCAGGCGGAGCGCATGGCCGGAGCTGTGCGGGAGGGCCTGTCCGATCCGCCCATGATTCACACATCCTGCCGGGAGAAAAGCCGTGGTGAGCTTGGCCGAGCAGCTTAAGAGAACGAAGTTTCACGATGCCGAACTCGGGCGATGCGTCTCAGATGGCGACACGCTTTATCTTCACTTTCGCAATATCAGCTTGCGGGATGGAAAGGAGGAGTATTACAGCGCCGAGGTCGTTCTCAGAGGCGTTCACGAAGTTCGTCATAATGATACGCCTATACCGGAGCTAAGGTTAGAGGGAGATGGTTCCGATGTTCTGCAGTTCCGCCGAGGCGATGGCAAGGCTTTGCTCTTGATCGAGTGGCAGTCCTACCGGCAGAACTCTTTTGTATTTGCAAAATATGAGATCGACTACGGCAGCTCCGATATGACCTTCGAGAAGCAGGACGAACTCATCGTCTGAACCTCTTGGACGCCCGCCGAGCCGGGGTCGTAGCCTTCCGCCCTTGAGCGGGGTGGAGGGCGACGAATGCAGCGGCTGTGGTCGGCGGACGAGCTGGAAGGGCGTTGGACGCTGGGGAGCGCGGACTTGGCACTGCTGGCCGGTCAGACCGGCCGTTTTCCCGACACTGAGGCCGCGATCGCGCCGGCAGTTGTCGGGCACTGAGCGTTCAGGTCGGCGTCCCATGCTGACGCGCTCGAGGGCTATGACTGGACAGGAGGAACGGGGCGAGTCCCAAACAGCGGGATTGCCCATCACGGACAAGCCAACGGCCGCAGATGTTCCGGCAGGGTGGCGAGCGACTCCACGGTGTCGAAGTCGCGCAGCACCGCGTCGCTGTCCAGCTCCACCGTGGCAAGGGATTCGGCGTGGCGTTCCAGCAAGGGGCGGGCACCCATGTCGCCGGAGAGGCCCAGAATGTCGGAGAAGAACTGGCGGCCCCAGAGCACGGGGTTGCCCAGCTTGCCGCGGCAGGTGGGGGCGACCACGGCGCGGCCTTCGTCGGGGTCGAAGGCCTCGATCAGCCGGTCGATCATGCGGCCGGTCACCAGGGGCATGTCGCCCAGGCACACGACGGCCGCCCCCGCCGCGTCCGGCACCGCGGCGATGCCGGCGCGCAGGCTGGCCGATAGCCCGGCGGCGAAGTCCGCGGCCGGCACGAGCTGCACCGGCCGGCCGGCCAGGGCTTGGGCCACCTCGTCGCCGCGATGCCCGATGACGACGATCACCGGCCGGGCCGCGCTCGACAGCAGGTTGTCCACCACGCGGGCGATCATCGGCTTGCCCGCGCGGTCCGGGACCAGCAGCTTGTTGTGCGGCGCCATGCGGCTGGACTGCCCGGCGGCCAGCACCACGCCGGCCACGCCACGGTGCCGCGGGACCGCCGCCGCGGTGGCGCGGGCGCGGGGCAGGGGGCGTGCGCCGATGTCCTTCAACAACCCGCCGACGCCCATGCGCGCGATGGCGCCGCCGTCCACGCCGATGCCGGCGAACAGGCGGGCCAGCACCCAGTCGATACCGTTCAGCTTCGGGCTGCGGGCGCAGCCGGGCAGTACCAGCGCGGGGCGCGCGCCGATGCGGCCAAGGCAGATCAGGTTGCCGGGATCGACCGGCATGCCGAAATGCAGGATTTCGCCGCCGGCCGCGACGATGCCGGAGGGACCCACGTCGCGCCGGTCCACCACCGCGCTGGCGCCGGCCACGAGCAGGACGTCGGCCCCCCGCTCGATCAGCAAAGCCAAGGCCGCAGCGATCGGGCCTTGCTCGTGCGCGCACTCGATCGGCGGCAGCAGGGCGCCGGTCAGGCCGGCCACCCGGGCGGCGGTGGCCTCGGCGGTGCCGGCCAGGATGCTCGGCTTGAGGCCGGGCAGGGTGGTCATCACCAGGCCCACTCGCAGGGGCTGGAACGGATGCAGGGTCAGCGCGGGCGCGCGGCGGGCGATGGCTTCGGCCTGGGCCAGGACAGGGCCGGGCACCGCGAAGGGGATCACCTTGATGGTCGCGACCATCTCGCCGGCCGCGACCGGGGCGGCGTCGGGCAGGGTGCCGAGGGTCAGCGCCTCGTCCACGGCGTTCACGGCGTCGACCACGGCGGCGTCGATGCGCAACAGCCCGGGCCGGGCGGCCGCGAGGTTGACCCGGCCAGTACCGGCGCGGCTGCGGGCCAGGCCCGGCGCGAGCAGCGCGTCGGCAAGCCGGTCGGCCGCCGCGTCTTCGGCGACGTCGCCGACGTCGAGGCGGGCGGCAATCACGCTCGGGACGCCGGCAGCGCGCAAGGCGTCGAGCGCCGCCGGGTCGAGGATCGCGCCCTTTTTCAGCACGCGGCCGGGCAGGCGCTGCGTGTGGGCCAGCACCGCGCCCTCGGCCTCCTCCAGCGCGATGCGGCCGAAGATCACGCGCCGCGCCGCACGGCGACGACCTGGGCCAGCACCGACAGGGCGATTTCGGGCGCGGTGACGGCGGCGATGTCCAGGCCGACCGGCCCGTGGATGCGGGCGAGCGCGGCGTCGTCATGGCCGAGGTCGCGCAGCCGGGCCAGCCGCGCCGCGTGGGTGCGGCGGGAGCCGAGGGCGCCGACATAGAATGCGCCGGAGCGGAGCGCGCGGTCCAGCGCGGGGTCATCGAGCTTCGGGTCGTGCGTGAGCGTGACGACGGCGGTGCGGCTGTCGGGGCGGAGGGCATCCATCGCCTCGTCGGGCCACTCCGTGCTGACGGAGACGCCGGGGAAGCGCTCGTCGGTGGCGAAGGAGCGGCGGGGGTCCACCACCGTCACCCCATAGCCGAGCTGTGCGGCCATCGGCACGAGGGCCTGGGCGATGTGCACCGCGCCGACCACCACGAGGCGGAGCGGTGGATTGTAGGCGTGCAGGAACCATGTCTCGCCAGCTACTTCGGCGGTTTTGCTGTGGTCGGATGCGAGCACGGCGGCGGCGGCATCGGCTAGCTCGGGTGCGGCGGCGCCATCGGGCAGCAGAACCTGCTCGCCGCCGGGCAGCCTTGTGGCCAGCACCACCGGGCGCTTCTCGCCGCGCGCCTGGGCCAGGCGGGCCAGCATGTCCGGCGTCATCCCAGGCGTTCCACGAACACCTTCAGCTTGCCGCCACAGGCCAGGCCGACCTCCCAGGCGCGCTCATCCGTCACGCCGAAATCCAGCAGTTGCGGCGCGCCGCTCGCCATGGTCCGCTTCGCGGCGTCGGCCACCGCGCCCTCGATGCAGCCGCCGCTCACGGAACCGGCCATGCGGCCGGACAGGGTGACCGCCATCTGGCTGCCGGGCGGGCGGGGAGAACTGCCCCAGGTTTCGGTCACCGTGGCCAGCGCCACCTGCTCGCCGGCTTGGAGCCAGCCTGCGGCGGTGCTCAGAACGTCCTCGGCCTCGATCATTCGGTCCTCCAGGGGTCGCGCCCCCGCGCCGGGGCGGGGCGGGAGAGCAGGTCGATCAGGGCGCGCAGGCTGTCGAGGTTATGGACGGTGCGGAATTCGTCCACGTGCGGCAGCATCGCCCGGATGCCCTGGGATTTGGGCTGGAACCCCTGCCAGCGCAACAGCGGGTTCAGCCAGATCAGCCGGCGGCAGGAGCGGTGCAGCCGGTCCATGTTCTCGGCCAGGCCGGCCGCGCCGTCCCGGTCCAGCCCGTCGGTGACCAGCAGCACCACCGCGCCCTGGCCCAGCACGCGGCGGGACCAGCGCTGGTTGAACTCGGCCAGCGCCTCGCCGATCCGCGTGCCGCCGGACCAGTCGGGCACGGCGTGCGCCACCATCTGGAACGCGGTCTCCGGATCGCGATGGCGCAGTTGGCGGGTGATGTTGGAAAGCCTGGTGCCGAACAGGAACACCTGCACCCGGTCCCTGTCGTTGGCGACCGCGTGCAGGAAGTGCAGCAGGACCTGGGCGTAACGGGCCATGGAGCCGGAGATGTCGCACAGCACGACCAGCGGCGGCGGACGCACGACCCGGCGGGCGCGGGACAGCTCGGTGATCTCCCCGCCCCGGCGCAGGCTGCGGCGCAGCGTGGCGCCGAGGTCGATGCGCGGTCCGTGGGCGTCGGGGCGGAGACGCCTTGTGCGGCGGAGGTCGAGCGGCAGGTGCAGCCGGCGGATTTCCGACTTGGCATTGGCGACCTGGTCTGCGCTCATCTGCTCGAAATCCATGGTCTGCAACTGCTCGCGCTCGCTGACCGTCATGGCGGCGTCGAGCTCGGGCGGGGCGTCCTCACCCTTGGGGCGGCGGTCGCGCGGGGTGGCGAGCGCCTCGGCAACCCGGCGGGCGCCGGGGCTGGGCCGCTGCTCGCGCGGCGGCTTGTCGTCGAGCATGCCGAGGGCGGCCGCCTGCTGTGCGGCGGCCGGGTCGCGCCAGAATAGGGTGAAGGCCTGGTCGAACACCTCCCGGTGTTCGTGGCGGTGCACCATCAGGCTGCGCAGGGCGGATTGCGCCTGGGTGCGGTCGCCGAGGTCGATCAGCTCCAAGGCTTGCCCGGCGGCGATGACCTCCGCCGGCCCGACCGGCAGCCCGGCCCGGCGAAGCAGGCGGGCGAACTGCATGACGTTTGCCGCCAAGGCCCCGCCGCTCACGCCGCCGCCTTCGCCTCGTCCAGCAGGCGGGCCGCCTCCGCGCCGCGGACGCGGGCGATATCGTCCTGGTATTTAAGGAGGACGCCGAGGGTTTGGTCGACCGCATCGCCGCCCAGCTCGCGCTGGTCGAGGTATTGCAGCGCCGCCGCCCAGTCGATCGTCTCGGCCACGCCGGGCAGCTTGAACAGGTCCATGCCGCGCAGCCGTTGCACGAAGGCGACGATCTCGGCGGAGAGGCGTTCCGGCAGGCCGGGGCCCTTGGCCGCCAGGATGGCGCGCTCGCGGGCGGCCGTGGGGTAGTCCACCCACTGGTAAAGGCAGCGGCGGCGAATGGCGTCGTGCACTTCGCGGGTGCGGTTGCTGGTCAGCACCACCACCGGCGGCACGGCGGCCCGAACCGTGCCGTATTCCGGCACGGTGATCTGGTAATCCGCCAGCAGCTCCAGCAGGAACGCCTCGAACGGCTCGTCCGCCCGGTCCAGCTCGTCGATCAGCAGCACGGCCGGCTCAAGGTCGGGGTCGATGGCCGACAGCAGGGGACGGGCCTGCAGGAACTCGCGGGAGAAGATGCTTTCGGACAGGCGCTCGCGGTTGCGGTCTCCGGCGGCTTCGGCCAGGCGGATCGCCATGAGCTGCTTGGCGTGGTCCCACTCGTAGGCGGCGGCGGAGAGGTCCATGCCGTCGTAGCATTGCAGGCGCACCAGCCGGCGGCCAAGCCCGGCGGCGAGCACCTTGGCGATCTCGGTCTTGCCGGTGCCGGGCTCGCCCTCCAGGAACAGCGGGCGCCGCATCGCGAGCGCCAGGTGCACGGTGGTGGCGAGCGTCGGGTCCGCGATGTAGCCGCCGCGCTCGAGCAGCGCCGCCGTGTCCGCGACGCTGCCGGGTTCGAGCAGCGCCGCTTCAGCCAAGCACGTAGCCTTTGAAGACCAGGATGAAGATCATGATCCAGAGCACGGCGCCGACCGCGGCGATACGCGGGAAGCCGAACGGCTCCTTTGGGATCAGGCCCAGCAGGCTAAGCTTGGCCGGCTTGGCGGCGAGCGGGCGGTTGGTGGGCCGCGCCGTGCTTGCTGCGTCGCCGGTCAGGGCGGCGACGGCGCCGATCACGCCGTCGGCGGCCACGGGCGCGGTGGCGGTCAGGGGTACGTTGCTCGGGGTAACGTCGTTGGTGGGCGCAGGAGCCGCGGCCGCGGCGGGCTCGGGCATGGCCACGGCGGCGGAGAAGCGGTCGAAGAACATGTCCGCCATCTGCTTGCTCGTCGCGTCGATCAGCCGGGCGCCGAGTTGCGCGATCTTGCCGCCGACCTGCGCCTTGACGTCGTATGTGAGCAGGGTGAACGCGCCGTCGTCGGACAGGCGGACGTTGGCGCCGCCCTTGGCGAACCCCGCGACCCCGCCCTGGCCCTCGCCGCCGATGCGGTAGCTGGTCGGCGGATCGAGGTCGGTGAGCTGGACCTTGCCAGTAAAGCGCGCGGAGATCGGCCCGATTTTGACCGCGGCGGTCGCCTTCATCTCGTTGTCGCTGGTCTTTTCCAGGCTTTCGCAGCCGGGAATGCACGCCTTGAGCACGGCGGGGTCGTTCAGCGCGTCCCACACTTTTTGTCGCGGGGCGGGGATGCGCCTCTCGCCTGTCATGTCCATGTAGCCAGCACTCCGTTCGGTGCTCGTACGTTTAGAGGGCGGGGTGGCGGGGTGCAACCGAGCCGTCTTGCTGATAAAGCAGGGCCGCTGGCCCGGTTGCACCGTTCAGGAGCTTGGATGACCTATCTCGTCGCCGCCGATTGCCCGACCGACCCAGCCGGAGTGCGCTTCCGCGCCCTGGTCGAGTCGGGGGGGATCGTCCAGATCCCTGGCGCGCATAATGGCATGGCGGGGCTGCAGGCGCGGGCGGCCGGGTTCACGGCGGCGTACCTGTCGGGGGCGGCCATGACGGCCAGCATGGGATTGCCGGACCTCGGCATGATCACGGTGGACGAGGTCGGGTTCTTCATCCGCCAGGTCGCGCGGGCGAGCGGGCTGCCGGTGCTGGTGGACGGCGATACCGGCTACGGCGAGGCGCTGAACGTGATGAGCATGGTCCGCAACTTCGAGGACGCCGGGGCGGGGGCGGTGCACATCGAGGACCAGTTGCTGCCGAAGAAGTGCGGCCACCTGAACGACAAGAAGCTCGCCGACGCGCACGACATGGCGGCAAAGGTCGCCGCGGCGCGAAAGGCCCGGCGGCATCTCTATATCCTGGCCCGCACCGACGCCGCGGCCAGCGAGGGCATGGACGGCGCCGTCGCCCGCGCCAAGCTGTATATGGACGCCGGCGCCGACGCGATCTTTCCCGAGGCGCTGCATGACGCGGAGATGTTCCGCGAGTTCGCGCGCCGCATGCCGGGCGTGCCGTTGCTGGCCAACATGACGGAGTTCGGCCGCACCCCGTTCTTCACCGCCGCCGAGTTCGAGGCGATGGGCTACCGCATGGTGATCTGGCCGGTCAGCAGCCTGCGCGTGGCCAACAAGGCGCAGGAGCAGCTCTATGCGGCGATCCGCCGGGATGGCGGCACGCAGAACTGCGTCGATCGGATGCAGACCCGGGCGGAGCTGTATGCCACGATCGACTACGCCGGGTACGAGGCTCTCGACCAGAGCATTGTCGGCACGGTGGTGCCGCACGGCATGCCGCAACGCGTGTAAGGAGCCACGATGGCAAAAGGTTATTGGATCAGCTGCTACCGCTCCGTTTCGGACCCGGCCGCGCTAGGCGCGTACGCCAAGCTCGCCGCGCCGGCCATCCTGGCCCATGGCGGGCGGTTCCTGGCACGCGGCGGCACGGCGCGCACCTACGAAGCGGGGATCGAGCAGCGCACCGTCGTCGTCGAGTTCGAGAGCGTCGAGCAGGCGGTGGCGACCTATGAGAGCCCAGAATACGGGGCGGCGCTGCGGGCGCTGGGCGGCGGCGCGGAGCGGGATTTTCGCATCGTGGAAGGCGTGGGCTGACGCCGCTTTACGTCGGCAGCGAGATCTACCGCCGGTCCACCTACGGGCCGGGCCACCCCTTGGCGATCCCACGCGTGACGACCTGCACCGATCTGTGCCGGGCGATGGGCTGGCTGCCGGACGCGGCGTTCCGGGTGGCGCCGATGGCGGAGTTGGCCGACGTGTTGCGGTTCCATGATGCGGAGTACGTCGCGGCGCTGCGCCGGGCCGAGGCGGCGCAGGCGGTGTCGGACGCGGATCGCGACCGGTTCCGCATCGGCGCGGAGGGCAACCCGGTTTATCCGGAGATCTACCGGCGCCCCATGACCTCGGCCGGCGGCGTGATGCTGGCGTGCCGGCTGACCCTGCCCGGCGGCGTCGTGCACTGCCCCGGCGGCGGCACGCATCACGGCCGCCCCGCCCGGGCGAGCGGGTTCTGCTATTTGAACGACCCGGTGCTCGGCATCCTGACCTGGCTCGAGGCCGGGCTCGACAACATCGTCTACCTCGACATCGACGCCCACCATGGCGATGGGGTGCAGGACGCGTTCCATGACGACCCGCGCGTACTGACGATCAGCGTGCACGAGGCCGGGCGTTGGCCGTTCACCGGCCGCGCCGAGGATCGTGCCGGGGGGGATGCACGCAACCTGCCGGTTCCGGCCGGGTTCAACGATACGGAGATGCGCTGGGTGATGGAGCGTGCCGTGCTGCCGCTGATCCGGGCGCGCCGGCCGCAAGCGATGTTTCTGCAATGCGGCGCGGATGCGCTGGAAGAGGACCCGTTGGCCCGGTTGTCGCTGTCGAACAATGCGCATTTCTGGGTGGTGGACGCCATCCGGGACGCGGCGCCCCGGCTGGTGGTGACCGGCGGCGGCGGCTACAACCCCTACACGGTCGGGCGCTGCTGGGCCGGTGTGTGGGCTGTGCTGAACGACATCGCCATCCCGGGCCGCACGACGCCGGAGGCCGAGGCGGTGTTGCGGGGGCTGGTGTATAATCGGGCCGCCGGCCGCAACCCGCCGGAACACTGGTTCACCACGATACGGGACGCGCCGCGCGAAGGGCCGGTGCGGGACGAGATCAAGCGGCTGGCGGCCCTGACCCTGACCGAAAGGCTCGATGCATGAACCGCCGTACCCTGCTGGCCCTCGTGGCCCTGTTCCCGCTTGCGGCCCGGGCACAGACCACGGCGCAACCGGAGCTTCCGAAAGAGAAGCTGACGATCATCACACGCGGCGGCGTGCGGCATGAGTTCACGGTGGAGATGGCGCTTTCCATCGAGCAGCAGACGGTCGGGCTGATGTTCCGCCGCAGCGTGCCGGCGGATGGGGGGATGCTGTTCGATTGGGGCGCCCCGCGCGACAGCACGATGTGGATGCGCAACACGGTCTCGCCGCTGGACATGCTGTTCATCAACGCGGACGGCACGATTCGCCGCATCGCCGAGGACACGGTGCCGGAGAGCCTCGCCATGATTGAAAGCCGCGGCCCCGTGCGGGCGACGCTCGAGCTTGCGGCGGGCACGGCGAAGCGGCTGGGCATCAGGGTGGGCGATAAGGTGGAGCAGCGGATTTTCGGTGCGGCGCCCTAGACGCTTGCGCTCCCCCGGCCGGAGACCTAGTTTCCCCCGCGGCGGGGTGTAGTACAGCCTGGTAGTACGCTTGCTTTGGGAGCAAGAGGCCGGAGGTTCGAATCCTCTCGCCCCGACCACTCGTCGCAGGTTCCGAACGAACCTGACCCAGGTCTGTTCCCGGGGTCACCTCTTCCCGGGGCCAAACACCCGGTTCAGCGACTATATGCCTGAACTATTTTACGCCTTGCGGATCGAAGGACGGCAGTGATGTGCGGCCCGTCCTCCAGCGCTCAGGAACCAGAAAAATCCGTTCACGGCGCTCTGCTTCGAATTGCAGCGGTGGCCGGCTATTGTCGATGAATCGGCCGATCTGGCTTTGGAATGCCTCGACATCACGCCAGATTCCGACGTTGAAGTAGGAGGTGTAAGCAGGACTCAATGCCTGCCAAGTTATCCATGGAGCACGCGCCCGGTCTTCGACGGAGCTTAGATATTCCCCAACTAGGCCGGAGCGGTCCTCCACAACAGAACGCGTGCCCCAGTACTCCAGAAACTCGGCTTCCTGACCCGGCTTGATTTTCCAATGGACCACCACGATCCGCAGCGGGGCGGTACGAGGCGCCTCTGCCGCCTGGCCGGCTGAGGCCGGCGGGCCAACCGCCGTTTCGGCCGCCGACAAGCTCCACGGCAGCATTGTAAGCGCCAGTAGGGCAACGCGGGCATTGGGGGCTGAGAACATCTACAGTCCCCTACAGCGATCGCCGCAAAAAGCCAAGATCCACGTCGGAGGCCTGCGCGAATTCAGCAGCCAACCGATGCGGTGGGATCTGCCGCAGGGTGAAACGAGAGCTCGCCATTCGCATTCAGCGTGGATCATACGTAACGACTCAGGCCATTAAACGCCATGGCCGTCACGCGGCAGGCCAGGGCTCTGAATCCAATTAAGACAGCATCATGGGACGATGACTGCCTCGCCAGCCTCGTCACCACATGAAAGCTTCACCCGATCGCTACAGTGGCGCGCGAGCAAGCGCGCCACTGTAGCGATCGGGAAACGGGCCTGGCTCGCGCTCATGAAGCGGAAGAGCCGGGCGGCACTCGCCCTCAATCCGCTCTGCGGCTTGAGGGCGTGCAAACCAGGCCGCGGCTGTTGAGAGGATGTCGCGCTTCACGCGGAGCTGCCGGTTCTCCCGTCGCAGCCAGGACAGCTCATCGCGTTCGACAGCACTCAGGCCGGGCAGCGCTCCTTCCGTCGGCCCTCTCTCTTGTCGGCCTGCACGATCCGGCCGCGGAACTCAGGGGAATACGGCGGACGGCTTTTCGGCATCATGACGCCCTTCGCGAAGCGTTCGGGTGTCCACCAATCAAGGTCAACCCCAAAATCCTGGTAGGATGCGATAGCGTGCGATCCGATAGGCTGGCAGCAGAGCGCGCCGTATCAGCGTGCGTGCACGGCCCCGCAAACGCTTAGCCAAATCGGCGGGGAGTTCATGGCTGGGAAGGCCGCGGCATCTAGCCTTCAATACTGCTCGCGCTCTACGCCCCTTGCCCATCTGGTCGAGCGCGTGCAGTTCGCCGCGCAGCGCCGACCACCAAAGGCCGGAACCGGAGGAAGCCATTGCCTGGACTTGCGCGAAGCGCTCTTGCGCCACCGCCGCCCGGCCCTCGACGTGCAAGTCCAGCTTCGCCAGCAGATAAAGCTGGTCCCGATCGGCTGTCGAGTCCAAGCCGAACGCAGCCGTCAGGCGCTCCGCGGCCGTGTAGCATCCCGCGTTGACCAATGGTCCAAGGAACAACGCCGCAATCTCGCTCTTCAACCCCTCAAGCGATCCTGCAAGCGCCGCAATGGCGTCAGCATCGTCCATGGCCTGAAGTGCTGCGAGTTCGCCCCGGACGGCCGCGTCCCAAAGACCGGACCCAGTTGGTGTGTGGTCACGAACGCGGGAAAGCCGATCGCGCGCCAATTCTAAGCCACCCATGGAGTCCCGGAGATCGGCAACATTGAGTGCAAGCACGCCCAAACAGTACAGGGCGTCGCGCTCGGCATCGGTGCGCCCCACAACGACCGGCGCGGCGAATGCCGCCCGATGCAAATTCGTCTCCCGGACCAGGTCGCCCGCGAGATGATAATGGCCGGCGTTGACAAGAGCGGTCAGAGCACGTTGCACGACTGCGGCCCGCCGTGCATCGCCATCCGTGGGAGCCGGTCGCAGGCCCGCTAGTCGGAAGGGCGTTTCCGGATCGCCGGCGTCGGCGGCGCACAGCAAGGCTTCGGCCTCCGCCGTCCAGCCAATGTCTTCCGTTTGTCCATCTTCCATCGCCAGCTCACCCAAGGCTCGCCGCATCGCGGCTGCCGCGCGAGCGGCAAGCAAAAACCGCCGTTCAAGAGGCGGGCGTGGAAAACCTAGTGCGATCTGACAGATGGCCCGCGCGTAAAGTAGCCCTGCCAGGTTGAGGGGGATGAGCCGTCCTAACTGTTCTAAATCGGAAGTCGCGACCGCTTCGGGCAGGGCTTCCATTTCGTCGAGGTCAAGGCCAAAACGCTCTTTGCACGCTGGCAGGAGCAGTTCCCAGGCCTGGTTTGCAGCTTCCATGTCTCCATCGTTCACGCTCTCCTGGAAGGCTCTTCCGGCAAAACCCAGGAATGGATCGCCCAGACCATGGCTAGCTGAAGCCCGACGCTGCAGGTGTTGCCGCAAGGCCGTCCGCAAGCGGGCCATGTCCTGATCTAGCGCCAGCGGCGCATCGCTGGCAAAGGCGACAAGCGAGTGACCGTCCACGCTGACCGCGACATGCGCAAAGCCGACCGCTTCAAGTAATCTTCGCAAGCTTTGGGGGCTCTGAATGACGAGATGCATTCCCGGGGACAGCAACGGGATTATGATGCCGGGCGGAGTGTCCGGCCGGATGTCGTCACCGTTGGGTGTGGTTAGCACGAGCACGCCTGAAGGCTTCAGCATCGCCCGCAACGTGCGGGCGAACGCTCTCGGTGAACTCACATGCTCAATCACCTCGGACCCCATCACTACATCTTTGGATTGGGGTGCTTCTTTGTTCTCCTGGAGGTACCGCAACTCGATCGGCAAGCCGAGTGCATCGCGACCTAGGGCCGCCAGGGGCGCTGGGTCGACCCCGATACCGGACCAGCCACGAGTGTTTAGGGCGTAGTCGAGGCCGAAACCGAAGCCACATCCAACTTCTAAATAGGCGCAGGGTGCTTCGCGGCGCAGCTGGGCCAGCGGACGCGTGATCAGGCTGATACCAGCACCCTGCTGAACATAGAATGGCACTCGGCCGCGATCATTGGTGGACGCGGCTGAATAATCCGGTGATGCTTGGTCATCGAAAAAGTGACATCGGCAACCGGAGCAATGGAGCAAGTGGAGGCGACGAGCCGGGCGGTCTGGCAACTGAACCTCTATCGTCACGATAGATGATTTCTGTTCATCTGCTGCGCAGTTCGGACACGGCATCGTCCCCAACGGCGGCGGTAGTGGCGCGCCTGGGCTTGCCCACTTCAACTTGGGCAACTGCATTAAGGCTGGCACAGCGGCCCGAGTGGACATGCTTACCCCACGTGAGCGGGGGCGCTTCTTCCGATGCCCCGATACTCAAGCCCCACTTGGGCGAAGGCCACCGGGTCAAACACGTTCCGTAGGTCCATGACGAGACGCCCGTTCATCAATTCCCGCAGCCGCACTGGCGAGAGCGCGCGGAATTCATTCCATTCGGTGACCACCACCAGGACGTCGGCGCCGGTAACGGCATCATAGGCATCGGCGCAAAAAGCCACGCTTTCCGGAAGCATGGTCCGAGCGTGCGTCATGCCGACAGGGTCGAATGTGCGGACAACGGCGCCCTCCTCGACGAGCCTGCTGATGATCGGCACACTCGGCGCGTCCCGCATGTCGTCGGTCTCAGGCTTGAAGGTCAGGCCTAGGACCGAAACGGTCTTGCCGCGAACCGATCCGCCACAGGCCTGTATCACGCGGGCTGCCATGCCGGACTTGCGAGCGTCGTTTACGGCGACGGTCGCCTCGACCAGTCGGGATGGCGCACCCCAGTCCTGGGCGATACGCATCAGCGCCAACGTATCTTTTGGAAAACAACTTCCGCCAAAACCGGGACCGGGATGTAAGAATTTGCGGCCAATTCGGCCATCGAGGCCGATGCCGCGCGCCACGTCGTGCACGTCGGCGCCGACTTTCTCGCACAAATCCGCGATCTCGTTGATGAAGGTGACTTTCATTGCGAGGAAGGAGTTCGCCGCGTATTTTGTCAGTTCTGCTGCCTCGAGGCTGGTGAAGAGGATTGGCGCCTCTATGAGATACAGCGGGCGGTAAAGTTTGCGAAGCACTTCTCGTGCCCGTTCGCTATCCGTTCCTATGACCACGCGATCGGGCCGCATGAAGTCGCCGATTGCGCTGCCCTCTCGCAGGAACTCCGGGTTGCTTGCAACGTCCAGTTGCAGGTCGGGGCGCGCCCGTTGCATGATCTCTGCAATCCGACGTCCCGTTCCGACAGGCACCGTTGATTTCGTCACGATCACTGCGTATTCGGTCAGCGCGCGCGCGACCTGCTCGGCCGCAGCATTGACGTAACTCACGTCGGCATGGCCGTCGCCGCGGCGAGTGGGAGTTCCGACCGCGATAAACACAGCCTCTGCTCCCGAGACGGCAGCGGCCAAGTCGCCGTCAAAGCTCAGGCGTCCGGCAGCGACGTTTTCAGCAACAAGCCGGTCGAGGCCGGGTTCATAGATCGGGATACGACCATCCTGCAAAGCCGCAAGCTTGGTTGGATCGCTCTCTACAACCGATACATTCACGCCCAAGTCGGCGAAGCACGCCCCGGATACCAGGCCGACATAGCCGCCGCCGATCATCGTAATACGCAACAGAAGCTCCCCTCAAATGCGCGCGCAATCCACCACATCGCGGCGCTAAGGGCCAGTCTCGTCGGCGACTTCGCCAGACGCGTCCAGCTGGGCCGTCCGCTCTGCAAGAGGGCTTAGGCCCTCCAGGTCGCTTCTCCAGCGTCGCTCGCGTGCGTCAGAGGCTTGCTGAAGCCGTTGCTCCTGAAAGGTTTCTACGGTCTCGAGCGCGCGTCGGCACACCGACAATCCCGCGCGCGCGCGGGCGGTATCGGCTTGGAGTTGCTCAAGCATCTCGCGTGCAAGCTTCGATCGATTGATGGCGGTGGGAAGCCAAGCGGCAAAAGCCTCAACCACGGCATCGCTGCCGTCCGGTTCGGAGGCGGCCTGAGTTTCGAGTACGATCTCCCGCTCGACGTAGTGGGCGGCCGACTCGGCTCGGCTCTCCTCGGCAAGACAGCGCACCACACTTCGTTGTGCGTCATCGCATGCTGCCCGGCGCAGGCGAATGAGACTGAGTAGCGGATCACGCGGCACTGTTCGGCTCCAGTACTGCCAATAGATCGGTGAAGGCCAGTGCCAAACTGCTATGCTCGTCACGAGCTTGGTGGAGGACGCGCTCGATCTGTGGAGCAAGACGGATCGCCTCGTCGGCGGCAGGGTCGGCGCCGGGCTGATAGGCGCCGAGGCGCAGCAAGTCGGTCAATTCGGCATGAACGGCGAGTATAGCCCGAGCTCGACGGATCGCCGTATTCTCTGCGGGTTCAAGACAGCCCGGCACTGTTCGCGATAGCGACCGTAGGACGTCCACGGCTGGATAGCGGCCGCTCTCCCCGATGCGCCGGTCCAACACGACGTGCCCGTCCAGGATGCCTCGCACGGCATCGGCCACTGGCTCATTGTGGTCGTCGCCTTCGACCAAGACAGTGAAGATTGCGGTGATGTACCCCGGAGCGACTCCAGCGTCGGGTCCGGGACCAGCACGTTCGAGCAGCTTTGGCAGTTCGGCGAACACGCTCGGTGGATAGCCGCGGGTCGCGGGCGGTTCACCGGCAGCGAGGCCGATTTCGCGGAGCGCCAGGCAGAAGCGCGTGATGCTGTCCATGAGAAGGAGTACCGACTTTCCCTCGTCCCGGAAGTGCTCGGCAATGGCCATTGCGGCATAGGCCGCTTCCCGCCGCATCAGCGGGGGCTGATCGGACGTCGCGATGACGACTACGGAGCGGGCTAGGCCCGTTGCTCCAAGATCGTCCTCGAGAAATTCGCGGACTTCCCGGCCGCGTTCCCCAACGAGGGCGAGAACGACGACGTCACAGGCGGCTTGTTGGGCCAGCATAGCCAACAAGGTGGATTTCCCGACACCGGAACCGGCAAATAAACCGAGACGCTGGCCGGTGCGGCATGTCGCAAAGAGGTCCAACGCTCGCACCCCTAGACTAAGCCGCGGGCCCAGCCTTGCCCGGCGGGCGGCGGGCGGCGGTTCAGCCCGGACCGATCGGGCTAACCCACCGCCCAGAGTCCCACGGTCATCGATGGGATTGCCGAGCGGGTCGACGACTCGGCCCAGCCAGCGGGCCGAGATAGACAAGTTGCTCGCGTGTTTGACTTGGGCAGCGGCCAGCGGGATAGACGCGGTCGCGCCAGGTCCGATTCCGCTCAGGTTCGCAAACGACAGCGCACGAGCCAAGCCGGCCCGAAAGCCGACAATTTCCGCGACGACGGGCGAGCTATTACGCGGCGATAACTGCACCCGGTCGCCGATGGCCAGCTGCCCCGACAAACCTCCGAGTTCCGCCGCGAGGCCTGAAACCCCTAGGACGGTTCCAGAGCAGTTTGCTCTTGCGGCAACAAGCAGCTGTTCGGCCGCAACGTTCAATCGTTCCACAATCGTCGGTTGTCGCAATGGAGCCTCTATGGGTCGTCATCCCAGGAGTATCCCGGGGGAAAGCTGACAAATCATTAACATCTCAATCTTAGGACAGAATGTTGGGAGATTAGGAGTCGACATCCACACGTCCAGGTTGCATAATTGCTCATCAAATCGCGTTTAGGAGCAACCCATGCGTGTCCTGATGGTCGAAGAAGATAGCGCGCTCAGCCGGCCTTTGGCGACAATGCTCCAGTCGATCGGTGCGGTCATCGACCGCATGGAAGGCGGCGAAGAAGCTCTCGAGATGGTTCGGCGTTATGATTACGACATCGTCCTGCTCGATCTTATGCTCCCGGACGTTGATGGCTATGAGGTCGTGCGCCGTATGAGGGCGGCTCGGATCAATATTCCGGTGTTGATAATTTCAAGTCTGGTCCGCCCTCAAGCTCGGGTGAAAGCTTTCGGAATGGGGGCTGACGATTTCGTAACCAGGCCCTACGATCTTGGCGAGTTTGTTGCGCGGGTCCAGGCCATCGTTCGTCGTAGCAAGGGCCACAGCCAGCCAACGCTAAAAATCGGCGATCTGCAGCTTAGTCTCGATACGCGGGAAGTCCTGGTTGCAGGAAAAGCTGTGCACCTGACCGGAAAGGAATACTCGATCCTGGAGTTGCTGGTCCTCCGGAAGGGTATGGTCCTTACCAAAGAAGTGTTTCTCAATCATCTTTACGGTGGCATGGACGAGCCCGAAGTAAAAATCATTGACGTGTTCATCTGCAAGTTGCGCAAGAAGCTGGCCTTAGCAGGCGCAGCAAGCGTGATCGGAACGGTCTGGGGCCGCGGATATACGGTCCGGGATCCGGCGAGTTACTCTATGCTGTCCTCCGTCGCACCCCGGCCCGCCACCCCCGTTGCGCCATCCGCGCAACCCGTGAATTCGCTGCAGCACGTGAGCCAGGCGGCTTAAGTTCTCGGGCTGTATGCGCCCGTTTGGGCCGGGGCAGCCGAGGCTGGCGTTTTCCGCCGGGGCTCAGTGGTGCAGGCGCGGGGCGGATACCGGCCAGCACCTAAACGGTGAACTGCTCGGCGATAATCCGCTCCGACAAGCCTTGGTCGGGGTCGAACAGTACGGTCGTGACCACGCTCCGATCTTCGCTCACTGCGACAGACGCGACGTCTCGAACCTCGGTGAAGTCGGCCACGGCCGCAACCGGCCGTTTGTCGCGTTCCAACACTTCGAAGAGGACGTCCACGGTGCTTGGCAGCAAAGCCCCTCGCCAACGGCGAGGGCGAAATGCGCTGATGGGGGTCAAGGGAAGCAAGTTGGCCGAAAGCGGCACGATAGGTCCATGCGCAGAAAGATTATAGGCGGTGGAGCCAGCGGGGGTGGATACCAACACGCCATCGCAGATCAGCTCGGGCAGCCTAATACGGCCGTCGACGGTGATGCGGATCTTCGCTGCCTGTCGCAGCTGGCGAAGCAGCGAGACCTCGTTCAGCGCCAGTGCCTCCTCGACAGCCCCGGCCATCGTTACGGCATGCATCCGCAGGGGGTGCAAGATGGCGGCCTGTGCGCGGCTCAGCCTGAGCGACAAACCGTCTTCGGCAAAACCGTTCATCAAGAAACCGACCGAGCCGCAGTTCATGCCATACACCGGGGTGCGTGCGGTCGTGCTCAAGAGCCGATGCAAGGTTTCCAGCATGAATCCGTCGCCACCCAGGCAGACGATGACCTCGGCGCCCTCTATCGGGTGGTCGCCGTATCGGTTCACCATCCTGACCCGGCTGTCCCAGGCCTGCGGTGTGGGCGCGGCCGCAAAAGCGATTCGGCGCGGCGGTTCGGCAAAATAGGGCGGCACCGGAAGCGCGGCCAAACTAGACATGCGCGCCATGCCGGCGCAAAACTTCCGCAAGCTCGAGTTCCTTCGGCACGAAGCCCACGCCCATTTCCAACTCCTGCAGCCCGCGACGGAACTGCTTGATATCAACACAGCCCATCGATGCCGACGCAAGCAGGCTAGTAGAGCCTTGGCTCCGTGCGTCCAGGTCTTGCAACGGCCGCCGGACCCCGATCGACGCTCACGGGCGCTGGCGGGATCGGGGGACGGAGATCTGACCGGGACCGCGGGCGTGCATCCTCCTCGGAATCGGCCAGCGAGGGTTCGGGCAGGCGGAGCGACAGGCTGCGGATCTCACCTTGTATCTCGTCCAGCCGCGCGTCGACACTTTCCAGCCGGCCTTTCACGCCAAACACGCTGAACGGCATAAGGACAAAAAGCAGCCCGAACAGCAGCATGGTAACGAGCAGGACCAAGTGTACCCACCAGGGTACCCAGTCGGGCAGAGGAAGCGGGGAGTTCATCGCAGGCACCCTACTGCAACGCCTCGGCGCGCGAAACGGGGTTGATCCCTTCGGCAATCCACGCCTTAACCACTTATCCTCAAGCTGCAGGTCGAGCCATGCTTCTACTAATCCCGGGACCGGTCACCACGCATGATGCGGTAAAGCGAGCCGCCGCCCAGGATTATGCGCCTTGGGACAACGACTTCCGCGGTCTCGTTAGCCGTGTGCGGGATCGGGTGCTGAAGCTTGCGGGCGGGCGAGCGGGCGAACACGCCGCGCTAATCCTCCAAGGTTGCGGGCATTTCGCATTGGAAGCCGCATGCCGGACGTTTGTCCCTCCGGCCGGGCGTATTCTCTTGCCGAAATCGGGCCAGTATGCCGATCGGATCGAGCGTCTTGCAACGGAAGCAGGCCGGGTCGCCGTGCCGTTCAACGTGCCGCCCGACCGCCAAGTCAACCCGCAACTGCTGCGCGAGGCGCTGGAGCACGATCCCAGCATCAGCCACGTGGCGCTGGTCTATAGCGAGACCTCGACGGGCATCGTTCACGACGTTCCCGCGCTCGCCGAGGCAGCGGGGCAAGCCGGGCGCAGGGTGATCATCGACGCCGTCTCTGCGCTGGGCGCGCTCCCATTCGACATCGGTGCGCTGCCAATGGTCGACAGCGTCTCGTTTACCTCGAATAAGTGTCTCGAAGGCTTACCCGGCGCCTCGTTCACGGTCGCCCCGGCCGAGCGTCTCGAGGCTTGTGCCGGGAATGCGGGAAGTTGGTCATTCGACCTCTCCGACATTCATGCGCACTACAAGCGCGCGCCCGGCGCGCATCGCTTCACCCCAGCGGCCGGCGTCGTCGCGGCCTTCGACGTAGCGCTCGATCTGTTCGACGCCGAGGGAGGCCAGCCTGCACGACTCGTGCGCTACACAGCCAATATGCGAGCATTGTATGACGGCCTGCGGGCGCTGGGCCTGTCACCCTCGCTCCCGCCGGAGTTGCAGGGTCCGATCGTATTGAACGTGGATGCGCCGCAGGATCCGGCATGGGCCCTGCAACGCTTTGTGGACGGGTTGAAGCGCCGGGGGGTGCTGATCAGCAATTTCTACAATACCGAGCAGCCGAGCTTCCGTGTCGGCTGCATCGGGGCGGTCACTCCCGAGGATATGCGCCGAGCCGTAGCGGCGATGGGCGAAACGCTTGCGGAAATAGGCGTCCAAGCGCGGAAGGCCGCCTGATGTCGACCGACTTGGCCGTGGCGCGTGCTGCCATACTGCGGCCGATCGCCGAAATCGCTGAAAAAGCTGGTATTCCCGCCGATGCACTGCAGCCTTATGGCCGCTTAAAGGCCAAGGTCGCGCTGGAGTTCATTGCAGCCCAGGCGGGTCGGCCGGATGGCAAGCTGGTGTTGGTAACCGGCATCAGCCCAACGGCGGCGGGCGAGGGCAAGACTACCACCACGATCGGACTTGGCGACGCGCTGAACCACATCGGCACGCGGGCGATGATATGCCTTCGCGAACCGTCCCTCGGTCCGTGCTTTGGAATGAAGGGCGGGGCCACTGGCGGCGGGCGGTCACAGGTGGCCCCAATGGATGAGATCAATCTCCACTTCACCGGGGATTTTCACGCCATTACCAGCGCTAACAATTTGTTAGCCGCTTTGCTGGATAATCACCTCTATTGGGGGAATGCGCTGGGCATCGATCCGCGCCGGGTCACGTGGCGGCGGGCGCTGGACATGAACGACCGGGCGTTGCGGGGCATTGTCAACGGTCTCGGCGGCGTGTCGAACGGCGCGCCGCGGGAGGATGGGTTCGACATCATCGTCGCGAGCGAGGTGATGGCGGTGTTCTGCCTGTCCCGCGACCTCGATGACTTGCAGGCTCGGCTAGGCCGCATGCAGGTCGCGTCGCGGCGGGACGGGTCGGCGGTGACCGCGGCAGACCTGGAGGCCGTCGGCGCCATGGCAGCGCTGCTGCGCGATGCGTTTGCGCCGAACCTGGTGCAGACGCTCGACGGCTCGCCGGCGCTCATCCATGGCGGGCCCTTTGCCAACATCGCCCATGGCTGCAATTCAGTGATGGCGACGCGGCTCGGGCTGAAACTCGCCGACGTGGTCGTGACCGAGGCAGGGTTCGGCGCCGACCTGGGCGGGGAGAAGTTCCTGGACATCAAATGCCGCAGCGCCGGGCTCTCGCCCTCCTGTGCTGTGGTGGTTGCCACGCTGCGCGCGCTGAAGATGCACGGCGGAGTCGCCAAGGCCGACCTGGGGCGCGAAGACCCGGCCGCGGTCGGCCGAGGCATGGCGAATCTAGCGCGACATGTCGAGAACATGAGGAAATTCGGTCTGCCCGTCGTGGTGGCGCTCAATCAATTCACCTCCGACACCGACGCGGAGTTCGCGGTGGTCCAGGAGGCGATGGCGGCTCGGGGTGTAGACGCCATTCTCTGCACCCATTGGGCCGACGGCGCGGCGGGGGCGACGGAGTTGGCCCGCGCGGTACTGTCCCGAATCGAGGGCGGCACGGCGCGCTTTGCGCCGCTGTATCCGGATACCATGAGCCTGATCGACAAGTTGAAGACCGTGGCCCGGGAGATTTACCATGCAGCCGACGTCTCCATTCCCGCCGCGGTCGGCAAACGCCTAGAAAGCTTTGAAAGGGCGGGTTTCGGCGGGCTGCCCGTGTGTTTCGCCAAGACGCAATATAGCTTCAGTGCCGATCCAACGGCGTTCGGTGCGCCAGAAGGCCACTTGTTGCCGGTTCGGGAAGTGCGTCTCTCGGCAGGCGCCGGCTTCGTCGTGGCGGTGTGCGGGGACATCATGACGATGCCTGGCCTGCCGCGCGTGCCCGCGGCGAACGCGATCCACCTTGGCGCCGACGGGATGGTCGAGGGCTTGTTCTAAAAGCGCAAGCCTTAGCGGACCGGCCACTCGTCCACTTTGATCCTCGGCATCTCGAACAGGTCCGTCGTCCGCGCGTACCAGCCAGCACCATGCATGCGCCCGATCAGTTCGAGCTTCGGCGTATCGATGTAGCAGCGTGCTGCATCCAGCACCGCCTCGTCGGCGACGTGCATCGCCAGCACGCGGCCGAGAACGAGCGCGCGGTCACTGCCGATTTCCAGCGTGGCCAACCGTTCGCATTCCATTGCCACCGGGCTCTCGGCGATGCGGGGCGGCGCCACGTGCAGGCTGGGGAGCGTGTGCAATCCGGCCTGGGCAATTTCGTCGACCTCCGGCGGAAAGTCGATCGCGGTCACGTTCATCGCCTCGGCGTTGGCTTGCCCAACTAGGTTGACCACGAATTGCTGGTTGCGCCGGATATTCCCGCCGGTGTCTTTGGCGTCGCCTGGCTCGCGGCCGCCGATGCCGATCACCACGACGGGCGGATCGCCGGAGAACACGTTGAAAAAGGAGTAGGGCGCAGCGTTCAGCACGCCTTGCGGGTCCTGCGTCACCACCCAGGCGATCGGGCGGGGAACTACGGTCGCGACCAGGAGCTTGTAGCGGTCCCGGGCCGAAAGCTTTGCGAAATCGAACTGCATGTTGGAGTCGCCATGCTGGAGTCGGCGGCCTACTTGGAAGCAGGCCGCCGGGCCAAGCTTACTTTTTACTGCGCTGCGCCGCGGGCGCGGGCCAGCGCTTGATCATTAAGGGCGTCGACGGCGGCGGAACCGCCGTCACGGGGGGCCATACGGCTGGACGCCATGCGATGGCCGGACTTGACTGGCTTCATCGCGTGGCGGACGGGGTGGCGGGTGCGGGTCGCGGCGTCGGCGGTCACGGCAAAGGGGGCGGACAACAGCGCGGCGGCCAGGGTGATGGACAGAAACTTGCGGGTGGACATGGATGTACTCTCGATCGTCGGCGATGCGGGGCTCGGCGGTCCCGAACGCCCAATCATCGCGCCACGTCCGGCGGGCTGCAATAAGCCTTGCAGAGATGTCACACCAACCTTGGGTAGTGTTGCTCGAATGTCACTCTCCCACGGTGACGAGTTGGTCGCGGATGTCCTTGGCGGCGGCGGCGGGATCTCGCAGCCCGGGCGGGCCCATGCCGCCGCCGCCGGGCAGTTCGAGGACCAAGCGGTCCCCGGTCGGGATCACCTGATATCCTTTGGTGCGCAGCAGGGCGCCGCTGCGTAGCCGCACCACGCCGGGCGCCCCGTCGTGCCCGCCATCACGGCCGCGGGGAGCGTGGGCGACGCGGTCGAATACGGCATTGCAGGCGAACTCGGCGTCGCCTTTGGCGCCGATCTCCATGATTTGGCCGAAGCCGCCGCGGGTGCGGCCGGCGCCGCCGCTATCGGGCCGCAGCTCCTTCCGCCAGAACACCACCGGCGCCACGTTCTCCGTCGCCTCCACCGGCATGGTGCGCACGCCGGATGGGAAGGCGGTGCCGTCCAGTCCGTCCCGGCCCGGCCGCGCGCCGGTGCCGCCGGAATTGAAGGTGATGACTTCGAAATCGACCAGCGGCGAATTCTGGCCGGAGACGATGGGGCCGCCCCGCAAGGGCGGGTTCCACAAGCAGGACGAGCCCTCGGCGGTCACGCGCTCGGGCACGGCCTGGTGCAGGCAGCCCATCATCAGGTCCGGCAGCAACTGCCCGACCACGTGCCGCACCGCGACAGCCGACGGCCGGGGTGCGTTGAGAATGCAACCTTCGGGAATGCGCATGCGAAACGGGGCGAGGCTGGCCGTGTTGTTCGGGATGTCCGGCGCCACGACGCACTTGATCCCGAAGCTTGCATAGGCGCGGGTATAGGCGGCGGGCACGTTGATGCCGCGCCCGGACAGGCCGGAGGTGCCCTCGAAATCTACCTCGATCCCGCCCTCGGCGATGGTCATGCGCGCAGCCAGCTTCACCGGCCGCTCATAGCCGTCCGACCAGATCTCGGCGCCGAAGCGGCCCGGCGGCAGCTTGGCGATCTCGGCCAGGGTCGCGCGACCGCTGCTCTCGAGGATGAACTCGGCCAAGGCATCGATGCCTTCCAGCTTGAATTCGTCCAGCATGCCGACCAGGCGGCGGGCGCCGGCGTCGTTGCAGGCGCATAAGGAATAGACATCGCCTTCCAGCTCGACCGGCAGCCGGGTGCCGGCGCGCAGGAAGTCGAAGAAGGTCTCGTTGGGCCGTCCGCGCTCGAAGCACTTGACGATCGGGATATAGAGCCCCTCCTCGAACACGGAGCGGCCTTCCGGCCCCATGCCGAGGCCGCCCACGTCGATCACATGCGCCGTGTTGGCGAACAAGGCGACGAGCCGGCCCCGGTGGAAGGCGGGGGTGACGACGGTCAGGTCGTGCAGGTGCCCGGTGCCGAGCCAGGGGTCGTTGGTGATAAGGTGGTCGCCCTCATGCATGGCGCCCACTGGAAACTTGCGCAGGAAATGGCCCACGCTCTCCATCATGCTGTTCACATGGCCGGGCGTGCCAGTGACGGCCTGGGCCAGCATGCGCCCCTGCAGGTCGAAAATGCCGGCGGAGAGGTCACCCGCTTCGCGCACGGTGGTGCTGAACGCGGTTCGGATCATGGTCTGCGCCTGTTCCTCGACCACCGCGAGCAGCCGATTCCACATGACTTGGCGCTGAATGTCAGCCAGGGGGTTCATGCCAGCGTCTCCCGCCGTAGATCCAGGAAGCCTCGTGCGTCCACGCTCGCCTGCCAAAAGGGGCCGATCAGCGTGCTGGTCTCGTCCTCCGCAATAATGGCGGGGCCGGCCACGGTGGCGCCAGCGGCTAGGGTGGCGCGGTCATGCACCGTCCAGTCCGCCTCCTCGCCCGTCGCCGTATCGCGCACGCGCTGCTTCCGGTCGTGGCCGGGCCGGGCCGGCGGCACGGGGGTGGCCTCGGTGGCGTCGGCCTCCTCCGTGGCGGCGGGGACCGTGGCGATCGTCACGGCGTAGCTCATTACCTCGACATCCGAGCCCGGAACGGGGCGGTCGTAGAACCTGGCGTATTCCGCGTCGAAGGCGGCGCGCAGGGCGGCCACGTCGGCGTCGCGCATGTCATGCAACGGCAACGCGACCGGAATCTCGTGCCCTTGGCCGACGTAGCGCATGTAGGCAAGCCGTGTCTGTCGCGTTTGCGCCTGGAAGCTGCCCTGGGCGACCACCCGGTCGGCCTCCGCCGCCATGTCCCGCAACAAGGCGTTTACCGCTGGCGCGTCGAACCGGCTGAGGCGCTGGTAGAGGCTGCGCACCACTTCGTAGCCGACCGGCGCCCGCAGGAAGCCGATCGCGCTGCCCACCCCGGCGCCGATCGGCACCAGTACGCGCGTGATGCCGATTTTCTCGGCGACCCGGCACGCATGCACCGGGCCGCCGCCGCCGAAGGCGATCAGCGTGCGGCCGGCGTAGGTTTTGCCGCTTTCGATGGCGTGCACCCGGGCGGCGTTCGCCATGTTCTCGTCCACCATCTCGACCACGCCCAGTGCGGCCATCCCGTCGTCGAGGCCCAGCGGTTCGCCGATGGCGGAGACCAGGGCCAGGCGGGCGGGGCCGAGGTGCAGGCGCATTGCGCCGCCGGCGAAGCGTTCGGGGTCGTAGCGGCCGAGCACGAGGTTCGCGTCGGTCACGGCGGGCAGGGCTCCGCCACGGCCGTAGCAGGCCGGGCCTGGATCGGCGCCCGCACTCTCCGGGCCCACGCCGATGCGCCCGAGCGCGTCCACCCCGGCGATGCTGCCGCCGCCCGCGCCGATCTCGACCATCTCGATCACCGGGATCCGCAGCGGCAGGCCGGAGCCGCGCTTGAACCGGCCGACCCGCGCGACCTCGAACGTGCGGGAGGCCTGCGGCTGGAAGTTGTCGATCAGGCAGACTTTGGCCGTGGTGCCGCCCATGTCGAAGCTCAGCACCTGATCGAGGCCGCAGATGCGGGCGATGTCGGCCGCGAAGATGGCGCCGCCCGCCGGGCCGCTTTCCACCAGGCGGATCGGAAAGCGGCAGGCGGTTTCGATGGTGGTCAGCCCGCCGCCCGACAGCATCAGGAACACGGGGGCGCCGACGCCCATGGCGCGCAGGCCCGCGCCGAGCCGGCCGAGATAGCCTGCGATCAGCGGCTGCACGTAGGCGTTGGCCGCGGTGGTGCTGAACCGTTCCCATTCCCGCATCTCGGGCGAGACCTCGCAGGAAAGGGACACCGGCACGCCGGGCAAGGCGTCGGCCAGGATGTCGCGGACCCGCCGTTCATGGGCCGGGTTGACGAAGCTGTGCAGGAAGCCGACGGCCACGCTCTGCACCCCCTCGCGCTGCAGCACGGGCGCCAGCGCCAGCACCGCGTGCTCGTCGAGCGGCAGCAGCACGCGGCCTTCATTGTCGAGCCGTTCGGGCACTGGCAAGCGCAGATAGCGGGGCACCAAGGGCTGCGGCAGGGCGATGTTCAGGTCGTACTGGTCGTAACGGCTCTCATTGCCCAGGGCCAGCACGTCGCGGAACCCCTGCGTGGTGACCAGTGCGGTGCGGGCGCCCTTGCGCTCGATAATGGCGTTGGTGGCCAGCGTGGTGCCGTGCACCAGGATGCCGATCTCCGCCGGCGCGAGCCCGGCATCGCGCAATATTGCGGCCACGCCGTCGAGCACCCCGCGCTCGGGCTCGGCCGGGGTGGTCAGGACCTTGGCGGTGACCCGGCGCGCGCCGTGCTCGAGCGCCAAGTCGGTGAAGGTGCCGCCGATATCGACGGCCAGGCGCGCATGCTGCATCCGCACAGCCTGCCGCCCCTTCCGCGGCGCGGCAACCCCGGCCATCATGCCGCCAATCGCAGGCGCACAGCCGGCAGCGTGGGAGCTGAACGTCATGACCAAGCCGATCGTTATGGTGACCCGGCGGCTGCCGCCGGCCATCGAGGCACGCGCCGCCCGGGATTACGTCGCTCGGTTGAGCGGCGGTGATGCTCCGGTAACCGCGTCCGACATCCATTCCCGCGCCGCCGGCGCCTCCGCCGTGCTGTGCTGCCCGGCGGAAAAGCTGGATGCGGCGGTCATCGGCAAGCTGCCGGATAGCGTTCGCGTGATCGGCACCTTCAGCGTGGGGTTCGACCACATCGACGTCGCGGCCGCCCGCGCGCGCGGCATTCCGGTAGTGAACACGCCGGACGTGCTGAGCATCGCCACTGCGGAATGCGCGATGCTGCTGATCCTTGCCGCGGCCCGGCGGGCTGGCGAGGGCGAGCGGATGATCCGCGCCGGGCAGTGGAACGGCTGGGCGCCGACCCAACTTCTGGGGACGCTCGTGTCAGGCCGGCGGCTCGGCATATTCGGCATGGGGCGCATCGGGCGGGAGCTGGTGCGCATGGCTGGTGGCTTCGGCATGCAGGTGCATTACCGCGACCAGGCGCGGCTGCCGCCCGAGCTGGAGCAAGGCGCCACGTTCCACGACAACGATGAGAGTTTCCTGCCGGTGTGCGACGTGCTGTCCCTGCACGCGCCCGGCGGCGAAGGCACGCGGCATTGGCTGAACGCGGAGCGGATCGGCAAGCTGCCGCGCGGCGCCGTGGTGGCCAACGCGGCCCGCGGCACCCTGATCGACGACGGCGCGTTGATCGCGGCGCTGAAGTCGGGCTGGGTGGCGGCGGCTGGGCTCGACGTCTATAATGGTGAGCCGCAGATCGATCCGGGCTATCTGGCGCTGGAGAACGTGGTCCTGCTGCCGCATCTCGGCAGCGCCACGACCGAGACGCGGGACGCAATGGGCCACCTCGTGCTGGACGGGATCGATGCCGTGCTGGCCGGGCAGACGCCGCGGAATCTCGTGACGTAGGGCGCGTAACCCGGGCGTCAGCGGCCCTGTTCAAGGAATTCGGCAGCGCCAGCTTCCCCGGCCGCGCGCCGGCTGGCCTCGAGCCGCCGCAATTCCACGCGGCGGATCTTGCCGGAGATCGTCTTGGGCAACTCGTAGAACTCGAGCCGTTTGATCCGTTTGTAGGGCGCCAGCCGCTCTCGCAGATGCAGGAAGATGCTGTCCGCGGTGCCCGAATCGGGCTCGAACCCCTCGGCAAGCGCCACGAACGCCTTGGGCAGCGCGGTGCGCGTCGGGTCGGGGGAGGGCACCACGGCCGCCTCGGCCACGGCGGGATGCTCAATCAGCACGCTCTCCAGCTCGAACGGGCTGATGCGGTAGCCGCTCGATTTGAACACGTCGTCGGCGCGGCCGACATAGGTCAGGCTACCATCCTGGTTGCGCATCGCCACGTCGCCGGTGCGATACAACGGGCCGCAGGGCGCCTGCACCGTGCCGTCCTCCCGCAAATATCCCTGCATTAGGCCTAGAGGCGCCGGGTCGAGCGAGAGGGCGATCTCGCCTTCCTCGGCGTCCCCGCCGTCGGGATCGACCAGCCGCACTGTGTAGCCCGGCAGCGGCCGGCCCATCGAACCCGGCGTGACCGATTGGCCCGGCGTGTTGGCGACCTGCAGCGTCGTCTCCGTCTGCCCATAGCCGTCGCGGATCAGCACGCCCCAGGCCTGGCGCACGCGCTCGATCACCTCAGGATTGAGCGGCTCGCCGGCGGCCACGACCTCCTTGAGATGCACCGGGCTTGCGGTCAGGTCTTCCTGCACCAGCATGCGCCACACGGTGGGCGGCGCGCAGAACGTGGTCACGCGCGCCTGGTCCAGCACGCGCAACAGGTGCTTCGCGTCGAAACGGGGCTGGTTGAGGATCAGGATGGTTGCCTCAGCGTTCCAGGGCGCGAAGAAGCTGGACCAGGCGTGCTTGGCCCAACCCGGGGACGAGATGTTCAGATGCACGTCGCCCGGCTGCAGCCCGATCCAGAACATCGTGGAGAGGTGACCCACCGGATAGCTCTGGTGGCTATGCAGCACCAGCTTGGGCTTCGAGGTCGTGCCGGAGGTGAAGTATAGCAGCAACGGGTCGTTCGCCCCGGTCTCGCCATCTGGCGTGAATTCGGGGGCGGCCAGATCTGCGTCTTCGAATGCGACCCAGCCCGGGGCGCCGCCCACGGCGATGCGGGTGTAGCCGCCGGGCAAGGCGGCGAATTTCGGCGCGAGTTCCCCGGCGGCGATGACGTGCTGCACCCCGCCGCGGGTGAAGCGGTCCCGCAGGTCGTCCTCGGTCAGCATCGTGGTGGCCGGGATCACCACCGCGCCGAGCTTCATCGCCGCCAGCATCGCTTCCCAAAGCGGACGCACATTGCCGAGCAGCAGCAGGATGCGGTCGCCTCGCCGCACCCCAAGGGCGCGCAGGTGGTTGGCGACCTGGTTCGAGCGTGCGGCCAGCGCGGCGAAGGAGATGCTTTCGTCGAGCGCGTCCGGGCCAATGAAGCGCAGCGCGGCGGCGTCGTTGCCGGAGGCCATGCAATCGAAGTAGTCCAGCGCCCAGTTGAACCGGTCAAGCACGGGCCACCGGAACTCCTGCCGCGCCCGCTCCAGGTCTCCCCGATGGCGCAGCAGCAGGTTGCGGGCGGACAGGAAGGCTTCGGCGGACTCGGACACTGCGGCCTCGCTCTCAGGGCGGGTCGCACGGTAGGGCCGGGGACAGTCAGCGCCAAGCTGCTGAGACGGACCGCCCCCGCGGCCGGCGCCGGCGCTTAGAAGCGGTGGCGCCGGGCGGTGTGGGAGGGGGCGACACGGGACGTGGCGACGTGGGACGTGGCGACATGGGACGAGGTGAAGTGGGTTGTAGCGCGCACGGCGTGGGCGTGAACGCGGATCACGCTTGCCTTGGCGGTGCTCGTGCGGGCGTGGCGCGCGGAGTGGCGGCGGCTGCGCGGTTGGGCGTCGTCGCCGGCCTCGGCCACTTCCTCGATTTCCGTAGCGGCCGTGCTGGCGGCGTAGCGGTCGCTGGCCGGACGCAGGTCGCGCGGCGCGGCGTTCAGCACGGGCGCCGTTCCGGCGCTGGGTAGGCCGGCATTGGCGACCATGGTGCCGTGGTCCGGGCGGTCGTAGATGAAGCCATAGGTGGGATAGATGCTGCCGTAGTCGCCGGAACTGCCGAGGCCGACGCGGACGGCGCTCCAATCGTTCCGCTCGGATACATCGACGACGGTGATGTTGCGGCTGATGCCGCCGCGCCCGGCGCCGGGTCCGGCCCAGTTGGCGTGATCGATTTCGATATTGCGGCTGCCGACGACGTTGGTGACGACGGCCACATGGCCCATGCGCATGCGGCCGTTGGCGCGGAAGTTGAGGACGCTGCCGACTTCGGGGCGGGCGCCGCGTTCATAGACGCCTTGGGCGTTGCCCCACCAGGTGGCTGCGTTGCCGGAGAGTTCGATGCCGGTGTTCTCGCGCGCGAAGGGCACGCATTGGAGCCCGCCGCCCACACGCCCGTACCGTGTGACTGAACGGCCCCAGCCGGCGTTCGAGGCGTAGGAATATGACATTCCTGCCTGTATCACCCGTGCGCTGCGGGCGCCGCTGCCGTGGTGCGACTTGGTGCGCGCCGCATCTGCGGGCTGTATCGCGAAAGGGGCACCAAACAGGAGGGCTGCACCCAGGATCACGATCCGCCCGCCGAGCCGTTTTGCAGTCATGTCGCACCCCTTTTGGTCACCGCTTCGTGAGCTAAGGGGTATGTCCAGACCTAAGGCCTCTGCAACCGCTTATCCGCCGGTTGCGTCGCTCACGAAGTATTTCCGCAAAACAGCCCTGTGGATAAGCGATGATTTCAGGACCACAGTCCCATTCACGGACAGGTGATTGGAATGCGTAACTAATAAAACTGGCGTGTGGCTCAAAAGCGACAGTGTCGCTGATGAGCCACTTTAGGCTGCTTACCCTACCCGTTCGAGACTACTTGCAGGTGGTTACCATGATCTCCACGAGGTGGCGCGGGTCGGCCATGTTGGCCTGAACGCATGCCCGGGCAGGGGCGCCGCCATCGGGCAGCCACTCGATCCATACGCCGTTCATCGCGTCCCGATCGCGGATGTCCTTGAGCCAGATCTGGGCTTGCAGCAGCCGGGTCTTGTCGGTGCCGTGCGTCTCCAAAATGGCGTCGATGCCCGCGAGCACCTCCTTGGTCTGGCCCACGATGTCCTTGCTGAGGTCTTGGGCAGTGACGCCTTGGCAGAATACGAAGCCGTGATACTCGACGGCCTTGGCCAGCACCTTGCTCGGGTCGGTGCGGATGATCTTGCTCATGTCGCGGCCTTTCTCGTTGCGGTCCGGCGCTTGTAGGATGCCCGTCCCAGACGGGCAACGGCGTGCCTAGCGCGCGACGGGGCTGAAGGTTGGGCCGGTGCCGGTGTCGGGCACGGCTGCGCCGTTCTCTCCGGCGCTGCTCACGCACGAGGACACCATGTTGTCCCGCCCATACCGCGAAGCCAGCCCGCGCGTGGTGATGCCGGACACGTAGCTTGCGGAGAACGGGCTGTCCCGCTGGTCGCTTCGAGAGAGATCGCCGCGATTTTGCGCGGCATACACCCGGTCCACGGCAGCCCGGCAGTCGGCCTTCGTGGCCGCGTCGGCACGCGACCGGGCGGTTGGTTGCTGGCACGCAGACGCCAGCAGCGGTAACAGCGCGAGCGCCAGGCGTAAGGGTGGGCGGATCATGCGGTGGCTCCTGATGAGGGCAAAGGACCGGCCGGCGCCGGCGCGGCGACGCAATCGAGCCTTGCACGGAATGCCGTTTCATCGAACGCGGCCTGGTTCGTCAATGGGGCCGTCGCAGCCGTGTGGACGAGCAACGGATCGAGTGCCGCGCCAGCCCGGCCGATCCGGCACAGCATCGGGGTCCACGGCGCGCGCGCCAGCAGGTCGACAAGAGCGAGAAGCCGCAGGCAGAGCGAGAGGCCGTAAGGCGTTTGCATGCCCGTCGTCTGGTCGACGGCGCCCGCCCAGCATCGTGCGTCCCGGTCGGAGAGGGCGAGGTCCGTCGTGCTGCCGTCCGGCTGGCGGAAGCGAAACAGGCGCGGATAGCCCCATTCGGACCCGGCGGCCGCCTCGCGCGCCGCATCCCACGCCGCCTCAAGATCGCGGCTCCGGACCGGGGGGAGCGCGTCCGGCGTGGCATCGACGAGGTAGGTCACCGTGCCATCCCTGGCCTGGGCGACGCGGACGGAGGATGGGGCGTGTGGCATGAGGCCTTGAAGATGGACCTGCACCCCCAACTGCGCCAGCCTATCGGCGCACTGAAAGAGCGACATCGATGGCCGACCCCGCCGACCTCACCGCCACCGCCGCCGCACAGGCGATTCGCGCCGGCACGCTGAAACCGGCCGCGCTGCTGGAAGCGTGTCTGGCCCGCATCGCGGCGCGCGAGCCGGTCGTGCGCGCCATGGCCTACCTCGACCCGGCCCAAGCCGCGGCTATCCGCCCGCCCCCCGGCGCCCTGCACGGCGTGCCAATCGGCGTGAAGGACGTGATCGACACCTCCGACATGCCGAGCGAGTACAATTCCAGCATCTGGCGCGGGCACCGGCCGCGGGCAGACGCGGCTTGCGTGGCCTGGGCCCGGGCGGCCGGGGCGGTGGTGGTCGGCAAAACAGTCACGACGGAGTTCGCGACCCGGCATTCCGGCCCGACCACCAACCCGCACGACCCCATGCGCACGCCGGGTGGCTCCAGCAGCGGCTCGGCGGCCGGCGTCGCGGCAGGCTACTTTCCCCTGGCCTATGGCACGCAGACCGCTGGCAGCGTGATCCGGCCCGCCGCCTATTGCGGCGTGGTCGGTTACAAGCCGAGCTTCGGCACCATCAACCGGATGGGAATGAAGCTCATGTCCGACAGCCTCGATACGGTCGGCGTAATGGCGCGCAGCGTGGCGGACTGCGCCTTGCTCACGGAAGCGGTGACGGGCCTCGACTTGGGCGACCCTGAGGCGCCGCCGGGCCGCGCGCCCCGGATCGGCATTTGCCGCTCGCCCGCGTGGGGGAAGGCATTGCCCGAAACCCAGGCGTTGATGGAAGCGGCGCCCTCTGCACTGGCGCGTGCGGGGGCGGAGGTTCGTGCGTTCGAGTTGCCCGAAGCGTTCGACGCCGTGGAGGCCGCGCATAGCGTGGTGATGAACGCCGAGAGCGCACGGGCCCTCGGTTGGGAACTGCACCATGCCCGCGACAAGCTGAGCCCGGTGCTGCGCGAGCGCATGGAGTGGGGTTTGTCGCAGCCGGCCTCGTTGCTGGTCGAGGCGCAGGGGGTATTTCGCAGGCTACAGGGAGAGTTCGCGGGAGCGATGGGCGATTTCGACATCCTGCTCACGCCGGCGGCGCCGGGTCAGGCGCCGGTCGGTCTGGAATGGACGGGTGACGCCGCCTTCAACTTCCTCTGGACCAGCCTGCATGTGCCGTGCGTGACGGTGCCAGCGGGGACCGGGCCGGATGGGATGCCGCTGGGGATACAGGTCGTCGCCCGGCGCGGCGGAGACCGGGCCGCGTTGATGTGGGCCGCCTGGGTCGCCGCGGCGCTGAACTAAGGGGGCGCTGAACTGGGGGCGGCTAGATCGAAAGGTTGAGCAACGACCCCCGTGGCGGCGGCAAGGCCGGCATGGCGTTCGGCAGGGCCGGCCTTTGGCTGGGCGCCGCCTGTTTCTGGTCCTGCTGCTCGCGCACGAGCCGGACCGGGCCAGGCCGGTTCAGGGGAGAGGTGGTCGCGGCGCCCGAGAACGCCTGGAGGGAGTTGGTTGAGAGCATGTGGAGGACTGTAAACCGCATGCATTGAGAATTGGTTAACGCCAGCGCATCGTCAATGTTTTTCGTTCGCCTCCAATACAGCCACGCCCGGCAGCGTTTTGCCCTCCAACCATTCGAGGAAGGCGCCTCCGGCGCTGCTCACGTATGTGAAGCGCTCGATTTCCCCGGCGTGGCGCAGTGCCGACACCGTGTCACCGCCGCCGGCCACGCTGCGCAATGCGCCCTGGGCCGTGGCGTCGGCCACCGCATGAGCCAAGGCCGTGGTGGCTGCGTCGAACGGCGGGGTCTCGAACGCGCCCAAAGGTCCGTTCCAGACAAGGGTGCGGATTTCCGGCAGGCGGTCCTTGAGCGCCTGCACCGTAGCAGGGCCCACGTCCAGCATCATCGAACCGGCAGGAATGGCGCGGGCGGAGACGATTTCGGTGGCCGGGTTCGGCTTGAACTCGCGCGCAGCAACGGCATCGGTCGGCAGCACGACGTCGCAGCCGGCCCGCTTGGCTTCGGCCAGGATGTCCCGCGCGGTCCCGTGCATGTCCGCCTCCTGCAGGCTGCGGCCGACCTCCGCGCCCTCGGCGGCCAGGAACGTGTTCGCCATCGCCCCGCCGATGACCAGGATGTCCACGCGCCGGACCAGGTTGCCGAGCAGCTCCAGCTTGGTCGAAACCTTGCTGCCGCCGACGATGGCGCAAACCGGCCGGGCGGGGTTGCCGAGCGCGGTATGGAGCGCCTCCAACTCCTGCTGCATCAGGCGGCCGGCATGGGCCGGCAGCAGGTGCGCGACCCCCTCCGTGCTGGCGTGCGCGCGGTGCGCGGCGGAGAAGGCGTCGTGGACATACAGCTCCGCCAAGGCTGCAAGCTCCCGCGCGAACAGGGGGTCGTTCGCCTCCTCGCCGGCGTGAAACCGCGTGTTCTCCAGCAACAGAACATCGCCCTGAGACAGAGCGTCCACCGCCCTGCGCGCCACGTCGCCCACGCAGTCCTCGGCGAAGGCGACCTCCCGGCCCAGCACTTCGCCCAAGGCGGCAGCCACCGGCCGGAGCGACATTTCCGCCACGCGCCGGCCCTTCGGCCGGTCGAAGTGGCTGCATACGATGACCCGCGCGCCCGCCGCCGACAGCTCCCGGATCGTGGGTGACAACCGCTCGATCCGCGTCAGGTCGGAGATGCGCCCATCGCGGACCGGGACGTTGAGGTCCGCGCGCAGCAGCACGCGCCGCCCCGCGACGGCCACGCCGTCGAGCGTGCGGACCGGCACGCCTACAGGCTGCCGAACACGGCGGCGGTGTCGACCATGCGGTTGCTGAAGCCCCACTCATTGTCATACCAGCCCATGACGCGGGCGAGCTGCCCGTCCACGACGGCGGTCTGCGTGGCGTCGAACGTGCAGGATGCCGGCTGGTGGTTGAAATCGATGCTGACCAGCTTTTCCGTGCTGTAATCAAGCACGCCGCGCAACGCGCCCTGGCTCGCCGCCTTCATGGCGTCGTTGATCTGCTGCACGGTCGCCTGCTCGCGCAGGTTCACGTCGAGGCTGACCAGGGACACGTTCGGGGTCGGAATGCGGATCGCGGTGCCGTCGAGCTTGCCTTTCAGCTCCGGCAGCACGAGACCCACTGCCTTGGCGGCGCCGGTGCTGGTGGGAATGCTGCTGACCGCGGCCGCCCGGGCACGGTGCAGGTCCTTATGAAGCGAGTCCTGGATGTTTTGGTCACTGGTATAGGCGTGGATGGTGACCATGTAGCCGCGAAGGATGCCGAACGTCTCGTGCAGCACCATCGCCAAGGGCGCCAAGCAGTTGGTGGTGCAGGATGCGTTCGAGATGACTGTCATTTCGGGCGTGATGACCTTGTGGTTCACGCCGTAGACGACGGTCGCGTCCACCCCGTCCGCCGGGGCGGAGATCAGGACCTTGCGGGCGCCCGCACCCTGGATCAGCGCGGTGGCCGCCTCCTTGCTGGTGAAGCGCCCGGTGCACTCCATGGCCACGTCGACGCCCTGATAGGGCACCTTCGCGGGCTCCCGCTCGGCGGTCACCTTGATCGGGCCGTAGGTCTTGCCGCCATGGGTGATGGTGATCGCGTCGCCGTCGACCCTCACCGTCCCGGGGAATCGGCCGTGCACGCTGTCGTAGCGCAGCAGGTGGGCGTTGGCTTCCACGCTGCCCAGGTCGTTGATGGCGACAGGCACCACGTCGTCCCGTCCGCTCTCGACGATGGCGCGCAGCACCAGGCGTCCGATGCGCCCGAACCCGTTGATGGCGACCTTCACGGCCATGTTGCTTGTCCCTTCAGTTTGGCAGAAGCCGCTTCTTTACGGCTGTGCTGATGGCCTCCGGCGTGATGCCGAAATGCCGGTATAGGTCGGGGTAGGGAGCACTTGCGCCAAAGCTGGTCATGCCGATGAACATGCCGGCATCGCCCAGCCAACGCTCCCAGCCGAAGCCGCAGGCCGCCTCGATGCCCACCCGCGGCGCGGTGCCCAGCACGTCCAGCCGGTAGCCCTCGTCCTGTTGCCCGAACAGCTCCCAGCAGGGCAGCGACACCACGGCGGCGGCAATGCCGCACTCCGCCAGCAGCCGCCTCGCCTCGACGGCGATGGCCACCTCCGAGCCGGTGGCGATCAGGGTGGCCCGGCGCGCGCCATCGGCCTCCATCAGCACATAGCCGCCGCGGGCGCAGCGATTCTCGGCCGCGTCCTGCCGCAGCGCGGGCAGCGGCTGGCGCGACAGCACCAGCAGGCTGGGGCCACCCGCACGGCGCACGGCCAGTTCCCAGCACTCGGCGGTCTCGACCGCATCGGCCGGGCGCAGCACGTGCAAGCCGGGCATGGCACGCAGGCCGGCCAACTGCTCCACAGGCTGGTGGGTCGGCCCGTCTTCGCCCAGCCCGATGCTGTCGTGCGTCAACACATGGATCACCCGCAGCTGCATCATGGCCGCGAGGCGGATCGCAGGGCGCATGTAGTCGCTGAACGCGAGGAACGTGCCCGCATAGGGCAGCAAGCCGCCATGCAGCGCCATGCCGTTCAGGCACGCGGCCATGCCGTGCTCGCGAACGCCGAAATGGACGTAGCGGCCGCCAAAGCTGCCGGGCGAAATGGCCGCCATGCCCGGGCCTTGCGTGAGGTTGGACGCGGTGAGGTCGGCGGACCCGCCCACCAGCTCCGGCATGCAGCCCGCGAGCGCCGCGATGGCGCGCTGGCTGGAGGCGCGGCTGGCCAGGACCGGCCGGGTCTCGGCAAGCTCGGCCTTCAGGGCAGCCATTCCCTCATGCCAGGTTTCCGGCAGGCGGCCGGCGACCACGCGCTCGAACTCGGCCCGCAACGGATGCTTGGCTAGCCGCTTCAGCCAGGCCCGGCGCGAAGCGTTGCCGCGCGTTCCGGCGGCCGCCCATCGCGCGGCCAGCTCGGGCGGCAGCTCGAAGGGCGGGTGCGGCCAGTCCAGCGCCAGCTTGGCCGCCTCCGCCTCGCTGGCGCCGAGGGGGCTGCCATGCATGGCGGCGGTCCCCGCCTTGGTGGGAGCGGCGAAGCCGATCACGGTCCGGCACGCGATCAGCGTCGGTTTTTTGGACCGCACTGCCAACGACAAGGCCGCTGCCAACTGCCCGGCATCGTGCCCGTCCACGCGCTTGGTGGCCCAGCCGTGAGCGGCGAAGCGCTTCAAGGTGTCGGCCGATTGCGACAGGGCGGTGTCGCCGTCGATGGAAACGCTGTTGTCGTCCCACAGCACCGTCAGCTTCTCCAGCCGCAAATGCCCGGCGAGGTCCGCCGCCTCGTGGCTGATCCCCTCCATCAAGTCGCCGTCCGACGCGATGACCCAGGTGCGGTGGTCCACCAGGCTGCGGCCGAATCGCGCCGCCATCATGCGTTCACCCAAGGCCATGCCGACCGCGGTGGCGAAGCCTTGGCCGAGCGGGCCGGTGGTGGCCTCGATGGCGGGATGGTCGCCGTATTCGGGGTGCCCGGCGGCCGGGCTGTCGAGCTGGCGAAAGCGGGCGAGGTCGCGCAACTCCATGCCCGCGTGCCCGGTGAGGTGCAGCAAGGCATAGAGCAGCATGGAGCCATGCCCGGCCGACAGCACGAACCGGTCGCGGTCCGGCCAGCGGGGGTCGTTCACGTCGAAGCGGAGCACGCGGGCCCACAACGCCGTCGCGGCATCGGCCATGCCCATCGGCATGCCGGGATGGCCGGACCCGGCGGCTTCCACCGCGTCGATCGCCAGCGCGCGGATGGCGTCCGCCATGCGCCGCTCCACCGTGGCCGGCCGGGCAAGGATCGCGACCTGGACAGCGAGGGTTTGAGCGTCGTGGGTGGGCGTGCCGGGTGCGAGCGTCTCGGGTTCGCGTGTTCCTGCCATCGAGCCTCCGCAAGCCGCGGCTATAGAAGCGGTTCGCCGCCCGGGCAAGCCCAGCCTCCAACAGCCTCCGTCAACTCAAGACCCGGTTTGCCCGCGCCAGCACCGCCTCGAACAGCACCTGGCATCCGGCCTCCGCTTCGGCGGGTTCGATGCTCTCCGCCTCATTATGGCTGAGGCCGTCTTTACAAGGCGTGAAGATCATCGCAGTCGGCACGTGCCGCGCCACATACACCGCGTCGTGCCCGGCGCCGGAAACGATCTCCCGCGCGGAGTAGCCCAGCCGGGCGGCGGCTTGGCGCACCAGGTCCACGCAGCCAGGGTCGAACGGCTGAGCGGGGATGCGGAACAGCTCGGTCAGCGCCAGCTCCACGCCGCAATCGCGTGCGATGAAGCCGGCCTCGCGGGGGAACTGCGCCGCCAGGCGGCCGATCTCGGCTTGCTCGGGATGCCGGAACTCGACGCTGAACCGCACTTCGCCGGGCACGACGTTGCGGCTGTTGGGCACCACGACCAACTGGCCCACGGTGCCCCGCCCGTCTTCGCCGCGGGCGCGCATCATGCGGTCCACCAGGTCGATCACTCGCGCCGCGCACACCAGCGCGTCCCGGCGCGTGCTGGGGGGCGTGGTGCCGGCGTGGCTGTCCTGCCCGGTGGCGACCGCATCGTACCAGACCTGGGCCTGTCCCCCGGTGACGACTCCGATCTGCTTGCCTTCGCGCTCCAGCACCGGGCCCTGCTCGATATGCAGCTCGAAATAGGCGTCGGCGGGGAAGGGGCGGGCGGGTTCCGGCCCGCGATAGCCGATGGCGTCCAGCGCCGCGCCGACCGTCGTGCCTTCGAGGTCGGCCAAGGCCTCGGTCTCGGCCTGGCCATAGACGCCGGCCCAAACGCCGGAACCCATCAGGCTCTTGCCGAAGCGACTGCCCTCCTCGTCGGTCCAATTGACCAGCTCGACCGGCGCTTCGGTGATGATGCCCAGCTCGTTCAGGCTGCGCATGACCTCGAGGCCGGCCATCACGCCTAGCGCACCGTCGAACTTGCCGCCGCTCGGCTGGCTGTCGAGGTGGCTGCCGAACAGCACGGGCAGGCGCGCCGGGTCGCGGCCGGGGCGGCGTGCGAACATGTTGCCCATCGCATCCACCCGCATGGCGAGGCCGGCCTGGTCGCACAGGGCGCGAAGGCGGTCGCGGCCGGCGCGGTCCACCTCGCTGAGCGCCAGGCGACGCACGCCGCCCTTGGCGGTGGCCCCGATGCCGGCCATTTCCATCAGGCTGTCCCAGAGCCGCCGGCCGTCGATCCGCTGGTTCGTGCTCATTGTCGCCCCGCTTGAACCCGGGCAGACTACCGTAAACGCTTCGAGGTTGCCCATGGCGCACAGCTTCAACCCGCCCGCCCCATCCCTGCTGCGCAACAGCTTGCTCGACGCGGAGGCGGTTTGGCAGGCCCGGGTCGATCTCGCCGCTTGCTTCCGCGCGGCGGCCCGGATGGGGCTGAGCGAGGGGATCTGCAACCACCTCTCGGCCATGGTGCCGGGGTCGGACGAGCTGTTCCTGGTCAATCCGTATGGCTGGGGCTTCCACGAGATCACCGCATCGCGCCTGCTGGTTTGCGACTTCCAGGGCCATGTGGTGGAAGGGACGGGGCAGCCTGAGGCGACCGCGTTCTATATCCATGGCCGCCTGCACATGCGCCTCAAGCGAGCCCGCGCTGCCTTCCACACCCACATGCCGAACGCGACCGCAATGGCCATGCTGGGCGGGCCGCCGCTGCTGTGGGCCGGGCAGACCGCGCTGAAGTTCTGGGGCCGCACCGTGGTCGACGACGACTACAACGGCCTGGCGCTCGACGAAGCCGAGGGCGACCGCATCGCCGCGAGCATGGGCGACGCCGACGTGGCCTTCATGCGCAACCATGGGGTGATGGTGGTGGGCGAGAGCATCGCCGCCGCCTGGGACGACATGTACTACCTCGAGCGCGCCTGCGAGGCGCAGCGGCTTGCGCTGTCCACCGGCCGGCCCTTGAAGCCCGTGCCGCAGGCCGTGGCCGAGGCCACCGCCCGGCAGATGCGCGTCGGGGAAGGCGACAGCGCCCGGCTCCACCTGGACAGCATCAAGCGCACCCTGGACCGCGAGGCGCCGGAATACCGGACTTGATCCGCACGGTTCTGCTGGCGCTGGTGTTACTGCCCGGCTGCACTCTGGTCGACCAGACCACCTTCAATCCTGAGGCCGGAAAGCGGCCGACCTTCGCGCCCGTAGCCGCGGCGCCGGCCGTCCGGCTGCCACCGCCGGGTCCGCCGGCCCTGCTCACGCTGCGGTTGGCCGCTGCGGGCGACTTCCAGGGCGCGGTGGCCAAGGCCGTCGCGGCCGCACGGGCGCGGAAACCGACCGTGGTGTTCGACGTGGTGGAGACCAGCGGCGCCACGCCAGGGCCGGCCGTCGGCGCCGACGCTGCCGCCGTGGCTCGCGTCATCGAAGCGCAGGGCGTGCCTGCCGACCGGGTACGCCTGCTGGCTCGTCCGGAAGCGGACGCGCCGTCACGCGAGGTACGCGTCTACGTGCGGTAATCGGGCGCGACGGGCCAGCGCCCCATGGCCCGGACTGCCGCTTGCAGCACGCCCTCCCCGCCAGCGCTGCCCGGTTCGATCAGGAGGACCGGCAAGCCGGGGCAGGTAACCCGTGCCAGCCCGGCGAGTGCCCCGCCGCCGAAACCCGGCAGGGCGTGGTCGGCCACCAGCAGGTCGAACCCGGGGGACTGGTCGAGCAGCAGGTCCGCCACGTCGACGCTGGAGGCGAGGGTCAAGCGGAACTCGGCATCCAGCAGCAGGTCCGCCACGGCGTAGCGCGCCTGCTGGTCGTGGATGACGAGCAGCACGTGGCGCTGGCCGGCGAACATGGCGGCGGAGGGCGGGGTTGCCGCCGGGGCGAGCTCAAGCATCCTGGCGCCTCGTGTCGCGCGAGGTGAACAGCGGCACGGAATAGCGGAGTTGGCCGGCATCGTCCGCCAAATGCGGGTCGAGCGTGCAGGTGTAGCTCAGTGCGGCGATGCGCCCGGCGATGCGGCGCAGCAGCCCGGCCCGGACTGGCGCTGCGCCAGCGGCTGCATAGTCCCATGATTGAATGTGCATTGCCGTTCCCCCGACGCCACGTTGGCGTGGGAGGGGCTTAGCGACGCCGGCAGAGCGGCGATGTGACCCGCGTCACCTCCGGCGCTATTTTGCGGCGCGCGCTTCGGCCACTGCCTGCCGCAGGTCGCCCAACTCGGCGGCGCCTGCAATCAGGCGCTGGCCAACGACCAGCGCGGGGGTGCCTTGAAGCCCAAGCTGCTGGGCGAGGGCGACATTGGTTTCGAGACGCGCCTTGATCGCCGGGTCGTCCATGTCCCGCATCAGCCGGCCGCCATCCAGGCCGACCCGGTCGGCATCGGCCCGCAGCGTATCCCGGCTGGGTTGACCGCCATTCTGCATGATCGCGTCCTGCAGCTTGAAGTAGCCGCCCTGGCGCTGGGCGGCCAGCAAGGCGCGGCTTTCCAGTTGGCTGGCCGGGCCGAGGATGGGCAAGTCCTTGAAGACGATCTTTACGTTTGGGTCGATGCGCAGCAGCTCCGCGTTGGTCGGCATCATGCGTCGGCAGTAAGGGCAGCGCGTGTCGTAGAACTCCACGATCGTCACGTCCGCCAGCGGGTTGCCGGCTACGGGGTCGGCGGGGTCCACCAGCTTTCCGGCCAGCAGCGCCAACACGTCCCGCGTCACGGTGTCCTGGCGGCGAACGTCGTCGGCCTGCAACGCCAGCAGCGCGTCCCGCAGGATCGAGGGATCGGCCTTCAGCGCCTCCTTGACGACGAGGATGATCTCTTGCCGTTGAGCCGGGCCGAACGTCTGTGCCGCGGCGGGGCCAACGGCCAGCAGCATCGCCGCGAAGGCATGAAGGCATCTGGGTCGCACGGTCGCTTGCCTCATCATAGGAGGCCGCTCCTAGCACAGGAGGCCTCCGGACAACATGCCGCGCATTGCCGGTTTCCACCCGGGCCGCTATGGCACGCGGAGGTTTCGGCAAAGGGGTGGGCGTCGGTGCAGAGCAAGGTTTCGGTCCGGGCGTTCCAGCGGGTGGGCCGCGCCGCGGCGTTGCTGGCGCTGCTGTCCGGCACGGCGTGTTCCACGCTGGGCTCGGTGAAGGACAGCCTGCTGGGCGGCGACCCCGGCACCGACGAGCAGAAGCGGCTGACCGGCTTCATAGGCGCCGCGGTGGCCGACGAGCCGCGGGCGGCGCTGGCCGGGCGCGAGGTTTTGGCGGTCGGCGGCTCGGCCGCGGACGCCGCGGTGGCCATGGGATTTGCGCTGACGGTGACCTTGCCGTCCCGCGCCGGGCTGGGAGCCGGGGGCGCTTGCCTCGCCTATAACCCGAGCCGCGACGGACCCGGCCAGGGCAACCCCGAGGTGGTCATGTTCACCCCGATCGCGCCGGCCACCGCCACGCCCAACACGGACCGTCCGGCCGCGATCCCAATGATGGCGCGTGGCCTGTTCGCGCTGCATGCCCGCTATGGCCGGCGCCCGTTCGAGACTCTGGTGTCGCCGGCCGAACAAATGGCGCGGTTCGGGGTGCCGATCTCGCGCGCCTTGCTGCGCGACCTGGCGATGGTTGCGGGGCCGCTTGCCGCCGACCCGAACGCGCGCGCCGTGTTCGTGCCCGGCGGCGTTCCGCTGGCCGAAGGCGGCACGCTGACGCAGTCCGATCTGGGCGGCACGCTGTCCCAACTGCGCACCGCAGGAGTGGGCGACTTGTATCAGGGGAGCCTCGGCCGCCGGCTGGAAGAGGCCTCCCGCCTCGCGGGCGGCGGCCTGACGTTCGCCGACATGCGCGGCGCGCTGCCGCGTACGGGCGCCCCGCTCGTGATCCGCGCGGGGCGGGACCTGGTTGCGTTCCTGCCGCCGCCAGCCGATGGCGGCCTGGCGGCGGCGGCAGCGTTCCAGGTGCTGCAGGAAAATCCGGCCAATATCGGCGGCGCGCAGGCGCGGGCGCTCGGCACGGCGGCGCGCTGGCGGCAGGGCGGCGGGGATGCCGTCTCGGTGCTGGCGTCGGGGGCCTCGGGCGGTTCCTTGCCGCCCCTGCCGGCCTCGACCGGCTTTGCCGTGCTGGACCGCGAGGGCAACAGCGTCGCTTGCGCAGTCACGATGGGCAACCTGTTCGGCACCGGGCGGATCGCGCCGGGCACCGGCATCCTGCTCGGCGCGGCACCCCGGCCCGGCGCCATGCCCCTGCTGGCCGCAGCGCTGGCCTGGAACGCCAACCTGCGGGCCTTCCGCGCCGCGGTCGCCGGCTCGGGGCAAGAAGGCGCGGCGCTGGCGGTCGCGGTCGGGCTGACCAATGCGCTGGGCTCGGCCTCCGCAATGCCTGCGCCCGTTCCGGAGCCGGGCCGCGCCAACGCCATCGCCTGCAGCCGCTATTTGCCCGACAACGAGGGCACCTGCACCTGGGCCACCGACCCGCGCGGGGCGGGGCTGGCGGCCAGCAGCAACTAGCCATGCTGAAGGTCGGGCGCGGCGCACACGCGCCGCCATTCCTGGTGATGGACGTGATCGCCGCAGCCAATGCCCGGCAGGCCGCGCTGCCGCCGGGCAGCCCGCACGTGATCCGCATGGAGGTCGGCCAGCCCGGTACAGGAGCGCCCGCCGGTGCCGTGGCTGCCGCCGCCGCCGCGCTGCATGGGCCGGACCCGCTGGGCTACACCGAGGCGCTTGGCCGGCCCTCGCTGCGCGCTCGAATCGCGTCACATTACGCCTCCTGGTATGGCGCGGACGTTCCCGCCGCGCGCGTGGCCGTGACGATGGGTGCAAGCGGCGCCTTTCCGCTGGCCTTCCTCGCAGCCTTCGACTCCGGGGACCGGGTGGCCCTCGCAGCACCGTTCTACCCGCCATACGTTAATATTTTGACAGCGCTCGGCCTGCGGCCGGTGATCGTCGAGACCGGCCCGCAGACGCGTTATCAGCCAACCATCGCCCTGCTCGACCGGCTGGACCCGCCGCCGGCCGGGCTCATCGTCGCCAGCCCCTGCAACCCAGCCGGCACCATGCTCGCGCCCGAAGAGCTGCAAGCCATTGCTGGCTGGTGCGAGGCGAACGGCGTGCGGCTGATCTCGGACGAGATCTATCACGGCCTGCACTATCAGCGGCCGATCGCCACGGCGGCGGCGTTCAGCAGCAGCGCCGTCGTCGTCAACAGCTTCTCGAAATACTTCAGCATGACCGGCTGGCGCGTGGGCTGGATGGTGCTGCCGCCAGACCTGGTGCGCCCGGTCGAGTGCCTGGCGCAGAACCTGTTCATCTCGGCCCCGCACATCTCGCAGGTAGCGGCCGAGGCGGCGTTCGCCTGCACGGCGGAGCTGGACGCCAACGTGGCCCGCTACCGAAGGTCGCGCGACCACCTGCTGGCGGCCTTGCCCTTCGCCGGGTTCCCGGACATCGCCGCCGCGGACGGCGCATTCTATCTTTATGCCGATGTCGGCAGCCGGACCAACGATAGCCAGGCCTTCTGCGCCCGCATGCTAGAACAGGCCGGCGTGGCGGCCAGCCCCGGCGTGGATTTCGACCGCACCCGCGGCGCCCGCACCGTGCGGTTCAGCTATTGCGGGCCAGAGGCGGACATGGCCGAGGCGGCCGCCCGGCTCGCTCGGTGGACCTGATGCCTAATGGCGCTGAATTTGTCCGATAAAGGACCGCGTCCGCTCGTGCCGCGGACGCTCGAATATTTCCGCCGCCGTGCCCTGCTCCACGATGGCGCCGTCGGCCATGAACACTACCCGGTCGGCCGCCGCGCGGGCGAAGCCCATCTCGTGACTGACCACCACCATGGTCATGCCGCCATCGCGCAACTCCCGCATAACCGCCAGCACGCCGCCGACCAATTCAGGGTCGAGCGCGCTGGTCGGCTCGTCGAACAGCATGACGCGCGGTTCCAAGGCGATGGCGCGGGCAATCGCCACACGCTGCTGCTGCCCGCCGCTGAGCTGGGCCGGACGGTGATCCGCCCGGTCGGCCAAGCCCACGCGGGCAAGCGCAGCCCCGCCGATCTGGTCGGCCTCCGTGCGGGACTTCCCGGCGACCTTGCGGAGCGCCAGCGTCACGTTGCCGAGCGCGGTCATGCCCGGGTATAGATTGAACGATTGGAACACCATGCCAATCCGCTGCCGCGCCCGGTTCAGGTCGGTATGCCGATCCAGCAAGTCGGTCCCGTCCACCACGATGCTGCCGCTATCGGGGTGCTCGAGCCGGTTTAGGCAGCGCAACAAGGTGGATTTACCGGAGCCGCTAGGACCGATGACGAATACCAGCTCGCGCTCGGCCACGACCAGGTCGACTCCGCGCAGGACGTGCAGGGGGCCGAAATGCTTGTGGACGCCGCGGGCCTCGATCACCCTATTTGCAGGTGATCTCGTGCGGCGTCGGGTCATAGCCCGGCATGTCCGGCACGCCGTAACCTGGCTGCACGATACGCTCCAGGTCATCGGCCGCCGGTGGCGCGCCAAACCACTTTTCGCTGATCCTGGCGAGCGTGCCGTCGCGCTTCATGCACGACAAAACGTCCTGCACCTGGTTTCGCAGCGCCACGTTGTCCTTGCGGAAGGGCGCCGCCCAATGCGCCCGCGTGTCCGCCAACGGCAGATCGGCGACGAATTGCGGTGTTTTGCTGGCGGCGTATTTGATGACGGTGTTGCCGGCCAGGTTGGCATAAGCGCGGCCGGAAATGACGGCCTGGATCGCGTCCGCATTGCTCTCGTAGGCCTGAACCTCGAAGCCGACTTCCGCCGCTTTCTGCCGGGCCAGGGTCTCGTAGGGAGTGCCTTTGTTCACCGTTACCACGCGGCCTTTCAGGTCCTCCCAGCCCTTGAGGCTCGCGGATCCGCGGCGGATGCCGAACTGATAAGCGGTCCAAAGGTAGCCCTGCGTGAAGATCATGTTCTCCGCCCGCTCCCGCGTGACGGTGACCGGGGCCGCCAGGAAGTCGTAGCGGCCGGCGTTCATGGCCGGGATCAGGCCGCTGAAACTTGCGCTGTCGATCGTGATCTCCCGGCCCATGCGCCTCGCCGCTTCGGTGAACAGGTCCACGTTGAACCCTTCGACGCCGCCGCCGAGCTTCGGCATGGCATGCGGGGCAAAGGTGCCGTCCACCGCAGTCCGCAGCGGTTGCGCGCCGGCGTGGGCCGCCAGCAGGATGAGGCAGAAGGCAAGCAGGGCGCGCATGGGTATGTCCTTGGCGAGAGTGGTGCTGGTCTATACCTGGTCCGGGAACAAGGCGGCCAGCCCTTCTTGCGTTGCGGGGCACTGGCCGCGCTCGGTGATCAGGCCAGTGAGCAACCGAGCAGGAGTGACATCGAAAGCCGGATTGGCGGCCGGACTACTGGTCGGCACCACGCGTATCGTGGTGACCACCCCATCGAGGCCGCGCCCGGTGATTGTGGTCACCTCCGAGGCTTCCCGCTCCTCGATCGGGATTTCCGCGACGCCGTCGCCCACAGACCAGTCGATGGTGCTGGAGGGTGCGGCAACCCAGAACGGCACGCCGTTGTCGCAGGCCGCGAGCGCTTTCAGGTAGGTGCCGATTTTGTTCGCGGCATCGCCAGTGCGGCTGACCCGGTCGGCGCCGACGATCGCCATGTCCACGCGCCCATGCTGCATCATGTGCCCTCCGGCGTTGTCCGAGATGACCGTGTGGGGGACCCCGTGCTTGCCGAGTTCCCAGGCCGTAAGGAACGCGCCTTGGTTGCGGGGCCGCGTCTCGTCCACCCAGACGTGCACTGGCAGGCCGGCGTCATGCGCCCGGTAGATCGGTGCCAGCGCTGTCCCCCAGTCGACCGTGGCGAGCCAGCCGGCATTGCAATGGGTAAGCACGTTGACGGGCTTGCCGGGCTTGGCAAGCGCGATCTCCTGAATGAGCGCCTGGCCATGGCGGCCGATTTCGGCATTGCGTTCCACGTCCTCATCGGCGATCAAGGCCGCCTCGGCGTAGGCTGCGGCGGCCCGGTCCGCTGCGGCGGTGTTGCGCAAGCGGGTGAGCATACGGCCGAGCGACCAGCGCAGATTGATGGCTGTCGGGCGTGTCGCCGCAAGCTGGCCGGCGGCGCGCTCCAGGGCGTCGGTTCCCGGGTCCTCACGTAACGCGAGCGCCACTCCGTAAGCCGCCATGGCGCCAATCAACGGCGCGCCGCGGACCTGCATGCTCCGGATCGCATGGACAGCCTGCCGCAGATCGGTCAATCGCAGGAGTTCGAGGGACCAGGGCAGCTTGGTTTGGTCGATGACACGGACGGACCACCCGTCCGAGTGATCGACCCAGATCGTTCGATAGGCGGTTCCGTCAATCTTCATCGGGCGGTGTCCCGGCAGGTGGCTCCAATTCGTAAAAGCCTCCAGCCCGTAGTGCTAACGCTCCAGAGTCGAGGCATTTAATATTTGCAAGATAACATCGGACGGTTGCTCCCGAAGCAAGGCTCCGAATTGCTCCGTGAGACTCCGCTTCAGCCATAGGTCGAACGCCGGGGCTTCCTGTTGCCGCATTGTAGCCTCCTCTTCCCGGTATGAGTCAATCACCTGCCAAAGCTTAAAGACGACTGTAGTTGCGCGTCGTCAAGGAGCCGTGTTCTGCCGAAACCTACCTTTAGGATCGAGCGCCGCCCAGCACCATCCGAGCGAGGTGGGAGCCGAGACACGCGTGCAGGAGCTCAACGACCTTGCGCCGATCGGACTTTGGCGTCCGTTCCAGGTCGATTTGACCTTCGTTCGCCCAAGCTCGCATCAGGTCGAACCGCCGGAACAGCAACACGCCCGGCATGGAGGCGAGTTGTTGAAAGGCTTGCTCGTAGGGTTCGAGATTACTGTTCGTTTGCAGAAAGCGGCTGAACTGTGGATCGATCAAGACCAGGTCCGCCTGATGTTCCTTCACCACCTCGGCCCCTTCCGACAGGAGCTGGGCAAATTCGCCGGGAGGTGTGTTGCGGACTGCTTCGACCGTGCCGGTCTGCCAGATCACGAGCTGATAGGAACGCTCTGCAAGCGAGGTCCGGATCATTCCGAGCATCTCGGCTGCCGACAGTCCCCGCCCGCCGCGGACGGTTAACCGGACATCGACGCCCGGAACGGCGACCTGCAATGCCTTGGTCATCTGGCGGGGAAACGCCCGCTCACTCGGTTCGGCGGTAATCACCTGGGACGGAGGCGCGCTGCCAGACTGGGCGCCGTTCACCGCCTGGCTCGTCAGCGTGCCTGGCAGCAAACTGGCTTCGGGACCGAACAGGGTTGCCGACCCCACGGCCAATACGTTGAGCTGTGCGCCTGCCTTCAGCGTAGTGGCGACTCGTGGCAGGGAGGTGACGACGCCCGCGACGTCGTCGGGTGCCTCGCAGACGTTCCGCGCGGAACCGGACATCGCGCGCCCTGAGAACGCGGCCATGCCAAGGAGCAATCCGATCGACAGAAGCACTTTGTTCATATCACACCCGCGTTACCAGCATGCTTCACCGTCGGCAAGGTCGCTCGTGCAACGATCCCTTTTTGTCGATACCACGCCGCCAAGGCGCCGATTCCCACAAGCGCCGCCGACCCCAGCACGTTGACAGCCGCCTGAACGGTCCAGTCCGGCCGTTCTTCCATAGCCAAACGGGCCAGGAAGGAAAGGAATATGCCTGCGCAGAACACGGGAAGCGAGTGCTGGCCACAAAGCACGAAAGGCTTTGCGGCCCAGCTTTTGAGCCAATCCGCCCCGGTGGGGACGAGCCGGGATACGAGCCACGCCAGCGCGAGAATGGACATGAGGCGCATCGGGTGCAGCCCTTCCTTGTCTACTGACAGGAGGATCCGGGCGGCCGCGGCCGGCATTCGCGCCTCGATCTCGGGATAGGGCCAGACCAGCCAAAGCAGCAGCACTCCCGCCGCGACGATCAAGGTCGCCGCGGCATCGTAGGCCCGTTTCGGTCCAGGAAGGGATGCACGCCGGTAAGAGAGCACTGCACCGATGACGAACAGGAACTGCCACGCAAACGGATTGAAATACCAGCCTCCGCCGGTCCATGACGCGAGGTTGAACCCGGTGATCCTGGCGGCGAGGTAGCCAGCAAACGACAATGCGAGCAGCACGAAGGGGTGGCGCAACAGCGGAAGGACGACCGCGAACATCCCGAGCAGGGCGACGTACATCGGTAAGATGTTGAGGTAAGCCGGCTGGAAGCTCAGCAGCAAGGCTTCGAGCATCGCGCGGTAGGGTGCCTCGGCGAGAGCATCGATGTGGATCTCCTCGAGGTAGTCGGACCGGTCGAGCGCAGTCGCGGAGTACGAGACTTGGGCGCTGAACACCACGAACAGGAAAATGTGCGCGACATACAGCACTCCTGCCCGGCGCAGCACGTCCGCGCCTGCGAAAAGCCAGCCATGACGGTCCATGCTCCGCCCGTAAGCGATCCCGGCGGCGTATCCGGCCAGCAACACGAAAATCTCGGTCGCGTCGCAGAGCGCAAAGTTGCGCAGGCTGAACTGGGCCACCCAATTGGCGGGAATGTGATCTACGAAGATCCACCACAGGGCCAAACCCCGGAAAAAGTCCACCCGCAGGTCGCGGTTGGCGCCAATTAAAACCATGCCGCCTCCCGCGCTCCCGGTGCAGGCGGTATGCCACGAGCGTGCGGCCAGCGTACTTCACAGCTTCGCGGCAATCTGTTCCGCATCGGCCCCGGCCATGCTGTTGGGGTGCCGCGTCAGGAGCAAAGCCTGCCTCCGAATGGCTTCGGGGACGCGAAGGTCCCGCCGGACCAGCCCCGCGATCGCCGGGGCACGGCCCAGGAAGCTCATGCAGGCTCGCGTCAGGGTGCTGGCGGTGCGATCTCCCGAGGCTTGGCTCGTGACTTGGTTGACGACGAGGCGTGCGTCTCCACCGGGGCGGTCCGCCGCGTGCAGCTTCAATGTGGCATAGGCGTCGGTCAAGCTCGTCGGCTCATCCGTCGCAAGCACCAGCAGCGCATCGGCCCAAGCGGCCATTCGCCGTACCGAGCGGTCCAGGCCGGCGCCGAGATCCAGCAGAACATGATCGTGACTGGCACCGAGTTCAGCCAGCTTTTCCAGCAGCGACTCCAGCAGCACGGGCTCCAGCGTGGACAGTGCGCCGGAACCTGACCGGCCTGCCAGGACATCGAACCCGCCGGCGACAAAAGGCGACGTCGCCGCCGCCATCGAGACCTGGCCCGAGAGGACGGACCCAAGATCGTATTCTGGGACAAGACCGAGTTGGATATCGACGTTGGCCAGACCCAAATCTCCGTCGAACAGCAGGACGCGGCGGCCGCGCCGGGCTAGGGCGTGGGCCAGCGTGATCGCGAACCAGGTTTTGCCGACGCCTCCTTTGCCGGATGCGATGGAGATGAACTTCGGCGGGGAACGCGTCATGGCGAACGCCTCTGGCTTCCCTGTTCAGCGCGTGAGTAGGGCGGGGTTGAGGACAGGGGCTGCAGGTTCGGCCACATTCTTGGGGCCAGTCTCAAGGCGGGCGGAGCCGCAGCGGGCGGCGGTTTCGCGTGTTCTGGTGTTGCTTCGAGACGTCCGGCGAGAAACTCCGGGGTCAGTGGACGCAATCCGTCCGCGGCGCCTGGACCGACACCGGCTTCCGTCAATGCGAGACCGCAATCGGCGGCTGCCAGGATGCCGCCGAGACGACGGGACTGATCCAAGCGGGTGGCGACCAAATACGTGGCGCCAGCGCCGGAAAATCCGCCCGCGATGTCGGCGGCCTCGGCCGGGTCCAGCCCGGCAGGAAGAACGACAGCCATGGTGGCGCAAGCGGCCGACCTCAATTCCTGGAGTAGGGATTGGTCGTCCGGATCGGCCGGGTTCAGGCCCGGTGCGTCGATCAGCACGGGCGCGCCGTCCTGGCGCCGCGCCAGTACGCGGGCGAGCGCCAGGGGTTCGTCCGCCGCGATTAGGGTCAGGCCAAGCAGGCGCGTGAACGCCGCAAGCTGTTCTGCGGCGCCGGCGCGCTTGCCGTCCGCCGTTACGATCAGCGGCCGGCAGCCTGCCATGACCATCCGGGTCGCCAGCCGAGCGATCGTCAGGGTTTTACCAGCTCCTGGCGGCCCAATCAGGAGCAGCGGCGCGCCGCCCGGGCCGAGCGGAAGCGTGGCAAACCGCAACCTGGCCTGTAGCAGAGCGGCCAGCGCGCCCTCAGCCAGTGCTGAGGCGATGCCGGCTGGCACGCCATGCCAGGCTAGGGACGTCGTGCGAACGGGATCCGGCAGGGGCGCAATCGGCTCGGCAGCAGCCACTTCGAGGGCCGCCGTTAGTTCCACGCCGCCATCCACCTTGCGGGTGGCAAGGATCATCGCTTCCGACCCGAGTTCGATTCGGACCCTCGCCATGGCTGCGGCGACTGTAGGTGCGTGGTAGAGCTTCAACCGCATTCGTGCAGTCTACCCGGCCAACCTTGCCGAGGGGTTAACGTCATGAGCCCAATGCGATAGGGCTTGCCGTTCCGCCGCGCTTCGCACCTTTCCAGTGAGCTACCGATTGATGGTTTGGCCGTGTGTGGTCGTCTTGCCTGGTACGACACAAGGTCGATGACGGCGGCGCGCGCCTCTGGGGAACGTGCGCGGTGGGTGGTGGTGTCCTGCCTCGGAGTGGCCCAAATCCTGGCCTGGGGCTCCTCCTATTACCTGCTGGCCGTCCTGGCCGGGCCGGTGTCGGCGGATACGGGCTGGGCGATGTCCTGGGTCGTCGGCGCCCTCTCGATCGGCTTGCTCGTGTCCGGTCTCGCCTCGCCCCGGGTTGGACGCGCCATCGACCGGCGCGGGGGCCGACCCGTTCTGGCCGCCAGCGCATGCCTGCTGGCGGCAGGGCTGCTCGGGCTCGGCGTTGCGCCCACCTTGCCCGCATTCGTGGCAGCCTGGGTCGTGATCGGGCTCGGAATGGGGTGCGGCCTCTACGACCCGGCATTCTCCGCGCTCGGCAGGGTCTACGGCGATGGCGCCCGCCTGCCGATCGCCCAAGTGACCCTGTTCGGCGGTTTTGCCAGCACCATCTGCTGGCCGCTCAGCGCCCTGCTCGCCGAGCATGTGGGCTGGCGCGGAACCTGCCTGGCCTACGCCGGCGTCCAACTGACCGTCGTGCTGCCGCTTTATTGGTGGGGCATGCCGCGGGAGCCGCAACCAACCACCCCACCGTCGGTTGCTGAGAACGCGCCGCCGCCGGGCCAGATGCGGCCCGATCAGCGGCCGGCCTTCCTTCTGCTGGCGGCTGGTTTCACCCTTGCCGCCGTGATCATGACCACCCTCGCGGTCCATCTGCTGACCTTGCTGCAGGCGCGCGGCGTGCCGCTGGCCGCCGCGGTCGGCTTTGGCGCGCTCCTTGGGCCGGCCCAGGTGGGCGCGCGGTTGCTGAACATGGCGTTCGGCCGCAAGACCCATCCGGTGTGGAGCCTGCTTGTGTCGGCCGTGCTGGTCGCGGTCGGGATGGGCATGCTCGCCGGCGAGCGCGGGGTCGCTGCGGCAGGCATCGTCCTCTACGGGGCAGGGAGCGGCATCCGCTCGATCGCCCGGGGAACGGTGCCCTTGGCGCTGTTCGGCCGCGAGGGCTACGCGATCATGATGGGACGCCTCGCCATGCCGACCCTGGTCGCCCAGGCGGCCTCGCCGGCCATCGGCGCCTGGCTGCTGGACGGCTTCGGCCCGACCGCGACGCTTTGGGTCCTGTGCGGGGCGGCAATCGTGAACATGGGGTTGGTGCTGGCGCTTCTGCCGGTCGCGCTAAAGCCAGCGAGGACGCCGGCCGGACGGAACTGACACCGGCTCCGCCGCCGCCGGGCCAGTGGTCGCACGACGTCGAGGTCAGATCTGCTCGGTATCGAGGGCATAACCCGCGGCGCGCACCGTCCGGACGATATCGAGTTCGCCATCGCCGTTGATGCTTTTGCGCAGGCGGCGGATATGGACGTCCACGGTGCGCGGCTCTACGTGGATGTCGGGACCCCAGACGGAGTTAAGCAACTCCTCCCGCGAAAAGACCCGGCGCGGGTGCTGCATCAGGAACTCCAGAAGGCGGAACTCCGTCGGGCCCAAATGGATCGGGCGATGGTTCCGCTGCACGCGATGCGACGTCAGGTCCATGGTGATGTCGTGAAATACATGCTGCCCCCGCACCGGAACCGCACCCGAGCGGCGCAGCAGCGCGCGCATGCGGGCCAGCAGCGCTTCCATGTTGAACGGCTTGGTGATGTAATCGTCCGCCCCGGTATTCAGCCCGCGGACGGAATCCTGATCCTCGGTCCGTGCCGTTACCATGATGACGGGGAGGTCGCGCGTCTGCGGACGACGGCGGATCTGCCGGCAGACTTCGATGCCCGACATGACCGGCAGCATCCAGTCCAGCAGCACGATGTCGGGCTGCGCCTCCGCGATGCGGGTCAGCGCCTCCTGGCCGTCGACCGCTTCGTCCACCCGGAAACCCTGCTTCTCCAGGTTGTAGCGCAGCATGGTCGCGAGCGCCGCCTCGTCCTCCACCACCAGGACGAGCGGTTTCGTGGCGATCCCTCCTGACATCAGGCGGCTCCATGCTTGGCGGGCAGATCGATCTCGCGCGGCCGCACGACGGCGTATGCGGTCCCGGACCCTTTCGGGCGCTCCTCATCGAGCGTCACGCCGGTGATGGCGTAATGCACGTTCTCGGCGATGTTGGTCGCGTGGTCGCCCATCCGCTCCAGGTTCTTGGCGATGAAGAGCAGGTGCGTGCAGGGCGTGATGTTGCGCGCATCCTCCATCATGTAAGTGACGAGCTCGCGGAAGATGGAGTTGTAGAGGTCGTCGATGGCCTCGTCGGACCGCCAGACCTGAACGGCCTTCTCTGCGCTGTCCTCGCCGATGGAATCGATCACCAGGCGCAGGTTTTCTTGCACCAGCCGGGCCATCGACGCGATGGCTGTGAGCGAGAACGGGAGCCGGAACTCGCCCAGCACGACGCTGCGCTTTGCGACGTTCTTCGCGTAGTCGCCGATGCGCTCCAGGGCCGCCGTGATCTTCAAGGCCGCGACCACGCCGCGGAGGTCGGCGGCCATCGGCTGGCGGAGCGCCAGCATGGTGATGACCAGCTGTTCCGCCTTGCGTTCGAGCGCGTCCACGGCTGCATCCTGCTCGACCGCCTGGGCGGCGATGGCCGGTTCGCCCTCCACGATGGCCTGGGTTGCGAGGGCCACCTGGTTCTCGACCAAGCCGCCCATCTCCGTCATCAGGTCCCGCAGGCGCTGCAGGTCCTGCGAGTAGCTTTTCACGATGTGCTGGGCCCCGGACATGCTGGCCTCCTCATTTGTTTCGATCAGCCGAACCGGCCGGTGATGTATTCCTGGGTACGCTTCTGCTGCGGGGCCGTGAACATCTGCGCCGCCGCACCCACCTCGACGACCTCGCCAAGGTAGAAGAAGGCGACCCGGTCCGCGCAGCGGGCGGCCTGCTGCATGTTGTGCGTGACGATCGCCAGCGTGAAATCGTGCTTGAGTTCGTCGATCAGCTCTTCGACCCTCAACGTGCTGATGGGGTCGAGCGCTGACGTCGGCTCGTCAAGCAGGATCACCTCGGGTTTGGTGGCAATGGTGCGCGCGATGCAGAGCCGCTGCTGCTGGCCGCCCGATAGGCCCAGGGCCGAGCCGCCGAGGCGGTCTTTGACCTCGCCCCAGAGCGCGGCCCGGGTCAATGACCACTCGACCCGCTCCTCCATCTCCGCACGCGAGAGGCTCTCATGCAGCTTCACGCCGAACACGATGTTGTCGCGGATGCTCATGGGAAAACAGGTCGGCTTCTGGAACACCATGCCTATCTTGCTGCGGAGCGCGTTCAGGTCGACGCCGGGATCGATGATGTTCATGCCGTCCATCATCGCCTCCCCCGTGGCGCGCTGCCCGGGGTAAAGGTCGTACATCCGATTGAGCACGCGAAGCAGCGTGCTTTTGCCGCACCCCGATGGGCCGATCATGCCCGTCACCTGCCGTTCCGGCAGGTCCAGGTTTATCCCTTTGAGCGCCTTGTTGGTGCCGTAGAAGAAGTCGAGATTTTTGATCGCGATGCGAGGCAGGGTCGCCGCAACAGCGGATAGCGGGCGGGGCGCGGGCAAGGACCCGGAGTTCCGCAGGGCAGCGGCTTGGGGGTTGGCCATCATGGCTCTCCTAGAGCACGCCCCAACAAGGCAGAATCGCCTGGCTGGAAGTTGTTCGCCGAAACTAGGGCTGGATCGTGGGCGGTGAGCCCTTGCGCATTGAACACGCGTTAGGTCACGCGGGTTCGAAGCAAGAAGCGGGCGCCGACCGAGATGGCCAGCACGAACATGGTCATCAGCAGCGCCCCGGCCCAGGCCAGCGAATGCCAGGCCTCGTAGGGCGCCAGGGCGAACTGGAAGATGACCACCGGGATGTTGGCCATCGGCTCGGACATGCTTGAGGTGAAGTATTGGTTATTCAGCGCCGTGAATAGCAGCGGCGCCGTCTCGCCGCTGATGCGGGCAACGCCCAGCAGCAACCCGGTCAGGATGCCGGTGCGGGCCGCCGGATAGAGCACCATGGTGATCACCTTCCACTGCGGCGCGCCTAGCGCGAGCGCGGCCTCCCGAAGCGGCACCGGCATAAGGCGCATCGTCTCGTCGGTGGTGCGGACCACCACCGGCAGCAGGATGAACGCAAGCGCCACCGCGCCCGCCCAGCCGGAGAAGTGGCCACTCTGCCGCACCACCAGCTCATAGACGAACAAGCCGATGACGATGGAGGGGGCCGAGAGCAGGATGTCGTTGACGAAGCGGATGATCTCGGCGACCGGGCGCCGCTTGCCGTATTCTGCAAGGTGGGTTCCGGCAAGAACGCCGATCGGCGCCCCCAACAGAACGGCCACCAGGATCATCACGCCGCTGCCGTAGATGGCGTTCAGCAGGCCGCCGTCCTTGCCGGGCGGCGGCGTCATCTCCGTGATGAGCTTCAGGTTCAGCGCCGCGGCGCCGTTCACGACCGTGGTGAACAGGATCCAGACGAGCCAGAACACGCCGAACAACGTCGCCGCGGTCGAGAGCGACATCGCGAGGAGGCTGACGATCTTGCGGCGCCTTGCCCGGGCGGCGCTTTTCGGCGCCTGGAAAGACGGCGTGGCCGTATGGTCCGACACTACGTGCCCTCTGAACGTGAGAGCCGCGTCAGCATGAGCTTCGCGGCCGCGAGCACGATGAAAGTGACGACGAACAGCAGGAAGCCGAGCCCGATCAGCGAGGACAGGTACATTTCGGAATCTGCCTCGGTGAACTCGTTTGCGATGGCGGCGGCGATGGAATTGCCGGGCTCGAGGAGCGACACGCGGAGCTGATGGGCGTTTCCGAGAACGAAGGTGACGGCCATCGTCTCGCCAAGCGCGCGGCCCAGGCCCAGAAAGATGCCGCCGACCACCGCGGTCCTTGTATAGGGCACCACGACGCCGCGAACGACCTCCCAGCGTGTGGCCCCAAGTCCGAACGCCGCCTCCCGCAGCTGACCCGGCACCAAGCTGAACACGTCGCGCATCACCGATGAGATGAATGGGATGACCATGATGCCGAGGATAATCCCCGCGGTCAGCATGCCGATACCGAGGGGCGGCCCATCGAACAGGAAACCGATGACCGGCATTGGGCCGACGTGATCGATCAACCACGGCTCCACGTAGTCGGACATGAACGGGACGAACACGAACAGGCCCCACATGCCGTAGATGATGCTTGGGATGCCTGCGAGCAGCTCGATCGCGGCAGCCACGGGGCCGCGTATCCAGTTGGGGCTGACCTCGGTCAGGAAGATGGCGATGCCGAAGCTGACGGGAACGGCGATCAGCATGGCGAGCAGGGACGTAACCAAGGTTCCAAAGATGGGCACCAAGGCGCCGAACTCCTGGCGCACCGGGTTCCACTCGGATGTGTAGATGAAAGCGAGGCCGAACTTCCGGAACGCGGGCAACCCGCCGACGAACATCGAGAGTGCGGCGGCGCCCAGGCTGAGTAGGACGAAGAACGCCGCGGCCGCGACGAGGATTCGGAACGCGGGGTCGCCAACTCCGCGCCTGCGGGCCTTCACGGGGCGGCTTGGCCCAGCGGGAATGGCGGCTCCGGTTGTGATCGCTTGCTGCATCGGGCTGGGCCTCGTTCAGGTAAGGCGAGAACGGGGCGAGCTGGCTTGGCCCGCCCCGGCGGGCTTACTTGATCTCGCTTTTCCAGGACGCCTCGACCTGCGCTACGAGCGCGCTCGGCAGCGGGACGTAGTCGAGCTTGGCGGCCTGGTCCCCACCCTTCTCCAGCGCCCAGCGGAAGAACTCGATCGCGGCGGCGGAGCGGGCGGGATCCTTGGGCGTCTTGTACATGATGATGAACACAGTCGCCGAGATCGGGTAGGCCTTGTCGCCCGGGGCGTTGGTGATCACGAGGTAGTAGTTGTCCGCCTTCGTCCAGTCGGCGCTGGCGGCAGCCGCTTGGAAATTCGCCGCGTCGGGGGTGACGAAGGCGCCAGTGCTATTCTGCACCTGGCCGAAGGTCATCTTATTCTGAATGACGTAGGCATACTCGACATAGCCGATCGAGCCCTTGATGCGGTTTACGTACTCGGCGACGCCCTCGTTGCCTTTGCCGCCCACGCCGACGGGCCACGACACCGAGGTGCCCTCGCCGATCTTGTTCCTCCATTCCGGGCTGATCTTGGACAGGTAGTTCACCCAGTTGAACGTCGTGCCGGACCCGTCCGAGCGGTGAACGATGGTCACGTTCTGGTCGGGCAGGGTTACGCCGGGATTGACGGCCGCGATGGCCGGATCGTTCCACTTCTTAATGTTGCCGAGGTAGAGGTCTGCAAGCAGCTTGCCAGTGAACTTCAGTTGGCCCGGCGCGATGCCCTGAAGGTTCACGACGGGAACGACGCCGCCGATAACCAGCGGAAACTGCGTCAAGCCCGCGGCCTTGAGCTGGTCGGGGGGAAGTGGCGCGTCGGACGCGCCGAAGTCGACGGTCGCGGCCTTGATCTGCGCAATCCCGCCGCCGGAGCCGATGGACTGGTAATTGACCCGGACGTTCTTTGATTGGCTGTAGGCTTCGGACCACGCTGACAAGATCGGATAGACAAAGGTTGAGCCGGCGCCGGTGATCTGCTGCTGAGCAAGCGCAGGCAGGCTGGACGCGCACGTGAGCGCGAATGCCAGCAACTTGGGTGTGAGCTTCATAGCATTCTCCAGGATGTCGCGTGGACCGCGGTCGCGGAACGCGGCGGAGCGCCAGGGCAGCCCGTCCGCGGCCCCGTCTCGCTGGCGGACCCTAGTCCGGATGGGATACAAAAGCATTTCAGTTATGTGACAGAACCATGACACATACGGCCGTAAGCCTCCAAGCTGACCTTTGCTCAGCAGCTTGCTACAGCCTGCTAGATCGTGCCCACCGTGCGAATACGTGCGCGAGGGAAAATCTCGGTTTGCGCCAGAACCGGGGTGGCGGGCCGCAATCGTTCTACGATGGCGCGGACATGCGGTCGCACCGGGCTCGAGCACAGGAGCACCGGAGCTTCGCCGCCCGCCGTTGCCGTTTCGAAGGCCGTTCGGAAGCGTTGCATGAACTCCCCAAGGCGGGAAGGCGCGATGGCGAGTTGGCGGTCTTCTGCAGGGCCGACAAGGCTGTCACTGAATGCGGCTTCCCATTCCGGCGACAAGGTGATTAACGGAATATAGCCTGCTGGTCCGGTGTGGCTGTCGCTGATCTGCCGTGCGAGACGGCTGCGGACGTGGCCGGCGATGGCGGGGATGGCCCGCATGCCGCCACCGCAGGCTTCCTGGATGCCTTCAAGAATCGTGGGCAGATCACGAAGCGACACTCGCTCGGTCAGCAGCGTTTGCAAGACTCGTTGCACGCCACCCGCGGAGATTTGCGAAGGAATGAGGTCCGCGACCAGCTTTTGCTGTTCCCGCGGCAACTCATCGAGCAACTTCACCGTTTCCGCATAGGACAGCAACTCAGCCATCGAGTCGCGCACGACTTCGGTCAGGTGGGTTGTCAACACGCTGGCCGGGTCCACGACGGTCAGATTACGGAGCAGGGCTAACTCCCGCTGGTCCGTGTCGATCCAAAGAGCAGGAAGCCCAAACGCGGGCTCCGTCGTACGCTCGCCGGGGAGGTCCGGCAGGGTTCCCGAGGGGTCCATTGTGAGCAGCATCGTCGGCCGCAGCTCGCCTCGCGCGGCCTCGATCTCCTTGACGCGGATGGCGTAGGTATCGGCCGGCAGCTGGAGATTGTCCTGGATACGCACGGGCGGCAGGACGAATCCCATCTCGGCTGCGATCGAGCGGCGAAGGCCTTTGATCTGCTCCGTCAGCCGCGGTGCGTCCCCGCCAGCCATGGCCAGCAGTCCATATCCGAGTTCAAGTCGAATGGTATCAATCCGCAACGAGTCGGAAATCGGCGGCTCCGCGGGAATGGCTGGCTCCGACGGCTCATCGGCCGTTGCCTTCGGGGGATTTCGGAAACGGAGCCATGCGCCGCCGCCCGCCAGTGCTGCAAGGGCGAGGAAGGGCAACGTGGGCAGGCCCGGCATCAGCGCGAGCGCGGCCGCGGCGCCGCCCGCAAGCGCCAGCGGCTTGGGGCTGCCACCCAACTGGCGCATCAGCGCGGCATCAGCCGGTCCCTCGACGCCACCCTTGGTTACGACGATGCCGGCGGCGGTGGAGACCAGAAGCGCGGGAATTTGGGAGACCAAGCCATCACCCACCGTCAACGTGGTGAAGGTTGCGGCAGCGTCGGCAAAAGGCATTCCATGGCGCAGCAGACCTATGGCTAAGCCGCCGAATACGTTGATGACAGTGATCAGCAACCCGGCGATGGCATCTCCGCGCACGAACTTGGCCGCGCCGTCCATGGCGCCGTAGAAGCCGCTCTCCTCTTCCAACTCACGCCGCCGCACGCGAGCGGTGCGTTCATCGATCATTCCAGACGACAGATCCGCATCGATCGCCATTTGCTTGCCAGGCATAGCGTCGAGGCTGAACCGGGCTGCGACTTCGGCAATGCGGCCGGAGCCTTTGGTGATGACCATGAAGTTCACCACGAGAAGGATGGCGAATAGGATCACCCCGATCACGACGTCGCCGCCCATCAAAAAGCCGCCGAACGCCTGGACAACGTGTCCCGCGGCGGCCGAACCCTCATGTCCGTGGCTCAGGATCAACCGCGTGGTGGCGACGTTGAGCGACAAGCGCAACAGCGTGGTGAGCAGCAGCAAGGTTGGAAAGCTGGTGAAGTCGAGCGGGCGGCCCAGAAACATTGCCACCATCAATACCAATACCGATGCGGTGATCGACATGGCGAGGCCAAGGTCCAGCAATGTCGTCGGCAGCGGTATGACGAGCACGGCCAGGAGCGCGATCACGCCGAGCGCCAGGCCCACGTCGGTGCCGGGCACGAATTTGCGCGCGCGACTGCCGAAGTCCAGCAGCGAAAGCTGCATCGCTTGCACCGACTAGGCCGCGCAGGCCGGAGGCGGCACTTGCAAGCCAAGCTGCGCGTAGTCCCGCAGCTTGTTGCGAAGCGCCCGGATGGATATGCCGAGGATCGTGGCGGCGTGAGTGCGATTGCCGAGGGTATGGCCCAGCGTTTCAAGGATTAGGTCGCGCTCTACTTCGTTCATCGTGCGGCCGACCAAGCCCGCTACCCCGCCCGCCGCCGGGCCGGGTTGGGCGGCCCCGGGGGCCAACTCGATCGCGTCGGGCCCGATCGCCTCGCCCGCCGCCAGCAGCACGGCACGATGAATCGTGTTCTCCAGTTCACGGACGTTTCCTCGCCACCCGTGGACAGCCAATCGCTGGTGGGCTGCTGCGGTCAGGGGCCGGAATGGCACGCCGTTCACTTCGGCGTAACGACGCGCGTAATGATCGGAAAGGGCGGCGATATCGCCTGGGCGCTCGCGCAATGCGGGCAGGCGCAGGCTGACGACGTTGAGGCGGAAGAAAAGGTCTTCGCGGAACCGCCCCGCCGTCACCTCGCCGAGGAGATCTCGGTTGCTGGTGGCCAGGATGCGGACGTTCACCCGCACTGGAGCGGTGCCGCCCAAGCGGTCGATCTCCCGCTCCTGGATAACCCGTAGCAGCTTGGCTTGCAGACGGACGTCCATCTCGCTGATCTCGTCAAGGAGCAAGGTTCCACCGTCGGCCGCTTCGAACTTACCAGCGCGGCGGGCGACAGCCCCGCTGAACGCCCCGCGCTCATGACCGAACATCTCGGATTCGAGCAGGTTTTCGGGAATGGCGGCGCAGTTCAATGCCACGAACACGCCTGCCGCCCGGCGGGAGCGTCGGTGAATGTGCCGGGCCATCACCTCCTTGCCGGTGCCGGATTCTCCGGTGATCAGAATGCTTGCCTCGGAGGCGGCTACTTGCTCGGCCCGGCGCACCGCCTCGAGCATGACCGGATCACGTGCCACCATCGTGTGGCTTTCGCCGGACGCGGCCTGGAGGATGGCCGCGATCAGGTCGGGATCGGGTGGAAGCGGCATGAACTCCCGCGCGCCGTCCTGGATAGCCCGGATCGCTTGCGGCGCATCTGCATCCGTGCCGCAGGCGACGACCGGAGTTGAGATGCGCTCCGCGACCATGGCGCGGATGAGCGTGCCGACGTCGTGGGGAAGCTCGACGAGGACCAGGTCCACGCGCGCATCGGCGCGTAGGCGGGCCAGCGCGGCCCGGTCATCGTCCGCTTGCTGGAGCTTGGCGCCCCGCGCGGTGGCGATACGCGCAGCCTGGCCTAAGTCGCCGCCCAGGGACCCAATGATGAGAACGTTCATCGCTGTCCCTCCTTAGGACCGGTCTGCCTTGACGATCTCTGTCATTGTCACGCCGAGGCGGGTCTCATCCACCATCACCACTTCGCCGCGCGCAACGAGGCGGTTGTTGACATAGATATCGATCGCCTCGCCCAACTTGCGGTCGAGCTCGACCACGGCGCCACGGCCGAGCTTCAGCAACTGACTGACCTGCATGGTGGCTTTGCCCAGCACTGCGCTGACGGTGACTGGGATGTCGTACACTGCTTCCAGGTCGCGCGTGGCCCGGGTGGGCTCGGGTGGCGCCGCGTCGGCCAGATCGGCCAATTCCATGCTATTCGGCAAGTGCCATCCTCCTTTGAACTGTTTGGTCGGCAAGGCCGAGCTGAGCCAGCACGTCCTGCATTGCGGCTATGATCTTCGCAGTGTTCCTGGTGAACGAGCCATCTGCCCAAGTCACACGGATGTCTCCGACTGGGAGTGAAGTTGGCGTTACCGTGACGGTTGCTGCAAGATCGTCGTCCAATAGCGCGATGTCTTGCGCGATGATGGGTGCAAGAGCGGGATGCACACGTACGACCACACGCTTTTCTCGTTGCAGTGTTGGTAGGAGATGCCGCATCAGAGTGCGCACCTCGGCGTCGCCGTGCGCTGCGCAGAAGGCAGGCAGGGCGCCGGCGAGCATGCTGAGCATGGCGGCCGCGGTCGCTTGCGAGACCGAAGCCGCCTCGCGCTCGGCTTCGTTGTGGGCGGCCGTGACCGCGCCCGCAAGCGCCACGAGGGCCTGAGTGCGGGCGTGCAACTGGGCCTCCTTCCAGGCGGCTTGCGCCTGCAGAACAGCCGCGGCGCAGGCCCGATCGACATCGGCTTGGGTCAGGATGACGGGCGCGGGTTCCGGCAGCGGCGCTTCCGGCGTGGATGGCTCGTCGAAATCCTCCGCATAAAGGATGCCCAGAATGGGCCGGGGCTGAAAGGCACCAGCGGCCGAGGCGCTCGGATGCAACATACCGTGCATGCTTAGTACACCATCTCGTCGTTGACGCCTTCGCTGATTTCAATTTGGCCCTGGGCGGCGAGGTCCTTGGCAAGGGTCACGATGGCACTCTGCGCCTCGTCCACATCGCGCAGCTTCACCGGGCCGAGCGCTTCGATGTCATCGCGCATCATTTTGCCCGCGCGCTCGGACAGGTTGCCGAAGAACAGCTCCCGCAGGCTGTCCGAGGCGCCCTTGAGCGCCAACGGCAACTTATCTTTCTCCACGGCGCGCAACAGGACTTGCACATGCGCGGGCGAGAGTCGTTGCAGGTCGTCGAAGGTGAACATGAGTGCCTTGATCCGCTCGGCCGCCTCGCGGTTGCGTTCTTCTAGAGCCGTCACGAAGCGGGCTTCGCTCTGGCGGTCCAGGCTGTTGAAAATCTCCGCCATCATCTCGTGGCTGTCTCGCCGGCTCGTGCGCGAGAGATTGGACATGAACTCGGACCGAAGCGTTTTCTCAACGCCCTCCAGCACATCCCGCTGCACGCTTTCCATTCGAAGCATGCGCATCACGACCTCGATGGCGAAGCTGTCGGGGAGGAGCGAAAGGACCCGGCCGGCGTGGTCGGGCTTCACCTTGGACAGCACGACGGCGACCGTTTGCGGGTATTCATTCTTGAGATAGTTCGCCAGCACCGCTTCGTTCACGTTGCCAAGCTTGTCCCACATGGTGCGCCCGGCCGGGCCGCGGATTTCTTCCATGATCTGCGACGCGCGCTCTTTTGGGAGGGCCTGTTGCAAAAGCTGCTCCGTCGCTTCGAAGCTGCCGGTCAGATTGCCCTGATGGCCGATGCCATCGGCAAACTCGTTGCAGAGCTGCTCAACGACGCTGGCTCGCACGGTGCCGAGCAGCGACATAGCAGTCGAGATCTCCTTGATCTCGTCCTCGTGCATCATGCCGAGCAGTTTGGCGCTTTGCTCCTGCCCCAAGGCGAGCATGAGGATTGCCGCCTTTTGCCGGCCGGAGATCTTGGAGCTTTCAGAGATCGTTGCCATTCAGTCACCTTCCGGTGCGATCCAGCCGCGAAGCAAGGCCAGGCTGTCTTCGGGGCGACTGTCCACAAGTGCAGAGACGCGGCGCAACGACGACATCCGCATCGCGCCTTCTACATTCGCCATCTGGATCATTTCATCCTCTGCGGCGCCTTCGGCCGCGACACCGGCGAGCGCCGATGCATCGGGTCCGGCCAGGGCTGCCTTGGGCGGCATCGAGAGCCGCAGGACAAGGGGTCGGAGTACAAACAGCAGGCAGAGCAGGACGGATATGGCGAGAAGCCCACTTTCCGCGAGCCGAAGCATGTCCGCTTTGTCCAGCCTTGCCCAAACCGGGACGGCGGCGGCTTCAGATGTGTCCTCTGCGGCGGTAAAGCGCATCGTAACGACATCGACGCGATCGCCGCGTTGTTCGTTGTAGCCGATGGCACCCCGCACCAAGGTCGCGATCCGGGCCAACTCATCGGCCGGCCGCTCTGCCCAGGCCGTCACGCCCTCCGTGTTGCGGGACGCCACTCCGTCGACCATGACTGCAAGACTGATGCGGCGCAGCTGCGGCTGCTCACGCACCAAGGTTCGCACGGTCTTGCTGATCTCGTAATTGGTGGTTTCGTCCTGCTTCTGCTCCTGCGAACCCGTGGGCTGCGCGCCAGCATCGGAGTTGGGCAAGTTGTTCTGAACGGAGACTGTGGCCGTGGCTTCGGTGCTGCGGGTATTATCGGAGTTGCTTTGCTGACTGCGGACGACTTGGCCGTCCGGGTCGAAGCGCTCCTGTGTTTCGCGGACCTGGTCGAAATCGAGATCGACGGCTGCTTCGGCGCGCACTCGGCCGGGGCCAAGGCTGCGTTCCAGCATTTCCTCGACGGCGCGGGACAGGCGCAGTTCGGTGGCGCGCTTCAGCTCTTCGCCGGACTGGGCGCTGGCGGCGGGCCCGGTCGGCTGGCCAGCCCGGGCGAGCAGATTGCCGCGGCTATCCACCATAGCGATGTTCTGCGGGCGCAGCCCTGGTACAGCCGCAGAGATCAGGTTCAGGATCGATTGGACGCCTTCGCGGTCCAGCCGCGCTGCGCCAGCCATGGTGAGCACCACGCTGGCCTGTGCCTCCTGCCGGTCCCGGGCGAAGGGCTCGCGCCGGGGCAGCACTAGGTGGACGCGGGCGGCGCGCACGCCCTGGATGCTCCGGATGGTGCGCGACAGTTCGCCTTCCATCGCACGGGTTTGGCTGATGCCCTGCTGGAAGCTGTTCGCGGTCAATCCGTCGGATCGATCAAAAATTTCGTAGCCGATGGATCCGCCAGAGGGCAGGCCCTCTTTGGCCAGCAGCAGCCGCGCACGGGCGACTTGGTCGGCCGGCACCAGGACGCGACTGCCGCCGGCCTCGATTTGCTTGGGAATGCGGGCGCGGTCGAGCTGCTCGACGACTTGCCCGGCTTCGCGCATGTCCAGGTCGGCATAAAGCAGCGCCATCGGGCCCTCGCCGCCGCGCATTGTCAGAAGTCCGAGCAACGCCAGGGAGACCAGCGCTACTGCACCCATCGCAGCTAGCCGTAGAGGGCCGAGAGCCCTGAGGCTGGAGAGCACCGCCATCATCGCCCATTTCCGTTTTGCCAACGTGCCATGCCCTTAGCTTGGCGGTTCCAGCTTTCGGAAAGGTTAACAACCCGGCAAAAACTGCCGGTTCAGAAAAATAGCCAACGACCAGTGTAGAGGACGCCCACCCATAGCGCGGTCGACATGGCCACGCCTACGGCAATCCCCTTCATACCGGTGAGCTGATCAGGATCGCCCAGGTCTGGTGAGACCACATCGACGTCAGTCTCGAATTCGCCCCGCAAGAGGGGTACCAGCTTGGGGTTGACCTGTTGGGGTCGGCCCGGCCGCCGGCGATCCGCTGCTGCGACGTCCCGTGCAACGGGTGATGGCAGTTCGATTTCGGACAGGTTCATGATCTTCGACCCCGATCGCGTGCAAAAGAAGCTCACGACAA
>CAXSDH010000003.1:0-17733 GCA_964235765.1 uncultured Acetobacteraceae bacterium
CCGGAGATAGGCGTGGCGGGTTCGGCCGCGCTCCCCCGGCGCGGCCTGCGTATCGGGCCGGCCATGCCGCTTATGCTCGCAGGCGTGCTCGTCCTCGTCCTCTACCCCGTGGTTTCCGTGCTGGGGGTGGTGCGCCTCGATGCCTTCGGCCGCCTGTTCACCGCGCAATACCTGGCGCCGTTGCTCAACACGTTGATGCTGACGGCGTCGACGGTGGTGGCGGCGACCTGCATCGGCGTGCCGCTCGCCTGGCTGTGCGCACGGTCCGACCTGCCTGGCCGCCGGCTGCTCGGCACCCTGGTCTCCATGTCGTTCGTGCTGCCCGTGCTGCTGACCGCGATCGCCTATGTGTTCCTGTTCGGCCGCAATGCCGGGCTGGTGAACGGCTGGTTCCGCGCCGTGTCCGGCTCGCCGCTCTACAACATCTACTCCTTCTCCGGCGTGGTGCTGATCTCGACGCTGCACAGCTTTCCCCTGGTGTTCTTCACCACACTTTCTGGGCTCGGCCGCATGAACCCCGAGCTGGAGGAGGCCGGCCGCATCTGCGGGATGTCGCCGCTCGGCGTGTTCCGGCGGGTGACGCTCGGCGCCGTGCTGCCGTCCATCATGGCCGGCGCCGGGTTCGTGGTGGCCGAGACGCTGACCATGTTGGCCGCACCGCTCGTGCTGGGCGTCCCGGCGGGCATCCGCTTCGTCACCACCGAGCTGTATGCCTCGCTGGCGACCACGCCCGATGTCGCGGTCGCGGTCGCTATCAGCCTGCCGCTGACGGTCACGACCGTGCTCGTGCTCTGGTTGCAGCACGCCGCCCTGTCCAGGGGCGGCGGGACCTTCGCGATGCTGTCGGGCAAGGGCGCCAAGGCCGGCTCGGTGCCGCTTGGGCGCTGGCGGCCCTTGGCCCTGGCCCTCGCCTGGGTCCCGGTGTCGCTGTCCCTGGCCGCCCCGGTGCTGGTGCTGTCCGCGGCGGCGTTCATGGACCGCTGGTGGCGCGGGTTCGTCTGGCGGAACTTCACCTTCCGCAACGTCGCCTACCTGTTCAGCGACGACGCCACGAGCAGCAGCATCGTCAACACGCTGGTGCTGTCGGTCACCGTGGCGGCCGTGGTCGCCTTGGCCGGCGCCCTGTTCGCCATCGCCCTGGCGGAGCGCGGCGGCATGCTGGCGGGCCTGGTGCGGCAGGTGGCGCTGCTTCCGCTCGGCATCCCGCACGTAGTCGCGGCCGTGCTGGTCACGCTCGCCTGGTATGGCACGCCGTTCCACCTGGGCGGCACGCTGTGGCTGCTCGCGGCCGGCTACGTGATGATGATGCTGCCGTACGGGCTCCGCACCTGCGAGGCGTCGCGCGGGCAGATCGACACCTCGCTGGCCGAGGCCGCCCGCTCGGTCGGCTGCTCCCCGCTGCAGGGCTTGCGGCACGTGCTGCTGCCGCTGATGAAGCCCGGCATCTTCACCAGCTTCGTCATCGTGTTCCTTTTCGTCATCAAGGAGTTCTCCTTCACCTCGATGGTCTACAGCGCCAACACCAAGACGCTGGCGGTGCAGATCTACAGCTTCCTCGAGGGCGGCAGCTACGAGCGCACCGCGGCCGCCGCGCTGCTGCTGATGCTGACGGCCTTCCTCGTGCTGTTCGCGGCCGAGAAGCTGTTCCGTGTCTCCATCACCAACCCTGGGGTTTGAGCATGGCGCGGGACGGCTTCCTCGAGCTCGAAGGCGTGCAGAAGGCGTTCGGCGGCACCGCCGTGCTGGAAGGCCTGGACCTCGACATCCGCCGCGGCGAGTTCGTGACCCTGCTGGGCCCCTCCGGCTGCGGCAAGACGACGACCTTGCGGCTGATCGCCGGGTTCATGCCGGCGGATGCGGGCACCATCCGGCTGGACGGCCGCCTGCTGTCGGGCGCCGGGGTGTCCGTCCCGCCGGAGAAGCGCGGCATCGGCCTGGTGTTCCAGAGCTACGCGGTGTGGCCGCACATGACCGTGCGGCAGAACGTCGGCCTGCCGCTGCGCATCCGCAAGCAGTCCCGGGCGCAGATCGAGGCGCGGGTGGCGGAGGTGCTGCGGCTGTGCCGCCTGGACGGGTTGGCGGACCGCGCGCCGCACCAGCTCTCGGGCGGGCAACTGCAACGCGTGGCGCTGGCCCGCGCCCTGGTGTACGACCCGCCGCTGGTGCTGCTGGACGAGCCGTTGAGCAACCTGGACGTGGAGCTGCGCGAGGAGCTGCGGCGCGAGCTGTATCATCTGCACCGGACGCTCGACACCACCTTCGTGCTGGTGACGCATGACCAGGTCGAGGCGATGTCGCTGTCGGACCGCGTCGTGGTGATGCGGCAGGGGCGGATCGAGCAGGTCGGCGCCCCGCAGGACATCTATGCCAATCCGCAGACCGAGTTCGTCGCCCGCTTCCTGGGCTCGGCGAACATGCTGCAGGGCGTCGTGGCCGACGCGGCCTGGGGGCCGGGCGGCGCCGCGTGCCTGGTGCAGGCCGGGCCGCTGCGCCTCTCGGTGCGGGCTTGGGCGGGTGCGCGCCTGGGCGAGGCCGTCAGCTTGGCCCTTCACCCCGAGGCGATCCGCCTGGGCGCCGCCGGGCCGGACCGCGTGGCGGAAGGAGTGGTGCAGGCCGCCTTCTTCCTGGGCCGCACGCAGGAGGTGCTGATCGCGCTGGATGGCCTGGAGCTGCGTGCGATGCAGGTGCGCGGCCAAGGCTACAAGCCGGGCGACCGGGTGGGGGTGGGCATTCCGGCCGACGCCGCCATCGCCATCGGCCGCCCACCTATGCCGGCGCCGGCCAGCGCCGCCGCCTGAAGGAGACTTCCCATGGCCCGGCTGCTCGGCAAGACCATCCTGATCACCGGCGGGGCCGGCGGCATCGGCGCCGCCATGGCCCGGCGGTTCGCCGAAGAGGGCAGCCGCGTGGTGGTCGCCGACGTGGCGGAGGCGGCGGCGGCGGCGCTGGCCGACGAGCTGGTCCGGGCCGGCCACGCCGCGAGCGCGCTCCGGCTCGACGTGTCGGAGCCGGCGGACTGGGCGGCGGCCATGGCGGAGCTTACCCGCGGCGGCGGCCTGCATGGGCTCGTGAACAACGCGGCCATCCAGGACCGGACGGGTGTCATGGACACCACGCCCGAGCGCTGGCGCCGCATCCTCGACGTAAACCTCTCCGGCGCGCTGTTCGGCATCCAGGCCGCCGCTCCGCTGATCCGCGACAGCGGCGGGGGCGCCATCCTCAACATGTCTTCCACGGGCGGGATGATGGCGCATCCGACCACGGCCTATTCCGCCAGCAAGTGGGCCTTGCGCGGCTTGACCAAGTGCGCCGCGGTGGAGCTGGCGCCCTGGGGCATCCGGGTGAACGCGCTGCTGCCGGGCCGCATCCGCACCGCGTTCAACGCGGCCGCCGACCCGGCCGACATGGAGGCCTCCACCGTGATCGTGCCCATGGAACGCCTCGGCGCCGCGCCGGAGGTCGCGGCCGTCGCCGTCATGCTGATGTCCGACGAGGCCAGCTACGTGACCGGGATCGACCTGCCGGTGGATGGCGGCATCGCCTCGGGCGGCACGTTGAAGGCCCGCCGCTACATAGGCGCGTCCATCGCACGCCGGTCCGCCGGCCGGTGACGCGCCCTTGCTCGCGTCAACGCCCGCCCTTGCCTGGGGGTCGTTGCGCGGCTTGATCCCGGGTGTGCTGATTGACATAAAGTCGCGGTTAACCTATCTCACGCGGACGTGAGCAACCGGCGGTTTCTCCGGGCTAAGGGGAACCACACCGATGCAAAATGCATTCAGCGACGCAATCGAGGAAGCCCGCTACGAACTGTTGGTCGAGATCGCGACGACGGCAGGACAGGCCCTGGAAGCCAGGACGTTCCGGAATGGCGTGTACTCCAAGGAGCAGGGCTTGCCGGCCGGCGAAGGCGGCCTGGAACACGACGAGTACGACGCGCATACCCGTCATGTTTTGGTGAGAAGCCGCGCCACCGGCCAGGTGCTCGGCACGGTAAGCGTCGTCCTCTGCGGCGGCAGCGATACGAGCCCCGGGTTCCCCATGCAGCGCGTCTGCGAAAGCCACGTTCTCTCATCGCTGCCGCGGGCCACGACAGGCGAAATCTCCAGCTTCGCCGTAATTCCGGACCGGGCCGGTCTCAGCCCGGGCGCTGCCGCCCTCCTCCGGCTCTGCCTGCTCCAGGGTCTCGTCCAGATCAGCGACGAGGCCGGCCTGCACCATTGGTGCACCATGCTGGAGCCCACCCTCCTGCGTCTCCTGCGCTCGACCGCCATCTACTTCCGGGCGGTTGGCCCGACGGTCGAGTACCATGGCGTGCGCCAGCCGGCGATCTGGACCCTTGAGGATGGCCTCGCACGCATGCGCCGCGACAACCCGCACATCTGGGCGTTGCTCACCGGCAACGGCGCGTTGCGGCCGGAGGGCAAGGTGGCCGGGACCGCGCAAGCCGTGCCGATGCGGCTCGCGTCGTAAAGCCGGCCGCGTTCCCACTGGACCGCTGTATCCCAAAGCCGGATCTCGCCGCGGAATGGCTTGAAGCCGACGGCCTCGGCGGCTTTGCCTCCGGCACGGTGGGCGGCGAACGGACGCGCCGCTACCACGCCCTCCTGCTCACCGCGGCCACGCCGCCCAGCGGCCGGATGGTGCTGGTCAACGGCATGGAAGCCTGGGTCGACACTCCGGCCGGCCGGACCTACCTGAGCACGCAACGCTACGTGCCGGGCGTGATCCATCCCGATGGCTGGCGGGCGCTCATCGCCTTCGAGCGGTCGCCCTGGCCGACTTGGCACTTCGCCGTGCCCGGCGGCGCCGTGCGGCAGGAGATCGTGGCAGGCCGGGGCGCCACCGCGCTGCGCTGGCGGTACGAAGGCCTTGGCTCCGGCCGCCTTTCGGTTCGCCTGCTGATCTCGGGCCGTGACTACCACGCGCTGCACCACGAAAACCCCGAATTCGATTTCGCCGCGGAGGCCAGTCCGGGCGCCGTCTCGTGGCAGCCCTATGCCGGCCTGCCGCGCATCACCGCCCGCGGACCCTTCGCCTATACGCATGAACCCGAGTGGTACCGGCAGTTCCTCTATGCGGAAGAGCAGGCGCGGGGCCTGGACTGCGTCGAGGACCTTGCCTCTCCCGGGCTGATGACGTTCGACCTCGCCGACGGCCCAGCCACGATGCTGCTGGACACGGGCGCCGGCGCGCCGGACGCGGCTGAGCTGGCCGTTGCCGAGCAAACCCGCCGAACCCGCCCCCTCCTCATGCAGGCCGCGCAGCAATACGTCGCCAAGCGCCAGGACGGCCTCACCCTGATCGCCGGCTACCCGTGGTTCACCGATTGGGGCCGCGACACCTTCATCGCCATGCGCGGGCTGACCTTGACCACGGGACGCCTGGACGAAGCCGGGCAGATCCTCCATGCCTGGGCGGGCGCGGTCAGCGAAGGCATGCTGCCCAACCGCTTCCCCGACCGCGGCGAAGCCCCGGAATACAACGCGGTCGACGCCTCCCTCTGGTTCGTCATCGCCGCCAGCGAATACCTGGCCGCTTCCGCGGCCGACCCCGGTGCCCTGGTCGCGGCCATCGAGGCGGTGCTCTGCGGATACGCCGCGGGAACGCGATTCGGGATCGCCGCCGACGCGGACGGGCTTCTTCGCGCCGGCGCCCCCGGAGTGGCGCTGACCTGGATGGACGCGCGGTTGGGCGAGTGGGTGGTCACGCCCCGGATCGGCAAGCCCGTCGAGGTGCAAGCCTTGTGGATCAATGCGCTGCATGCCGCTTCCGCCCGAGCGCCGCGCTGGGCGGAGCTGGCGCGCCGTGCCCGGGCCGCGTTCCTGGCCCGCTTCCCCGACCCGGCCACGGGCGGCCTGTTCGACGTGGTCGACGCGGGCGGCGTGCCCGGTGCGGTGGACCGCAGCGTGCGGCCGAACCAGGTGTTCGCGGTGGGCGGCCTTCCGTTGCAATTGCTGGACCCGGCCCATGCGCGCGGCGTGATCGACCTGCTCGAAGCCCGGCTGTTGACGCCGCTGGGCTTGCGCACCCTGGCGCCCGGCGAGCCCGGATACGCCGGGCACTATCGCGGCGGCCCGGCCGAGCGGGACGGCGCTTATCATCAGGGAACGGCCTGGCCATGGTTGATGGGGGCGTTCGTCCAGGGCTGGCTGCGGGTGCGTGGCGACACGGCCGCTGCCAAGGCGGAGGCCCGCGCGCGATTTCTGGCGCCCCTCCTGGCGCATCTCGAAACGGCCGGGCTGGGCCATGTCTCGGAGGTGGCGGATGGCGACGCGCCGCACCGGCCCGGCGGCTGCCCGTTCCAGGCGTGGTCGCTCGGCGAACTCATCCGGATCGAGGCGATGCTCGGGGTCGGCGGCTGAACCGCCCGCCCGCCGGGGCGGCGCTCCCGGGAAAAGGCTGTTGCGCGGCGCTTCCAGGAAACGCACCCTCCGGGGCGGCCGGCCCAGCCCAGGCCGCGAGAGGCGCGCTGAACCCGATGGAACAAGCCGACGAGAGCGACCAGCCGGCCGATGCGGCGCTTCGCGACAGCGACGAGCGATTTCGGCTGCTGCTGGAAAGCTTGCCGCATATCGCCTTCGTCGTATTCCGCGGGGGCGTGGCCGACCATTACAACCAGCGCTTCATCGACTATGTCGGCTTCCTGCCGGGACGGGACAGCGCGGCCCGAACGGCGCTGCACCACCCGGACGATCGGGCCGCCCTCGAGGCGGCCCGCGATGCCGGTGTGGCGTCCGACGCGGAGTACATCGTCGAAGCCCGCTTGCGACGGCATGACGGGGTGTACCGCTGGCATCGGCTGCACAACATACCGCTGATCCGCACTGGCGTCCGGATCGGCTACTTGGGAACCTCGGTCGATATCGACGATGTCCGGCAGGCCAACGAGTTGCTCGAGCGTCGGGTGCTCGAACGGACGGCCGAGCTGCGCGAGAGCGAGGCGCGATACCGCATGCTGTACAACCGCACGCCGATGGCGCTTCACTCCGTGGACGCGGGGGCGAAGCTGCTCGACGTGAACGACACCTGGGTGGAGTTGTTCGGCTGGGGGCGGGACGAGGTCATCGGACGTTCGCCGGCCGATTTCATGACGGACGAGTCGGCCGCCGTCTATCGAGGGCTTGCCTGGCCGGAGATGCTGGGAAGCAGTGGGCAGGCTCGAGCCATGGAATATCGGTTCGTGACCCGCAGCGGCCGGGTGTTCGATGGGCGCCTCGCGGCCCGCGGCGAGTTCGGCAAGGGCGACACCTTCGTGCGAAGCTGGGCGGCGATCGCGGACATCACCGCCGAGAAGCGCGCGGACCGGGAGCTGCAACGGGTGCAGCGCATGGAGGCGGTGGGCCAGCTTACGGCCGGAATCGCCCACGATTTCAACAATCTGCTGACGGCGATCCTCGGCAACCTCGAATTGCTGGCCAAGCGCGCCACGGCCGAACCGCGCGCGGTCCGGCTGATTGAGGGCGCCAGGGCGGCGGCGCAACGCGGGGCACGGCTCACCAGCCAGCTTCTTGCCTTCTCCCGCCAGCAGCGGATCGCGGCCGAGCCGCTCGACCTGGACCGCGTGATCGCGGGCATGCAGCCTTTGCTGCAAAGCACGATCGGCGCTGGCGTCGATGTCCGCATCGTGCCCGGCCGGGAGACCTGGCCTGCCACCGCCGACCCTACGCAACTCGAACTGGCCATCCTGAACCTGGCCATCAACGCGCGGGACGCCATGCTGCATGGGGGCGTGATCACCATCTCCACGGCGAACGTGACCCGCGGTGCGCCGGGCCAGCCGGAGGAGCCCGAGGCCGGTGATTACGTGGCCGTATCGGTCGCCGATACCGGGTCCGGCGTGCCGGAAAAGGTGCGTGAGCGGATGTTCGAACCGTTCTTCACCACGAAGGAGGTCGGCAAGGGGTCGGGCCTCGGCCTGTCGCAAGTTCTGGGCGTGGTAAAGCAGCTCGGCGGCGGCATCACCGTAACGTCCGTGGCGGAAGAGGGCGCCTGCATCTCCCTGTTCCTGCCGCGCGCCGAGGCGGCGGCGACCGTTGTGCAGCCAGCCGGCGCCAGTGCCGCCGAAGCCGTGCCGGCCCGGCGGCTCCGGATCCTGGTGGTGGACGACGATGCCGGCGTACGCACGATCGCGGCCGAGATGCTGCGCGACGCCGGGCATGAGGTGGCCGAAGCGGGCTCAGGCACGGAGGCGCTGGAACTGTTGCAAGCGGAAGGGCAGGCGGAAGGTTCTGGGGTGGCCGGGAACGGGGGCGCGACTGGCCGCGGAACGGAGCTGCTGCTGGTCGATGTCGTCATGCCCGGCATGAACGGGGTCGAACTCGTCAGGGCCGTGCGGCGCATCTGGCCTGCGCTTCCCGCGCTCTACATGACCGGCTACGCCGACGAGGGCCTGTTTTCCCCCGGGACGGCGCAGGATGTCCTGCGCAAGCCGTTCAAGGCGGCGGAGCTGGCGGCCATGGTGGCGCGCGCTGCCGCCCACCAGGACAGCGCCCAGTAACCCGGGCCGCCTAACCAGGGCCGCGTGACCTGGATGGGGCGCCGCCCGGGATCAAGCGAGATGCTCGGTGAGCCACACTGCCGCCGTGATGATGACCATGGCGCAAGACACGAATGCCGCCAGCCCGACCGCTCTGCCGACTCCCGGGCTGAAGTTGCCAACCCCGTGCCCATCGCCGGCTGCTTCTCGCCACAGCGCGACCGACGGCATGTCGGCGGGCTTGTTTGGCCTTGTTCCGCGGGCGGACGGGCGGGTTTGCCTTCGGGCGAGACCTGACCATCGCGCCGGTTGGGTCACGCAGGCTGCCGCCCGTGGATCGGGGGGCATGTCACGACCGGAGGGCGCTTTGGCTTCGGCCCGCTTCGCCGGCGTCACGCTACAACTCCGGGCGAGGCATCGATCGGGCGTAGCGCGCAAACTGCTTGGCGATCGCTGGTTGACCGTCGGCGACGGATTTCCGGGTGAAGCGGACCCGCTCGAAGACGGCCTTCGACGAACTACGCAGCACTTCGACCTGAAGCGTGCTCGTCAAAAGGTCGGGCGAAGGGCTGAACGCGTCTTCATCGGACAGGGTGTAGCAGGAGAGGACCTCCGCATCCTCCGGCAGCGGCTGCGTCATGCTCACGGACAGGCTGCTGGCCTTGCCGTCCCGTTTCCGGAACATGAAATCGGTGAAGTCGCGATCCTGGAAGTCCTGCCGGCCGCTGACGACGCGCTGGCAGAACGAATGGGATTTCGCCTCGGTCACGGTGAATGCTTGGCCGCTCGGGTGAAGCTTGTTGACGAAGCCGTTCTCCACGACCGTGTCCACCTGGACCGCATCATAGTTGGCCGCCAGGCCCGACATCCGTAAGGAGTAATTGGAGTTGTAGATGACCAGCAAACCCCCGGGCGCCAAGGCGCTGTCGATCCCGGACACGAGATCCTCGAAGGCGGAGAACGGGAACTTCCCCGCCTCTCCCTCGGGCCTGTTCGCTTCTGGATACAGGCAGAGCGACGACATGCAGAACACGACGTCGAACGGCCCGTGTTTCCGAAGCATCTCCGGGGAGGAGTTGAAGAAGGTGATGTTGCCGATCTGCTGGCGGTGCTTGGCGATGGACAGCACGGATGGGTTGATGTCGCAGCCGAATATGTCGGCGTCGGAAAAGTACGAGCTGAGGCTGTAGCACTCCTCGCCGGTGGAGCACCCGAAGGAAAGCACGCGCAAGGGGCGCGACAGGCCAGGGTCCCGATTGGCCTCGGCCATCCGGGCCGCCGCCGCGAAAATCTCAGGGTAGCGATCGAGTGCGGTGTGCACGGCACGCTGGGCTTGCCAGGGGCCGTTGGTCAGAAGCGAGGCCGCATATTGGAGCAACCGCTGCGGCACGCATGCACGTGCGATCTGCCGCATGCCTGCCTTGGCATCCCAGGGAAGCCGGGTTTTGGTGAAGGATTGCGAGACGGTACTAGCTTCCACAACAACTCTCCTGACGTGACTGTTCGACCATTGAATGCGTAGGCGAGCGACTACCGATGCGGAATGCCTTACAAACGCGTATAGTTTACACGGAGTTCGCTTTTCGTTGTTGAAAAATTAACGGTTGGTTTTGGAAAATGTTTGTAGAGGGTTGTAGTGCATTGCCTTATTCTAGTTTTCGCGGGAGCGAGAGCTGAGTTCACGAAAATAACGTGTCTTGAGTGAGATTACAACCATTAAAAGAGACAAATGGCACTCGGATATGCGGGCAAACGTGCGCAGATCGCACTTATTGCGAGCAGGACGTGAAACTTCGGGCCGAGGGGCTCAACCCGCGGTCGTGTTAACGGAAATCTCTCGTTGGTATCCTGATCCCCGTGGAAAGCTTCTCCGGGCAATAAATGTCCCGCGGCTTCGTCCAGCCTTTCTCACCTGGGGCTTTGTCCGGGGTCTTGTCGCCCCGGTCGGGGCTGCCCGGATGGCTCGCCCCGTCGCCGCGCCCGTGCCGCAAGGGGAACGGCGCGTCGCGTTCCCCCACCTCCCGCAGCAGCGCCGACAGGTCGGTCAGCCGCTCGGTGATCACGTGCGTCACCCCGCTCTCCTTCTGCACCCGCCCGTGGCAGGCGATCATGCTGGCGGTCAGCACGAGGCGGCGCTGGCGCTCGAAGATGCTGGGCCATAGGATCAGGTTGGCGATGCCCGTCTCGTCCTCGATGGTGATGAACATGACCCCCTTGGCCGAACCGGGCTTCTGGCGCACCAGCACCAGGCCGGGCACCACGACCCGCCGCCCGTCCTTGACGCGGTCCAGGTCGGCGCAGGCGACCATGCCCTGGCGCGCCAGGTCGGGGCGCACGAACGCCACGGGGTGCTGACGCAGGCTCAGGCCGACGCTGCCGTAGTCCTCCACCACCGTCCGGCCCGGCCGCATCGGGGCGAGCGCCATCGCGGGCTCCACCACCTCTGGCGCCGGCAGGCCGCGGTCGGCGGCGGCGAACAGGGGCAGCGCCTCGTCGGCCAGGGCGCGGAGGGCCCAGATCGCGCCGCGCCGGTCCACCCCGACGGAGCCGAACGCATCCGCCTCCGCCAGCCGCTCAAGCGCCGCCGCCGGCACGCGCGCGCGGCGCCACAGCTCCTCGATCCCCGCATACGCGTGCTCGCCGCGCTGCACGGCCACCTGCACGCCATGCGCCTCCGCCAGGCCTTTCACCATCCGCAGGCCCAGCCGCACCGCTAGATACCGGCCGCTTGCGGGTTCCAGCGTCGAATCCCAGCGCGAGTGGTTCACATCCACCGGCCGGATTTCGACCCCATGCTCCCGCGCATCCCGCACCACTTGCGCCGGCGCGTAGAACCCCATCGGCTGCGCGTTCAGCAGCGCGGCGCAGAACACGTCGGGGTGGTGGCATTTCATCCACGACGATGCATAGGCAATCAGCGCGAAGCTGGCGGCGTGGCTTTCCGGGAAGCCGTAGCTGCCGAACCCCTCGATCTGGCTGAACGTCTTGTCGGCAAACGCGGGCTCATAGCCGCGATCCACCATGCCCTGGATCAGCTTGTCCTTGAAATGCGAGACGCCGCCGGTGACCTTGAACGTGGCCATGGCCCGGCGCAACTGGTCCGCCTCGCCCGGCGTGAACCCCGCGCACTGGATCGCCACCTGCATCGCCTGTTCCTGGAACAGCGGCACGCCCAACGTTTTCTCCAGCACGCGGCGCAGTTCGGGCTGCGGATACTCCACCGGCTCCAGCCCTTCCCGCCGCCGCAAGTAGGGGTGGACCATGTCGCCTTGGATGGGGCCGGGGCGGACGATCGCCACTTGGATGGTGAGGTCGTACAGCGTCGCCGGCTTCATGCGCGGCAGCATCGACATCTGCGCGCGGCTCTCGATCTGGAAGGTGCCGAGCGTGTCCGCGCGCTGGATCATCCGGTAGGTCGCCGGGTCCTCCTGCGGGATGCCGGCGAGATCCAAGCGCTGGCCGCGGTGCTCGGCCAGCAGGTCGAAGGCGCGGCGCATGCAGCCCAGCATGCCGAGCCCGAGCACATCGACCTTCATGAACTTCAGCGCATCGATGTCGTCCTTGTCCCATTCGATCACCTGGCGGTCCTTCATCGAGGCCGGCTCGATCGGCACCAGGTCGGCAAGCGGGTCGCGGGTCAGCACGAAACCGCCGGGGTGCTGGCCGAGGTGGCGGGGAAAGCCGATCAACTGCCGCGCCAGATCTAGCGTGAGGCGCAGGCGGCGGTCGGCCAGGTTCAGGTTCAACGCCTCCGCATGACGCTCCTCGACGCCCTCCTCCGACCAGCCCCAGACCTGGGTGGCGAGCGCCCCGGTCACGTCCTCGGTCAGGCCGAGCACCTTGCCCACCTCGCGCACGGCGCCGCGGGCGCGGTAGCGGATGACCGTGGCACACAACGCCGCGCGGCTGCGGCCGTAATGCTCGTACACCCATTGGATCACCCGCTCGCGCTGCTCGTGCTCGAAATCCACGTCGATATCGGGCGGCTCGTGGCGCTCGGCGGAGACGAAGCGTTCGAACAGCAGGCCGCTGCTGGCTGGGTCGATGCTGGTGACGCCCAGCACGTAGCAGACGGCGGAGTTGGCGGCCGATCCGCGGCCCTGGCACAGGATGTCCTGGCTGCGGGCATAGCGGACGATGCTGTTCACCGTGAGGAAATAGGGCGCGTAATCCAGTTGCTTGATCAGCGTCAGCTCGTGTTGCAACTGCCGGGCCACCTTCTCCGGGACGCCGCCGGGGTAACGGACGTCCGCCCCCGCCCAGGTCAGCCGTTGCAGCGTCTCCTGCGGCGAGAGGCCGGGGGTCTCCACCTCGTCCGGATATTGGTAGCGCAAATCGGACAAATCGAAGTTGCAGCGGCCCGCCAGCTCGGTGGTGCGTTCGATGGCGCCGGGGTGGCGGGCGAACAGCCGGGCCATCTCCTCGGGCGGCTTGAGGTGCCGGTCCGCGTGGCGCTCCCGCCGGAACCCGGCCGCGTCGATGGTGCAGCCCTTGCGGATGCAGGTGACCACGTCCTGCAGGATACGCCGTTCCGGAAGGTGGAACAGCACGTCCCCGGTGGCGATCAGCGGCGTGCGCGCGGCCCGGCCCATCTCGGCAAGCTGGTGCAGGCGCACCGCCTCGCCGGGCCGCCGGCGAATGACGCCGGCGAGGTAAGCCCGGCCCGGCGCATCCCTGTGCAGCCGCGCAAGGTGGGCGGCGAGCCGCGCATCCGGCTCATCCGGCAACAGGATATAGAGCAAGCCCGCGCCGCCCGCCTCCAGGTCGTCCCAGGAGAGGTCGCACCCGCCCTTGCCGGCGCGCGACTTGCCCAGCGTGAGCAACCGGCACAGGCGGGACCAGGCCGGGCGGTCCGTGGGATAGGCGAGCAGCGCTGCGCCGTCGGCAAGCTCGAGCCGGCAGCCGGCGACCAGCCGCACCTTGGTGGCCTTCGCCGCCTCCCACGCCCGCACGATGCCGGCGACCGAGTTGCGGTCGGCGATCCCCAGCGCTGCAATGTCATAAGCGGCGGCCTGCGCGAACAGCTCCTCCGGATGGCTCGCGCCGCGCAGGAAGCTGTAATTGGTGGTGACCTGAAGCTCGGCGTAGGCGGGCATGGCGTAGGCGGGCATGGCGTAGGCGGGCATGGGCACACCTTAGCCCGGTCCGCGTATAGGAACAAATCACGAACTTGCTGCTGGGCTGGAGTCAGGCTGGGCCGGAGTCAGGCTGGGCCGGAGTCAGGTGGCTTAGAACATGCCGTGCAGGAACCAGCAGAGATCGCCGGTCGCGGGGTCCATCCCGTCGCCCTGGCGGAATAGCCAAAACCGGCGGCCGTCCTCGTCTTCCACGCGAAAATAGTCGCGCACCGCCTGGGTCTCGCCGTCGCGGCGCCACCATTCGCCGTAAATCCGTTCGGGGCCGTCCGCCCGGCGGATGCGGTGGCGGTGGCGGCGCCAGATGAAGGCGGCCGGGGCATGGTCCGGCAGGCCGGCGATGGCATCCACCGGGCGGGGCGGGTCCAGCAGGCGGGTGGGGGCGGGCTGCAAGCCCGGCCAGGTGACGCCGCCCTGTTTCGTCAGGGCGGGCACCCGGCGCACCGCGCGTTCGGGCACGTCGCTTTCCACCGGCGCCGCGCGGTATACCCGCTCTGCGCCCAGGCGGTTGGCCAGCCGGTCCACCAGGGTGGAGACGTCGGAGCCGCCTGCCGTATCCTCCTGCCGCCAGCGCAGCGGTTCCGCGAGCGCCACCACGAGGCGCATGGCCTCGATGCCCAGGCCGGGATCGACGGTTTCCAGATGCTCGCCGAGCAGCCGGGCCAGGTGGCGCGCATCCCGGTTCGGGCGGGCGGCGCCGATGCGCACGGCCTGCACCGCGCCGTCCACACGCTCGAACAGCAGGTCGACCCGGCGGGCGCCGAGGCCGGCGCGTTCCATCTGGGCGCATAGGGGGGCCAGCAGCGCCGCGGTGGCATGGGACAGCGCCTCGGCGGTCAGCAAGGGTTCCAGGAACATCAGCCGGTGCTGCAACGGGGTTTCGGGCGGCAGCGGCTGGATGGGTTCGTGCACGCGCCCATGCGCCTGGTCCAGCCGCAGGCCGGGCTCCTTTCCGAAGCGCCGGGCCAGCAAGGCGCGGGGAATGCGCGCCAGGTGGCCGGCCTGCTCGAACCCCAGGCGGCGCAGGGTGGCGACGGTTTCGGCTGGCAGCCGCAGCGCCTGGACGGGGAGGGGGCCGATGGCGCCGGCTTGGGCGCCGGGGGGAACGATCGGTCCGCCGCCGAAGCGCGCCACCGCATGGGCGGCGCCGGGCGTGTCGGCGATGGCGGCGCGGGCCTCGAACCCATCCTGCGCCAGGCGATTCACCAAATGCGCCAGCAAGGCCGCCTCGCCGCCCCATAGATGCGTGCAGCCCGCCGCATCCAGCCACAGCCCGTCCCTGCCGTCGGCGGCGGCGAGCGGCGTGGTGCGGTGGCACCACCGGGCCAGGCGCTCGAGGGAGGCCGCGTCCGCCTCCAGGTCGGCCTCCAGCACCGCGAGGCCCGGCACCACCGCCATGGCTTGCGCCACCGCCATGCCGGGCCGCAGCCCCAAGGCGGCCGCCGCGCGGTCGGCCGCCGCGATCACCCGGCGACGCCCGTCGTGCAGCGCCGTCACCGATGGGTCAGGCGACGCCCCGGCTCCGGCCAAGCGACGCAGCCGGTCGGTCGGCCAATGGGGCAACCATACCGAGATGACCCGACGCATCGCATGCCTCCGTGATCCACGAGCCCGTTCGTCCGCCGCGGCAGCGCAGCAGGTCCAACCGCCATCGCACCCGGCCCAGGCCCGGCACCTCGGGCGCATGCGGCACGGGGGGCGCCGAGGGCAGGGCGCCGATGCGCCATCGGGTTACGGCCGCCAGGGCGCCGGCAAGCTCGGCCTCGCGCGCGCGCGGCCGCCGCAGCAGCAGCGCGGTGACGCCCGTGGCCTCGGCCGCCAGTTGCAGCCGGCGGGAGGCGCTGAGCGACAGGCGGCCCGAAACCTCGGCCGCCACGCCCGCAAGGCCGTGGTGGCGCAGGCCTTCCTCCATCACCAGCAACAGCGCGTCGCCCCGCCCGGCTTCGGCGTATACCACCCGATCCGGATGCAGCCCGGCGCTGGCGAGGCCGGGGGCGAACAGGTCCTGCCGCTCCAGCACCCACAGCACGGGGCCGGGGATGCGGGCGAAGATGCCGGCGGCGAACAGGGCGGCGGCGGCGGCATGCTCGCCATCCGCGCCGCTGCCCGCCACCTCGTGCAAAGCGCCGAGCGGCAGGCCGCCGCCGGGCAGGGCGGCATCGAGGAAGGGCAAGCCGAACGGCAGGAGCGCCGGGGCATGGGCTGGGCAGCCGCGCTCGATGCGCGCGATGGCGGCGCGAAGCTGGGTGAGGGTTTCGGGGTCGCGGGCCTGCTGCATGGGAATGTTCCCATTTTGTTCTTTATGGCGGCGACCGTCAAGGTTGGCGCGTAACATAAACAGCAGGACTGGAACTCGGCCTTGCAAGACATTGATCTTCAAGCAATGAAAAACTAAGGCTGCCTGACGTTTGTGGTCCCGAGAACCAATCGGCATCGCGAGCGTTGCACTATGCGAGCGTGCGGGTGCCTTGCCCGCCCTGCACAAGGGGACTGCAAGTGAACAGCATCATCTACATCGTCGGGCTCGTCGTCGTCGTCGTCGCCATCCTGTCCTTCTTCGGCCTGCGCTGAACCCGGCCTTCGGCCTGCGCTGAACCCGGCGGCGGCGCGCCCTAGGCGCGCCGTCTGAGGTCTGGCAGCAGCGCCGCAAACAGGCCCAAGGCGGGCAGGACCGAGCATATGCGATAGACGAAGGCGAGGCTGGTATGGTCCACCAGCTCGCCTAGCGCCGCGGCTCCCACGCCTCCCAGGCCGAACGCCAAGCCGAAGAAGATGCCCGCCACCAGCCCGACCCGGCCGGGCAGCAATTCCTGCGCATAGACCAGGATCGACGACGAGGCCGAGGCTAGGATCACCCCGATGACGACGGTGAGCACGGCGGTGCCCACCAGGTTGGCGTAGGGCAGCGCAAGGGTGAACGGCAGCACGCCCAGGATCGAGAACCAGATCACCCGCTTGCGCCCGACCCGGTCGCTGATCGGGCCGCCGGCGACCACGCCGACCGCAAACGCGCCCAGGAACAGGAACAGCAGCAACTGCGAGGTCTGCACCGAAACGCCGAAGGTCTCGATGACATAGAAGGTGTAGAAGGTGTTCAGGCTGGCCACGTAGAAGAACTTGGACGTCAGCAGCACGACCAGGATCGCCAGCGTGAACTGCACTTGGCGGCGCGGCAGCAACGGCGCCGGCACGGCCGCCCGGGTCCGCTGCGCCGGGATGCGGCTCTGATACCAGCGTCCGACGCCGGACAGGACCAGCATGGCCAGCAGCGCCGCCGCCGAGAACCAGGCCACGCTGCCCTGGCCATATGGAATGACGATGAACGCCGCAAGCAGCGGCCCCGTTGCCGAGCCCAGGTTGCCACCCACTTGGAACACGCTCTGCGCCATGCCGAACCGCCCGCCGGAGGCCAGCCGCGCCACGCGCGACGCCTCCGGATGGAACACGCTGCTGCCCAACCCGATCAGGGACGCGGCGACCAGCAGGGACCAGAAGTGCCCGGCCCGGGCCATCAGCAGCAGCCCGAGCAGCGTGGCGCCCATGCCGATCGGCAGCGAGAAGGGCAGGGGCCGCCTATCGGTATAAAGCCCCACGAGCGGCTGCAGCATCGAGGCGGTGATCTGGAACGCCAAGGTGATGAGCCCGATCTGGCCGAAATCGAGCGCGTAATTGTCTTTCAGAATCGGATAGATCGCCGGCAGCAGGGATTGGATGAGGTCGTTCAGCAAGTGCGAGAAGCTGATGGCCAGCAGCACCGGAAAGGCGGCGGTGGAGGCGCCCGGGCTGGCGGTCGTGCTCGACATGCTCTCTCCTGCTGAAGCCGGCCTGCTGAAGCCGGCCTTGTCCGGGCTGGTACGTGATGCCGGCGCGCGCCGCTGCAATGGTCATTTCATAGTGCAGCGGGATCATGCCGAACCGGCGGATCGCTTCCAAGCCTGTAGGCCGCCTGCAGGCCGCCTTGCGCCGGGAGCGCCAGGGGTCTAGCGCCAGGGATCTAGCGCCAGGGATTTGAGGTGTCCAGTCCGGATCATCTGCGGCATGCTCGCGTGAGCGAGAGGGCCACCATGCACGCATATCGTCCGACGCCCCATGGCACGCGGCACCCGGTGTCGGCCGGGGCAC
>CAXSDH010000003.1:17833-78589 GCA_964235765.1 uncultured Acetobacteraceae bacterium
TCGACCCTGCGGGGGCACCTGTTCGATGGGCTCACCAAGGTCGATGCGGCGCTGGCGGTGCAGCCCGGCTTGGCCACGTCATGGGAGCGCAGCGACGACCGGGCCTCGCGCCAGGGTGTCCGGTATCCCGGCCGGGTGGACCAATTGACGCTGGCGACCGAGGTGGCGGGGCCATGACCACGCAAGCGCACACGCTGGCCGAGGCGCTGAGGACTACGGGCCGCAGCAGCATCCCGTATACGGACCCGTTCAGCCCGGACCGGCCGCTGGTGCTGGAGTGCTATCGTGCCCCAGTGCCGTGCCGCTGGCGCCTCGTGGCCGTGCCGGGCATCGGGCACGAAGGCATGCGTATGTCCGGCATCGCCGCCGCCTACTGGTTCGACGGCGAGACGCCACGAGCGCCGGCCGAATTGCGGCAGGCTGGGACGGAGCTGTAGCGAAGCTGCCCTGTTGCGGTTGACTTCGCCCAGCCCGGCCGGTATCTCCCGCACCTGGCCAATACGTCGCTCCGCGTGATCGCGCAGCGGCGCCTTTTCGTTTGAGGTGACCCCACCATGTTCGACACCCTGTCGGGCAAGCTCTCCGGTGTCTTCGATCGCCTGCGCAGCCGTGGGCGGCTGAGCGAGGCCGACGTCGCCGACGCGCTGCGTGAGGTGCGCCTGGCGCTGCTGGAGGCCGACGTGGCGCTGCCGGTGGTGCGGGACTTCATCGCCGCCGTGCGCGAGCGGGCGCTGGGCGCCGAGGTGCTGGACAGCGTCAGCCCCGGCCAGTTGGTCATCAAAATCGTCAACGACGTGCTGATCGACGCCCTGGGCGGCGGCGGCGCGGTGCCGCTGAACCTGAACGTTGCGGCCCCGGCGGCGATGCTGATGGTCGGCCTGCAGGGCTCGGGCAAGACCACGACCTCCGGCAAGCTCGCCTTGCGCCTGACCCGTCGCGACAAGAAGCGCGTGCTGCTCGCCAGCCTCGACACCCAGCGCCCGGCCGCCCAGTTGCAGTTGCAGCAATTGGCGCAGCAGGCCGGGGTGGCGTCGCTGCCGATCGTGGCCGGGCAGTCGCCGGTGGAGATCGCGCGCCGGGCCATGGACACCGGACGGCGGGAAGTGTTCGACGTGGTGATCCTCGACACCGCCGGGCGCCTGTCGATCGACCAGGCGCTGATGGAGGAGGTGAAGGCGATCCGCTTCGCCACCAACCCGGCGGAAACGCTGCTGGTGGTCGATGCCATGACCGGCCAGGATGCGGTCAACACCGCGCGCGCCTTCAACGAGGCGCTGGGCGTCACCGGCATCGTCCTGACCCGGATGGACGGCGACGCCCGCGGCGGCGCGGCGCTGTCGATGCGGCAGATCACCGGAGCCCCGATCAAGCTGACGGGCTCCGGCGAGAAGCTGGATGCGCTCGAGGAGTTCCATCCGGAGCGCGTGGCCAGCCGCATCCTGGGCATGGGCGACGTGGTCGGCCTGGTCGAGCGCGCCAGCGAGACGATCGACCAGGAGGATGCGGAGAAGCTCGCCCGCAAGATGGCGCGCGGCACCTTCGACCTGGAGGATTACGCGAGCCAGTTGAAGCAGATCGGCAAGATGGGCAGCCTCTCCGGCATCCTCGGCATGCTGCCCGGCGCGGCCAAGCTCAAGGGCCAGCTCGACGACGCCAAGCTGGACACGGGCATGCTGAACCGCCAGGCGGCGATCATCGGCTCGATGACCAAGAAGGAGCGCAAGACCCCCGACGTGATCAAGGCGAGCCGCAAGAAGCGGATCGCGGCCGGGTCGGGCACGACGGTGCAGGAGGTCAACCGGCTGCTGAAGCAGTTCGGCGACATGTCCACCATGATGAAGCGCATGGGCAAGCTGGGGCAAAAGGGGCTGATGCGGCAGGGCATGTCCGCGCTGATGCCCAAGAGCATGCAGCAGCGCCGCCCCTATTAGTTCGAAGCAGAGGAATACCTGATGGGCCTGAAGATCCGACTCGCTCGCGCCGGCGCCAAGAAGCGGCCGTACTATCATATCGTGGTGGCCGACAGCCGCAGCCCGCGCGATGGCCGCTTCCTGGAAAAGGTGGGCAGCTACAACCCGATGCTGCCGGCCGAGCACGCCGAGCGCGTGCGGTTGCAGGCCGAGCGCATCCAGCATTGGATGGGCGAGGGCGCGCTGCCGACCGACCGCGTGGCGCGGTTCCTCGGCCATGCCGGCCTGGCGCCGATGCCAGCCTATCGCGAGCAGCCCATCCAGTCCGCGCCGAAGAAGAAGGCGCAGGATCGGGCCAAGGCCGCGGCGGGCTAGCTTGCCGACGCCGCGCATCCTGATGGGCGTGGTCGGCCGGCCGCACGGCGTGCGGGGGCTGGTCCACGTGCAGAGCTACACGGCGCAACCGCTTGATTTGCCGGAATATGGGCCGCTGCTGGACGATGCCGGGCGGACATGGACGCTGGCGTGGCGCGGGGACGGCGTGGCCGAGCTGCGCGACGCCGGGGGGCGGCCCCTGGCGGACCGGACCGCGGCGGAGCGGCTGACCAACACCAAGCTGTTCGTCGAGCGCGAGCGGCTGCCCGAGCCCGACGCGGACGACTTCTACCTTTCGGACCTCGTGGGCTTGCAGGCCACCACGGCGGACGGCGCGGCGCTTGGCCGCGTGGCGGCCGTGCACGATTACGGCGCCGGCACGAGCCTCGAGATCGTGGGCGACGCGGCGCCGCTGCTGGTGCCGTTCACCCGTGCCTGCGTGCCGGACGTGGATGTGGCGGCGGGCCGGGTGGTCGTGGCGCCGCCGCATGAGGTGGTGGTCGCGCCGTGACCTGGCATGCCACCGTGCTCACCTTGTTCCCGGCCATGTTCCCGGGGCCGCTCGGACAGTCCCTGGCGGGGCGCGCCTTGGCGGCAGGGCTGTGGCGGCTGGATGTGCGCGACATCCGCGAGTCCGCGGCCGGCCGGCACCGCACCGTGGACGACACCCCGTTCGGCGGCGGCGCGGGCATGGTGATGCGGGCGGACGTGCTGGACGCGGCGATCGGCGTGGACGACGAACGGCCCTTGCTGCACCTGTCTCCGCGCGGGGCGCCCTTGGCCCAGGCGCGGGCGCGGGCGTTGGCTGCGGGCCCGGGCGTCCGCCTGGTCTGCGGCCGTTACGAGGGGGTGGACCAGCGCGTGCTCGACCATCGCGGCATCGAGGAGGTCAGCATCGGCGACTACGTGCTGTCCGGCGGCGAACTGCCCGCGCTGGTGCTGCTCGATGCGTGTGTGCGGCTGCTGCCCGGCGTCATGGGCGCGGAGGCGAGCGCGCACGAGGAAAGCTTCAGCGCGGGGCTGCTGGAATATCCGCATTACACCCGCCCGGCCGAATGGCGCGGGATGACTGTGCCGGAGGTGCTGCTCTCCGGCCACCATGCCGCCATCGCCGCCTGGCGGCAGGCGCAATCCGAACAGCTGACCCGGGCGCGCCGGCCCGATCTCTGGCGCTCCCTGATCTCTGGCGCGCCCTGATGGACACGGCGCAGCCTGCGCCCTAACAGACGCCTTACGAAAGGACCACCGATATGAACATCATCCAGCGATTTGAGGCCGAGCAGATCGCCCGGCTGACCGAAGCCCGCGCGGTGCCCAAGTTCCAGCCCGGCGACACGCTGCGCGTGATGGTCAAGGTCGTCGAGGGCGAGCGCACCCGCGTGCAGGCCTATGAGGGCGTGTGCATCGCGCGCTCCAACAAGGGCCTGGGCAGCAACTTCACTGTCCGCAAGATCAGCTACGGCGAAGGCGTGGAGCGCGTGTTCCCGCTCTATGCGCCGACGATCGCCGAGATCGCGGTGGTGCGGCGCGGCGACGTGCGCCGGGCCAAGCTGTATTATCTGCGCGGCCGCAGCGGCAAGTCCGCCCGCATCGCCGAGCGCGCCCGCGAGGTCGTGGCCCCTGCTGCCGTTCCCGCGACCCCTCTCGCCCCTGTCGCCCCTGCTGCTTCGGCCGCTCCCGCGGCCGCTGTCGCCGAGTAGCGCCATGTCTCCCCGGACCCTGTTCGATAAGGTGTGGGACGGCCACGTGGTCGAGCGGCTGGAGGACGGGACATGCGTCCTCTACATCGACCGCCACCTCGTGCATGAGGTGACCAGTCCGCAGGCCTTCGAGGGTCTGCGCCTGGCCGGCCGCCGGGTGCGGCGCCCGGAGGCGACCATCGCGGTGGTGGACCACAACATCTCCACCTCGGACCGCAGCGAGGGGATCAAGGGAGAGGAGAGCCGCATCCAGGTGGAGACCCTGGAGCGGAACGTGGCGGAGTTCGCCGTGCCCTATTTCCCGGTGCAGGACGCGCGCCAGGGCATCGTGCACATCATCGGCCCGGAGCAGGGCATCAGCCTGCCCGGCATGACCATCGTCTGCGGCGACAGCCATACCAGCACGCACGGCGCGATGGGCGCGTTGGCCTTCGGCATCGGCACCTCCGAGGTGGAGCATGTGCTGGCCACGCAGACCCTGTTGCAAAAGCCGGCGCGCAACATGCTCGTGCAGATCGACGGCAAGCTCGCGCCCGGCGTCACCGCCAAGGACCTGGTGCTGGCGGTGATCGGCCGCATCGGCACCGCGGGCGGCACGGGCCATGTGATCGAATATGCCGGCGAGGCGATCCGCGGGCTGGACATGGCCGGCCGGATGACCGTGTGCAACATGACGATCGAGGGCGGCGCCCGGGCCGGCATGATCGCGCCGGACGAGACGACCTTCGCCTACGTCAAGGGCCGTCCGTACGCGCCGAAGGGCGAGGCGTTCGACCGCGCGGTCGAGTATTGGCGCACCCTGCCGTCCGACCCCGGCGCGCACTACGACACCGTCGTCGCGCTGGACGCAGCCGAGATCCAGCCGATGGTGTCGTGGGGCACCAGCCCGGAGGCGGTGCTTCCCATCGGCGGCACGGTTCCCGACCCGGAAGCCGTCGCCGACGAGGCCGCGCGCACGCAAATGCGGCGCATGCTGGACTATATGGCGCTGACGCCCGGCCAGAAGCTGACGGACGTGGCGGTGGACGTCGTGTTCATCGGCAGCTGCACGAACGGCCGCATCGAGGATATCCGCGCCGCCGCCCGTGTCGCCCAGGGGCGCCAGGTGGCGGCCGGCGTGCGTGCGCTGGTGGTGCCCGGCAGCGGCGTGGTGAAGCTGCAGGCCGAGGCGGAGGGCCTGGACCGCGTGCTGCTGGATGCGGGCTTCGAGTGGCGCGAGGCCGGGTGCAGCATGTGCCTGGGCATGAACCCCGACAAGCTCCGGCCCGGCCAACGCTGCGCCAGCACCAGCAACCGCAATTTCGAGGGCCGGCAGGGGCCCGGCGGCCGTACGCACCTGCTCTCCCCAGCCATGGCGGCCGCCGCCGCGGTGACCGGGCGCCTCACCGATGTCCGGGAGCTCGTCTAGTGCAGGCCTTCACGACGCTCACCGCCGTTGCGGCCCCGCTGCCGCTGGCCAACGTGGACACCGACAAGATCATCCCCGCCCGGTTCCTCAAGACCATCAAGCGCACCGGGCTGGGGCAGAACCTGTTCGACACGCTGCGCTACGACGGCGCGGGGCAGGAACGGCCGGATTTCGTGCTCAACAATGAGCCGTACCGCCATGCCGAGGTGCTGATCGCGCACGAGAACTTCGGCTGCGGCTCCTCGCGCGAGCACGCGCCCTGGGCGCTGCTGGATTTCGGCATCCGCTGCGTGATCGCGCCGAGCTTCGCCGACATCTTCCATACCAACTGCTTCAAGAACGGCATCCTGCCCGTCCAGCTGCCGCGCGAGGTGTGCGACCAACTGATGGAAGACGCCCGGATGGGCGGCAATGCGCGCCTGACGGTGGACCTGGCCCGCCAGGTCGTGGTGCGCCCGAGCGGCGAGGAAGTGCCGTTCAACATCGACCCGTTCCGCAAGCACCTTATGCTGAACGGCCTCGACGACATCGGCCAGACCATGCAACGCGGCCCCGCCATTGACGCCTATGAAACAGCCGAGGCGCAGCAAAAGCCCTGGTTGCCGGGGATCTCGGTTTGATGGAATCGAACAAGCGCCTGCTGATCCTGCCCGGTGACGGCGTGGGCCCCGAAATCATGCGCGAGGTCCGCCGGGTCATCGACTGGATGAGCCGGCGCCGGCACGTGACCTTCGCGGTGACCGAGGACCTGGTCGGCGGCGCCTCCATCGACCAGCGTGGCACGCCCCTCAGCGACGAGACGATCGAAGCCGCAAAGGCGGCGGACGCCGTGCTGTTCGGCGCGGTCGGGGGCCCGCGCTGGGACAAGCTCGGCTTCGATGTGCGCCCGGAGCTCGCCATCCTGCGCCTGCGCAAGGAACTCGGCCTGTTCGCCAACCTGCGGCCCGCCATCGTGCTCGATCCACTCGTCGACGCCAGCACCCTCAAGCCGGAGGTGGTGCGCGGACTCGACCTGATGATCGTGCGCGAAAGCACCGGCGGCATCTATTTCGGCGAGCCGCGCGGGGTGGAAACCCTGCCGGATGGCCAGCAGCGCGGCGTGGACACCGAGGTCTACACCACGCATGAGGTCGAGCGTGTGGCCCGCGTCGCCTTCGGCCTGGCCCGCAAGCGGCAGAACCGGTTGTGCAGCGTCGAGAAGGCCAACGTCATGGCAAGCGGCCTGATGTGGCGGCAGGTCGTCACCGCCCTGCACGAGCGCGAGTTCCAGGACGTGGAGCTGTCGCACATGTATGCCGACAACTGCGCCATGCAACTGGTTCGCAACCCCCGCCAGTTCGACGTGATCGTCACCAGCAACCTGTTCGGCGACCTGCTGTCCGACCTGGCGAGCATGCTGACTGGCAGCCTGGGCATGCTGCCCTCGGCCACGCTGGGGGCGGTCGATGCCTCCGGCGGGCGGCACGCGCTGTACGAGCCGATCCATGGCAGCGCGCCCGATATCGCCGGCAAGGGCATCGCCAACCCGATGGCGCAAATCCTCAGCTTCGCCATGCTGCTGCGCTACTCGTTCGAGCTGGACGACGAAGCCGCGCTGATCGAGCGCGCATGCACCAACGTGCTGGCGTCCGGCCTGCGTACCGCGGACGTGATGGCGCCCGGCACCGCGAAGGTCGGCACCTCGGTGATGGGCGAGAGCGTGGTGCGGGAATTGGACAAGCTGGCGGCTTGACCACGATCTACGTCGACGCGGATGCCTGCCCGGTGCGGGAAGAGGCCTACCGCGTCGCCAGCCGGCTGAACCTGCAGGCCGTCGTCGTCTCGAACGGCTCCCGGCCGATCCGGCCGCCGGGCCTCCCCAACGTTCGGATGGTCGTCGTCGGCGACAAGCCGGACGAAGCCGATGACTGGATCGCCGAGCGCATCGGCCCCGGGGACATCTGCGTCACCGGGGATATTCCGCTCGCCTCGCGCTGCCTGGCCCGTGGCGCCCGCGCCCTGTCCCATGCCGGGCATGTCTGGACTGGGGACAATATCGGCAGCGCGCTCGCCGGGCGCGAAGTGGCGCGGCATCTGCGGGAGATCGGCGCAGGCGGCGGGGGCCATGCGCCGATGGGCAAGGCGGACCGCTCCCGTTTCCTCTCCGCGCTGGACACGATGGCCCACGCGGCGATGCGGGCCCACGCGGCTATGCAGGCCCAGGCGGCGATGCAGGCCTAGGGCGCGCCGCCCCGCTCCGGTTCGGCGCCGCCGCCGTGCCGCAGCTCGTCCCGCGTCATCGGCGTTTCGCGGTACTCCCCCTGGTCGGCGACGCTCGAGCCGCCGGGGAACTCGCCGAGGTTGTCCTGGATGCTGGCCTCCTCGACGACCACGCCGGGGATCGCCTCATCGAGGGTCATCGGGTTCGGCAACTGGCCCGGGTTGCCCGCGCCTTCCATCCGGATCAGCTCATCGGCGCGTTCGGTGAACTCGTCCATTTGCCCGGCCGGGCTGCCGGCTTCCCGCCACAGGTGCTCGGCGCGCGACTTCACGGCGGCTTCGTGTTCCGGCGTGGTTTCGAGTGGGTTGTCGGACATGGTTCCTCCTGCGTGTGCAGCCATAGCGCGGCAGGGCTGGCTTAGTTCTGGCCTGAGCTTTCAGCCGGCAAGTCGATCCACGACAGGTGGCCGCCCTTGCCCGCGCCGGTGTCGAGGAACACCGCCGCGCCGCCGGACGCGCCGGCCCGGCGGTAGGGCCGCCCGTCCGTGCTGCGCTGGTCATGCCCGCAATACACCGTCAGCCCGGCCGGAATACGGTCCACCCACCGCAGCACCCGTTCGGGATAGCCGTCCGGCTGCATCCGGCCGGTCGTCTCGCCGAACAGGGCGCGGGACAGCAGCGGGTCCACCCGCCCGAGCGGCGGCGGCGGCGGCTCGCTCAGCATGGCGGGGTGGAAGCCGCCATGCACGAAGGCGGCGGAGTCCCTGACCATCCAGGCCGGGGCGCGGCCGACCTCCTCGAGCGCCCGGGCGCGCAACGGGTCATCCAGTTGCGACAACGTCGCCTGGAGAGCCGCATCCATCCGCACGGCCTGGCCGGACAGGGCGCGGCCCAGCTTGCGGTCGTGGTTGCCGAGGATGAACAGCCCGCGCCCGGCGTCGATCAGGCCGAACATGAGGCGCAGCACGCCGGCGCTGTCCGGCCCATGGTCGCTGAGGTCGCCGAGTTGAACGAGGAAACGGTCGGTCTCGACGGCCGACTTGAAGGCGCGAAGGTCACCATGCACGTCGCCCACGATCCGCAGCGCTGCCCCCTGCGGGATCAAGCGGCCTCCTGCCGCACCGTCGTGCGGTAGGTGTCGAGCGCGCGCTGCCGGGCCAGCGCCAAGTCGACGATCGGGCGGGGGTAGTTCTGGCCGAGCGTCACCCCGGCCGCCCCGAGCACGCCGGCCGGTGCAGTCCAGGGTGCATGCAGGTACTTGTCCGGCATTTGGGCAAGCTCCGGCACCCAATGGCGCACGTAACCGCCGGCGGCGTCCCATTTCTGCCCCTGGGTGACCGGGTTGAACACGCGGAAGAACGGCTGGCTGTCGATCCCCGAGCCGGCGATCCACTGCCAGCTTGCCGCGTTGCTGGCGAGGTCGGCATCCACCAGCGTGTCCCAGAACCAGGCCTCGCCCTCGCGCCAATCGATCAGCAGTTGCTTGACCAGGAACGACGCGGCGATCATGCGGACGCGGTTGTGCATCCAGCCGATGTGCCACAACTGGCGCATGCCGGCATCGACGATCGGGATGCCGGTGCGCCCGCGCTGCCAGGCGTGCAAATCGGCCGGCGCCGCGCGGAACGGCAGCTTGGCGAAAGCCGGACGCAGCGGCTGCTCCGGCAGATGCGGGTTGTGCCACAACAGGTACGCCGCGAACTCGCGCCATAGCAGCTCGCCGAGGTAGACGCCCAGCCCCTCCCCTTTGGCGACCGCCCCGGCGGCGGCCCAGACCTGCCGCGGCGAAAGCTCGCCCCAATGCAGGTGGGCGGACACCATGCTGGTGCCGGGTTCGCCGGGCAGGTTGCGGCCGATGTCGTAGCCGTGCACCGCGCGGCCGAGGAACGCCTGCAGCCGGGCCTGCGCCGCGGTCTCGCCCACGGCCCAGGTGTCGCGGAAGCCGCCGGCCCAATCGGGACGCGCCGGCAGCAGCGCCCAATCGCCGAGCCGGTCGGACCGCGGCGGCGCTGCGGCCGGGATGCGATCGGGCGCCGGGCCGGGCGAGTGCGGGTCGGCTCGGAGGCGGCAGGCGCGGGCGAACGGCGTGTACACGCCGTAGGCGCCGCCGGTCTTGGTGCGGATCTCGGCCAAATCGAACAGCGTGGCGGTGCGATGACGATGAAGCGGCGTCTCGCCCAGGGCGGCCTGCACGGCGTCATCGGCCCGCCGCGCCCACGGTTCGTGCATCACGCCGGCATGGACCGCGACGGCGCCGGTCTCCCGCACCAGCTCGGGGATCACCGACGCGGCGGCGCCGCGGCGCAGGATCAGCTCCGCCCCACGCTGGCGCAGGCTGCCGGCCAGGGCGGCCAGGCTGTGATGCAGCCACCATCGCGCCGCGCCGCCCAGGGACCACAGGCCGGGGCTTTCATCGTCGAGCACGTAAACGGGAAGCACGGGGCGCCCGCCCACCATCGCGGCATCGAGGGCTGCATGGTCGGCCAGGCGAAGGTCCTGGCGGAACCAGACCAGGGCCGGCTGCATGTTCGGTGCGCTCATCCGGCCTCCTTATGTGATGTTGCATCCGCAAGCGGCAACCGCGTGAGTTCGTTAACGATCCCTACAAGGCTCGGGTTGCCCCCTGGCGCGGCATCGGACCGGCGACCTGGGCCAGCGAGAAACTGAACAGCCGTCCCTGGCCCAGCAGGAAGGCCCGGCCGCCACGCGGAAACAGGCCGGAGATCGCCGGGCTGGACACATCGAGGCCGCCGGTGAACGCCCCCAAGGCGGGCAACATCAAACGCTTGGCGTCGGCGACGAAGCAGGGCCGGGTCACCGTGCCCGCGCGGGTGGTGATGCTGGCCTTGGGGTGGTGGTGCCCGCACAGCTCGGGTCCCGCGCCGGGCTTGGCCTGGTGGCGGAACTCCAGGCCGCCGAGGCTCCAGGTCTGCATCGCCGTGCCGCCCAGGCCCGGCGGCAGGGAAGGGTCGTGGTTGCCCAGCACCCATATGAACCGGGCCGCCTGCATCATCGCCCGCAGGCGGCTCGTGCTGCCGGCGGCCATGCGGGCGGGGCCGTGCCGGTCGTGGAAACTGTCGCCGAGCGCCACCACGACGGCCGGTTGCCAGCGCCGCATCAGCAGGCCGAGCCGGTCGAGCGTGGCGGCCGTGTCCCAGGGCGGCACCAGGCTGCCGTTCGCGGCGCAGGCCGAGCCTTTCTCGAAATGCAGGTCCGCCACGGCCAGCAGCCCGGCATCCGGCCAGATCACGGCGCCCAGGGGATCGAGCAGCAGGCGCTTGCCGGCGAAATGCAGCGGCGCCGCGGTCATGCGCGGCGGCGGCCGGGCTTGCGGTTCAGGATGGCCAGGTTCGCCCGGTGCACCGCATGCACCCGCATCGGCCGCTGGCTGGGCTCGGCGTCGCCCGTCGCCTCGGCCACCAGCGCCTCCGTTTCCGCCAGCAAGGCGTCCTCGCCCCCTTCGGTCCGCACGGATTCGCGGCCGATGTCCAGCAGCACCGGCACCGCCAGCGGCGACACGCGGGACAGGCGGACATGCCGCACGCGCCCGGCGACGCGGCCGAGCATGCCGGCGAGCCGGCCGAGATCCGTGAGCCCGCCCGCCGCATCGGCCCGCGTGGCGCGCAGCAGCACGTGATCCGGCTGGTGGCGGCGCAGCACGTCGTAGATCAGGTCGGTGTTCACGGTCACCTGCCTGCGCGTGCGCTCCTGGCCGGGGTGGTTGCGCTCGATCAGGCCGGAGATGACCGCCACGTTGCGGAAGGTTCGGCGCAGCATGCTGCTTTCGGCCATCCAGGCCTCGAGGTCGTCGCCCATCATGTCCTGTTCGAACAGCCCGGCCACGTCCAACGGCTCGTGCGCCGACCAGGTGGCGATCACGTAATCGGTGGCGACGAAGCCGAGCGGGGCATAGCCGAAGCGCTCCATCCGCCGGGTCAGCAGCATGCCGAGGGTCTGGTGGGCGTTGCGCCCCTCGAAGCAATAGGCGACCAGGTACCAGCGGCCGTTGCGCGGGAACACTTCCACCAACAGGTCGTCGGTCCCCGGCAACTCGGAGCGTTCGGTTTGCAAGGCGAGCCATTCCCGCACCTGTTCCGGGTAGTGGGACCAGGTCGAGGGGTCGTTCAGCATGCCGCGCACCCGGGCGGCGAGGTTGGTGGTCAGCGGCTGCCGCGCGCCGGCATAGGCGGGCACCATCGGCTCGCCCTCGCCGCCATCGGCCACCTCCGCCGTGGTTTCGCGGATGCGCAGGAAGCGCAGCAGGCGCCCGGCGAACATGAAGGTGTCGCCCGGGCTCATCATGCTGACGAAGCTTTCCTCCACCTCGCCCAAGCTGCCGCCGCGCGCCGCGTAGCGCACCTTCAGCAGCGGCGCCTCGACGATGGTGCCCAGGTTCATGCGCGCCATCCGCGCCGTGCGCTCGCCGCGGATGTGCACCATGCCCTCGGAGTCGCGGAACAGCTTGCGGTAGCGGTCATAGGCCGACAGGGCATAGCCGCCGTCCTCGACGAAGCCGAGCACGTCGTCGAAGTCGGTGCGGGACAGCGTGGCATACGGCGCGGCCCGGCCAACCTCGGCGAACATCGCGTCCGGGTGGAACGGCCCGGCGGCGGCCGTCAGCAGCAGGTGCTGCGCCAGAACGTCCAGCCCGCCCGGCCTTGGAGAATCGCCGTCCTGCTCGCGCGCGGCCACGCCCTCGATGGCCGCCTCGCACTCCAGCAGCTCGAACCGGTTGGCGGGCACCAGGATGGCGTTGCTCGCCTCGTCCATCCGGTGGTTGGCCCGGCCCACGCGCTGCAACAGCCGGCTCACGCCCTTCGGCGCGCCGACCTGGATCACCTGGTCCACGCCGCCCCAGTCGATCCCGAGGTCGAGCGACGAGGTGGCCACCACCGCGCGCAACCGGCCCTCGGCCATGGCCGCCTCCACCTTGCGGCGCTGGGCGATGTCGAGGCTGCCGTGGTGGACCGCAATCGGCAGCGTCTCGGTGTTGATGCGCCACAGCGCCTGGAACATCAGCTCGCCCTGGGCGCGGGTGTTCACGAAAACGATGGTCATGCCGTGCGCCCGGATGCGCTCCAGGATACGCGAGGCGCTGCTGAGGCCCATATGCCCGGACCACGGCAGCCGCTCCTCCGGCAGCAGGATCGACAGCACCGGCGGCGCGCCCTGCTGCACCTCGATCAACTCGGGCGCGCCGCCCACGTAGTCGAGCAGCGCCTGCTGGTGCGCGATGGTCGCCGACAGGCCGACCCGGCGCAGACCCGGCGCCAGCGCGGCGAGCCGGGCCACGCACAGCGCCAGTTGGTCGCCGCGCTTGGTGCCGGCCAGGGCATGCACCTCGTCGATGACGATGGTCCGCACGCCCGCGAACATCAGGGGCGCGTCCGTCTGGGACAGCAGCAGCGCCAGGCTCTCGGGCGTGGTCAGCAGCAGGTTTGGCGGCGTCGCCTTCTGGCGCTTGCGGCGGTTGGCGGGGGTGTCGCCGGTGCGGGTTTCGACGGGGATGTCGAGCCCCATCTCCTCCAATGGCGTGAGCAGGTTGCGCGCGATGTCGGTGGCCAGCGCCTTGAGCGGGCTGACATACAGCGTGTGCAGGCCGGGGCGCGGGCGCTCGGCGAGGTCGATCAGGCTCGCCAGGAACCCGGCCAGGGTTTTGCCGCCGCCGGTGGGCGCGATCAGCAACGCACTGCGCCCCGCCTGCGCCGCGGCGATCATGGCAAGCTGATGCGGCCGCGGCTGCCATCCGCGCCGGGCGAACCACGCCGAAAAGGGTTCTGGCAATGTTCCCACCCGGCAGAGATAGCCCGTGTGGCCCTTCTGTCAAACCAGGATTAAGCTCCGCCCCATGCCGATCCCGCCGTGGCGCCCGGAAAGCCTCGCCGCCCGCATGCCGTTCCTGCGCCGCCGCGCCCTGCTGACCCAGGCCACCCGCGCATTCCTGGCCGCACGCGGTTACACCGAGGTCGAGACGGCCTATGCCGTGCCCACGCCGGGCGAGGAGGTGCATCTCCGCGCCTTCCGCACGCGGCAGCACTGGCCGGACGGCGCGCAACGCGATCTTTGGCTGCACACCAGCCCGGAATTCGCGATGAAGCGCCTGCTGGTGGCGGGCGCCGGGCCGGTGTTCCAACTGGCCCGGGTTTGGCGTGACGGCGAGGGCAGCCGCCGGCATCTCGCCGAGTTCACCATGCTGGAATGGTACCGGCCCGGCCTCGCCTTCGAGGGGCTGATGGACGAGACGGAGGCGTTCCTGCGCGCCGTGCTGCCTCCGGCGCTGTGCAACGGCTTCGAGCGGCTGACCGTCGCTGACGCGTTTACCCGCTACGCCGGGGCCGACGTGCTGGGCGCGGCGGGCGACGCGCCGGCGCTGGCCCGGCAAGCCGGCGCGGCGCTGCGGGACGGGGAGGGCTGGGAGGACCTGTTCTTTCGGCTGCTGCTGGAGCGCGTGGAGCCCCATCTAGGCCGCGAGTGCCCCACCTTCCTCACGCACTGGCCCGCCGCCCAGGCGGCGCTCGCCCGGCGCGATCCGGCCGACCCGCGCGTGGCGTTGCGCTTCGAGCTGTTCATCGGCGGCATGGAGCTTGCCAACGCCTTCGAGGAATTGACGGACGCCGAGGAGCAGGCGGCCCGGTTTTCCGACGATCGTGCCCGCCGGCTTGCGCTGTACGGTCCGGATTGGCCGGTGGATGACGGCCTGCTGGCAGCCCTGCGGCACGGCATGCCGCCCGCCTCCGGCATCGCCCTGGGCTTCGACCGCCTGGCGATGCTCGCCTCCGGCGCTGACCGCATCGGCCAGGTGCAATGGATGCCGCTCGACGAGGCGTGACTTGCAGGCCGGCGATGCGCTGCAGACCAACTTCGTCGCATGACCGGCATCGCCAGTGCGATTCCAGTTAGGGCGACGTTGGTCTAAGCGGGGCTGATCGCAGCAGCGCCTCGGATGGCGGCGTTCATCGCGCGCACGCCCGCGGCCGGACCATCCGGATGGGCCCAGACCGCGCCGACCACGGCGAGGAACCCGGCGCCGGCCTGAACCAGCGGCGCGCAGTTCGCGGCGGTGATGCCGCCGATCGCCACGCAGGGCAATTCCATCAACTCCGACCACCAAGCCAGGATCTCGGGGCCGGCCCGGGTCTCGGCGGCCTTGGTCAGGGTCGGGAAAAACGCCCCGAACGCCACGTAGTCCGCCCCGGCCTCGCCCGCCTGCATGGCGAGGTCGCGGCTGTCGTGGCAGGTCACGCCCAAGGTCAGCCCTGGCAGCATCGCGCGCGCGGCCGGGGCGGCAAGGTCGGTCTGGCCGACATGGGCGCCGTCGCAGCCGGCGCCCACGGCAAGGTCCGCCCGGTCGTTCAGCAGGAAGGCCACGCCGCGCGACTGCGCCACCGGGCGCAGCGCATCGATGGCCCGCCGCCAGGCATCGTCATCGGCCTCCTTCAGCCGCAGTTGCACCGCCGCCACGTCCCCCGCATCGAGCGCGCGGGCCAGCGTGTCGGCGAACCCGGCATCGGCCGTCGTGGGCGTAACCAGGTAAAGCCGGCACGGATCGGCCGCGCCGGCGCTCACGCTCACTTTCCCTGCCCGCTTACTTGCCCTGCCCGCTTACTTTCCCTGGTAGATGCCGATGATGGTTTCCAGCAGCTTGAGCGCGTCGGCCTCGGGCCGCTGGAAGGTGTTGCGGCCGATGATGCTGCCGCTGGCGCCGCCGTCGCGCAGGCCGCGCACCTCCTCGAAGATCGCTTCGAGGTCGTCCCGTGCCTCGCCGCCGGAGAACACCACGATGCGGCGCCCGGCGAAGCAGCATTGCACCACATGCCGCACGCGCGCGGCCAGGGTGGAGATGTCGATGTTTTGGGTCGCGTAGGTCTTCTTTGCGGCTTCGAGGCTCACGACGGCGGTCGGCGGCTTCACCTTGATGATATGCGCGCCGAGAAGGGCGGCCATGTGCGCGGCGTAGGCGCAGATATCCACCGCGGTCTCGGCCGCCTTGTCGAGCCCGGGGCCGCGCGGATAGCTCCACATCACCACGGCGAGGCCGGCGTCCTTGGCCTCCTCGGCCAACTCGCGGATTTCCTCCATCTGCTCGAAGGCGTACTCGCTGCCGGGATAGATGGTGAAGCCGATGGCCGAGCAGCCCAGCCGCAGCGCGTCGGAGATGGAGCCGGTGACCGCCTGGTCCTTGTCGGTCGCCAAGCTGTTGCTGCTGTTCAGTTTCAGGATGGTCGGGATCGCGCCGGCAAACGTGCTGGCCCCCGCCTCGATCATGCCGAGCGGGGCGGCATAGGCCGAAAGCCCGGCCGCCAGCGCGAGCTTGAAGTGATAATGCGGGTCGTAGGCGGCCGGGTTGGGGGCAAAGCTGCGGGCGGGGCCGTGCTCGAAACCCTGGTCCACCGGCAGGATCACCAGCTTGCCGGTGCCGCCCAGCTTGCCCTGCATCATGATGCGCGCAAGGTTCGCCTTGGTGCCGGGATTGTCGCTCTCGTACTTGTCGAGGATGGCTTTGACGGCGGGCGTGATCTGCATGTTCGTCCCCTTGGCGTTGCGCGCGCATTAGCGGATGGCGAGCCAGGCGGCAATGCGGCGCTCGGCGCCGGGCTCGGCGAGATCGAGCGCGGGAGGTCGGTGTTGCAGCAATTCGGCCCCCAGCGCCGTCGCCCGCTCGGCCACGCTCTCCCACGCCGGGCAGGGCCGCAGCACCAGGATGCGGCACCCGACGGAGAGCGCCTCCAGCGCCCGGCCCGGCGCCGCCCCGCAATCGAGGATATCGGGCACGCCTGGCCCGGCGCCGGCGATCACCGCCCGCCACCAGCCGCATCCCGCGAAGGCTGCCGCGTTGGGCGCGGACAGCAGGGTGACGGGCAGGCCCCGCCCCAAGGCGAGCCGGGCATGCGCCAAGCCGTGGATGACAAACGCAGGGTGAAGCGTCATGCTTGACGTTCAAGCGGTTGCAAGCTTTGACTTCAAGCTGGCGCGCAGGAGGGAGGGGACTCGATGGACACGGACGACACCCCGGAAGCCCGGCTGGAAGCCGCACTCGAGCGCATCGCGCGCCACGTGGCCGCACCCGACCCGATCGCGGCCGAGGTCGCGGCACGGCTGGACGGCATCATCACCACCCTGCGCAGCGCGCTGGACAAGTAGGAGGCCCGCGATGGCGCAGGTCACGGTCAAGATCAACGGCCACGCCCACACGATCGGCTGCAAGGATGGCGAGGAGCCGCATCTCCTCGCCATGGCCGAGCAGATCGAGCAGCGGGTGGACCGCGCCAAGGCGCTGGGCGTTCCGAGCGGCGAGACCAAGCTGTTGGTCATGGCCGCGCTGTTCATGGCCGACGAGCTGCACGACATGGCGCTTGAGCTGACATCCGCCCGCAAGGGCAAGCCCGGCACGCCCGACCGCGCCAGAACCGACCGCATCAGCCGCATCGCCGCCCGCGCCGAAGAGATTGCGGCGGCGGTCGAGCAACGCTAGATTAGGCCCGTGGGGCTGCCCGGTTCGTCAGGTAGCTCATCCCCGGGGCCAATAAGCACTCCCTCGGGAGCTGGCGCTGTCATGGCCGTGGTCATGGTACCTGGCACCCACCTACGCAAGTAGGTCTCGGGAGGATGACACGCCAACGGCCATGGCGGCTCCACAACCCATGAAAGCGGCGATGCGGCGGGCGGCGCTGGCGGCCCGCGCGGCGTGCGACCCGGCCTGGGGCATGCGGCTTGCGGGCCATGTTCTCGCCCAATGCCCGCCATTGCCGGGTCAAGTGGTGGCGGGATTCCTGCCCTTGGCGGGCGAGATCGACATCCGGCCGCTGCTGCTGGCGCTCGCCGGCCGGGGCCACCCGATCGTGCTGCCGGCGACGCCGCCGCGCGGCCAGCCGCTCACCTTCCATCGCTGGCAGCCCGGCGCCCCGCTGCTGCGCGAACGCTTTGGCACCCTCCGCGCGGCCGGCGAGGCTTTGCGACCGGACGTGCTGCTGGTCCCGTTGCTGGCTTTCGATGCGGCCGGGCGACGCCTCGGCTATGGCGGCGGCTACTACGACCGCACCCTGGCCGGCCTGCAACGCCGCCGGACCATCGGCTGCGCCTTCGCAGCGCAGCAAGTGGATGCGGTGCCGACCGGCCCGCACGACGTAGCGCTCGATCTGGTCGCGACGGAGCGCGGCCTTGTTCCCCTACATCGGGACGGGTTGGGTCACGTTTCCAACCAGCGCGCCCCGCGGCGCGGGCGCGTCGCGCCGGACGGCGAAGTCCACCGTGCCGAGCGTCAGCAGGATCGCCACCCAGAACAGCCCGGCGATCGCGAAGACCCGGCTGAGGGCCGATGCCCGGCCGGCGTGCATGAAGGCGAAGGCGACCAAGGCGACCATGGCCGGCGCCGCGCCCCAGGCGAGCCAGGCGACACGCGTCAAGGCCCCGAAAACCTCGATGCCGAGCAGGCCGACCAAGGCGAGCCACGCCATGATGAGCTGGATCACGGCCGGGCCACGACGTAGAGGAGCGGGTAGAGCACCAGCCAGACGGTGTCGACGAAGCTCCAGTAAAGCCCCACCACCTCCACCGCAGTGCCTGCCCGGACCGAAAGCGCCCCTCGCCAGCAGCGGCGGGCAACCCAGCAAAGCAGGCCCAGGCCGATCAGCATATGCACGCCGTGCAGCGCGGTGCCGACGAAGTAGAGGCTGAAGAACAGCCGCGCCCCCGCCGCGTCTGGCCCGTCCAGCGCGAAGCTGGGCCCGGGGAACAGCCCTTCGTGGAAGTCCAGCGCCCATTCCACGCCCTTGAGGACCAGGAACCCGGCCCCAAGTGCGGCCGTGGCGATGCAGGCCCAAGCCACGGCGCGCGCCCGGCCGGCGCGGGCCCGCAGCACGCCGAGGGCCATCGCGAGGCTGCTGGTCAGCAGCAGCAAGGTGTTCAGGCTGCCGATCAGCAGGTTGGTGTGGGCGGCGCCGAGAGCCACGCCGCCCGGCTGCGTGATGCGTAGCGCGGCCCAGACATAGACCAGGCCGCCGAAGAACAGCATCTCGCTGGCAAGGAACAGCCACATGCCGGCCGCGGCCGTGCTGGCCTCGTGCGCCGGCGAGGCGTACTGGAAGCCGCGGGGCTCAGCCATGGCGCGGGGCCGCCGCCGACGTGGGCGGCGGGTAGTTGTAGGGACCGTCGGTCACGAACGGGATGTCGCGGAAGTTTTCCGTGGGCGGCGGCGAGGCCGTGGTCCATTCGAGGCCGGTCGCCTTCCAGGGGTTGTGCGGAGCCCGCTGGCCGCGCAGCAGCGAGTAGCCGAGGTAGAACAGCGGCAGGAGATAGCCCAACGCCAGGATCACCGCGCCGGCCGAGGAAAGCACGTTCCAGACCTGGTATTCCGGCGGGTAGCTCGCGTATCGCCGGGGCATGCCGTAGTAGCCGACGATGAATTGCGGGAAGAACGTGAGGTTGAACCCGAAGAAGATGATGCCCGCCGCAAGCCGGCCCCACGCGTCCGAATACAGCCGTCCCGTGATCTTGGGCCACCAATAATGCAACCCGGCGAAGAAGGCCGAGACCATGCCGCCCACCATGATGTAGTGGAAGTGCGCGACGACGAAATAGGTCTGCGTCAGGTGCACGTCGGTCGCCAGCGAGGCGACGAACAGGCCGGTGAGGCCGCCGATGGTGAACAGGCCGATGAAGCCCAGCGCATACAGCATCGGCGCGTCGAACCGGATGTGGCCCTTGTGCATCGTGCCGAGCCAGTTGAACACCTTGATGGCCGAGGGCACGGCGACGAGGTAGCTCAGCAGGCTGAACACGATCGCCGAATAGATGGACTGGCCGGCCACGAACATGTGGTGGCCCCAGACGAAGAACGAGATGACGGCGATGGAGATGCTGGCCCAAACCACGAACTTGTAGCCGAACAGCCCCTTGCGCGAGAACGCGGTGATCACCTCGCTGACCACGCCGAAGCCCGGCAGGATCATGATATACACCGCCGGATGGCTGTAGAACCAGAACATGTGCTGGAACAACAACGGGTCGCCGCCCAGGGAGCTGTCGAACACCCCCACGTGGAACAGCCGCTCGAACGCCAGCAGGATGAGCGTGATGGCGAGCACCGGCGTGCCGAGCACGTAGATGACGCTGGTGGCGTAGAGCGACCAAACGAACACCGGCAGGCGATACCAGGTCAGGCCCGGGGCGCGCAGCCGGTGGATGGTGACGATGAAGTTCACCCCGGTCGCGATGGAGGAGAAGCCGGAGATGAAGATGCCGACCACGGCCAGCACGACGTGGCCGCTGGCGTAGTTGGTCGAAAGCGGCGTGTAGAACGTCCACCCCGTATCCAGCCCGCCCCAGAACAGCGCCCAAAGCGTGATCAGGCCCCCGGTCATGAACAGGTACCAACTGATGAGGTTCAGGCGCGGGAAGGCGAGGTCCCGCGCGCCCAGCATCAGCGGCAGGACGAAGTTGCCCAGCGTCACCGGCACGGCCGGGACCAGGAAGAACCACACCATGACCACGCCGTGCAGGGTGAACAGGCGGTTGTAGCCGTCGTGGCTGACCAGCGCGCCCCCCGGCGAGATCAGGTTGAGGCGCATCAGCGCCGCTGCGCTGCCGCCGAGGAAGAAGAATGCGGTGATCGAGCCGAAATACAGCAGCGCGATCCGCTTATGGTCGGTGCTGAACACCCAGGAGTGGAGGGTGTTCTCCTGGTTCAAGTAGCTGGCGGGCAGGGCTTCGACGCTGCTGTCGCTCATCGTGCGCCTGCCATTGACTTGATGTAGGCGAGCAGCCGCGTGAGGTCGCCCTCGGACACGACGCCGGCGAAGGAGGGCATCTGGTTGGCGTAGCCCGCGACGATCTGGCGCTGCGGCATCAGGATGCTGTCGCGGATGTATTGATCGTCCGCGACCACCACCGTTCCGTCCATCAGCGGCACGGGCTGGCCATAGAGCCCGCCCAGCGGCGGCGCGCGCACGGTGCTGAGGCTGCCGCGCGCCGCGTCGGCCTGGTGGCAGCCGCTGCAGCCCAGCCGGCTGAACAGCGCGCGGCCCTCCGGCGCCAGCCCGGGCGAGGCGGCGTTGGCCTCGAGCCAGCGTTCGAACTCCACGGCGGGCAGGACGACGACCTTGCCGCCCATCATCGAATGGTCGGTCCCGCAGAACTGGGTGCAGAACAGGTTGTAGGTGCCGGCCTGCACGGCGGTGAACCAGAGGCTGTTGTAACGCCCAGGCAGCACGTCGTGCTTGATCCGGAAGGCGGGGATGGAGAAGTCGTGGATCACGTCCTCGCTGGTCATCAGCAGCTCGATCGGCCGGCCGAGCGGGACATGCAGCGCGTTGATCTCGCCTTGCCCGCCGCCGTGCTCGGCCTTCCACATCCATTGCTTCCCAGTGATCGCGATGCGCAACGCATTGGCGGGCGGCTGGAACAGCCGGACATACAGGTCGGCGCCCCACACGAACAGGCCGAAGAAGACGGCCAGGGTCGCCGCCGTCCAGGAGATCTCGATTTTCCACGACTTGTCCTCGGACCCGGCGCGGCTTGCCTTGGTGCCGTGCCGGTAGCGCACGACGAACAGCAGCATGAGGCCGAAGACCAGGGCGAGCACCAGCAGCGTCCCGCCGATCAAGGCCAGCAGCAAGGCGTCGGTCTCGACCGCGTTGGACGATGCGGCCGGCAAGGCCAGCCCGGTGAGGGCGGAGATGGCCTGCGACAGGAGGTCGTGGATCATGCGCGCCGGGCCAAGCGGGCGATGACCAGCGCCACCCCCAGCACGGTCGCGACGGCGCCCAGGCGGAGCGCCTCCATCACCGCGAGGCTGAACCGTCCGGTAATGGGATCATAGCTGAAGCAGAACAGGCGGATCGGCTCGGCCGGGGCGAAACGGTTGTCCCGCGCCTGCGCCACGGCTTCGGCCAGCGCCTCGGGCGAGTAGCCCACGCCCAGCGCGTATCCGGAGACCAGGCCGGCGGACGTGGCGAGCACGACGCCTGCGGGGTGCAGGAACTGGCGGCTCGCCGGATCGAAGCGGGCATGGAACCCGGCCGCGGCGGCGATCGCGTCAAGGCTGGCGGCCGGGCCCGTCAAGGCGTGCAGGACGAGGCCGGGGTAGCGGTCGAGGATGGCGCCCGCGGCCGCGGCGGCGTCGTCCGGCGTTTCGGCCGGGTCGATGGTGAGGAGGGCGACGGCGTAGTCCCGCCCGGGCCGTAGCCCGGTCGCCGCCAGGGCCGCGAACAGGTCGTCGCGCACCACGCCGCAAAGGTTGGGGCAGCGGAAGTAGCCGGGCGCCAGGACGAGCGGCAGCCCGGCGGCGGCCTGGCGCAGCGAAGTCGGCTGCTTGTCCGCGCCGGTCAGCGGAGCGTCGAAGGGCAGGGGTGCGCCGGGATGCTGCTCCCAATCCAGGCCGCCGAGGTCGGCCGCTTTGGCGGGAAGGGCCAGCACGAGCAGCAGGAGCAGGGCCTTCATGGCGCGGGCCAGTCCGCAATGCCGCGCCGCGCCACGTCCTGCATCGCCTGGCTGATCGGCAAATGCAGTTGCCGGGCCCCGCGAAGGGTCCAGTAGGCGGTGTCGAGCTGGCGGCGTTGCCGCGCTTGGAAGGCGGCCATGTCGGCGGCCGGGTCGGTCTGCAATTGCGGCGCGGGGAAGCCCGGCAGCGGCAGCGGAACCTGCCGCTCATGCACGGAGCCCGGATAAAGCCAGAACGCCACGCCCATTACCGCCGCGAGCCCGCCCAGCATCGCGATCCCGGCGATCAGCATGGGGCGGAACCCGACATCAGAGGTCTCGTGCGCCGCTGGCGGCAGCGGGCCTTCGGCGTGCGGCCGGGCGGGCAGCAGCCGGGTGAGCCCAGCGGCGAGCGCGGCCAGCAGCAACGGGGGAAGCAGGCGGCGGAACCTAGGCATGCCGCCTCCGGCGCAGCGTCCATCCGACAGCCGCCGCCGCCATCAGTCCCATGCAGCAGAGGTCCAGCAGCCCCGGCAGCCGCGGCGGCAGCACGGTCCACCAGCTCCGGAGCACCTCGGCGCCCACCAGCAGGAGCGCGACGGCGCCGAGATATCGGCGCGATCGCCGGACGCGGGGCGACAGCAACGCCAGGATCGGCACGACCCCATGGGCAAGCGCCACGGCCGCCATGGCCCAACCCCACAGGCCACGGCTCCGCGCCAGGTACCATGGCGTCTGCGTCACCAGGTCGTTCTGCCAGACGATCAGCACCTGCATGAAGTCGAGGTAGGTCCAGAGCGCGCACAGGGCCAGCAGCAGGCGGCCGATGTCGTCGGCCACCTCGGGCGGTGCCTCGGGGCTGAGCGGAATGGCGCAGGCCATGGCGAACACCAAGGCCCCCGCGCCGGCGATCATGCCATAGGCGCTGGAGGTGAAACGCGGGTCGAGCGACATCGTGAGGTCGATCGCGGCGAACGTCACCGTGACGGCGAGGGCCAGCAGCGCGAAGGGCGCGAGCCGGTCCAGCCTGGCGCCGCGCAGCACGGCGGCGGCGAGGCCGAGCCAGACCGCCAGGTCGATCGCGCCGCGGACGGCGAAGAAGGCCGGGTTGAGCCAGAAGCGGTTCGGCAGGCCGGCGCCTTCGGGCCGCGCCCAGGAATACAGCGCGGGCAAGCTGAGCAGTACCGGGACCGCGAGCACCGGCAGCAGCACGGCGGCGCCGACACCGGCCAGCAGCCCCGGCCGCAACGCCTCGCCCCAGCGCCCGCCGGTGAGCGCATGGATGAACAGCAGCGCCATGCTGCCCAGCGGCCACAGGCTGAACAGGGTGAAGCCCGCGAGCCAGGCGTGCGGGAAGCGCCCCGGCGCGAGCAGCCAGCCGAGGCCTGCGGCCAGGAGCAGGGCTGCGGTCGCGATCCAGGCCATGCGCTCCTGCCGGGTCAAGGCGGGGCCTCGGCGGGAACCTGTCCGGGCTGCAGATCGCCCGGGCCGCCCTGCTCGCTGCGCTGGAGGGCGCGGATATAGGCGGCGATGGCCCAGCGGTCCCGCGGCGGCACCCGGACCGCGAAGGAGTACATCGCCCCGTAGCCGTTGGTGATCACGTCGTAGAAGTGCTGCGTAGGCGCCTCCCGCAGGCGGGCCTCGTGGTAGCTGGGCGGGGCGGGAAAGCCGCGCTGCACCACCATGCCGCGGCCGTCGCCCAGCTCGGAGTGGCACGGCGTGCAGAACTGGCGGAAGCGGTCCTGGCCACGCTCCAGCAATGCCAGGTTCAGCGCCGGCGCGCGTTCCGGCCGTTCGCGGAACTCGGCCCGGCCGGCGGGCACCGGGCCGGGTCCGGCAGCGGCGGCGCGGTAGGGCGGCACTTTCGGCTGGAAGGTCATGTCGTCGCAGGCCGCCAGGGCCAGCAGCGACAGAAGCAGCGCCCGCCTCATGCCGGCACCTGGTCGAGGCTGCCCGGATGGCACTCGGCCAGCAGGCGGTGCGCTTCCTCCCCCTCGGCAATCAGGAACCACCCGTCCCGCGTGGCCGCGCGCAGGGCGTCGCACTCATCCGCCGGTTCCCAATAGCGCGGCAGCCGGTGGGCCACGAGGAACCCGGCGAAGGCGGTCACGGTCGCTGCCAGCACGCCGAATTCGAACGCCCACACCAGGAAGCTGGTCCAGAAGAAGTTGGGCCGTCCGCCGATCAACTGGGGGTAGCTGACCATGGTGGCGTAGCACTGCATCCCGAACGCGCCGCCCAACGCCAGCAGGGCCGCGCCCAGCACCGCGCGCGGGATGCGGGAGGGGCCGTGCTCGTCATCGGGCAATGCGACGGGCGTGCGGGTCTCGACCGCGAGCCCGGCCTGCCGGAGCCGGGCGGCGGCCCGCAGCAGGCCGGCCGCATCCGCGAAGCCCGCGACGATCACGGCTGGCGCGCCAGCATCTGCCGCATCTCGGCGATCGAGACGATCGGCAGCAGGCGTATGAACAGCAGCATCCCGGCCGAAAACAGCCCGACCGTGCCGGCGAAGATCGCATAGTCGGTCAATGTGGGAGCGTAGCTGCCCCAGGCGCTCGGCAGGTTGGTGCGCTCCAGCATGGTGATCACGATGCCGAACCGCTCGAACCACATGCCGACGACGACGCCCAGCGCGACCCCGAACAGCAGCACTGGCCGCGACCGGACCTGCTGCGGCCACAGCAGGAGCGGGGCGGCGCAATTCAGCGCCAGCGTAAGCCAATAGATCGCCCCATACTGGCCGCCGATGCGCGCCAGGAACTGCACCCGCGTCGCGGGTTCACCGGAGTAGAACACGTCGAACGCGTCCATCATGTAGCAATAGCTCACGGCTAGGCTCGAGGTGAGCAGCAGCCGGCCCAATACGTCGAAGTGCCGCTGCGTGACGTAGGCCTGCAATCCCAGCACGCGGCGCAACGGCAGCAGCAACACGATCACCATGCCGAAGCCCGATAGCGCGGCCCCGCAAACGAAGAACGGCGGATACTGCGTGGAATACCACCCGGGCGTGGCCGCCCCCGCGAAGTCGAGCCCGACGATGCTGTGCACCGACACCACAAGCGGCGCCATGATCGCGGCCATGACGCCATAGGAGCGATGGTAGGTGCGCCATTGCGGCCCGCTGCCGCGGAAGCCCAGCGCCAATATGCCGTAGAACACCTGTGCCCCCCGGCTCTCCGCCCGGTCGCGCAGGCTGGCGAGGTCGGGGATCAGGCCGAGCAGGCAGAACATGACCGAGGAGAGCACGTAGGCGCTGATCGCCATGAAATCCCACCCGAGCGGGCTGCGGAATTGCGGCCACAGCGTCATGGTGTCGGGGTACGGGATCAGCCAGTAGAAGAACCAGGGGCGGCCCAGGTGGATGATCGGGTAGATGCCGGCGCAAACCGCGGCGAACACGGTCATGGCCTCGGCGATGCGGTTGATCGAGGTGCGCCAGTCCGCCCGGGTCAGGAAAAACAACGCCGAGATCAGCGTCCCGCCCGAGGCGATGCCGATCCACCAGACGTAGTTGATGATCGCGATGCCCCACATGACCGGCCAGTCGTTGCCCCAGGCCTGGATGCCGCGCAGGAACAGCCAGCCCACCCCGCCGATTCCGCAGGCCAGCAGCAACAGCGCGCCGGCGAAGGTGACCGTCCACCAGCGGCCGGGCCGGCGCAGCGCGATGCCGGCGATGTGGTCGGTGACGCTGGCGAGCGTCTCGCCGGGCAGGATGACGGGGGCGGCCGGCGTCATGCCGGCCCCGTCCGGTCACGGATGCGCGCCTCGTAGGTCACGCGCGGGTGCGTCTGCTGCTCCGCGAGCAGGGTGTAGTCGAGCGGGCTCTTCTTGCGGCGGTTGACGGCGCTGGCCGGGTCGTTCAGGTCGCCGAACGTGAACACCTGCGTCGGGCAGGCGGCCTGGCACGCAGTGACGGCCTGCTCGGGCGCGCCGTCTCGGTCGTGCAGGATGCGCGCTTGCGCGATGCGCTGGATGCAGAAGGTGCACTTTTCCATCACGCCGCGCGCGCGGACCGTCACGTCGGGGTTGCGGGCGAGGGGCGGGCGGGCCTCGTCGCGGGCGTAGGGCCCGAAGTTGAAGCGGCGCACCTTATAGGGGCAGTTGTTGCTGCAGAACCGCGTGCCGACGCAGCGGTTGTACACCTGCAGGTTCAGGCCCTCGCTGTCATGCACCGTTGCCCCCACCGGGCACACGGTCTCGCAGGGCGCTTCCTCGCAATGCATGCACAGCATCGGCTGCAACGCCGCCTGCGCCGTATCCGGCGTGCCCTCCCAGTAGCGGTCGATGCGGAGCCAGTGCATCTCGCGCTGCTTGACCACGTTCTCGCGGCCCACGACGGGCACGTTGTTCTCCGCCGTGCAGGCCGTCACGCAGGCGTTGCAGCCGATGCAGGCGTTGAGGTCGATCGACATGCCCCAGGCCACCCGGCCCGGCGGGCGCACGCGATACAGGCTATCATCCGGCGTTTCCCGCTTGAGCGCCTCGGGATTCTCCTTGAACGCCGCGAGGGCGGCGGTGCGCAGGATGTCGGCGTGCTCGGCCCAGCCGCCGCCGCGGTCCGTGCTGGCCAGCCTTTGGCGTCCGCCGGTGCGGCGCAGCGTGATTTCGCCACCCGCGGCGCGCAACGGATACAGGTCCCATCCCGCCCCGGTACCCACCCGCCCGGCGGAGGGGCGGCCATAACCCAGCGTGGCCACCGCGCAGCCCGCGGCCAGGCCCGGCAAGACCATGGCCGGCAGCTCCATCGAAGCGGCGCCCGCCTTCACCTCGACAACGTCGCCGTCCTGCAGCCCATGCTGCCGGGCGAGCGCCGGGGAGACGAGCAGCGGGTTCTCCCAGGTCAGCTTGGTGAACGGCCGCGGCAATTCCTGCAGCCAGCCATTATTCGCGTGGCGCCCGTCGAGCAGATAGGGGTCGGTCCGGAACAGCAGGGTGAGCGGAGGGGAGGGCGGCGCGGGGGGCAGCCGGGCGGCATCGGCCCGGAGTGGGAGGTCGAGTGGGGCGCCCGCCGTTCCCGCCACCACGCCGTCGGCCAGGGCGGCGAACCAGGCCGCGTCGTCCGCCAGGCGCTCCCGCCAGGTGGCCCGCACCAGGTCGAGCGGGTCGGCGCTGTGGCCGTCCAGCAAAGCCAGCACGGAGAGCGGGCTGCGGCCATCGTGCAGCGGCAGGGCTTGCGGCTGCACGATCGTGGCGGTGCCGTCATACGCGCGGAGGTCGCCCCAGGCCTCGAAGGCGTGCGCCCCCGGGATGTGCCAGCCCGCCACGCGCGCCGTCTCGTCGGGCATCGGGCCGCTGTGCAGGCTGAGCCGCACGGAGCGCAGCGCTTCGAGGAAGCCGGGAACGGTATAGACCGGGTTGATGTCCAGCATCAGCAACGTATCGACCCGGCCGCCCAGCATGTCGGCGACCAGCGTGGCCAGGCCGGCTGCCTGGTCCTCGGGGCGGTGCTCGGCCGGGGGCAGCAACTCGAAGGTGCGCCCGCGCCCGCCGAGCTTCTCGTTGATCGCGTGGACGAGGGCTTGCGCCCCGGCGGCTAGATGCGGCCCGGCGTGGACCAGGGCGCGGCCGGGAGCGGCGCGCAACCGGGCGGCGGCGTCGCGCGCCCAGGCGGGGCCGGCAGGGTCCTCGTTGCGCAGGATGGCAGCCGCCAGCGCGAGCACGCCGGCATGCAGTTCGGCCGGGCCGGCGGGGATGCGCTCGTCGGCCAGGGCGCCGATGCCGGTCGGGATGGTTTCCACGGCGATGATGCGGTTGGGCGGCCCCAGCACCGGGTTGCGGCGCCCCGCCAGGTCACGCGCGTGGCGCACCCAGCCCGGCGCGCCGCAAGCCAAGTCGCTGTCCAAGGCCAGAACCACGTCGGCCGCCCCGGCCCGCGGCGCCACGTCCAACGCGCGGCCATAAGCGATCTGCACGCCCGCCCGCACGGCGTCGCGCGGATCGGCCTCGGACTGGTGCCATCGCGCCTCGGGGTAGCGGGCCAGCACGCGGTCGATCGCCGCACCGAGCGTCGGCGACATCACCGTGGGCGTGAGGATACGAAGCCCGGCGCCGTGCGTGGCTGCCAAGCGCTCGCGGGCGGCGAGCGTTTCGCCGAGCAGCCTGGCCTCGGTGGCCGGTTCGCCATGGTGGAGGAGGCCGCTGGCCCGGTCGGGGTCGTAGAACTCCAGGATGAGCGCCTGCGCCAGCGCGTCCGTCGCGCCGAGGCTGGCGGGGTGCAAGGGGTTGCCCTCCACCTTGATCGGCCGTCCGCTACTCTGCGTCACGACCAGGCCCAGCCCGGCGCCGCCCGACAGCGTGGCGGTGGCATACCGGTTCGGCAGGCCGGGCACGATGCCGGGCGGGGCCGTGACCGCCGGCACCCATTTGCTTCCGCTGGACGCGGGATCGCATCCGGCGAGCGCTAGGCTGGCCGCCATCAGCCGGAGCAGGGTACGCCGCTCCGCGGGCGCTGCCATGGCGCCGGCCAGCGACGGAAAGGCGCCCGCCAGCGCCGCGGCGGCGTCCCGGGTGGGCTCATCTAGCGGTGGCATATCGAACACTCGGTCAGGTTCCGGTCGCCGACATGGTATTGCGCGAGCAGGGCGGCAGGCAACGGGGTGTCGGGTCCGCGCACCCAGGTGGTGTTGTAGATTTCGCTGGCGGGCCGCAGTTGCGGGCCGGGGTCGCGGTGGCAGGCCAGGCACCACTCCATCGTCATCGACTTCGCTTTATACATCAGCGGCATGTCGGCCACCGGGCCGTGGCAGGACGCGCAGCCCACCCCCTTGGCGATGTGGATCGAGTGGTCGAAGTAGACGTAATCCGGCAGGTTGTTGACCCGGTTCCACGCGATCGGCGTGCCGCTCGCCAGGCTCTCGCGGACCGGCGCCAACAGGTCGGCATTGGTCCAGATCTGCGAATGGCAGGTCATGCACGTATGGGTCGGCGGCAGCGCGGCATTGGCCGCGACCTCGGCATTTTGGTGGCACATCAGGCAGCCTATGCCGAGCCCGGCAACGTGGTGCTGGTGGCTGAACGGCACGGGCTGCCCGATCGGGGCGTTGGTGCCCCGCGCCCAGTCGGTGCGAGGCCCCAGCCACCAGACCGCCAGGCCCACCGCCAGCAGCACCGGTGCGAGGAGCAGCACGCTGCGGGCCCAGACGTTCGCACTGGGGCGGAAGATCGCAGCCATTCAACCCCCTAATGACACGCCATCCAGCGTATATCTGGCCTAACGCAATTGCCACCCCGCGCCAGCATCCCATCGCAGCGCAGTATCCCGAGCCGCGACTTTGTGCGAAGCAGCGGCCCAGGGCGGCAAGCGTCGGTGGCGAACGGGAAGCGAGGCGCAGTGACAAAGGCGTTGGATGACCAGGGAGCCTCGGCGTTCCGAAAAGGATGGGATGACGCGATCATGGCGGCCCGGCACTGGCACGAAGCGCAAGCCGCCCAGGCGATCGTGCTCTCAAGGCGCACTCGATTCCCGAAAAACCTCGAACGTGACGCCGAAGTCCACCGGCGCTCGGCCGAGATGCTGGCTACGCTCTCGCCGGAGGACGTCTAAGCACAACCATGCGTCAGCGACTTCGGCTCCTACCTGCTGGCAGCGCAGAGTTCGGGCGCCAAAGTGGTCGCGATCCTGAGTTCCGGCACCGACATGACGACAGCAATGAAGCAGGCCGGCGAGTTCGGGCTCATCGATGCTGGACTGAACATTGTCGCGCCTTTGGTGTTCCTCACCGATGTGCACGGCATGGGCCTGCAGACGGCACAAGGCCTGACCTTCCTCACCGCATTTTACTGGGACCGCGATGAACCAAGCCGCCAATTCGCGCACGGTTCTTCCGCCGCCATGGAGCCATGCCGTCCATGCCGCAGGCAGCGGTGTACTCCGGGATCGCCCATTACCGAAAGAGCGTCGCCGCGGCCAACACGGACGACACGGACCTCGTGCGGGCCAAGATGGTCCTGCTTCCGGTCGCGGATTTTTACGCTGGGCTCGGCACCATCCGCCCGGATGGGCGCATGCTTCACGACATGTATCTTGCGCGCGTAAAGAAGCCGGCAGAGTCGAAACGCGACTGGGACTTCTACGACATTATCGCGACGTTACCGGGCGACCAGGCCTTCAAGGCCCTGGCGGACAGCGAATGCCCAATTGTGAGCAGGCGGCGCTGACTATCCACTTTTCGAGCGCGAGACGCTGACTTCGCCGGCATGAGCACGACGGCGAGGTTGCCGTCCTCGTCGAGCGTCAAGCACCGCGCGGCGCGGAACCGATCTGACCATGAACTTCCCTGCCTTGATTACGCGTAGGCTTCCGGCTCCCGCCTGACCGGGTCAAACCAGCCGCCGCGCCGCTTGTAACGCTGCCGCGGAACCAGCAAGCAATTCCACCAGCCGCAGCCGATCGATCGGCGCCAAGACGGCGGACGTATCGGCTTCGATCTTGGTGACGGCGTCGTTCAGGAGGCAGTCCGTAACAGCGCCACCCCCAAAATAGCGCCCGGCCGTCGCGAGGCGGCGCATTCCCCTCGCCACACCCTCCAAAGCCTGCATTTCGGAATCGGGAAGAGCCGGTCCGGCTTGCTGCAACTTCGGGAGGAACTCCTGGCCCAATGCTTGTGAGAGCCGCGCCCGGCAGGCGGCCTCGGCGGCTTGTCGGAGCCGTTGCAGGGTGCCGCGCAAGCCGGGAGGACCGGCTGGGCTGTCTATTGCCGAAAGGAGCGCGCCGATCTTTGCCGCCTGCGCCGCTGCTGCGGCCAGTCCCAGGTTTGGGAGCAAGGTTCCAATCACATAATCTGCATGGCCTAACGTCAACTCGGCGGCCGCTTCCATGATCGGCGCCGCAAGGCCGGCGCTGGCGGCCATAGCAGCTGCAGCCAATACGCTGTCGGCAAGCATCACAGCCATGAGGAGCCCCGCAAGCGGACCACGCACCCCGGCCGACGACAAGATAGCGCGCAGCGCACTGGCGAGTTCGGGGCCCTGCGCCATGCCACGACAGGTCTCCAATGCCCATGCGTGGTGCAAAACGGTGGCAAGACCCGATCGGATCGCGGCATACTCCGTCTCGGGCAGGCCGGTCACACACTGCCAATCGGCCGGAATGGGCAGCGTCTCCAGCACGTGAGCCGCTGCCGGCCAAAGCACGGCGCCGCCGGCCTTTACCGCTGCGGCTTCCGTGCTGGGCCGCCCGGCGATGATCGACTTCACAACGAGACTGACGTCTTCGAGCTGCGTCAGGCACGCCGAGGCAATCGGGCCCAGTGCAGTCCGCGGGATGGCCGGCATACCTGGGCGCCAACGGGCGGCGGGCAGGATAACAGCGTCCAGTGGCTTGAAGAGCAGCCGGGACAATGAGATCTGCCGCACCGGCGCGATGGTGGCGAGGCGCGCGCGCAGCGGCTCGATCAGAGCGTCCGCCGCTCCACGCGACGGCATCGCATCGACGAGTGCCACCACTTGTGAAAGCTGCAGATCTGGCGCGTCAACGAGCCGCCGCCGCAGGTCAGTTGCCACCGCCGCCGGCATCTAGGCGGCGAGCGCCAGCAGTTGCTCGTTCCTCGCGACGAGATCGGTCGTAGTCAGCCCAGTCGTCCATTGCTGGTTCAGAGCCGTCAAGCGTCGTAGGACGGAGTCTTCACCTTGTCCTGTCATGCCAGGCAGCCATTCCTCGGCCTCTCGCGGCAGCACGGGCGCGACAGCGGCGATCTCGACCAGGGCCGGGCGCTGACCTGCATGGCTCTCGGCTTCTTGCCATAGGCTGCAAGGAAGATCCCAGCCGTCTAGGATCCATTCGGGCCGTGCAACCATGGCCGACATCGCGCCAGGGCATTGGCGATGCGCCGTGAGCAGGTCGTGCACGCTCCCAGCCCGCACCCGCTCGAGCAGCACGCACGCCGATCGAATGGCCACATCGGCCAAAGGGTATAAGGCTTTGGCAAGCCGGCCCGTATCGTCGTCATGCGTCGCGCTCCAAGCTTCCAACCCGTCGCGGAATGATCGCAGCCGGCAGACGCGTAGGGGCAAGTCCGCTCGGCCGGACCATTCACCCAGGCCAACCGCATGGAGCACGGCTGCCAGAGCGGAAAGCTCGCCAGCCTGCGCGGCCCCACCGCTTTCGGCGATGAACATTGCTAAGAGATGACGGTTGATCTCCTGTAACGAATGAGCTTCGGCCTGCTGCGCCAGCAAGGCCGCCGCACGTGCCGGGCGGCCGGCCGCACCTTCGATCGCCACCGCACGAGCCGCGACGCGAACCGAACGGGGCGACAGGCCGGTTCCCTGCGACAGCAGGGAATGCAGTTGTGCGTCGTGCAACGTTGGCTGGCACAGTTCGCCCCAGCCCGTCCAGGGCAGCACGTATACGCCGCGGGCTCCCGCAGGATTTGGCACGATAAGCTCAAGTCGTTGCCTGCCATTCGTTCGTGCGCGCGACCCTTGGAGCAACGGCGTCGTGAGCGGAATCGCGACCCCGCGTTCGGCAAAGGTTGCGGGGTGGAAGAGCTGCGCGGGAGGCTGAATCGTCATTCCCGCAGTTTGGCGGAGAAAAGTGAAAAAACTTTTAACAACGATGCGGCAATGACGTCCTTAGCGCCATGCCAGGTCGGCAACCGTCCGGTCTGGAGAGAGCACCGTTAGCCCCATGCTCCGCTGCACATCAAGGCTGACGGTCAGCTTGTGCTTGCGCCCGGCGATCTCCGCCCGAGCCCTGTCCCAAGCCTGCCGTTTCTCACACGTTGCACTAGCGCCAACAGGCGTCGTATTGCTGCCGTCATCCTTGAAATAGTAGTCGCCGACGACCGTCCCGATCGCCCGCATGCTGGAGCGATATTTCGCGCAGATGCGAAGCAGCAGGTCGTAGTCCTCCTGCGCGGCCAGCCCTTCATCAAATGTTAAGTCTTCCAGCGCAATCTTGTGGCGGTCGAGCACGAAGCTGTGGATGGGGCAAAAATTGTCGTCGAACAGATGTTCCAGCCGGTTCCCGGCGTATTGCAGGCTTCGGTCCCGAGTAAAAGAAGCGTGCTGACGGCACTCCACGAACTTTGCGGCGACGGTACCGAAAGCGATCGCGTAGCCGGTGCCTGCGAGTTCCTGGATAAGCCTCTGGTAAGCCGGGGGGTGTATGACGTCGTCATAGTCCACAAAGGCAAGATAGCGGCCGCGGGTGCACGCGATTCCCGCGTTCAGCAAAGCTGCCCGTGCATCGGCGGGTTCGTCCGCGCTGAAGTTCCGGATTGTAAGATCGGCGCCCGTGCTCAACGACATCGTCGTCGCGATCGTATCCGCAACGCGCTGGAGCATCGGTGGAGCGAACCGTTGGCACATCAAGTGTATGGAGAGCGGCGCGTAATCCTGCATCGCCAGCGAAAACAAGCAGCGATCAAGCTCGGCGATGCGCTCCGGGTCGTGAAAGCGAACGATCACGTCGAGCGGGTCATGCCTCACCAGCGCACCTGGGCGAAGCTGAACATGTGGGCAAAGTCTGCAATTCCGCTAGGCACTGCCGTTAGTCGGCGGTCATTCGTCTCCGGAACCGCCAATCCAAGGCTGCTCATCTTCTCACGGACCATGGCCGCAAAGGCGCTATCGCCCCATTTGACCGCAAGCGCCAGTCCAGAGTTGAGGAAGCGCCGATGCGTCTCCTGGTCGGGCACCCGGCCTCCGGTTGGATGGAACAGCAAGGCGGGGGAGCAACTTTTCACCTGGAACCCAGCGGCACGGGCGCGCCACGACAAATCGACGTCCTCGCAATACATAAAGAACCGGTCATCGAAACCGCCGAGCGCCGCATGAATCCGGCGCGGAATAAGCAGGCATGCGCCCGATGCCCAAGGTGTCTCGAAATCCAGGCGGTCATAGGTCTTCGGATGTTCGTCAGGAAACTGCAACGCTTCGATCAAAGCGCAGCCTCGGGCGGCCATATGCATTCGCAACATAGCGGCAAGGCAACCGGGATGCATGACGCCATCTGGGTTCAACGCGATGAATACGTCCGCGCCATCTTCAAACGCCCTGTCCATGAGGCGGTTTTGCGCGGCGCCGAAGCCGACGTTTCCTCGCGTTTCGAGCGCCGGCCGCAGCAGCATGTTCTGCACTGCCTCGCTCGCGGCGCTGCCGTTATCGACGAGCGTTACGGAAAGGGCGCAGCCGGCTTGCCGTGCCGCGACTTGGGCGCTGACGATGGCACGTCGCAGTTGCGCCGGGGGGTTGTCGAAAGTCACGACGCCCACGCATACGCGCAGCCCGTTCACCGTCAAATCCAAGCCAAGCGCCGTCGCCTGGGTCTGCCCCTGCCGGTCACGCTCGCGTTCGCTGGCCGGGCGGCGTGCCGCCGCGCCGACTCGCAGGTAGTGCTCCAATGCCCCTTCCGCTTTCGCGTCCGGGTTGGTTTGCTGGTAGAAGGCCGGGTCGAAATCGGGGGAGGGAGCCAGCCCGGCGGCGGCGCCGCGGCGGATGTAGTCGGCGAGAGGATTGCCGCCGACGCCCGGTTGCCGGCTGTACCAACTGGCATCGAACCCCGGATTGGGGTCGAGGCCGGCATTCTCAACATAATGCTCGAGCGGGGTCCGGCTTTCAGCCGCGCGGGGGTTCCGATCGACGTACCATGCGGCGTCGAACAAAGGGTTCGGTTTCAAGCATCTCGACGCGCCATGCTCGATGTAGTGCAGAAGCGGGTTACGGCCGCGGGCCTGTTCGTAGGTGCGTTGGTACCAGGAAGCGTCGAAAAGCGGGTGTGGGTCGAAGCAGCCGGCGGGTCCGTGTTCGAGAAAATGGGCCAGCGGATTCCTCGCCGACTCAGGGTACCGGCTGGAGTACCAGGCTGGGTCGAACAGCGGATGAGGGGCCAAGCAGCCGGCGATGCCGGTGTCGAGGTAGTGATCGAGCGCGTCCTCGACAGCGAGCCCATCGACCTGGCGGATGTACCAGGACGGGTCGAACAAAGGATTTGGCTGCAGCCCCTGAGCGGCGCCCGCGAGCAGGAAGTGGCGCATTGGGTCCAAGCCGGGTTCGCCCGGAACGCCCGGCTGCGCACGATACCAAGCCGGATCCCAAAGTCCGGACCGAAGCAGCACGGCGGCGATGCGTCGTTTGGCCAGGCGCCGGCGAACCCGGGTGCCGAGTTGCCGCGTGACGGCGAGGCCGAACGTTCGCCGGGCCAGGCGCGGAGCACGCGCCACGGCGAACCAGAGTCCTTTCATAGGCGGGTGCTAGCATGGGCCGGCATATTACGGCCAGCCGCACCGGCCGGGGATCAGTCGGTGGTCCAGAACGCCCGGGCTCCGCCAGCCTGGAGGGCGCCGATCATGCGTGCCATTCCGTCCGAGAAAGAAAGTAGCGGCGACCATTTCAGGACGTCTCGCGCCAGGGTCACGTCCAGGATGTTGACCGGCACGTCGAAACCGCGGGCCGGGCCGCGTTCCACCTGCAACCGGTGGCCGAGCCGCGCCTCCAGCTCGGCCAGGACGCCGTTCAGACTTGCCCCATGCCCGCTGCCGATGTTGAAGGTGGCCGACCCGATCAAGAGGGGTGCGGCGGCAAGGGCGATCAAGCCGGCGGCCGCGTCGGAGATGTGGATGTAGTCCCGCACGACTTCGCCATCGCCCCAAATACTGATCGGCTGGCCGGTGATCGCGTGATGGGCGAATGTCGTAGCAGCGCCTTGGCCGCGGCCCGGATTTTGCCCGGCGCCGAAGGGATTGGCCAGCCGGGCGACGCGGCAATCCATGCCGTGCAGCGTCCGGTATTGTTGGATATACAACTCTGCCGCGGCTTTTCCCGCGCCGTAGGCGGTGATGGGGCGAAGCGGGTGGTCTTCGCGTACTGGGGTGCGGAGAGGCTTGCCGTAGACGGTGCCGCCTGAGGAGGCAAACACCAGGCGCGGCGCGGCCGGGCCATGACGCCGCAGGGCTTGGAGCAGGGCAAGCGTCGGTAGCACGTTGTCGGCCAGGTCGCCGGGTGGATTTTCGGCGGCGGTGGCCGGGATCGAGGTCCAGGCGTAGTGATGGATCACCGACGTTCCGACGAGCAGCCGCTGCCACTCTGCGGTGTGCAGTTCGAAGCGGGTCCAGGAGATGCGGTCGGCCAAAGCGGGAGGAATGGGTTCGGCGGGTTCGACGCGGTCGGCCAACACGACGGTTTCGCCGGCACGGGCGAGCATGAGGGCAACGCTGCGCCCAATGAAGCCGCAGCCGCCCAGGATCAGGTGGTGGCCTGCCGGGGTGGGAGGGTTTTCGGTGGTGGACACGGCGTTACATCCCGGATGACGTGTTGGTTTGGCACCTGTGGCCGGGCAAGACAATTGTCGGGCTGCCGGGGCCACCAAGCCGGGGCTATTAGGACTGGACAGCCTGCCCGGCCCCGTTCTACGGCCTCACGCTTGCCGACAAGGATGGGACATCGTCGCAGTGGGAGAAATCTTTGAACGGGCCACGCCGGCCGCAGCGCTGGAGTGGACCGGGGAGCGCCTGACGACCGGGACGGCCGGACAGATCGAGATCGAGCACCTGCACCGCTATTTCCTCGCCCGGGAGCTCTGCCGCGGCCTCGATGTGCTGGATGTCGCGTCGGGCGAGGGCTACGGCACCGCGCTGCTGGCGCAGGTCGCGCGATCGGCGCTGGGGATCGACGTTTCGGCAGCGGCCACCCGGCATGCTGCGACGAATTATCAGTTGCCGAACTTGCGGTTCCTGGAAGGGGACGCCCGGCACCTTCCGCTCGGCAACGCCTGCGTGGATGCCGTCGTCTCGTTCGAGACGATCGAGCACTTCTATGAGCACGACGCCTTCCTGTCCGAGATCAAGCGCGTGCTGCGGCCGGGCGGGCGGTTGATCATGTCCTCTCCTGACCGGGACATCTACTCGCCGCAAGGCAGCCCGGCGAACCCGTTCCATGCACGGGAATTGACCCGCGGCGAGTTCGAAGCCTTGCTGGGGCAGTCGTTCGCCCATGTCCGTCTGCTGTCCCAAAGGCCGATTCTGGGTTCGGCGTTGGTGGCCAGTGAGCGGATGGCTGGTGACTTCCTGACGTTCGAGCGTCGGGGAGGCAACCACTTCGAGGTCTCGAGCGGCCTGCCGCGGGCGGCCTACCTGGTCGCGGTCGCGTCGGAGCAGGAGCTGCCGGCAGTACCGGAGTCGCTCTATATAGAGACCGGTGACGTCGGCGCGTTGTTGAGCCGGGCTGCCCTGGCGAGCGCCTTGGAAACCATTTCGCAAGCCGCGCAGTCGCGTGCGGCGACCGCCGAGACCCTCGCCGCGCGGCGGGTGGAGGAAGGCGAAGCCCAGGCGAAGGCGGCGGCCGATCAGCTTGCGGCCGCGGATTCGCAGCTTCACGCCGCGAAGGACCAGCTCGAAGCCGATCGCGAACGGGCGGAGGCAGTCATGGCCGCCATGCGGGACGACCTCGAACAGGCCCGGTCCGCGTTCGAGAAGGCGCAAGCGGACGCAGCCACGGCCGAAGGCGACATCGCGGGGTTACGGACGGAGGTGAAGACGGCCTGCGCCCAGCGCGACATGGCCCGCGTGGCGCTGCGCCGGGCCGGTGTGTTTGCGGAGAACGGCTGGCGCATCCGCCTGAAGGACGCGGAGCAACGCCTGCTCGACGAGCAGAACCGCGCCGAGGGCCTGCAACACCGGCTGGCGGCTCAGCAGCAGGATCTCGCGTCCGCCCAGCGGGAGGCCGAGGCGTGGCGCATCCGGTATGATCTTCTGCGAAACCGCATGGAGGCGATCCTCCGGCGCTTCTGGGTTCTGCCCGCCTCCCGCGTCGTGCCCCGGCCCATCCGGCACTGGGTGCGCGAGCGGCTGCTGGGCGGCCGGCGATGATCCCGGGCCGTGCCGGAGAGGCTCATTCGGCAGGGGACTGCGCGCTTCTCGTCGAGTCCGGCCTGTTCGACGAGGCGTTCTACCGGGTGCGGGCGCGGCTGCCGGCGGGGGCGGACGCGGTCCGCCATTATCTCGAGCTGGGTTGGCACTGGGGATTGCAGCCCGCAGCCGATTTCGACAGCGCCTTCGTGCAACCATTCTATGAGGCAGCCGGGCTGCACGGGCCGCCCCTGATGATCTGGGTCGAGCTGAGCGCCCTCGGCGGACGCCTTCCCTGCACGGAGGGCGAGGCCCAGTGGCGGGCCGAGCGCGTCAGGCCCAGCCCGGTGTTCGACGCCGCATGGTATGCGACCCGCCTGCCGCCTGGGATGGACCCGGCGCTGCATTACGTCCTCGTCGGCGAACGCCTGGGCTGGCGGCCCTCGGACCAGTTCGACCCCGCCTTCTACATTGACCGCTATCCCGAGATCCCGGCGCTCGGCCTGTCTCCGCTGATGCATTTCGAGCATTCCGGCCGGCAGGAGGGGCGGCGGCCGCGTGCCGCCCTGGATCGGCTCACGTTTCCAGGGCTTCCGGCGAGCGGGAAACCGAGGGTGCTCATGCTGGTGCACGACGGCTCACGCACGGGCGCCCCGCTCCTGGGCTGGAGCATCGCCCGGCTGCTGGCGGCGCGTTACGACGTGGTGTCCGTGCTGCTGCGCGGCGGCGAGCTCGAAGCCGAATTCGCCGGCATCTCCGCGGCAGTCGTCGGGCCCATGGCCTGGGAGGAGTGGCACGTGACCGAGATGAGCCGTGTCGCGGACCGGCTCGTCGAGGAATACCGGCCGCTGTACGCCGTGGCCAACGGCATCGAGACGAGCATGCTCGTGCCCCCGCTGGCCATGCGCGGCGTGCCCTCGGTGGCGCTGGTGCACGAATTCGCCGCCTATACGCGCCCGATGGAGAAGCTGAGCAACGCCTTCGATTGGGCGACGGAGGTGGTGTTTCCAGCGAACATCGTGGCGGAATCCTCGTATCAATCGTTTCCGCACCTCCGCGAGCGCCGCGGCTTCCACGTGTTCGCCCAGGGGCGCGTCGATCCTCCAGCGCCGCAGGCCGGGCCAGCGCCGCAGGCGCCCGATGTGGGCGCCGCGGTTCGCCCGGCCGGCGCGCGGGACGCCTTCGTCGTGCTCGGCGCCGGCTCGGTGCAAATCCGCAAGGGCGTCGATATCTTCTTTTCGGTCGCGGCGGCAGTGCGGCGCATCGCGCCGGCGCTGGATGTGCGCTTCGCCTGGATCGGCGACGGCTACGACCCGGTGAAGGACCCGCTCTACTCGGCCTACCTCAAGGAGCAGTTCGACCGGGCGGGCCTCGCGGGCATGGTCGCGATGCTGGAGCCGGTGCCCAACCTCGACCCGGCCTATGCCGCCGCGGACGTGATGCTGATGTCCTCCCGCCTCGATCCCCAGCCCAACGTCGGCATCGACGCCGTGGTGCGCGGCTTGCCGGTGGTGTGTTTCGAAGGTGCGTCGGGCACGGCCGAGGTGTTGGCCCGGGACCCGGAGACGGCGGTGCTGGTGGCGCCGCACCTGGACGCGCATGGGGCGGCGGAGATCATTTGCCGGCTGGCGGGCGACCGGGCCGCGCTGGCACGGCTTGGTCTGGCGGTGCAGCGGGTGGGCCGCCATGCCTATGACATGGCGGCCTACATTGCCCGGGTGGACGGGATGGGCCAGGCCGCGGCGGCCCTGCTGCGCGAGGAGGACCGGCAACTGCTGACCAGCAGCGGCGTGCTCGACGCCGACCTGGTGCTGCCGCCGGGCGCGGTGGCGCCGGGTCTGGACGGGTTGGCCAACGTCGTGCTGCAGCAATGGGCCGTGGTGGGCCTGAGCCCCGGCCAGACCGCCAATCCGCAGTTTCGCCGTCCATGCGCCGGGTTTCATCCGCAAGCGTACGCGGCCGCGCACCCCGAAGTTGCGGGGCAGAACCCGCTGGCGCACTGGCTGCGGGCTGGCCGCCCGGCCGGGCCGTGGAGCCGCACCGTGTTCGCGCCGCTCCCGGAGGCCGCGCCAACGCCGTTGCGTGTGGCGCTGCATGCGCATTTCTACCACACCGACTCTGCCCGGGACCTGGCATCCCGGCTCCGCGCGAACGCCACGCCGTGCGATCTGTTCGTGACGACCGACCTGGCCGCCAAGGCCGACCGGCTGCGCCTGGCGTTCGCCCAGCATGCGGGCGCGGTGGACATCGCAATCGTGCCCAATCGTGGCCGGGACATCGGGCCGTTCCTCGCCTGCCTGCCCGACTTGATGGGCTATGACGTCGTCGGCCACCTGCATGGCAAGCGGAGCCAGGCGACGGACGCGGACATGGGCGACCGGTGGCGCGAGTTCCTTTGGGAGAACCTGGCCGGTGGGGAGCACCCGATGCTGGACACCGCGGCGCAGGCCTTCGCGGCCAATCCCGGACTGGGCTTGCTGATGGCCGAAGACCCGCATCTGGTCGGCTGGGACGGCAACCGCGAGCTGGCCGAGAGCCTTGCCGAGCGGATGGGCTTGCCGGGGACGCTGGACACGTTCTTCGATTTCCCGCTCGGCACCATGTTCTGGGCACGCCCGGCCGCGCTCCGCCCGCTGCTCGGCCTGCGGCTGGGGTGGGACGACTACCCGCCGGAGCCCGTGGCCTATGACGGGACCATCCTGCATGCGCTGGAGCGGGTGGTTCCGTTCGTCGTCCGGAGCACGGGCGCCACCCTCGGCGGGCTACGGGTTCCCGGCACGAGCTGGTAGCGCCGCATCGTCCATGCTCGGCCGGCCTGTAAGGTGCCGCCAGTGGTGCCATAGCAGCCGCGCCGCCAGCGCCCGGCTGGGCCGCCACGCCTCGGCGATGGCGCGGAGCGCCTTCGGATCGGGCCGCGCGGGCAGGCCCAGCAAATGGGCCGCAGCGCCGGCGACCGCGATGTCGCCGGCCGGGAAAACGTCTTGCCGCTCGAGCGCGAACAGCAGGTAGACCTCCGCCGTCCAGGGTCCGAGGCCGCGCACGGCGGTGATCGTGGCGAGCGCGGCCGCATCGTCCAGCGCCGCAAGGGCCGGGTCGGACAGGCGGCCGTCGGCGAAGGCCGCCGCGAGGCTGCGCGCATGCGCCACCTTGGGGCGAGAGAGGCCGGCGCCCTGCAGCGCCTCGTCCGGCAGCGCCAGCAGGCCATCGGCGGCGAGCGCGCGGGGCAAGGCGCTTAACCGGCGCCAGATGGCGGCGGCGGCCTGGTTGCTGATCTGCTGGGCCACCACCGCCTGCAACAGCCCGGGAAAGCCGCGCGGCCGCACGCGCCAGGGCAAGGGGCCGGCCGCTGGCTCGATCACGGCCAGGCGCGGGTCCCGCACCATCAGGAGGTCGAGCGCGGCCCGCATGGCGGGGGGAGGGTGGGGAAACAGCATGCCGCCGCTTTCAACACCGTTGCGAGCCCCTGTCGAGATGCGCGCGGCGCCGGTATGCTCCGCCGATGGAGGTCTCGCCGCATATCCTGCTGATCGACGACGACCGCGAGATCCGCGACCTGCTGGCGCGATTTCTCGAGCGGCATGGCCTGCGCGTCACCTCGGCGCGGGATGGGCGGGAGGCGCGGCGGGCCTGGCCGAGCGGGAACTTCCACCTCGTCATCCTCGACCTGATGCTGCCCGGCGAGAGCGGCCTCGACCTGGCGCGCTGGCTGCGCGGGGTGTCCGACGTGCCCATCGTCATGCTGACCGCCATGGGCGATGAGACCGACCGGATCATCGGCCTGGAACTTGGCGCCGACGACTACCTGCCCAAGCCGTTCAACCCGCGGGAGCTGCTGGCCCGTATCCGCGCCGTGCTGCGGCGCACGACCGAGCGCGGCGCCCGCAAGCAGGAGGTGCCGGCCGCGTACCGTTTCGCCAACTGGCGCCTGGAGCCGGCCCGGCGCCGCCTGTCGAGCCTCGATGGCGTGGAGGTCACGCTGACCGGCGGCGAATACGACCTGCTCGCCGCCTTGGTGGAGCGCGCCAACCAGGTGCTGACCCGCGACATGCTGCTGGACCTGCTGCGCGGGCGGCAGGCCGGCCCCTTCGACCGCGCCATCGATGTCGCCATCAGCCGGCTGCGCCGCAAGCTGGAGGGCGAGGGGCAGAGCGCGCAACTGATCAAGACCGTCCGCAGCGGCGGCTACGTGCTGGCTGCCACGGTGGAGCGGGAATGACGCTCAGGCCGCCCAGTCTCATGCGGCGCAGTCTCATGCGGCGCAGACTGATGCCGGGCAGTCTCATGCCGGGCAATCTCATGCCAGGCAGTCTGGCCGGGCGCACCGCGCTGGTGTTGCTGCTGGGCCTGGTCGCCGTGCAGGGCGCGGGCCTGCTGATCCATGCGATGGACCGGCTGGAGCTGCAGCGCCTGGCCGATGCGCGTGACCTTGGTGGACGGATCGTCGTCCTGTATCGCACCATGGTGATGCAGCCCGGCGCCTGGGTGGCCGCGGTGCGGGACGTGGAGCCTGCAATCCAGGCCAGCATCGAGGCCGGGCCGCCGCGCGAGGAGTTGCCGAACGCGCCGCAGGAGGTGCAGCGGCTCGTCCGCCCCTATCTCGGCTACGCCAGCGTGCCGCAGCCGCAGCGCTTCCGTTCGAGCATGGTGCGTGGGGATTTCCGCAGCGGGCATATGCTGCTGGTCGCCTTGCAGGCGCCGGACGACCGCTGGCTCGTGGTGCGGGCCGAGGCGCCGGCGCTGCGGCCTTGGCACTCCTCGGCGTTCCTCGGCGCGTTCGGGCTGATGACCCTCGTCGCCGCCGGGCTGAGCCTGTGGGCTGTGCGGCGCCTGACCGCGCCGGTGCGGCTGCTGGGCGAGGCGGCGGAGCGGCTGGGGCGCGACGTGAATGCGGCGCCACTGCCCGAGGGCGGCCCGGCCGAGGTCGCTGCCGCGGCGGCTGCCTTCAACACCATGGCGGCCCGCATCCGCCGCTTCGTCGCCGATCGCACGTTCCTGCTGACCGCCATCGGGCATGACCTGCGCACGCCGATCACCCGTTTGAAGCTGCGCGCCGAATGGATGGAGGACGATGAGCAGCGCCGCAAGATGCTGGCGGACCTTGATGAGCTGGAGGCGATGGTGGCCGCCACCCTGGCGTTCGGCCGCGATGTGGCCGGCAGCGAACCGGCGGTGAAGGTCGATCTCGCGGCCTTGCTCCGGACGGTGCTGGATGAGGCCGCCGACGCCAGGCCGGACAGCGCCGCCCGGTTCAGCTACGCGGGCCCCGAACACCTGCCGGTCCAGGCCCGGCCGGTGGCGTTGAAGCGCGCCATCGCCAACCTGGTCGGCAACGCCGCGGCGTATGGCGGCAGCGCCCATGTGGTGCTGGAACCCGCGGCCGGCGGGGTGCTGGCGGTGCAGGTGGACGATGCAGGGCCGGGAATACCGCCCGAGGAGCTGGAACGGGTGTTCGAACCATTCCGCCGCCTGGAGGGCAGCCGCAACCGGGAGACGGGCGGCACCGGGCTGGGGCTGCCGATCACCCGCAACATTCTGCGGGCGCACGGCGGCGACGTGACGCTGGCCAACAAGGCCGGCGGCGGCGTCCGCGCCACGGTGACCTTGCCGGCGTAGCTACCGCGTGTGGCAGCGCACCAGCGGGTTGGGGAAGTCCGCGCAGCCCGGGAAGGCGATCTCGTTCTCGCCCCGGCGCTGCACGTGCAGCACGTCCGGCGATTCGCAGCCGAACCCGACGCCGCGCACCGCGCCGCCGCCCAGCAAGCCGGGCGCCACGGGCGCCGCGGCGAAGCGGAACTCCGACCCTTGCGGGGCCGCGCGCGCCGTTTCGATCTCGCGCTGGGTCAGCACCTGCTCGGTCAGCGTCGCACGCATCACCAGGTCCCGCGTGAAGATCACGACCGGCTGCGAGAGGCAGGCCTGGGCCGACATGTTGGGCGGGGCGGGAAAGATGCCGCCGGTCCAGGTGCCGAAAAGCCAGGCGTGCGGCGGCTGCGGGACCCCCTGGGCGACAGCGGCGGGGGCCGCAAGGATGAGGGTCGCCAGGCTTGAGATCGCCAGGCTTGAGATCGCCAGGCTTGAGATGGCCAGGTTTAGGATCAGGGTTCTGCGCATCGTTCGGTCCCGGGCGGTGTAGCGCCACCTTAGCCGCGGGCTTGGTCCGGCGGAAGCACGGGGAAATCGCCTGAACGCGACGATGAGGCGTTCGCGGTGATGCGCGACGCGTTCGCCCAGGCAGCCCACGCGATGACCGTAAGCCTGTTCACGATCACGCCGGGCGGCTGCCCGCCGCCGGACTCGAACCGGCAAGCCCTCACGGACATCGGATTTTAAGTCCGCTGCGTCTACCATTCCGCCAGGCGGGCGCCGCATCCACTTAGCAAGCCTGCGCGTTCTGTCCAGCGCCACTGCCCCGGTCAGGGCGCCACCCTGCAAGCGATGTCCAGCGCCCGGCGGATCAGCGTCTCGCTCGCCTCCGGCGTGCGGAAGGCGCTGTGGGCGGAAAGCGTCACGTTCTCCAGCCCGGCCAGCGCATGGCCCGGCGGCAGCGGCTCCTGGTCGAACACGTCCAGCGCCGCATGCGCCAGCGCCCCGGAGCCCAAGGCGGCGACCAGGGCCGCCTCGTCGACGATCGCCCCACGGGCGGTGTTGACCAGGATTGCACCGGGGCGCATCGCGGCAAGGCGCGCCGCATCGAGGAAGCCGCGCGTCTCGTCGGTCAGCAGCAGGTGGATGGAGAGCACGTGGCTTTCCGCCAGCAACCGGTCCAGGCCGACGAACTCCACGCCCTCCGCCGCGCGTGGCGTGCGGTTCCAGGCCAGCACGTGCATGCCGCTGCCCCGGGCAATGCGCGCCACCTCGGCCGCGATGCCGCCGAAGCCCAGCAGCCCGATCGTCTTGCCGGTCAGTTGCACACCCTCGGTGCGCAGCCATTGGCCGGCGCGCATGCCCCGGTCCATGCGCGCCAGGCCGCGGGTGGCCGCCCACATCAGCGCGATGGCGTGCTCGGCCACGGCGGTATCGCCATAGCCTTTGATGGTGTGAACCTGGATTCCGATCGCGGCCAGCGCGTCCGGGTCCATGTAGCTGCGGGCGCCGGTGCCGAGAAAGATCACGTGCTTCAGCCCGGTGCAGGCGCGCATGCTCTCCGCCGGCATGAACGTGTGGTCGTTCAGCACGAAATCGTAGCCGGCGAGCAGGCCGGGCAGGGCCTCGGGCTCCACCTGCGCCTGCGGGTTCAGGGTGACTGGCGGGTCGCTCCCCCGCTTCACGGCGTGGAACACGTCCGCCAGCTCCGGGCTCGCGTCCACGAACAAACCCTTCATGGCAGCGCCGGCGCGGGGGCGCATACGCGGGCCACCGGCGGCCAATTCAGGAACAGCTTGCCCGGGTTCATGATCCCGCGCGGATCGAGCGCCGTCTTGATCTGGCGCATCACCGCCAGGGTCTCGGCGCCGTGCTCCTGCTCCAGGAACTCGCGCTTGCCGATCCCGACGCCGTGCTCGCCGCTGCATGAGCCGCCCAAGGCGAGGGCGCGGGCGACGATCTGCTTGTCCAGCGCCCAGGCCTGCTCGATGCCGTCCGAGGTCTGCGGCACCAGGATCACGGTGTGGAAGTTGCCGTCGCCGACGTGGCCGACGATGGGTGCCGTCAGGCCGGATCGGGCGATGTCCTCCTTGGCCCCGAGGATGAGGTCGGCGAGGCGCGAGACCGGCACGATCGCGTCCGTGGCGATGCCCTGGTGGCCCGGCTTGAGCGCGAGGGCAGCCCAGTAGCCGTCGTGCCGGGCCTTCCAGAGCCGGTTGCGCTCCGCGGCGTCCGTCGCCCATTGGAACCCGCGCGCCCCGAAGCCGGCGGCGACCTCCTCGGCCAGCGCCGCCTGCTCGGCGACCCCGGCGGCGGAGCCGTGGAACTCCAGCAGGAGCGTGGGGCTCGCCGTGTAGCCGGTGAGCTTCGAGAAGGCGATGCAGGCGCCCATCTGCACGTCGTCCAGCAACTCGATCCGCGCGATCGGGATACCGGCTTGCAGGATGGCGATCACCGATTCCACCGCGCCGGACAGGGTATCGAACTGGCAGATGGCCGCGCTCATCGCCTCGGGGATGCCGTGCAGGCGAAGCTGGATTTCGGTGATGACGCCGAGCGTGCCCTCGGAGCCGATCATCAGATGGGTGAGGTCGTAGCCGGTGGCGGACTTGCGAACGCGGCCGCCGGTCTCGATCAGGCGGCCATCGGCCAGCGCCACCTGCAGGCCCAGCACGTTTTCCCGGATGGTGCCGTAGCGGACGGCGGCGGTGCCGCTGGCGCGGGTGGCGCACATGCCGCCGATGGTGCACTCGCTGCCGGGATCGACCGGGAAGAACAGGCCCTGGTCGCGCAGGTGCTCGTTCAGTTGCTGCCGGGTCACGCCGGCCTCGACGCGGCAATCCATGTCCTCGGCGTTGACGGCGAGCACGCGGGTCATGCGCGAGAGGTCGAGGCTGATGCCGCCGCGGACCGGGGTGACGTGGCCCTCGAGCGAGGTGCCGGCGCCGAAGGGGGTCACCGGGACGCCGTGCTGGTGGCAGAGCGCGAGCATGCGGGCCGCCTCCTCGCCGCGTTCGAGGAAGGCGACGGCGTCCGGCATCACGTGCGGTTGGGTGTCCTCCCCGTGGCTGTGCTGCTCGCGGAGCGCGGCATTGGTGGTGATGCGGTCGCCGAGGAAGTCCCGCGCCTGGGCGATGACGGCGTCAACGGGTCGGGCCATTTGGGGGTGTCCTTAGAAAACGCAGGCTTCGTGCCGCACCCTAGCGCAACTCTGCCGTCCCCGTCACCGCCACGCCCCGTCATGGGAGCCTCCGTCATGGGAAGCCTCCGCTCGGCATCGCTGCGCTTGCCCGATCCCGCCCGGCGGCGCAGGCTGCCCGGCGATGGAAGGCACCTTCGACGTAGTGGCGACCGGCGGCGGCCCGGCGCAGGTCGTGGCCGTGGCGCAGGGCGTGCCGGTGCAGGCGTGAAGGTGCTCGACGTGCGCGGCCTGCGCACCGAGTTCCGCATCGGCGATGCCTGGTTCGCCGCGGTCGACGGCTTGTCGCTCAGCCTGGAAGCGGGCGAGACCCTGGCGCTGGTGGGGGAGAGCGGCTGCGGCAAGAGCATGACTGCGCTGTCCATCATGGGCCTGGCGCCGCCGGCGGCACGCATCGGCGCCGGGCAGATCATGCTGGACGGGGAGGACCTGGCCGGCATGGCGGAGCGGCGGCTCGAACGGCTGCGCGGCAACCGTATGGCGATGATCTTCCAGGAGCCGATGACCTGCCTGAACCCGGTGATGACCGTCGGCAACCAGGTCGCCGAAAGCCTGCGCATCCATCGCGGCCTCTCGCGCGCCGCCGCCAATGCCGCGGCGCTCGCCGTGCTGGAGGAAGTCAAGATCCCCTCCGCGGCCCAGCGGTTCGGCGACTATCCCCACCAGTTCAGCGGCGGCATGCGGCAGCGGGTGATGATTGCCCTGGCGCTCGCCTGCGAGCCCGCGCTGCTGCTGGCCGACGAGCCCACCACGGCGCTGGACGTGACGATCCAGGCGCAGGTGCTGGGCCTGCTCGCGGACCTGAAGGCCCGGCACGGCATGGCCATGCTGTTCATCACGCACAACCTGGGCGTGGTGGCGCAGGTCGCCGACGGGGTGGCGGTCATGTACGCCGGGCAAGTGGTGGAGCAGGCGGACGTGCATGCCGTGTTCGCCCGGCCGGCGCATCCCTATACGCGCGCCTTGTTCGCCGCCATCCCACGCATGGACCGGGACGGGCAGGAGCTGCTGGCGATCCCCGGGCGGGTGCCGCCGCTCGATGCGATGCCGCCGGGCTGCCGGTTCCAGCCGCGCTGCCCCATGGCCCGGCCCGGCTGCGAACAGCCGCAAGCGCTCGCCCCGGCCGCGTCCGGGCATCTGGCCCGATGCCATGTGGCGACGGGCGTTCTGGCGGAGATCGCGCATGCTTGAACCGGCGCGCCGGGTGGTCATGGTATCGGGGGCGGCCCGCGGCATCGGCCGCGCGATCGTCGAGCGCTTGCTGGCGAGCGGGTTCCAGGTGTCGGCGGGCGTGCGGGAGGCGCGGGGGCTGCAAGACTCCGCCGCCCTGCATGTGCAGCGGTACGACGCCGAAAGCCTGGACAGCGCGGAGGCTTGGGTCGCGGCGGCGGCGGGCCGTTTCGGGGCGCTGCATGGCTTGGTGAACGCGGCCGGGATCAATCCGAAGTTCGCCGTCACGGACACCGATGAGGGGCCGCTCGACCAGCTCTGGGCGGTGAACGTGAAGGGGCCGTTGCGCCTTTGCCGGCTCGCCTTGCCGCATCTGCGGGCCTGCGGCGCCGGGCGGATCGTCAACGTGTCGTCGCTCTCCGGCAAGCGCGTCGCCAACGCCAGTGCGGGCTACGCGATGAGCAAGTTCGCGGTGGTCGCGCTCACCCACGCGGTGCGGCGCGAGGGCTGGGAGGACGGGGTGCGGGCCACCGCGCTGTGCCCGGGGTTCGTGGAGACAGGCATGACCCTGGGCGCGGATTTCCCGCGGGAGCGGATGAGCAAGCCCGGGGACCTGGCCGTGCTGGCCGAGATGCTGCTGCTGTTGCCGAACACGGCCGTGGTGTCCGAGTTGCTGGTGAACTGCCGGCTGGAGGCGTTATGATGCCGCCATGAACATTGCCCTGCGCAAGCCGATGAGCCTGGAGCAGTTCCTGGCCTGGGAGGACCGGCAGGCGCTGAAGCACGAGTTCGCCGGGTTCCGGCCGGTGGCGATGACGGGCGGCACGGCGGCCCATGCGGCGATCCAGCGCAACCTCGTCTACGCCTTGACGGGGCGCTTGCGCGGCCAACTCTGCCAGCCCTACGGAAGCGAGCTCAAGATCGAGGTCGCCGGCAGCATCCGCTATCCCGATGCCTTCGTGGTGTGCACGCCGGTGGGACCGCGAACCAAAGTCGTCACGGACCCGGTCGTCATATTCGAAATCCTCAGCGCAAGCACCGCGAACGAAGACTTGGTGGTCAAGAACGCGGAGTACCGGGCCACGCCCTCGGTCCAGCGCTATGTGGTCATCCAGCAGACCCACGCCGGCGCGATTGCCTTTTCCCGCAAGGGCGATGATTGGGTGGCCGAACTGCTCACCGGCGACGGCGCCATGCTGCGCATGCCGGAGATCGGCATCGAGATCCCGCTCGCCGAACTCTATGTCGATCTCGACCTCGCCGCCGGGCAGGAGGGCGCCGAGGCCGAGCCAGCCTGACCGAGCGGGCGCGCCGATCAGGCCAGCAGCCGCTTGAGCGTGCGGCGGTAGCGCGCCTGCACCCCATCGCGCGAAACGTGCCGCCCGCCCGCAACGAGCTGCCGGCCGGCGACCCACACCGCGTCCACCGCGCCGCGGCCGAAAATCCAGCCGTCGAGCACCCGGTCCCCCGTGGCGTCCACCAACCCGGCATCCAGCGCCACGATGTCGGCCGGCTCGCCCTCCGCCAGGCAGGGCGCCCCCGCTCCCAGCGCCGCCCCGCCGCCCAGCAGCGCCGCATCGAACAGCGCGCGTCCGGTGGAGCGGCCCTCGGCCCCCGCCATCACGTTGCGCGCCCGCAACGCCAACCGCTGCGAGTACTCCAATTGCCGCAGCTCCATCGCGCCCGAGATCGCCACGTTGCTGTCGGTGCCCACGCCGTAGCGGCCGCCGAGCGCCTGCCAGGCCTCGCCCGGGAAGATGCCGTCCCCCAGGTTCGCCTCGGTCACCGGGCATAGCCCGGCCGTGGCGCCGCTCCGCGCCAGCCGCCCGACCTCGCCCTCCGTCATGTGCGTGGCATGGATCAGGCACCAGCCGCCATCCACCGGCGCATGGTCGAGCAGCCATTCCACCGGGCGGGCGCCGCTCCAGGCCAGGCAGTCCTCCACCTCGCGCACCTGTTCGGCCACATGGATGTGCAACGGGCCATCCCCGCGCATCGCCCAGACGGCCTGCAACTGCTCCGGCGTCACCGCGCGCAGGCTGTGCGGCGCCACGCCGACGCCGACGCCTTGGAAGCCGCGCACCACCTCCAGCAGCCGGGCGAAGCCGTCCAGGTCCAGGATGAACCGCCGCTGGCCCGGCGCAGGCGGGGCGGCGCCGAAACCGCCATGGGCGTAGAACACCGGCAGCAGGGTCAGCCGGATGCCCACGGCGGCGGCGGCGGCGGCGGCGCGCCGGCTGAGTTCCGCCGGGTCGGCGTAGGGCTGGCCGTTGCGGTCGTTGTGCAGGTAGTGGAACTCGCCCACCCGGGTGAACCCGGCCTCCAGCATCTCCATGAACGCTTGGGCGCTGATGGCCTCGATGTCGTCCGGGTCCATGCCGTCCAGGAAACGGTAGACGGCCTCCCGCCAGGTCCAGAAGCTGTCCTGCTCCGGGCCGCGGATTTCGGACAGGCCGGAGATGGCGCGCTGGAAGGCATGGCTGTGCAGGTTCGGCAGGCCCGGCAGCGCCACGCCGTGCCGGTGGTCGCCCGGCTGCGGCGGCGTGCGGTGCAGGATGGCGGCGATGCGCCCGGCCTCCAGGCCGATCCGCACGTCGCGCGCCCAGCCCGTCCGCAGCAGCGCCTGGTCGAAGAACAACGCTTGCATGCCAGCCCCGGTCCCGTGAGAAGAGGGGGTATAACTGGGATCGGAGGCGCCCGCATGCGGGTGTGGCGGAACGCGCGCCTGGCGACGCTGGATGCCGGCCGGCCTGGCTTGGGCGTGGTCGAACCCGGCGCCGTGGCCTGCATCGAGGGCCGCATCGTGTTCGCCGGGCCAGAGGCCGAGCTGCCCGCGCATGACCCAGCCGCCGCCACCGACTGCAACGGCCGCTGGATCACGCCGGGCCTCGTCGATTGCCACACCCACCTCGTCTATGCCGGCGACCGCGCGCGCGAGTTCGAGCAGCGGCTGGCCGGCGCAACCTACGAGGAGGTCGCCCGGGCCGGCGGCGGCATCGTCTCGACGGTGCGCGCGGTGCGGGCCGCGTCGGTGGACGGGCTGGTCGCGGCGACCCTGCCGCGGCTCGATGCGCTGCTGGCCGAGGGCGTCACCACGGTCGAGGTGAAGTCCGGCTACGGGCTGAACCCCGCCGCCGAAGCCGCCCAGTTGCGGGCCGCGCGCATGCTCGCGCAGCATCGGCCGGTGCAGGTGGTCACGACTTTCCTCGGCGCCCACGCCCTGCCCCCCGAGGCGGCGGGCGACAGCGACCGCTACATCGGGCTGGTGTGCGAGACGATGCTGCCGGCCCTCGCCGCCGAGGGACTGGCGGACGCCGTCGACGCGTTCTGCGAGGGCATCGGCTTCTCGCCCGCACAGACCGCGCGCGTGTTCGCCGCCGCCGCCCGGCACGGCCTGCCGGTGAAGCTGCATGCCGACCAACTCTCCGACCTCGGCGGCGCAGCGCTCGCGGCCCGCCACGGCGCGCTGTCGGCGGACCATCTGGAATACGCCTCCGAGGCGGGCGTCGCCGCCATGGCTGCCGCGGGCGTCGTGGCGGTGCTGCTGCCCGGCGCATACTACTTCATCCGCGAGACGCAGCCGCCGCCGGTCGCACTGTTCCGCCGCCACGGCGTGCGGATGGCGCTCGCCACCGACAGCAACCCCGGCTCCTCGCCGCTGACCTCGCCGCTGCTGGCCATGAACATGGCGGCGACGCTGTTCCGGATGACGGTCGAGGAGTGCCTCGCCGGCTTCACGCGCGAGGCCGCGGGGGCGCTTGGGCTCGCGGATGTGGGCACGCTCGAGGCGGGAAAGTGGTGCGACCTGGCGATCTGGAACATAGAAACGCCGGCCGAGCTGGTCTACCGGATCGGCTTCAACCCGCTGCACCGGCGCGTCTGGCGGGGCAGGTGATCACCCTGCATCCCGGCGAAACCCCCCTGGCCGCGTGGCGCAGCATCTACCGGGGCGCGCCAGTCCGGCTCGACCCGGCCAGCGCCGGCCCGATCGCCGCAAGCGCCGCCGCCGTCGCCGCCATCCTGGCCCGTGGCGAGCCGGTGTACGGCATCAACACCGGCTTCGGAAAGCTCGCGAGCATCCGCATCGCCCCCGCCGACCTGGCGCAGTTGCAGCGCAACATCGTGCTGTCCCACGCCGCAGGCGTCGGCGAGCCCATGCCGGCCGCCATCGTGCGGCTGATGCTCGCCCTGAAGCTGGCCAGCCTGGCCCAGGGCGCCTCCGGGGTGCAGCCCGCCACCGTCGCCTTGCTGCACGCCATGCTGGACCGGGACGCCTTGCCCAGCATCCCCGCCCAGGGCTCCGTCGGCGCATCGGGGGACCTGGCGCCCCTGGCCCACATGGCGGCGGCGATGATCGGGGAAGGGGACGTGCTGCGCCGCGCCGGGCTGCAGCCGGTGGCGCTCGGGCCGAAGGAGGGCCTGGCGCTGCTGAACGGCACGCAGTTCTCGACCGCCTATGCCCTGGCCGGGCTGTTCGAGGCGGAGCGGCTCGCGCAAGCCTCCCTGGTCACCGGCGCGCTCGCCACCGACGCGGCGCGCGGATCGGACACGCCGTTCGACCCGCGCATCCACGCGCTGCGGCGCCACCGCGGGCAGATCGAGGTCGCCGCCGCCCTGCGCGCGCTGATCGCCGGCAGCGCCATCCGCCGGTCCCACCTGGTGGGCGACGAGCGGGTGCAGGACCCCTATTGCCTGCGCTGCCAACCGCAGGTGATGGGTGCCGTGCTCGACCTGCTGCGCCAGGCCGCGCACACCCTGGCCACCGAAGCCAACGGCGTGTCGGACAACCCGCTGATCTTCGCCGACACCCAGGAAGCGCTATCCGGCGGCAACTTCCATGCGGAGCCCGTCGCCTTCGCCGCCGACATGATCGCGCTGGCGCTGTGCGAGACCGGGTCCATCGCCGAGCGGCGCATCGCCATGCTGATCGACCCGGCGCTGTCCGGCCTGCCCGCCTTCCTCACGCCCCGCCCCGGGCTGCATTCCGGCTTCATGATCCCGCAAGTCACCGCGGCGGCCCTGGTGTCGGAGAACAAGCAGCGCGCCGCCCCCGCCAGCGTGGACAGCATCCCGACCTCGGCCAACCAGGAGGACCACGTCTCCATGGCCGCCCACGGCGCGCGCCGCCTGCTGCCAATGGCGGCGAACCTGGCCGGCGTGATCGGCATCGAGCTGCTGGCCGCCGCGCAGGGCTGCGACTTCCACCATCCGCTGCGCTCCAGCCCGCCGCTGGAGGCGGTGCGCGGCCAGTTGCGCGCCATCGTGCCCCATCTCGACGAGGACCGGCTGTTCGCCCCCGACATCCTCGCCGCCACCGCCCTCGTGCAACAGGGGCTCGGCACCGGCGTGAACCTGCCCGGCCTGGAGACCGCATGACCCGTTTCAGCAATGCCCGAACCATCCGCGCCCCACGCGGCGCCGCCATCTCCGCGCGCTCATGGCTCACCGAGGCGCCGCTGCGCATGCTGATGAACAACCTCGACCCCGACGTGGCGGAGCGCCCCGACGAGTTGGTGGTGTACGGCGGCATCGGCCGCGCCGCGCGCGATTGGGACAGCTTCGACCGCATCGTGCACGCGCTCCGCCGCCTGGACCGGGACGAGACCCTGCTCGTGCAGTCCGGCAAGCCCGTCGGCGTGTTCCGCACCCATGCGGACGCGCCGCGCGTGCTGATCGCCAACTCCAACCTGGTGCCGCACTGGGCCACATGGGCGCATTTCCACAAGCTCGATCGGCTCGGCCTGATGATGTACGGGCAGATGACGGCCGGGTCGTGGATCTACATCGGCAGCCAGGGCATCGTGCAGGGCACGTACGAAACCTTCGTGGAGGCGGGCCGCCAGCATTACGGCGGCGACCTCGCCGGGCGCTGGATCCTCACCGGCGGGCTCGGCGGCATGGGCGGCGCGCAGCCGCTCGCGGCCACCATGGCGGGCGCCTGCCTGCTGGCGGTGGAATGCCAGCCCAGCCGGATCGAAATGCGGCTGCGGACGCGCTACCTCGACCAGCGGGCGGCAAGCCTCGACGAGGCGCTGGAGATGATAGGCCGCGCCTGCGCCGAACGCCGGGCGGTCTCGGTCGGCCTGCTGGGCAACGCGGCCGAGGTGTTCCCCGAGCTGGTCCGCCGCGGCGTCCGCCCCGATATCGTCACCGACCAGACCAGCGCGCACGACCCGCTGAACGGCTATCTCCCAGCCGGCTGGAGCGTCGGCGACTGGGAGGCGCGGCGCGAACGCGAGCCCGCCGCCGTCATCGCCGCCGCCCGCGCCTCCATGGTCCCGCACGTGCGCGCCATGCTGGACTTCCACCGCATGGGCATCCCCACGATCGACTACGGCAACAACATCCGCCAGGTGGCGCTCGAGGAGGGCGTGGCCGACGCCTTCGACGTCCCGGGCTTCGTGCCCGCCTACATCCGCCCCTTGTTCTGCCGCGGCATCGGCCCGTTCCGCTGGGTCGCGCTGTCCGGCGACCCCGAGGACATCTACCGCACCGACGCCCGGGTGAAGGAATTGCTGCCCGGCAACGCCCCGCTGCACCGATGGCTCGACATGGCCCGCGAGCGCATCGCCTTCCAGGGCCTGCCGGCCCGTATCTGCTGGGTGGGGCTGGGCGACCGCCACAGGCTCGGCCTCGCCTTCAACGCAATGGTCGCCAGCGGGGAACTGGCCGCCCCAGTGGTCATCGGGCGGGACCATCTGGACAGCGGCAGCGTCGCGAGCCCCAACCGCGAGACGGAAGCGATGCGCGACGGCTCCGACGCCGTATCCGACTGGCCGCTGCTGAACGCCCTGCTGAACTGCGCCTCGGGCGCCACCTGGGTCAGCCTGCACCACGGCGGCGGCGTCGGCATGGGCTTCTCGCAGCACGCCGGAATGGTGGTGGTGGCCGACGGCACCCCGCAAGCGGCCCGCCGCCTGGAACGCGTGCTGTGGAACGACCCGGCCAGCGGCGTCATGCGCCACGCCGACGCCGGCTACGACGACGCCGTGGCCTGCGCCCGCCAGTTCGGGCTGGACCTCCCGTCGCTATAGATCGAGGGGCTTGATCCGCTCGATCGCCATCTCGAACGGAACGTCTTCCTCGGCCCCGGCGTCGCGGCCGAGCAGGTTGCTGGACATCATCGTGTCTCCAGCAGCCGTGATAGGCGCCCGTGGCACGCGAAGCGACCCCGCCGAGAACCGCCGCAGCACGTTGCCCGTCAGCCGCGACACCGGGTTGTCGTACCCGTTGCCCGACAGGCTCCCGCAATAGGTGATCGAGCCCGTCGCGAACACCGCGCCGCCGTTCTGCGTCTCGAACATCACGATCTCCGCCCGGATCAGGTCCGCCGGGCGCTCGCCGGTCACCGTGTTCACATGGCTCAGCAACTCCTCCGGCACGGCCACGAAATGCGCCTGGTGCCCCTCCGACCGGGCCAGGATCACGGTGTTCGGCGGCGTGCCCAGGCGGAGGTCGGCGCGGTCCAGCTCGAAACCGGCAGCACCCCCGCCCGACAGCCCCTCGTGCCCGAAGGTCTCGCCCTCCACGCCTTCGAACACCCAGCCATGCTCCGGCGCCGGCAGGCGGCGGTAGTGGGATCCCTCGAACAGCCCCTGCGCCGAAAACCCCACCCCGGCCAGCATCTGCGGCGGACGGCCCTGGCGCCGCCACAGCCCGCCATAGGAGCCGTCGAGCTGGTGGTGGGCCTCGCCGGGTTCGGCGTCCCAGGCGCGGATGCCGCCCTCGGCGCGGCGCACCTCGATGGTGTCGGGAACCGCCTCGCTGTTGGCGATCCGCCAGTAGAAGCCGTTGCCGCCCATGTACATCAGCCGGCCGCCCCCGCCGGTGTAGGCCTGCAAGGCGTCCAGCGTGCGGGCCGTGTGGTATTCCGGATGGCTGCCGGTGATCACCACGGCATAGCCGGCGAGCAAGGCCTCGCCCTCCCGATCCAGGTCGTGGTCGGTGATCACGTCGAATTCGTGCCCGGTCGCCTCCATCCAGTCCGTCAGGTGGCTATCGGCCGGAAAATGCCGCAGGCCGGAGCCGCGCGCGTCGTTGAAGGTCAGGAAGCCCGGCCGCATCGTCAGGATGGGCCGGCGCATTGAGGACAGCGCGTGCCCCGTGCCGTCGGGATGCCGGTTGTACGTGCTGGCGCCATACTCCGGATGCTCGTCCGGGTTGTGCCGGCAGGCGTCCCACGCGGCCCGGCGCGCCCGGTACGCCGCGTCGGCGTTGCCGCGCGCATGGTTGGCATAGGCCTGGTAGGTGAAGGTGGAGGCCAGGAAGGCGACCGGCGCGGTCACCCCGCCCCGCGGTGGCAAAACCCAGACCGGCACGATGTCCTCGTCCCCCCCGGCGCGGAGCCGCACGCCATAGACGCCGCTGCGCAACCCGGCCGGAACCGCCATCTCGAAGCTGGTCTCCCAGCCGCAATCGTACAGGTCGTCGCCGTGCAGGTGAACCGCCGCGTAATCGCGCGGCGCGTGCCGCCAGCACATCTCCGCCCCGCGCCAGCGCGAGCCGCGCACCGCCCGGGTCGGCAGGTTGCGGAACGCGCCATGCCAGCCATGCGGGCCGCGGTCGGTGATCCCGTGGCCGCCGATGCCCTCCGAGAAGTCCCACCAGGCGATCACCTCCTGCGCCTCCGGCTCGAGCAAGCCTCCGCCCGCGTGGGCGCCCGCAAGCATGACCGGGTCCTCGATGCGGCCGTCCAGCACGTCGGCCCAGCCGTCGCCATCCGGCCGGGCGCCCAGCATGACCCGGCGGATCGGCGCCAGATGCAGCGCCCCCGCCGCCTCGCCGCTGTCCACCACGCCCCAGCTTGGCTGCAACGCCGTCTGGCGCAGGCGCACCTGGCCCGCCTCGAACAGCAGCCGCAACTCGTACCAGCGGCCCTCCAGCATGGGCGCCCCCGCCGCACACACCTCGTCCGCCGCCACGATCTCGGCGCCTCCAGGCCCGGCCAGCAGGGCCATCCCCCCCAGGTCCAGCACGGTTTGCGGGCGCCCATCGAGCAGGCGGGGCTGCACGCGCACCGCGATCGTGCAGGGGTCCGGCAAGGTGAACGGCTGCGGCAGGTCTATGATGCCGCAGGAGCCGAGCTGCACGGGCTGCGCCTTGGAGGGGTACTCGCCCGCGAAGCCGCAGGGTGTGGGTTCCAGCTTCATGCCGGGCCCGGCCGGGTTGGGGTCGGCGTGGATGATGCGCACCAGGTCGGCCCGGAACGGCCCGGCATGGGCGCTGGAAACCTTGACGGCGATGCGCTCGCCGGGCCGGGCGGAGAAGCGGTCGGTATAGCCGACCAGCGGGACCACGCTAGAGCGCCTCCCGGCCAGGCGGGCTCGCCCGGCCGGGAGTTGCGCTCGCCAAACCAACGGCTGGAGCGTGAGCCGTCAGTCCTTGCGAATGGAACACGCGCTAGATCACCCCATCCCGCCGCAGCTCCGCTTCGTAGTCGCCAAGCGCCGCTTCCAGCCGCGCCACCAGCTCCTCCACCTCCGCCGCGGTGATGATGAGCGGCGGCGTGATCGGGATGAAATCCCCGTACTCGCCGCCGCCGGTCCGGCGGCAATACAGCGCGAGCCCCCGCTTGAGGGCCAGCGCCTGCAACCGGTACGGCGCCATCAGCGGCAGCGGGATCATGGTCTTCGCGGCCTTGTCCGCCACCAGCTCGATCGCCAGCAGCAGCCCGCGTCCGCGCACGTCGCCGATCAGCGGGGTGCGGCCGGCCAGGGCCTCCAGCTTGCCGCGCAGCAGGGCGCCCATGCGCTCGGCGTTGCCGATCAGGTCGCACTCCACCAACTCGTCCAGCACCGCGGCGCCGATGGCGCAGGAGAGCGGGTTCGAGAAATAGGTGTAGCCATGCGAGAACCCGCCCGCCGCGGCCACCCGGTCCGCCATCGCGGCGGGCGCCAGCAGCGCGCCCATCGGCGTGTAGCCGGCGGTCACGCCCTTGGCCAAAACCACCAGGTCCGGCTTGGCCTCCGGCCAATGATGCGCCGCCAGGAACTTGCCCGAGCGCCCCGCGCCGGAGATGACCTCGTCGAAGATCAGCAGGATGCCGTGTCGCGTGCAAATCTCGCGCACCGCGCCGAAATACGCGTCGGGCGGCACCAGCGCGCCGGTGGCCAGCCCGCCGATCGGCTCCACGATGAACGCCAGCACCGTCTCCGGCCCCTCGGCCTGGATCAGTTGGTCGAGCGCCTCGACGCAATGCCGCGCATAGGTCTCGGCGGTGTGGTTCGGCGGCACGCGATAGGTGAACGGCGTGGGCGCCAGCGGCATCGGCCGCATCATCGGCCCGAACATGGCATGCGCCGCCTTGTCCCCGGTGACGGCGAGCGCCCCCAGCGTGTTGCCATGGTAGCCGGGGTCCCGCCCGATCACCTTCCAGCGGGAGGCCTGGCCGCTGACCACCGCATGCTGCCGGCTGAACTTCAGCGCCGTCTCGACCGCCTCCGATCCGCCGGAAACCAGGAAGGCGCGGTCGAGACCGGGACCCGCCAGCTCGGCCAGGCGAGCGGTCAGCCGCAGGTTGGCCTCGCTTTCCCATTGCAGCGGAAAGGCGAAGGCCACGTCCGCCGCCTGCTGCGCCATCGCCGCCAGCACGCGCTTGTTGCCGTGCCCGATGTTCGACACCACGGGGCCGGACGAGCCGTCCATATAGCGGTTTCCGTCCACATCCTCCATCCACACGCCCTCGGCCCGGCGGATGCGCAGGCGGGGCACGGCGGGGCGGGGGTAGAAAGCCTGTATTCCGGTCGTCACGGCATCGAGCATGGGGCCTCCCGGCGGAAGCATTGGCCCTCCCGCCGGGAAGGTCAAACTGGCGCGGCGGAATACTCGGCCATGATCGCCGGCACCTCGCCCGGGATCTCGCGGGCAAGGAAGCCGATGCCGCCGTAGCGCCGGGCCAGCCGCGTGCCGGCCTCGCCATGCAGGAACACGCCCCATATCGCGGCCCAGACCGGCACGGCGCCCCGCGCCAGCAGGGCGGTGATCACCCCGGCCAGGGTGTCGCCGCTGCCGGAGGTGGCAAGGCCGATCGTGCCGCCGGTGAACAGCCAGGCCTCGCCCTGCGGGCTGACGATATGCGAGCGGGCGCCTTTCATCACCACCACGCTGTGCAGCAACGCGGCCGCCTGGCGGGCGGCGGCGAGCGGATCGGCCTCGACATCGTCCCGCGGAACGCCCAGCAACTGGGCCATCTCGCCGCAATGCGGCGTGATCACCACCCGGCCGGCATGCCGGCGCAGCGCGCTGGCCCGGTCCTGCATGCCGTCGAGCGCGCCGGCGTCGAGCACCGCCGGAATGCCCTCGACCCGGTCGAGCAGCGCCGCCGCCAGCGCGCCGGTGGCGGGCTGCTCCATCATGCCGGGCCCGATCAGCAGCGCGTCGGATCGCCCGGCGGCTTGCGCCAGCCGGTCCGCGCTGCCCGGCCCGATGCCGCCCGCCTCGGTCTCGTCGAGGCCGAACACCAAAGCCTCCGGCATCAGCAGGCCCATCTGCGGGGCGATGCTGCGGCAGGTCCCGATCTGCAACTTGCCCGCCCCCGCCCGTAGCGCAGCCTCGGCCGCCAGCAGGGCGCCGCCGGGCACGTCCAGGCTGCCGCCGACGATCAGCACCCGGCCGCGCGCGTCCTTGCTGCCTTCCTGATGCACGGGCAACGGATGGGCGCGCAGCACCGCGGGGGTGACGTCGTTCACCGTGCGGCCGCCTGCTGGTCGGGCTCGGCCGTCACCGGCGTGCCCTCGCGTTCCATGGGCGCGGTGAAATTGTAGCGGCGCAGGGCAAGGCCGCCCTGCCGGCCGAGCGCCGGGTCGAAATCATATTGCGTCACGCCGCAATTGGCCACGTCTCCCTCGCGGTCGATGGCCAGGATGCGCGCCTCGTCCATTCCCTCGAGCAGGTATCGCATGCACAGCACCACCACCTGGTGGCCGACGATCAGCACACGGCGTCCGCCATGGTGCAGGCTGATGGTGTCGAGCATGCTGCGCAGGCGGAGGATGACGTCGCACCAGCTCTCGCCGCCCGGCGGCCGATGATAGAACTTGCCCATGATGCGGCGGAACTCGACCTGGTCCGGGTAGTTCTCCGCGATGCCGTAGCTGGTCAGGCGGTCGAGGATGCCGAACTCCTTCTCGCGCAGCCGCTCATCGGCCAGCGGACCGGAGGGCTCCGGCGCCAGGCCGCCCTGGTCCTCGATGCCGCCCGCCGTCTGCCGCGCGCGCAGGTAAGGCGAGACCAGCAACACGTCCGGGCGCGCCTCGGGCGGCATGGCGCGGAACCACCGGCCGAGCGCCGCGGACTGCTGCACGCCAAGATCGCTGAGCGGCACGTCCACGTCGCGATGCCCGATGTCGATGCGCGCCTGGCGCGCGGCTTGGGCGGCATCGCGCGCGATGTTGCCCGCGCTCTCGCCATGCCGCACGATCCAGAGCCGGTCCGGCCACCGCTGTTGCATGAGCTGTCCCCGTTGCACCAGGGCTTAACCCGCAAGAGGCGGCTGCGTTGCCAATTCTGATAACGTCCGGGGCAGGAAAGGGCACGTTCCATCGCCTGGGATGTCGAGGTCTGATACCGCGCAAATACCGGCCAGCGTTAATCCTTTGTAAGCTTTTCACCCGTATCGTTCGCGGCAGACAAAACGCAGGAACGATAAATGTCCGCTACCCCCACGACTTCGCCCGTCAGCTTCTCGGTTGTGGAGAACGCTGCGGCAGCCAGCATCGGCATCGTCGCACCGACCGATGCGGATACGCTTGACTCGGCCCTGACGATCACGATCGATACCCTGCCGGGCAACGGCACGGTCACCCTGGCGGACGGCACCGCCGTGCTCGCGGGTGACGTGCTGACGTCGGCCGACCTGACCGGCCTGCAGTTCACGCCGGGTGCCGGCCTGTTCGACACAACGTCGAGCCTCGTTTACATCGTGACGGATCCCGAAGGTAACGCCAGCACCGGCAGCGCCACCCTGGCCATCGGCCCCGCGCTGGGCAACCCGGCCGTGTCCTCGCCCAGC
>CAXSDH010000003.1:78689-99126 GCA_964235765.1 uncultured Acetobacteraceae bacterium
CGCCACCCTGGCCATCGGCCCATCTCTCGATATCGACCCCGTCACCGGCGCGGCGCTCCCGGTCATAAATCCCAACCAGGACGGTGGCTTCAAGATCACGAACGCCGATGCCATTCGCTCCGGCAGCAACGATGGCAGCCAATACCAAGGACCGGTTTCTTACCTTCAGCATCAGTTCATCTGGGCAGGAACCCAGGGCGTCGCTGTCAGGGCCGATGTTGCGAACGTGTTCATGCATGGCGGCTCGGCGGGCGACGCGTTGCAAGTGACGGCCGGGCATAACGTCCTAGACGGAGGAGGCGGTTCGAACTTCCTGGTCGGCGCAACCGGCGCGGACGGTGGCGCAGACGTGTTTTTCATCGATGGCCGCAGTTCCGTCGAAACCTGGAGCACGGTGGTCAACTTCCATCAAGGTGACGAGATCACGCTGTGGGGCTTCCAGGACGGCACCAGCACGACAGGCTGGACCGCATCCGAAGGCGCCGTTGGCTACCTAGGCGCTACGCTGCATTCGGAGATCGCAGGCCCTGGGACCGGGATCAGCGCGTCCGTGACACTCGCTGGCTGGACGCGAGACGATGCCATGACACGGCTTACGACGGATACTGGAACGGTGGGCGGCAACAGCTACCTGCACATCAGCTATAACGGCTGAGACGCTTCCGAGGATGGGCATGAATCTTGATGGCCCATGCCCATCCTCCGCTCCACGCCAGGAACATGGTCGGCTCTCAAAGCCGCGGCGCGGCGGCGCGTTCCAGCCGGTCGTTTACCGCTCGCCCGAGCCCGGCGTCCGGCACAGGCGAGACGGCGATCATCCGCAAGCCTAGCCTTATTCCTTCCTCGTCCAGCCATCGCAGCCCCTGGAACAGTCGTGATGCCGCTTCGGCAAGGTTTCTGCCTGCGCTGAGTTGAAACACCACTTCCGCCGCCTCCGGAGGCCTGCCGAATGCAAGAAGGGCCTCGCCCGCTTCCACACTTGTCGCCCTCAGCCGCACAGGCAAGCGCGGCGCATAATGCGAGACCAGCAGCCCTGGAGAACGCAACGTGCGCGGGCCCTGGGCAGCATTTGGTGCCATCCCCCGCCCAACCGGCCCGACAGCAGCCTCGATGTCCTCCTGCGGAACGCCACCGGGGCGCAGCAGAAAGGGGCGCCCTGTCGACAGGTCGAGCACGCTGCTTTCCAGGCCGACGCGGCACGGCCCGCTATCGAGCACCGCCGCGATGCGCCCATCCAAGCCGTCCATCACGTGCGCGGCCGTGGTGGGAGACACCTGGCCGGACCGGTTGGCGGAGGGCGCCGCCACCGCCCGTCCCACTGCACGCAGCAACGTCTGCGCGCCCGCATGCGCCGGCACGCGCACGGCAAGGGTGTCCAGCCCGGCTCCGGCGAGCAGCGCCACCCCGCACGTTATCCGCCGCGGCAAAACGAGCGTGAGCGGCCCCGGCCAGAAGCGCTCGGCAAGCTGCCCGGCCAAATCGGATGGTTCCACGTCACGGAACGCCGAGTCGGCATCGGGATAATGGCAGATCAGTGGGTTGAAGTGCGGCCGACCCTTGGCATCGAACACAGCCGCCACGGCGCGGCTGTTCGTGGCATCGGCCCCGAGTCCATAGACCGTCTCGGTCCCGAAGGCGACCAGCTGGCCGTCGCGCAGCAGCGCCGCTGCCGCCTCGATCCCCGCCGGGTCTCCTGCCAGCCGCGCTGTCAAGCGTGCCCGCATCCTGTGCACAGGAACGGCGGATTGGCCCAGCCGGCCTTGCCATAAGCCAGCGGCGTGCCGTCCATCTCGCACAACCGGCCGCCCGCTGCTTCCAGGATCGCCTGCGGGGCGGCCGTGTCCCATTCCATCGTCCGGCCGAACCTGGGGTATAGGTCGCCCGAGCCCTCGGCCAAACGCACGATCTTCAACGCAGAGCCCATGTTGGTGACCCGGGCGACCCGGCGGCCCTCGAGAAATTGGTCCAACTGCGGATCACCCGCGTAATGCCGGCTCGCCAACACATGCATTCCGCCCTCCGGCGGCGACCGTGCGCGGATCGGTTGTTCGCCGGCCTCCGTCCGCTTCCACGCAACGGCGGAGGCGCCCATCATGCCTCCGAAAAGCTCACCGTAAGCGGGCACGCCGACCGCGCCCAGCACGGGCCGCCCATCACGCACCAGCCCGATGTTCACGGTGAACTCGTCCCGCATCGCCGCGAACTCCCGTGTGCCGTCCAGCGGGTCCACCAGCCAATACTCGCCGCTGGGCGCGTGCTGCACCCCGGCCTCGATCTCCTCTTCCGCGATCACCGGAATGCCCGGCGCCGCCGCGCGCAGGCCCTGCACGATCAGCGCCTCGGCTGCGTGGTCGGCCTCCGTCACCGGGCTACGGTCGGCTTTACGCAGCGTCTCGAACCCCCGCGCCCGAACGGTTAAAATGAGGGCCCCCGCGCGGTCGGCAAGGTCAGCGGCCAGGCGGAGCAGGGCTGCGTCATCCATCTGGCCGGTGTAGCCGCGCGCCGTGCCGGTGGCTATGGTCCGCCACGCCGTTTGAAAGATGCCGCATGATCCCCATCCAGTTCGCCGCCGCAACCTTGCCGACCGAAGGCGCGCTCGCGCTCCTGCTGCTGGAGGGCGCCAAGCCGGCCGGCGTCTGGGCCGCGGCGGACGCTGCGTGCGGCGGCGCGCTGGTCCGGGCCGCCGAGGCGGCCGAGTTCACCGGCAAGAAGGGACAGACCTGCGTGGTGCTGGCGCCGGGCGCCGGGCTGGTGCGTGTCGTGCTGATCGGGCTCGGCAAAACGGACGACCATACGCCCCGCGGCATGGAAGCGGCCGGCGGCCTCGCCGCAGCCGCACTCGCGCGCGACACCACGGCAGCGCTCGCGGCGGACGGCATGCCCGCAACCCACGCCGCCCACGCCGCGCTCGGCGCCCGGCTCCGCAGCTATCGCTTCGACCGCTACCGCACCAAGGAAGCGGCCGACCTGAAGCCCCGGCTCGCCAGCCTCACGGTGCTGGCCGACGATCCCGACGCAGCCCGCGCCGCCTGGCCCGCCCTCGACGGCATCGCCCAGGGCACGGCGCTTTCGCGTGACCTCGTGAGCGAGCCGGCAAACGTGCTCAACCCTGCCGAGATGGCAGACCGCTGCCGGCCGCTCGCCGAGTTGGGCGTCGAGGTGGAAGTGCTCGGCCCGGCCGAACTGGAAAAACTCGGCTTCGGCGCTTTGCTCGCCATCTCCCAAGGCAGCGCCAACGAGCCGCGGGTAGTGAGCATGCGCTGGCAGGGCGGCGAGCCCGGCGGGCAACCCGTCTGCTTCGTCGGCAAGGGCGTCACCTTCGACACCGGCGGTATCAGCCTCAAGCCTGGCGCGGGCATGGGCGACATGAAGTGGGATATGGCCGGCGCCGGCGCCGTCGTCGGCCTCATGGCGGCCCTGGCGCACCGCAAGGCCCGCGCCAACGTGGTCGGCCTGGTCGGCCTGTCCGAGAACATGCCCAGCGGCACCGCCACCCGGCCCGGGGACGTGGTGCGCAGCCTCTCCGGCCAGACCATCGAAATCCTGAACACCGACGCCGAGGGCCGGCTGCTGCTCGCCGACGTGCTCTGGTACGCGCACGACCGGTTCAACCCGTCGCTGACCGTCAATCTCGCCACCCTCACCGGCGCCATCATCGTCAGCCTCGGCCACGAGTTCGCCGGCCTGTTCAGCAACGACGAGACCTTGGCCGCCCGGCTGCTCGCCGCCGGGCGGTCCACCGGCGAGGCGCTGTGGCGCATGCCGCTCGCCGACGCCTATGACAAGCTGATCAAGTCCGATATCGCCGACATGAAGAACATCGGCGGGCGGCCCGGCGGCGCCATCATCGGCGCCCAATTCATCCAGCGTTTCGCCCGCGGCCCCTGGGCCCACCTCGACATCGCCGGCATGGTCTGGAGCAGCAAGGACGCGCCGACCATCCCCAAAGGCGCCACCGCCTTCGGCCTGCGCCTGCTCGACCGGCTCGTGGCCGACCATTACGAAACGGCCGCTTCCGGCGCATGAAGGTCCGCTTCCGGCGGCGGAGCAAGGCCCCGGCCCGTGCCGTGCCCGTGCCGCCCGGCGCGGTCCCGCCCAAGCCGAAGCGGGCAGGGGTTGCCGGCTTCACCGGCCGGGCAGGGGAGGCCGCCGAGGTCAGCACCCGCCATCGCCTCCTGCTCCTGCTCGGCATGGGCGAGGCAACCGACTGGGAGGCCGCCGGCGCGCTGGCCGTGGCCCGGCTGTTCAACTTCGAGCGCATCGCGATCGACGCCCGTGGCCTCCCGCCCGCCGCCGCTGCCCGGCTGGCCGCGGGCGCCAGCCTTCGGGCCTGGCGGTTTCACCGCTTCCTCACCCGCCCCGCCCCCGCCAACACCCCGCCGGACCGCTGCCGCATCACCCGGCTAGACGTGATGGTGGACGATCCCGAGGCGGCCGGGCTCGCCTGGAGCACGATCAGCCCCGGCGTGACGGGCGCGCTGTTCGCCCGCGACCTGGTGGCGGAACCGGGCAACATCATCACCCCCGCCGGCTTCGCCGCCCGCTTGGCCCGCCTGGAGCGCGAAGGCGTCACCGTGCAAATCCTCAACGCCGCCGCGTTGCGCGAGCAGGGCCTGGGCGGGCTGCTGGCCGTGGGTGGCGCTTCGGTCCATCCGCCATGCCTGGCCGTGCTGCGCTGGCGCGGCACCATCGACGCGGCGCCGGTGGCCTTCGTGGGCAAGGGCATCACCTTCGACACCGGGGGCGTGTGCCTCAAGCCGGGCCAAGGCATGTGGGAGATGCGGGCCGACATGGCGGGCGCCGCCGCCTGCGCCGGGGCCATGCTGGCCTTGGCCCTGCGCCGCTCCCCCGCCCCGGCCGTCGCCGTCCTCGCCTTGGCGGAAAACGCGATCGGCGCCGCCAGCTACCGGCCGGCCGACGTGCTGCGCCTGTATGGCGGAACCACAGTCGAGGTGGTGGACACCGACGCCGAGGGCCGCCTGGTGCTGGCCGACGCCCTGGCCTGGACCTTGGCCGCGCTACGCCCGCAAGCGGTGATCGACCTCGGCACACTGACCGGCAGCGTCGTCACGGCCCTGGGCCACTACATGGCCGGGCTGTTCGCCACGGATGACGCGCTGGCGGCGCACGTCGCCGCCGCCGGCGCAGCGGTGCACGAGCCGGCCTGGCGCATGCCGCTGGCCGACGGCTATCGGGACGCGCTCGACTCCGCCATCGCCGACCTGCGCCAATGCACCGACGGCGTCCGCCAGCCGGATGCCTGCCTGGCCGCTGCCTTCCTGCGAACCTTCGTCGGCCGCACGCCCTGGGCGCATCTCGACATCGCCGGCGTGGAGTCGAACGAGACGCGGGCCGACCGCCACGCGGCGGGACCAACCGGCTGGGGCGTGCGCCTGCTGGACCAGCTCATGGCGGACCGGTTCGAAGACCCGCACCGCTGACCGCTGGCAGGGACCTCATGCCGCAAACCCGGCCATGGCCGCGTAGCCCCGCACGATCCGCTCCCGCTCGGCATGGCTGGCCACCGCGTCGATGTCCGCGAACCCCTCCGGCGCACGCTCCTCGATGACGTCGATCACCCGTTCCGGGCCGCCCCGGCGGTTGGTCAGCACGATCTCGGCCGTGGCCGGGCGCCGCTCCAAGTCATAGGCCGCCAGCGCCGCCGGCACGTCCGGCGTGGCGCGGAGGTGGCGCGCCAGGGCCACGCCGTCCAGCACGGCCTGGCTCGCGCCGTTGCTGCCGACGGGATACATCGGGTGCGCGGCGTCGCCCAGCAGGGTGACCCGGCCATGGCTCCAGCGGGGCAGCGGGTCGCGGTCGCACATCGGATATTCCCAGAACGCGCGACTCGCCTCGATCAGCGCCAGGGGGTCCACCAGGCCAAGGCCGCCCAGGTGGAAGTTGTCCTGCACGAAGGGCAGCAGTTCTGCCACAGTGCCCGGGCGGCTCCAGTCCTCGCGGCGGGGCGGCGGCTCGGCGCCGGTGGCCACCCGGGCCTGCACCACCCAATTGGTCAGGCGCGCAGCCGGGCGCCCCGGGTCGGCGTGGATGGGATACAGCACGAACTTGGCGCGCATGCCGCCGGCGATCAGCATGGTGCGGCCGTCGGCGAACACCGGCCATTCCACCGCCCCGCGCCAGAGCATGATGCCGGTCCACCGCGGCGGGCCCTCGCCGGGCTGCACGGCGGCGCGCACCACCGAATGGATGCCGTCGGCGCCCACCAGCGCGCAGCCCTCGGCCACGCGCCCGCCCTCGAAGCGGGCGGAAACCTGCCCGCCATGGTCGGTGAAGCCCGCCAGGCGGCAGCCGGTGTGCACCGGAATGCCGCGCGCCACGGCGGCCTCGTGCAGCAGGGCCAGCAGCTTGCCGCGATGGATGCTGAACTGCGGCGAGTCGAGCCCGGCATCGAGGCCGCGCAGCTCGGTCCAGACGGGCTGGCCGAAGCGGTTGGCCAGGATCAGCTCGCGGGTGCGGATGCCCGCCGCGTCGAGCGCCGGCAGCAGACCCAGCGCCGCCAGTTCGCGGATCGCGTGCGGCAAGGTGTTGATGCCGACGCCCAGCTCACGCACTGCGGAGGCTTGCTCGAACACCGTGCAGCCAATGCCGGCCCGGTGCAGCGACAGCGCCGCCGACAGGCCGCCGATGCCGCCGCCGGCGATCAGGACATGCATGTTATGGCGGGTGGTGCGCGGTCCAGTGCCGCGCGATGTCGAGGCGTTTGCAGACCCACACGTCCGGGAAGCTGCCGATATAGGCCAGGAACTGCCGCAACGCCTGGGCGCGGCCGGGCCGCCCGGCGAGGCGCATGTGCAGCCCCACGGACAGCATGCCCGGCGTGTCCGCGCCCTCGCGGTACAAGCAATCGAAGCTGTCCTTCAAGTATTGATAATAGTCCAGCCCGCTGCCAAAGCCAGCCGGGTTGACGAACTTGCTGTCGTTCACGTCCATCGTATACGGCACCACCAGATGCGGCTGCCCATAGTCCCGGTTCCAATAGGGCAACTCGTCGGCATAACTGTCACTATCGTAGAGGAAGCCGCCGTGTTCCAGCAGCAGGCGGCGCGTGTTCACGCTGGGGCCGGTGCGGCAATACCAGCCGAGCGGGCGCTGGCCCGTGGTGCGGGTGATCGAGCGGATGGCGCGGGCGATGTGGTCCCGCTCCTCCGCCTCGGAAAGCAGCCAGTGCTTCTCCCAACGCCAGCCGTGGCAGCAGATGTCGTGCCCGGCCTCCGCGATGGCGGCGGCGGCCTCGGGATTGCGCTCGAGCGCCAGCGCGCAGCCGAACACCGTCACCGGATAGCCGAACTCCTTGAACAGGCGGAGCAGCCGCCAGAAGCCGACCCGGCTGCCGAATTCATACAGGGTTTCGGCGTAGAGGTCCCGCGTCCCCGCCGGAACGGCGGTGCTGGAGCCTTCCAGCAGCCCGGTCTCCGAGGCGGCGTCCCCGTCGCCGATGGCGTATTCGGAGCCCTCCTCGTAGTTGAAGACGAAGTTGACGGCGAGGCGGGCGCCGCCGGGCCAGGCGGCATGCGGGCGGCGCGCGCCGTAGCCGATGAAATCACGGGTCGACATGCAAGCCAGCTTCGCGGCCTTTGCGGGCGGTTTCAAGCCTGCTACGCCGGGCGCGCACCCCGGGGATACCAGCGATGCCAGGCTTTCCGGTCCACCGGCTGCTGCCGCCACGCGCCGACCTGCCGCCGACGCTTCTGGTGGTGGTCGATACCGAGGAGGAGTTCGACTGGAACGCGCCGTTCGACCCGGCCAGCACCGCGGTCGAGAACATCGCCTTCCAGCACTTGGCGCAGGACGTGTTCGACCGGCACGGCGTCCGCCCCACCTACGTGATGGACTACCCCGTCGCCAGCACGCCGGCGGCGGTCGCGGTGCTGAAGGGCTTCCTCCAGGACGGGCGGTGCGACATCGGCGCCCATCTGCACCCCTGGGTCAATCCGCCCGCCGGCGAGACGATCGGCGCGTTCCACTCCTACGCCTGCAACCTGCCGGGCGACCTGATGCGGCAGAAGCTCGAGGTGCTGACCCGCATGATCGAGCAGGGGTTCGGGCGCCGGCCCGCCGTCTACAAGGCCGGGCGCTACGGCGTCGGCGCGGCAACGCCAGGGGTGCTGCGCGATCTCGGCTACGCCGTGGACGTCAGCGTCGTCCCGCACACGGATTTCGCGGCCGATGGCGGGCCGGATTTCAGCGGCCTGCCGGATCAGCCCTTCCTGGCCGCGGAAGGGCTGCTGGAGGTGCCGCTCTCGGTCGGGTTCGTCGGGCGGGCGGCCGGGGCCGGGCCTCGGCTGCATCCGTTTCTGCTGGCGGGCCGGCGCCTGCGGCTGCCCGGCATCGCGGCCCGGCTCGGCCTGCTCGAGCGCCTGCGGCTGAGCCCCGAAGGGCACGCGACCCACGACCTGATCCGCCAAACCGAAGCGGCCCTGGCGCGTGGCCGGCGATACATGATGCTGACCTATCACAGCTCGAGCCTGATGCCCGGCGGCTCGCCCTATGCCGCGACGGTTCGCGACCGCGATGCCCTCCTCCGGACGCTCACCGAGTACCTGCAGTACTTCATGGCGCTGCCCGATGCCGCCACGACGACGGTCCGCGCCATGGCTGCCGGCACTTCATAAGGCCGTCTTTCCTATACATCCCCGCCCCGATCCGCTAGGCAGGCGGGCGGACCGGGGGTGCGGCCGCGCGGTTCAGGCGCCCGGGGCGGACCCTGATTGCTGATGAATAAGGATTGAGGGTTGGGCCGGGGCAAAGTGCTTGTCGTGGGCGACGATACGCGCAGCTTCCTGGCGACCGTCCGGTCGCTGGGGCGCCAGGGCATCGTGGTGCACGCCGCGCCGACCGACTTCCGCTCGCCTGCCCTGGCCTCCCGCTACATCGCCGCCATTCACGACCTGCCGCCCTGGATGAACGAGGGCGCGGAATGGCTGGCCGCCATGCAATCGCTGCTGCAAGCCGAAGCCTTCGACCTGGTGATCCCTTGCGACGAGCGGGCCTTGCTGCCGCTGCAACGCCACCGCGCCGCGCTGTCCGCCTTCGCCCGCCTGGCGATCCCGGACGACGCGGCCATCGAAGTGCTGTTCGACAAGCACGCCACGCGGGAGCTGGCGCGCCGCATCGGCGTGCCCGTCTCCCCGGGGCGGCTGGCGCGGGCGGACGACACCGCTGCGGGGCTGCTGGCCGAGTTCGGCGCGCCGCTCGTCCTCAAGCCGCGCCGGTCCTACACGCTCGACGGGCTCGGCACGCGCGGCCGCGTGCTGGTGCTGAGCGACCCGGCCAAGCTCGACCGCGCCCTGGCTGACAACGATCCCGGCAGCACGTTGCCCGGCAGCACCTTGCCCGGCAGCACCTTGGTCGAGGCGTACTTCGCCGGGCGCGGCCTCGGCGTTTCGATCCTGGCCAGCGCCGGCCACCTGCTGCAGGCCTTCCAGCACCACCGCGTGCACGAGCGCTCCGGCAGCAGCTTCTACCGGGTCAGCGCCCCGTTGGACCCCGAGCTGGTGGCGGCCTGCGCGGCGGTGGCGGCGGCGGTGGACTACACCGGCGTGGCGATGTTCGAGTTCAAGCGCAACGACGCTGGCGGCTGGGTTCTGCTGGAGGTGAACGCGCGGCCTTGGGGGTCGCTGCCGCTGCCGGTGGCGCTCGGCGTCGATTTCCCGTACCGCTGGTATCAGCTGCTGGTCGAGCGTGTGGAAACGCCCGCTGTACCCTACAAAACCGGCGTCTATGGCCGCAACCTGCTGCCCGACCTCGTGGCGTGCGTGGCGGATGCGCAGGCGAGCCGCCTGCCGAAGGCGCGCTTCGCCCTGTTCATGGCCAAGCGCCTGCTGGAGGTGACTCGTACGTTGACCGGGTCGGAGGTGCAGGACGTGATGGTGCGGGACGATCCCCGCCCCGCCCGGGCCGAACTGGCGCGCGCGCTGCGCAGCGCCACGCGCCGGGTCGCGCGGCGAGTGTCCGGCGGGGCCGCGCGGCTGCGGGCCGCCGCCGCCGCAAAGGTGCGGGCCGCGGCGGCAGGCGGGCGTCCCGTGCGGGTGCTGTTCGTCTGCCAGGGCAACATCTGCCGCAGCCCCTTTGCCGAAGCCGCCTTGCGCTCCCGCCTCAGCGGCCCGGCGGCGGCCGAGATCGCCTCCGCCGGCATGATCCCGCGCCCCGGCCGCTCCACCCCCGGCTTCGGCGTCGCTGCGGCGGGCGCACTCGGGCTCGAGCTGGCCGCCCATCGCTCCGCCTGGCTCACCCGCGCGGCGGCCACGGCGGCCTCGCTGATCATCGTGTTTGACGACGTGAACGTGGCCGCCATCGCCGACCGCTACCCGGACCTGCGAACGCCTGTGGTGAAGCTCGGCGACCTCATCGGCGAGGGCGACATCGCCGACCCGGTGGACGGCGACCGCGCCCTGTTCGACGACACCTACGCGCAGATCGGGCGCGGAATCGAGGCGCTCGCCCGCCTCTTGGCATAGTCCTCACCCTGCGCCAGCATGGCGCCACTGATTTTCACGCGCCAGCATGGCGCCTCGGCATTTAAAGGAGACCGCCATGGCCCGCCGCGGCATGCAGTTCGGCATCTTCTTGGCGCCCTTCCATCGCCTCGGCGACAACCCCACGCTGGCCATCGCCCGCGACATCGAGATGATCGAGCATCTCGACCGGCTGGGCTACGACGAGGCCTGGATCGGCGAGCACCACTCCGCCGGCTGGGAAGTGATCGCCGCGCCCGAGCTGGTGATCGCCGCCGCCGCCGAGCGTACCAAGCACATCCGGCTGGGCAGCGGGGTCACGAGCCTGCCGTACCATCACCCGTTCCTGGTCGCGCAGCGCTTCGTGCAGCTGGACCACATGACGCGCGGCCGGGCCATGCTGGGCTGCGGGCCGGGGGCGCTGGTGTCGGACGCCTACATGCTCGGCATCGAGGCCAGCACGCAGCGGCGGCGCATGGATGAGTCGCTCGAGGCCATCATGGCCCTGCTGCGCTGCGATGGCCCGGTCACGCGCAAAACCGACTGGTTCGAGATGAACGAGGCGCGCCTCCACCTCCGCCCCTATACCGACCCGCACTTTCCCATCTCAGTCGCCAGCACGCTCACCCCCTCCGGCCCGGCCGCGGCGGGCAAGCATGGCGTCGGCATGCTCTCGCTCGGCGCCGGAATGCCGGGCGGGCCGCAAGCCATCGCCGGACAGTGGCGCATCGTGGAGGAGGAGGCGGCCCGCCACGGCAAAACCGTCAGCCGGGCAAACTGGCGCATGGTGATGAACGTGCACGTCGCCGAGACGGACGAACAGGCGCTGGCCGATGTGCGGGTGGGCGAGCGCATGGAAACCGTCACCTATTTCGAGGACGCGCTGGGCCGCCCGCCCGGCCGCAGCCAGGACCCGCTGACCGACGGCGTCGCCGCCGGCACCACCCTGGTGGGGTCGCCCGAGACGGTCGCGCGCGGCATCCAGAACCTGGTCGACCACAGCGAGGGCGGCTTCGGCGGCTTCCTGTTCCGCGCCCATGACTGGGCGGACCGTGAGGCGACCTGGCGCAGCTACGAGCTGTTCGCCCGCTGGGTCGCGCCCCGCTTCCAGCAATCCCTCGACATGCCGCAGGCGAGCTGGGAGTGGTGCGTGGAGAACCGCAAGACGATCTTCGGCCCGAACGTGGCCGCCCTGCGGCAGGCCTTCACCGATGCGGGCCGCGCGGTGCCGGACCAGTTCGACGCGCGGGCGGCGGGCGCGCGGGACGTGGTTCCGCAGCCGGCGAAGTAGGTGGCCTGCGGGGCTTGAAGGCCCGGAACCTCGCCCTTCTGGCAGCCTGCTGCCTCATCGGCCCCGCGATCTCGGTGCTGATGGGGCAGGACGCCAATTGGGACCTGCTGAACTACCACCTCTACAACGGCGCGGCGCTGCTGCAGGGCCGCTTCGGGCACGACCTGCTTGCGGCCGGGATGCAGAGCTATCTCAACCCCGTGCTCGACGCCGCCTATGCCGGGCTGGCGCTGGGGCCGCTGCGCAACCACCCGCGCCTGCTCGCGGCGGCCACCGGCCTGTGGTTCGCCGCGACGCTCTACTTCGCGGTGCGGCTGGCCCTGCTCCTCTACCCCCGCCCGCTCTATCCCGAACGAACCGTGCCGGTGCTCGCCGGCACGCTGCTGGGCGTCAGCGGCGCGGCGGTGGTGTCGCAGATCGGCACGACCACGGGCGAGCTGCCGGCGGGCGCCGTCATGCTCGGCGGCCTGTTCCTGCTGCTGCGCGGGTCGGCCGGGGGCGCGCCCTCCGCCCGGTGCGTGGCGCTCGCCGGCCTGCTGTTCGGCCTCGCGGCTGGCCTGAAGCTGACCGCCGCCGCCTACGCGCCGGCCGCCTGCCTCGCCGCCGCCAGCCTGTACCGGCCCAGCCCGTACCGGGCCAGCCTGCACCGGGCCAGCCGGATGCCCGTGGCCTGCGCCGTGTTCACGGCAGGCTGGCTCGCGGGCTTCGCGGTGGCCGACGGTTGGTGGGCGTTGCAGCTCTACCAGCGGTTCCAAAGCCCCGTGTTCCCGCTGTTCAACGGCGTGTTCCGCTCGCCCTGGTACCCGCCCGCCGGCGTCATCGACGACCGCTTCTTCCCAAGCGGCCTCCTGCAATGGCTGTTCTACCCCTTCTACTGGATCGGCGGCAGCGCCTCGCCGAGCGACCTGCCCTTCCGCGATCCGCGCGCCGCCGTGGCGCTCGGCCTGGGGATCCTCGCCGCCTTGCCCTGGCCGGGCCGGCCCCGGCTCACGCCCGTGCAGCGGGCCACCCTGATATTCCTCGCCCTCGGCTACGCCGCCTGGCTCGCGAGCAGCTCCATCCTGCGCTACGCCGTGGTGATAGAGGTGGTGGCCGGCCTCGCCGTGCCTTTGCTGCTGGCCCGCCTGCTGCCCGCCCGGCTGCTCCCCGCCCGCCTGCCCCCTGGCCGGGCCCTGGCCGGCGGCCTCGTCGTCGTGCTTGGCATCGTGCTGCCCGCCACCCGCTACCCCGCGTCGTTCCGCGTCCCCTACGGCCCGGAAACGCTGCGTGCGGATGTGGACTGGGTCGAGCCCGGCATGCTGATCGTGCTGACCTTCCGGGGCCCCGTCGCCCACATCGTGCCGCTCATGCCCCACCAGGCAAGCATCGCCGTCATGAACGTCGGCGATACCGTGCTGGAGGCGCGCGGCTGGCCGCTGCACGACGCGATGCTCCGCCGCGTGCGCGACCACCCCGGCCGCATCGTCGTCGTCACGCAAGGCCACCCGCTCGGCCGCTTCCCCGAGCTGGGCGAAATCGGGCTCGACCCGGCGCTTTCGAACTGCCGCCCCGTCAGCACCACCTTCGTGCCAGCGAGCCAGGCCGGCATCCACGCCTGCGACGCGCGGAGGCTCGAGCCTGCGCCCATGCCCAGCCCGTTCTGGGCGCAGGCAGCGCTGCGCTATCGCACCCTGGCGCAACCGCCGGACGCCGGGCAGACCCTGATCGGGGCCGCCTATCTCCGCGCCGCCGGCCCGCCCGCCCGCGGCACCCGCTTCATCGACTGGACGGACCTGCTATGGAGCGGGGTGCGGCATCCCGCCGGCACGCTGCCGCCCCGGCCCGACCCGGACACGCTCTACGTGCTCGCGCCGGAGTTCGCCCTCGCCATGGCCGCGCGGCTCGACCCGGCGGTGGACGCCATCGGCCGCGTGGACGGCGTGGTCGTCGCCGCGCCGGGCTGGCGTACCTGCGCCGCCTGCACGGCGCCGCTCCTGCCGCTCCGGATCGGCCTCGATGCGCCGCCGCTCGCCATCGGGGCCACGCGGCGGCTCGGCCCGGAGGCGCGCCCCAGCGGGTACCTGGGCGATGGCTGGTGGCCGCAGGAGCCTTCGTCGGTGTGGTCGCAAGGCGAGGCCGAGATGCTGATCCCGATCGCCGCAGACCTGCCGGACCGCTCGACGCTCGTGCTCAAAGGAACCGCCTTCACCGGGCCGGGCCTGCCGGCGCAGCGCGTCACCGCCGAGGCGGCCGGGCATCCGGAAGCGGCGGCCTCGCAAAGCTTCGCAGGCGAAGGCGTGCTCCGGCTGCCGCTCCGCCGCGCGTGGCTGCAGCCGGGCCCGGACGGCACGCTGCTGCTGCGCCTCCGCCTGCGCTTCCCCGACGCCGCCAGCCCGACCCAGCTAGGCGTCAGCACCGATCCCCGCCGCCTCGGCCTCTCCCCCGCGAGCGTCGGGCTCGAAGGCGAGTAGCGATCGGGCCGGTGTCATCGGGCGCGGCGCGCCAGGTTCAATCGAAGATCTTGAACAGCCCGCGCAAGAACCCGGGCGTGAGCGCGGACAGCGGGTTGACGCTGACGGCCGGGTCGGCGAGCGCGCCGCGGACGCTGTAGTCCACCGCCACCAGGCCGCCGCCCCGCTCCGGGCTGAACACGCGGCCGATCAGCGGGATGCGGCCGAGCAGCGAGTTGAACACGTACGCCGGCACGATGGTGCCCTTGATGTCGGCCAGCTTGCGCGCGACGTCGATGCGGCCCCGCGCGGTGATGCCCAGCGAGAGGCTGTACGCCCGCGCCTCGCCGATCTCCAGCACGTCCCCGCCATAGCGGAACGGCAGGGTCATGTGCGAAAACAGCAGGCCGGGCCCGCTCAGCGCGTCCACCACGCCGAACACCGTGACCGCCTGCAGCACCTTGCCGACGATCGGCGCGCCGCGCAGGTGGAACTCGCTCAAGTCCGCGGTGCCGGATAGCGGCGGGTCCGCCTGGGTGTCGTCGTAGTGCGCCTCCAGCGACAGCCGGCCGCCCTGCACCGTGTCGATGACGTCGAACGCCCGCAGCAAGGCCCCGCCATCGGCGGCACGCAGGCTGACCAGGCGTCCGTTGCCCTGCGGCGCGATCACCGCCTGGATGCGCTCGGGGCCGGTGGATTCCGCGCGCAGCACCCGCAGCCGGCGTCCGTCGCTCTCCGCATGGGCGGACACCCCGCCGATGCTGCGCTGCTCGCCCAGCAGCACGCGCTCGAACCGCACGTCGGCGACCCACGGCGTGCCCGCTTCCTGCGGAGCCGAGGGCGTCCGGGCCGGCTTGCGGGACAGCTCGGTCGAGAGATCGAGCAGCGGGCCGGACAGGCGGACGTGGATGGGCCCGGCAGGGGTGAGCGGGAAGCGGACCTCGCCGGCGGCCTGGGTGGGGCCAAGCACGATCCGCTCGAGCCGCAGCAGCGCCGGGCGCTCGCCCACCATCTCGGCGCGGCCGACCACCTGCATGCCCGGGCCTCGCGCCTGGATGGAGCCGATGCCCAGCAGCTTGTCGCCTTGCAGCAGAACCTGGGCCGAGGCCTCGGCCGGCTGCCCCGGCGCCTTCCGCCACCCGGCCAGCGCCAAGCCGGTATTCCGCAGGTCGGCCTGCAAGCGCACGTCCGCCCGCCCGTCGCGACGCGCGGCGTAGGCGGCGTTGAAGCCCATGGCGCCGGCGGTGATCAGCCCGCCCGGGTCGAGCCCGGCCCCGGTCAACTGCCGCGCCGTCGCCCGGCCCGCAAGCGAGGCCCGCCGCACGACCTGCGATGGCGGGCCGCCGCGAAAGTCCATCTCGACGGTGATGGCGCCGGGAATGTCGGCGATGGCGGCGTGGCCGGAGACCTTCAGCGCCTCCGAGGTCACGTCGATGCCGATGTCCCCGTGGTCCAGGTCCCGCCCGGCGACCAGCCCGCCGAGGCGCAGGCCCGAGAGCCTGCCCTGCGCGTGGATCTTCACCTGGTCGAAATCCAGGTCGTGCTCCAGCGGCAGGTCGACCGTCAGCTTGCCGGCGAGCGCCCCGGCCGGGTTGCGCATCGGGATGGGCTTGCGGTCCAGCAGCTTCAAGCGGGGCTGTTTCAACAGCGCCAACAGCTCCGGCACCGACCCCGTCACGTCGGTGGCGACGGCCATGATCTGGTCCTTCACCGAGAGCCCGGTGATGCGGACCATTCCGTTCTGCAGCGCCATCCCGCCCTGCCGGGCGGAGGGCACGGCGATCTCGATCACGTCCGGCCCCTGCACGGTCAGCACCGCCCGCGCATGCTCGATCGGCGGCACCGGGCGGAGCCAATGGATGGTGAGGTCGTCGCCCAGCAGGGTGCCGCTCGCCTCGTTCAACTTGAAGTCCGAGAGGTCCTCGGCAGCCTCGACGGTGAGGCGCACCGCACCGTCCCTGGCCGTGCCGGAGGTCACGTTCCGGGTCAGCCAGGGCCGCACATGCCCACCCCAGGCGGCCGGCCACAGGGCCGGCAGGTCGGCGAAGGCCGCATGGTCCAGCGTGGCCTCGAACTCGCCGTGCAGCCGCCCGGGGGGCCGCGTCACCTCGCCGCTGAGGCCGAGCGTGGTGGACCACGCGCCGCCCGGGGAGGCCAGCACGGCCTGTGCCCGGCGCAGCCCCAGCCTGACCGGCTTGCGGTCGCCCTCGTTCCAGGCGGCAACGGCATCGATCGCCAGGCTCTGGAACGGCAATTCCCCCCCGCGCAGCCGAAGCTTGCCGCCAGTGGCCGTGGCGTGCAGCTCCGCGGCGCGGGGTTCCAGGCTGGCCGACAGGTCCAGCGTCAGGGCGCCCTGGATGGTGGTGTCGATCGCGCCGAGCCGCGCCAGGGCCGGATCGGCCTCGGACAGCGTCGTCGTGCGCAGCGGCTCCAGCGTCGCCTCGATCCGCGTTCCGCCGCCCGGCGCCAGGTCGGCCTTCAGGTGCAGCGAGGCTTCGGCCCCGCCCAGGGTGACGCTGCCCTCCGCCTTCCCGCGCACGCCGCCGCCGGGCTGCCGCTCCAGGTCCAGTTCGGCAATGCCCACCCGTATGGTGACGCCGAGCTGCTGGTCCACGACCTCCAGCGCCGAATCCCGCAACTGCACGTGCTGCAATTGCGACAGCGCCTCGAGCCCGGCCGAACCCTGTCGATCCGTGCCGGCCGGACGGCGCAACTCGTCCATCGTCTGCGCCACGCCGGGGCCGGCATCCCCCGCCCCACTCCCTGGGCCGGCATCGCCCGGGGTCAGGGCGCCGAGGTCGAAGGTGACGGCGCCGTCGGCCGCCAGCAGCGCACGCAGGCGCAGGCCGGACAGCACCACGCTGCGCGGCGCGGCCTGCCCGGCCACCAGGCGGCCGAGCGACACCGATACGTCGGCCTGCGCCACCTCGGCGCCGGGCGCGCCCGACTGGTTGACGACGCGCACATCCCGCAGCCGCAGTTCCAGCCCGTGATCGGGGCCCTTCTGGAACCCCTGCCAGCGCACGCTGGCCTGGCCGATGTGCAGCCGGGTGGGCGAGCCCTCCGGGTTGGCGGCGGCCTCGATGCGGCGGGCCAGCCAGCCCACGTCCATCGGCCCCTGCGACAGCCGCCACGCCAGCACGCCGGCGGCGGCGAGCGCGAGCCCCGCCAACGCCAGCAGCAGCCTCATCGCCGCCCGGAGCACGCGGCCGGGGCCGCTGACGGCCTGCCACATCGCGCCGCCCCAGCGTTGACGAACCGCGCCTACCGCCGCCACGCTGGGCGCTCCCGACCTGGATATCCATGACCAGCAGACCCGCCTGGCCCGCCGCCGCCGATCCCGACGCCGCCGCCCGCCTGCTCGAACGCTTCGCCGCATTGGGCGCCGGGCAGGCCGCGCTCGCCGGCGACGCCGCGGGACGCGCGATGCTGTCCGCACTGGGCGGCGGCAGCCCCTTCCTGTCGGACCTGGCGCTGCGGGAACACCTCGTGGTCATGCGGGTCGCCACCGCCGGGCCGGACGCGGCGCTGGCCGAGGTCGCCGGCGCGCTGGAGGCGGTCGGGCCCACGACGCCGCGCGCCGCCACCGCGGCCGCGCTGCGGCAGGCCAAGCGCCGCACGGCGTTGCTCACCGCCATGGCCGACATCGGCGGGCAATGGGGCCTGGCCCGGGTCACCGCGGTGCTGTCCTGGCTCGCCGAGGCCACGCTGGGCCGCGCCATCGAGCACCTGCTGCGCGCCGCGCACGACGCGCGTGACATCGTGCTGCCCGACCCCCGGCACCCCGCCCACGGCAGCGGGCTGGCGGTGCTGGGAATGGGAAAGCTTGGCGCCCGCGAGTTGAACTACTCCAGCGATATCGACCTCGTGCTGCTATACGACCCGGACGTGCACCCGAACCACGACGGCATCGGCGCGGTGTTCACACGCCTGGCCCGTGCCCTAGTTGCCATGATGGAGGCTCGGGACGCCGACGGCTACGTGTTCCGCACCGATTTGCGCCTGCGCCCCGACCCGGCCGCCACGCCCCCCGCCGTCGCCCTGCCCGCCGCCCTCGCGTACTACGAGAGCATGGGCCAGAACTGGGAACGCGCCGCCATGACCAAGGCGCGCCCGGTCGCCGGTGACCTGGCCCTGGGCGCCGCCTTCCTCGGCGCGATCCGTCCCTTCGTCTGGCGGCGCGGGCTGGACTTCGCGGCCATCGCCGACATCCACGCCATGAAGCGCCGCATCAACGAGCACCGCGGGTTGGGCGCGGGCCAACAGGGCTCCCACCAAATCGAGCTGGCGGGCCATGACGTGAAGCTCGGCCGGGGCGGCATCCGCGAGATCGAGTTCGCGGCGCAGACCCTGCAACTGGTGTGGGGCGGGCGCGACCCCCATTTGCGCGACCCGACCACGCTGGGCGCGCTCCGCCGCCTCGCCCGCGCCGGTCGGATGGATCGCCGCGCCGCCGCCGAGCTGGTCGTCGCCTACCGCGTGCTGCGCCGGGTCGAACACCGGCTGCAGATGGTGGCGGACCGGCAGACCCACCTCATCCCCGTCAAGCCCGCCGAACTCGCGCGCTTCGCCGTGTTCATGGGCTGCAAGGACACCGAAGCGCTCTCCGCCTTCCTGCTGCACCACATGGGCCGGGTGCGCCACCGGTACGCCGAGGTGTTCGAGGCGGTCCCGGAACCGGCGAACCCCGCGCGCACGCTCGACCTGAGCGGGATGGACAACCCCCCCTCCACCGTCGCCGCGCTGCACGCGCTGGGGTTCCGGAACACGGCCGGCATGGTCGCGACGCTCCGTGGCTGGCAAGCCGGGCGGCTGCGGGCGCTGCGCTCCAGCCGCTCGCGCGAGTTGATGGACGCCATGCTGCCGGCCCTGCTCGAAGCCCTCGGCGCGCAATCCGACCCCGACGCCGCCTTCGCGCGGTTCGACCAGATGCTCTCCCGCCTGCCGGCCGGGGTGCAGTTGCTGTCCATGTTCCGGCGCAACCCGGCGCTGCTGGCGCGCGTCGCCGCCGTGCTCGGGGCGGCGCCGTCGCTTGCCGAGCACCTGGCGACGGTGCCGAGCGCCCTGGAAGGCCTGTTGGCGCCGAGCGGCGCCGACCCGCTCCCCGCCCGCGCCCTGGCCCGCCGCCTGCAGGACGCGCGGTCGCTGGAGGACGTGGTCGGCATCACCCGCACCCTGGTGCGCTCGGAGGAGTTCCGGCTCTGCGTGGGGCAGATGGAGGGATGGCTCGATGTGGACCAGGCGGGAACCGCCCGCAGCGCGCTCGCCGATGCCGCGCTTTCGGCGCTGCTGCCGGCCGTGCTGGCGGAGCACGCCGCGCGCTACGGCACGGTGCGCGGCGGGGCGATGGCGGTGGTGGCGCTCGGCAAGGCGGGCAGCCAGGAGATGATGGCCGGGTCAGATCTGGACCTCATGCTGGTCTATACCCACCCGCCGGGGGCCACGGAAAGCCGCGGCCGCCGCAGCCTGCCGGCTAGCCAGTGGTTCATCCGCGCCGCGCACGCCTTCGTGGCCGCCCTGACGGCGCAAGGCGCGGAGGGGCCGCTTTACGCCGTCGACATGCGGCTGCGGCCCTCCGGCAACAAGGGGCCGGTCGCCGTCTCCCTGGCGGCGTTCCACCAATACCACATGCACGACGCCTGGACCTGGGAGCGCATGGCGCTGACGCGGGCGCGGGTGGTGGCCGGGCCGCCCGCGATCCGCGCGCGCACGGAGCGGGCGATCGCCGACGCGCTGGGCCGCCCGCACGACCCGGCGCAGACGCGCGCGGATGCCGCCAGCATGCGGGCGCGCCTGCTGCGGGAGCTGCCGGCGGCCGCGCCATGGGACGTGAAGATGCGCGCCGGCGGCGGCATCGAGGTGGAGTTCGTCGCGCAGACGCTGCAATTGGTGTCGGGCGTTCACCCGGGCTGCCAGAGCACGCGGGTGGCGCTGGCGCACCTGGCCGGCATCGGCGCCCTCCCGGCCGCCGATGCCGCGATGCTGATCCGCGCGGACCGGCTTTGGCGGACGGTGCAGAGCATGGTGCGCATCACCGTCGGCCGGGGCGCGGCCGAGTTGCCGCCGCAAGCCGCGGAGGCGCTGCTGCGCGCCGTGGGGCCGGGGCTTGACCTGGCCGGGCTGCGCGCCACCCTTGAAGCAACGGCCGCCGGCGTCCGCGCGGCCTTCCTGACCCTGGTGGGAGACCTGGAATGAGACACCCTGTGTCAACGTCCTCGGCTGATCGAGGGTACCGTGTTGTC
>CAXSDH010000004.1:0-1170 GCA_964235765.1 uncultured Acetobacteraceae bacterium
GCTCGGCATCGGGCCGCTGCTGGCCCGCAAGCCGCGCCAGCTCAGCGGCGGGCAGAGGCAGCGCGTGGCGATGGGCCGCGCCATCGTGCGCCACCCCAAGCTGTTCCTCTTCGACGAGCCACTGTCGAACCTCGACGCCAAGCTTCGCGTGCAGATGCGCGCCGAAATCCGCCGCCTGCAGCGCCGCCTGGGCGTGACCAGCCTCTACGTCACGCACGACCAGGTGGAGGCCATGACCCTCGGCGACCGCCTGCTTGTGCTGCACCAAGGCCGCCCGGTGCAGCTGGCGACGCCGATGGAGGTGTTCAGTCGCCCGGCCGACACCTATGTGGCCGGCTTCATCGGCGCGCCGGCCATGAACTTCCTCCCGGCGACCCTGGTCGGGAATGGCCACGCGGTGCAGCTCGTCTCCGGCCAGGTCTTCCCCTTGGCGTCGCCTCGCCGCGGACAAGCCGTCACCCTCGGCATCCGGCCCGAGAACGTCGGGCTAGCGGCCGGCGGCATCCCGTTGCAGGTGGAGCTGGTGGAGCCGCTAGGGTCGGAGACCCTGGTGCATGGCCGCATGGCGGACGGGACCCCGCTGCTGGCCAAGCTGCCCGGCGCCGCCCCGGTGGCCGACCAGGTCAGCGTCACCCTCGAACCGGCCGCCCTGCACGTGTTCGACGCCGCGAGCGGCTCGCGCATCGACGAGTCCTGATCTCCCCTGCCGCGAAGGACTCCCCGTCCCAAGGCAAGCACCCAATTTCGCAGGGCATGCCGGTCCTTCCCGCCCCAGTTCTCCCCGCGCCTTCGTCCGGCCGTGGAGGCGTTGGCTAAACAAGTCCCGCCGGCAGCTCGAACCGCTCGCGGCCTGATTCGTCGGCAAAGCGGATCGGGCTGGCGATCTGGTCCCACCCCCGATCTCGAGAATTGCAGCGCGGCCCAGTCCGAGGCCCGTGGTCGAGATCAGCAGGTTGTCCTCGACCGATTGCCGTTCCATCACGGCGCGGCCCTGCGGGACGATGCCGATGCCGGCGCGGATGATCGTCTCGGTCGGCAGCCCGTCGATCCGGCGGCCTCGCCAGGTCACCATCCCCGCCTTGGCCCGGCGCTCGCCCACGATCGTGTTCAGCAGCGTGGTCTTGTCCGCCCCGTTCGGGCCGAACAGGGCCACCGCCTCGCCGGCCACCA
>CAXSDH010000004.1:1270-91689 GCA_964235765.1 uncultured Acetobacteraceae bacterium
GTGGTCTTGTCCGCCCCGTTCGGGCCGAACAGGGCCACCGCCTCGCCGGCCACCAAGAGTAGCGGGGCGGTCGCCTATCCGGCGGAAACCACGCGATTTGCAGCGGCAGCATCCTGCGTTAGGCGTTGACGGAACGGCGTGGACGGAGCGCATGGCAGTAAAGGGCGGAACAGGCGACGCGAACGACACGGCGCGCGGCACGGTGCGCGCCGTCAGCCGCGCGGTCGCGGTGCTGCGGGCGTTCCGGCAGAACCAGCCGTCGCTCGGCTTGGCGGAGATCGCGGCCAGCGCGCAACTGGACCGGGCCACCACCCGGCGCATGCTGCTGACACTGATGGACGAAGGGTTGGTGCGGCAGGACACGGTCAGCCAGCGCTACGCCCTGACGCTCCGAGTGCTGGAACTGGCCGCCGCGGTGTCCACCGGCGGCCTGCGCGAAGAGGCGCGGCCGGTCATGTTGCGCCTGGCCCGGGAAACCGGAGCGACCGTGTTCCTGAGCGTCGCGGGCACGCCCGGGGCGCTCTGCCTCGAACGTATCGACGGCCACGACCCGGTGCAGGTGAAGTGGTGGGCCGTCGGGTCCCATATGCCGTGGAACTGCGGGGCCGGCCCTCGGCTGCTGCTGGCGCACATGCCGTTGGCGGAAGTGACGGCTGCCCTGCGCCACGCCGTCATGCTGACAGCACACAGCGAAACCGACGTCCAAGCTTTGCTGACCCACCTGGCCGAGGTGCGCCGCCGCGGCTTCGAAGTGACGGTGGACGATGTCACCATCGGACTCAGCGCCATTGCGGTGCCGGTCGGCACGCCGGCCAACCCAGTGGCGGCCCTCAGCATCGGCGGGCTGACCGACAGCTTGCTGGACGGGACGGGGGCGCCGCGCCACGTCGCCGCGCTGCTGGAAGCAGCCCGTGACATCACGGCGCACCTGCGCGCTCATTTCATCTGATGAAACTTGTTTTGTCTGTTGCATGGACAGAACCGGACGCGCTAGCCTCGGCCTAATGATAGCAAGATAGCTGGCAAAGCAGGTTGGGAGGGTTCGCATGGGCTTCACGCTCGCCGAGAAGGTTCTCGCACGGGTATCGGGGCGACACTCGGTGCGGGCCGGCGAGGAGGTCATGGCCAAGCCGGACTTCGTGGTGGTGTACGACTTCCCCGGCTACACCGATGTCATCTTCAGGCAGATGAAGCAGGATTTCGGCATCCAGAAAATCCCGGAGCCTGAGCGCTACGCCATCTTCATCGACCACATGGTCCCCGTCGCCACCCCGGCGGAGGAGCAGTTGCACATCCAAACGCGCGAATGGTGCAGGGATAACGAGGTTGCGCTGTACGAGCGCCGGGGCATCGGGCACCAGGTCAGCGCGGAGCTGGGCTATGCCACGCCGGGCGCGTTCGTGGTGCATTTCGACGGACATATCAGCCAGCTCGGCGCCTTCGGCACGCTGGCAATCGGCCTCCGCCGCAACATCCTCGAGGCGTTCGTGCGGGAACGCGTGTCGCTCAAGGTGCCGGAAACCACCCGCATCAACCTCACCGGCGCGTTGCAGCCGGGCGTGATGGCGCGGGACGTGTTCCACCACATCGTGCGGGTGCTGGGGCCGAGTTCCTGCCGGTTCCAGGTGATGGAGGTAGGCGGCCCCGCTCTGGCCGGCATCTCCATAGAAGGGCGGCAGGTGATCTGCGGCCTGGCCATGTTCACGGGCGCGGTCACTGCGGTGATCAACCCGGACGAGCTGACGCTGGCCTACTCCGCCCCACGCGCGCGGGCCGCGATCGAGCCGGTATACAGCGACGCCGACGCAACCTATGCCGCCGTGCACGACATCGACCTGTCGAACCTGGAACCGATCATCGTGATCCCGCCCAACCCGGCCAACACCCGGAACTTGGTGGATCACACGGGTCTGTCTGTGCAATCAGGCTACCTGGGCAGTTGCGCCAGCGGCCGGCTGGAAGACCTGCGCATCGCTGCGCAAATCCTGAAGGGCCGCCGGGTGGCGGACGGGTTCTCCCTGCACGTCATCCCGACTTCGCAGGACATCATGGCGCAGGCGGCGAACGAGGGGCTGATCGGCACGCTGGTGCAGGCCGGCGCGTTCACCAGCAGCCCGAGCTGCGACTACTGTTTCGGCCGCATCGCCACCATGACCGCCGGGCAGCGCGCGGTATCCACCGGCACGCTCAACGTGGCGGGCCGGATGGGCAGCCCGGACTCCGAGATCTATCTGTGCAACGCGGCGGTGGTGGCGGCCTCGGCAATCGAGGGCCGCATCGCCGACCCCCGCAAGTATCTTTGACGCGCCGAGAGGGGACGAAGCGATGGCGCTGGAACCGATCCGCGGCCGGGTGGCATGGATATTCACTGAAGAGAACTTCGACGTTGACCAGATCGTCGGCGTGAAGAACATCAAGATCACCGATGTGGCGGAATTGGCCAAGCTCGCCATGCACTCCTACGACCCGGACTTCGCCAGCAGCGTGAAGCCAGGCGACGTGGTGGTCGGCGCCGCCAACTTCGGATACGGCCACCCGCACTACCCGCCATTGCGCGCATTGCGCCATCTTGGCGTCTCGGCAGTGATCGCAGAAAGCTTCTCTCCCGGTTTCTGGCGCGGGGAGATCAGCATGGGCACGCCGCTCGTTCCCTGCCCCGGCATCCTCAACTTCGTCCGCCGCTGGGACGAGGTCGAGGTGGACTGGGCCGGCGGCGTAGTGCGGAACCACCGCACCGGTGCCGTGCAGCCGCTCGAGGCGCTGTCGGTCGGTGACCGCGAGATGCTCGAAACCGGCGGCCTGCTGCCATACCTCAAGCGCGCCCTGGCCGCGGGCGCGCCGGCCTGACCAACTGAGCAAGAAAGGAAGCAGTGCCATGCAGCAAAGGAAGATGCTCCGCGAGAAGCTGGCGAGCCGCCGCACCATCTGGTCGGCCGGCGCCTACGACGCGCTGAGCGCCAAGATGATCGAGGCCGCGGGCTTCGATGCCTTGCTGACCACGGGGTTCGGCATCTCCGCCTCCATGCTCGGGCAGCCAGACGTCGAGCTGTACACCATGACGGAGAACCTGAACGTCGTGCGCCAGATCGTGGCCGCGGTAGACATCCCGGTCGTGGCCGATTGCGACACCGGCTATGGCAACGCCGTCAACGTCATGCGCACGGTACGCGAGTTCGAGCAGGCGGGTGTCGCGGCGGTAATCCTGGAAGACCAGGTCGTGCCGAAGCGCTGCCCCGCGATTGCCAACGTGGTCGAGGTGCTGCCGATGAATGAGGGTGTGGCCAAGATACGCGCCGCCGAAGAGGCCCGCCGCGACCCCGACCTGGTGATCATCGCGCGCACGGACGCGCCGACCGAGGCCGAGTCGCTCGAACGCATGCGCGCCTATGTCGAGGCCGGGGCGGACATGGTCCAGCCGATCTCCAAGACGTTCAAGGACGCGGCGATGCTGAAGCGCCTGAAGCTCGCAGCGGGCGTGCCCGTGTCGTTGCAGGTGCTGGGCTGGCTTGAGGGATTGACGCCGGATGAGCTGGGGGAGCTGTCCGGCATGGCAACTTTCCCGCTGGTGCCGCTGATGACGGTGGCGCACGCGCTGCGCACCAACCTGGCGGCCTTGGCCAGCGCCAGGAACACCGGCAACCTGCCGCTGCCCCGGATGGAGCACAAGCCGTTCGCCGACCTGCTCGGCTTCGCCAAGATACAGGACATCCAGCACCGGCTTCTGCCAGAAGCGCCGGCCTGGCCCGGCCGCAAGGCCGGCTGATCCACGCCCGCCGCGGGAAGGCAGGGGCTTCAAGAACGCGCGCAACCGCGCATGAGGGGGAAAACGATGAAGAAGCGTTCTGCCTGGCTGCTGGCCGGGGTTGTCGCGTTGGCACCTGTCACGGCCCAGGCCGCGGTGCCACCTGGCGACTACCGGGTGGGATTCATCACGGACAGCACGGGGCCGCTCGCGGCGGCCGGGCTTTCCTACACGCACGGCGCGGAACTGGCTGCCGCGGAAGTCACCGCCGTCGAGTACATCGCGCACGGCGCCAAGTTGTCGCTGGACATCAAGGAAGCGGCCGGGGACGCGGCCCGGTCCATCCAGGACATGCACCAGTTCCTGGCCGACCGCCGCATCCTGGCAACGAGCTGCTGCATCCTGTCGGCGATCGTCAACTCGCTAAAGCCGGTGGTGGCGGCCAAGATCGCGCTGGTGGTCTATGGCGCCACGGCGCCCGGCCTTCCGGCACTGCCCTGGGTATACAGCGTGACTGCACTGCCAGGCCCGAAGGACACCGAGACCGCCGCCACCGTGGCCAAGGCGCTGAAGCCCAAGACCGTCGCCTACTTCGTCTCGGCCGACAACGACGCGTTCAAGGCCCGCATGGCTGCGGCGGAGAAGGCGGTGATGGAAACCGGCGCCAAGACAGCCGCCGTGATCAGCGTGCTCGGCACGGATACCGACTTCACTGCGCCGGCGACGCAGGCCATGGGCGCGAACCCCGAGATGATCATGGTTTACGCCACGCAGACCCCGACTGCGGGCATCATCGCGGCGCTGCGCGCGCGCGGCTTCAAAGGCACCATCGTCGGCAACGACGTGTTGGCGCCTGCCGCGATCTGGAAGAAAATCGGCGCACCGCTGGTCGGCGTGCCCTTCCCGCTCAGCTTTTCGCCGGACGTGAACCAGTCGGCGGAGGCCAAGTCGTTCGTTGCCGCATACCAGAAGCAGTATGGCGCTGCCCCCGACCTGTATGCCGCCCAAGGCTACGAGGCGTTATGGCTGATCGCGCAGGCTTTGCGCTCCATGGATGGCCAGCCCACGCGGGAAGGCCTGGCGGAGGCGCTGTCGCGCCAGACCGCCATCGACCACAACGTGTACGGCGGGCTGGCGGTTAAGGACGGCCAAGCCGAGGTGGTCGGGCTGACCATCGTGAACTGGACAGCGGACGGCACTCTGGCCCCTTGGAAGGCGCCGTAAGCGCCGATGCAGCTTTTCTTGGAGCAGGTGGTCAATGGCTGCGCGATCGGCTCGTTATACGGCCTGTTCGCGATCGGCTTCGGCCTGGTGTTCTCCACCCTTGGCATCCTGAACGCCGCCCACGGCACCTACGCCAGCTTCGCCGCCATCGCCGCCTATTACGCGGCGACGGCGCTGCGGCTGCCATTCGTGCCGTCCCTGGCGGCGGGCGTGCTTGCGGGAGCGGTGCTGGCCGTTCTGGTGGACCAGATCGCTTTCCAGCCGCTGCGCCGCCATCGCGCCGGCATGCTCGGCGCGCTGATCACCTCCATCGCGTCTTGGATGATCCTCGACAGCCTGGCCGGCCTTGCCACCGGGCAGGAAAGTCTCAGCTTCCCCGCCGGCACCTACCCGGCCGGAGTCCTGATGGTGGGCAGCGTGCCGCTGCCATCCATGCAGCTGATCGCCATCGCGTCCCTGCTGGTCGTCACCGCGGCGGTCCATTGGCTGATCGCGCATTCTCGCCTGGGTGCGGCGATGCGGGCAGTCGGCTGGAACGAGGCGGCCGCGCAGATCGGTGGCGTCGACCCCCGCCTCGTGATCCTGGCCACGGCGTCGCTGGCCGGCGCCACGTCCGCCCTGGCGGGCGTGCTCGCCGGCATCAGCACCAACAACGTCTCTGCCACGCTCGGCGAAGGCATGCTGCTGAAGGGCTTCGCCGCGGTCGTGGTGGGCGGCTATGACGACGTGCGCGGCGCCGCCGTGGCTGGCGTCGGCCTGGGCGTGGCCGAGGTGCTGTCCGCACAGTACATCTCCACCAGCATGCGCGACGCGATCACCTACGCGCTGCTGCTCGGCTTTTTGGTGCTCCGGCCGCGGGGCCTGTTCGGCCGCACCTCTTTCGTGCGGGCCTGAACCTTGGAACTGGTGCTCGACTGGTGGGCCGCCTACGAGAGCACGCTGGCTTTTGCCTTGGTCAATGCCTTCTTTGCGCTCAGCACCTTCGCCGTGATGTCCACAGGTATCCTGTCCTTCGCGACGGTGGCGTTCGCGGCGGTGGGCGGGTTCCTGGGCGTGCAGTTGCTCAACGTGCTTGGCCTGCCGTTATGGCTGGTGCTGCCGGCGAGCGCGCTCGCCGGCTGTGCCGCATCGGTGCTGGTGTCGATCGTGTTCCTGCGGCTGGAAAGCCACTGGCTCGCACTGGCCAGCTTGGCGCTGATCCTGATCACCCGCATCCTGGTGCTGAACGCCCCGGCGCTGACCGGCGGGGTGAACGGGCTGGGCGTGCCGCTGGAGGCGCCGCTCTGGTTGCTGGCGCTGCTGCTCGCCCTCGCGGCGGCGGTATTCTGGCGCTTGTCGGCATCGTGGTACGGCGTCGCGGCACGGGCCGTGCGGGAGGACCCGGCCGTCGCCTCCAGCCTGGGGATCGCGCCCAAGCAGGTGCAGTTCGTGGCCTTCGCCATCAGCGGCGCGGTGGGCGGGCTTGGCGGCGTGCTGCTGGCGATGGTGCTACGATTCGTCTCGCCGGAAACCTACTACATCAACATCGCCTTCACGATGATCGCGGCCGTCGTGCTCGGCGGCTCGTACCATTGGGCCGGCGCGATCGTGGGCGCACTGGTCTTCACCGCCTTGCCCGTCGTCATGCAGGCGATGGTGCCACAGGTGCAGAACGTCGCCAACGGCGTGGCGCTGCTGCTGATCATGATCGTGCTGCCGCGCGGGCTGGTCGATCCCCGCGCCTGGCGGGTCCGCCGCGCGTTGAAGGTGGCCCGGCAGTGACCCCTGAAATCCCCATGCTGGAGCTGCGCGGGGTCGGCAAGTCGTTCGGCGGGGTGCATGCCGTGTCCGACCTGTCTTTCGCGATCGGGCGCGGCGCCGTGGCCGGGCTGATGGGGCCGAACGGCGCGGGCAAGACCACCGTCATCAACCTGATCACCGCGCTGCTTCCGATAGACCGCGGGAGCATCGTGCTCGACGGCGGCGACCTGTCCGGCTTGGCGCCGCACGGCATCGCTGGACGCGGGATCGGCCGCACCTACCAGAACGTGCGGCTGTTCAGCGGCATGACGTCGCTGGAGCAGGTGGTGGCCGGCTGCTTCCTACGGCGCGGCACGTCCATGCTGGCCTCCTTCTTCGGCTCGCCCGCGGCCCGCCGCGCAGCCCGGCGCACCGAGGGGGAGGCGATGGCGCTGCTGGACCGCGTGGGCATGGCGGATCGCGCCCACCTGCTGGCCGAAGCCTTGTCATACGGGGAGCAGCGGCGGATCGAGATCGCCCGCGCACTGGGAGCGCAACCCAAGCTGCTGCTGCTGGACGAACCGACTGCCGGCATGAACGCCGCAGAGTCGGAGGTGATCGGCCGTCTGCTGCACGAGCTGCGCGACGCCGGGCTGACGATACTGATGGTGGAGCACAACGTCCGGTTAGTGAGCGACTTCTGCGACCATGTCGCCGTGGTCAGCTTCGGCCGCAAGCTGACGGAGGGCACGCCGGCCGAATGCCTGGCCCACCCCGCCGTGCAGGAGGCCTATTTCGGCCGCAAGCAGCCGGCCGCATACGAAAGCAAAACCAATGCTGAGCGTTTGCGGGCTTACGGCTAGCTACGGCGCTATCTGCGCCGTCCACGACCTGAGCGTGGAGGTGGGCGAGCGCCAGTTCGTGGCCATCCTGGGGGCGAACGGCGCTGGCAAGTCCACAACCCTGCGCTCCATCGCCGGGCTGCATCGCCCGGTCGGCGGCACCATTAGCCTGGGCGGCAAGGCCATCTCCACGCTGCCGGCGCACAAGGTGGTGCGCAGCGGCCTGGCGCTGGTGCCGGAGGGCCGCATGGTCGTGGCGCCCCTGACGGTGGAGGAGAACCTCCGCCTCAGCCGCTTCGCCGGCCGAGGGAGCGAGCGCGACCTGATGGCCCGGGTGTACGACCTGTTTCCCCGCTTGAAGGAGCGGCGATGCCAGCGTGCCGGGCTGTTGAGCGGTGGCGAGCAGCAGATGCTGGCGATCGGCCGCGCCTTGATGACGGAGCCGCAAGTGCTGGTGTTGGACGAGCCTTCCATGGGCCTGGCGCCGTCCATCGTGGACCTGGTGTTCGATGCCATCGACACGCTGCACCGGCAGGGCCAGTCGATCCTGCTGGTGGAGCAGGATGCCGAGATCACGCTGGCCCGCTGCGACTACGCCTACGTCATGAAGCGCGGGCGCATCGTGGCGTCGGGCGACGCAAGCTCGTTGCGGGCCAATCCCCATATGTTCGACGCCTACTTGGCGTGAGGGAGGCCGGCCGCATGTGGCAGTTCCAGCTCGGCGACGTGACCGTCTCCCGCGCAGGGGAGATGCCGGCGCCGGGCTTCGACCCGGCCTTCTTGGGCGCGACGACAGCTAGAGGAAATCACATCAATCGCCACCCGGTCATGGGCAACGGTCAATGCATAACGCTGGGCGTATAAGATCGGAAGGGTGCAGCGGGGTCCGCGTGGACCAAGCGCCGCCGTCAGCGCTGCCATATAGGCGGCCAGGCGCGATTCGCTGCCTTGCGCGTTCGATCCGCGACCCAAAACCCGCCTTCACGGTTGACAGCACTGTCGGCCGCATCGGCGAGGAACGGGACGCGACCCAACATCAGGCGGCGTACCAGGGAGCGAGTTGGCGACGGGCGCGGGTCAAGAGCAGCCGGACTGTGACGGCAAAAAGTGCGAGCATGATTACATAGACGAACGATGCATCCTCGTTCAGCTCTGCTGATTTCTCGAATATAGACATTCCCATTCCGGGGATACTTGCCAGGACCTCTACAGCAATGGCGTTGGTTATTCCGCGGGCGAAGCCCAACTCGATACCCGCAACGATGTTCGGCATCGCTGAAGGCAGCGCGATGCCGAACCAGACATGACGGGCTCGCGCCCCAAACATTCGTCCAACGTCAAGAAACTCCCTCGGGATCGCGCGCGTCCCGTCTGCCGTGGTGACGACGACGGGCAGGAAGGCGGAGATCACGACCACGATCAGCCGTGCCGCAGGTTGATATCCCACGAAGAGCACGATCAGCGGCACCAGCGCGATCAGCGGCAAGGAGTATAGCGAGCGGATGTAGAGTGAGAGGAACCAGTTCAGCGCCCGCACTCGGCCCATCGCGACGCCGACCAGCACGCCCAGCACTGAGCCGATCGCCACGCCTTCAACGATGGAGAGGACCGTGCGCAGCACGGAATGCCAGAAATCGGGATCGGCCAGGGTTGATGGGATCGCTGCGACGATCCCGCTTGGCCGGGCCACGAAATCGGGCAGCGCCGCTCTGACATATAGCTCCCACGCGAGCAACATCAACGATCCGGCAAGCACAGGGGCGAGGCGTTTGGTCAACCCACGCCACCTTGTCGCCAGCCGACCAATCTTTGTTCGATAAGCTCACCGACGCCGACCAGCAGGACCGCGAGCGCGGCGATGAACACCGTCACGGCCAGAACCGAGGCGGAATCCACCACCGTCGTCCCTCGGAGCAGCACGGCCGCGACGCCGTCGGGGTTGAGGAAGAACTCCGCCACCAGCGTCCCGGCCATGGCCAGCGCGATGGATTGCTTGATCCCCGACATCGCGAACGGCGTGACGTAGGGAAGGATGACGTCCCTCCAGAGCTGCCGCTCGGTGGAGCCGAACATGGCAGCTGCATCGAGGTAGAGGCGAGGAATGCTGCGCGCGCCTTGGGTCACACCGAACAGGATCGGGAAGATGGAGATCAGCACGGCTACCAGCAGCTTTGGCCAGAACCCAAAGCCGAGCGTCACCGAGACGAACGGGACCAGCGCGATCGTGGGGGTGGCGTAGAGGACGTAGACCCAGGGTTCGAGCGCATCCGACACCAGGCGAAGGCGAGCGAGTGCGAGGCCGAAGGCCACGCCGAGTACGATCGAGATCGCCAGCGTTGCGAAATAGAGCCGGGCCGAGACGCCGAGTGCCGGCAGCAGCGGACCGGAGGACAGCATCGCCCACAGCCGGGCCATGGTCGTGGTAAAGGGCACGAACAGGATGCCGAAGCTGTGCCCCAGCGCCTGCCAAAGGCCGATCAGCAGCGCCGCACTCAGCCCGTAGCACGCCAGCCTGGTCATCGGCCCGTGCCGTCCGCAGGCGCTATTGCGCCTTGCCCTGCAGGCGCTTCGCTGCCTCGTCGTAGAGCGACGTGTCCACGGCCTTGTCGTAGGCGGGTGCGTCGGCGCGCGCGATGGTGCCGATCTGCACCAACTGCGCCTCCTGGCGCATGAACTGGTCCTTGTCGAGGCCGTTGTTGTTGACCCAATAGCCAATCGCCTGCAGCCGTTCGATCGCCGCCAGCGCGACCTTGGGATCGATCTGACTCGCCTTGGACACGATTGCGGCGAACTTCTCACGGTCCTGGGGCGCCGGGCTGCTCATGAAACGCTGGGTGCGGATCCACACCTCGAGAAAACGGACCAGCGCCTCGCGGTTGCCTTCGACGCCCTTGCGGGAGGCCAGGATCATTCCGTAATGCAGGTCCTTGGCGATGGAGGCGGGCGCCGGGATCTGGTGAAGCTGCTTGCCGCTGCGGAACTCGGCCTCCGCCAACTCGTCCACGTGGAACACGCCGTGATGCACCTGCCCAGCAATGGTTGCCTTGACCAGTGCCGCATTCGCCACGTCGATCGTCGTGACATCGCTGAGGCTCAGCTTGCAGCTATCGAGCAGCGCGCCGAGGTAGAGGTAGCGGGCGTTGTTGATGCCGTCCGCGGCGATGGTCTTGCCACGGAGGTCGGCGCAGCTCTTGACGGCCGGGTCATCGGACGCGATCAGCCAGTCCTGGGTGTTCTGGCCGGCGATCGCCACCACTTGCCCGCCGGACGCCATCAGGTTGAGACCCGGCGTCGTCGCGGTCCAACCGACATCGGCCTCGCCGGTCAAGATGATCTTGGCGGTATCCGCGGCGCGCTGAAACCAGCGGGTGGTCACATCGAGCCCGGCATCCCGAAAGTAGCCGAGCGACTCCGCGACATCGACGAAAGTGTTCGAGAAGATCGGCGGGCGGCCGACGGCAGTGATGGTGATCTTGATCGGGCTGCTATTCGCTGTCTGCGCCGTTGCCGAGCCGGATGGTCCAACTGCGGTCATCGCCAGCGCGAGCATGGCCGCGCCGAGCAAATACCGGGTGGGCCGCCGCTTCGATCCGTTCGTATCCGCCATCATCAGCCTCCTAATTGTCGAAAAGGTCGTGCCAGACTTGTTCACGCAACCTGATGAAACGCGGGTCGAGCACCACGCTGCGGTCACGGGGGCGCGGCAGGTCCACCGTTCGGATCGCCCGTATTCCGGCTGGCCGCCCGCCCAGCACGATGACCGTGTCACCCATCAGCACGGCCTCATCGATGGCATGGGTGACGAACACCATCGCCGTCGGCCGCACGTCCCAAATCCGCAGCATCTCGAACTGCAGGGACTCGCGCGTTTGCGCGTCGATGGCGCTGAACGGCTCGTCCATCAGGAGCAGCTTCGGCTCCATCACCAGCGCCCGCGCGAGCCCGGCGCGTTGTTGCATGCCGCCGGAGAGTTGGTGGGGATAGGATTTCTCGAAGCCTTTGAGCCCGACCAGGCCGATGGCCTCGTCTACCCGGCGCTCGATCTCGGGCCGCGACGCGCCGCGCAGTTTCAGCCCGTAGGCGATGTTGTTCCAAAGGTTCTTCCAAGGGAACAGACCGAAACTCTGGAACACCATGGAGACGGACGGAAGCGGCTTGCGCACAGGCGTGCCCTGAACCCGGATCTCGCCACCCGACAGAGACGTGAGCCCGGCGATGCAACGTAGCAATGTTGTCTTGCCGCAGCCGGACGGCCCTACGATGCTGACGACCTCGACCTTGCCCACGGTGAGGTTCACGCCATCCAGAATCGTCCTCGGTCCGTAGCGCACCTGCGCGTCGCGGATGACCACCAGCGGCTCGGCGCCTGCTCGCGCTGGTTCTGCCGGCAGTGCCAGTCCGACTGGGTCAGACAGGCGCGAAGACACCAACGAGGGCGCAAGCGCCGACGAGCCGAACCATTCTTGTCTCCTCCTGGGCGGTCAGCCCGTATTAAGACGTCTTATGTCCATTTTAGGCGCGTCGTTTCGTGGGGCGTCAAGGGGCAACCCGGCGCGCCCGCTCATGGACTGCGGCAGTCCGGGTTGACGAGCCGATGGCGGAAGCGGAACCGGTCCGCTTTGTAGAAGGTGCGTGAGCATTCCACTCCGCGCCCGTCCGCACAGGTGAGGAAGCGCTCCATCAGGATGATCGGATGCTCCTCCGCCACATCCAGCATCTCGGCGCGGAAGGCATCCGCGACAATGAATTCGATCGTCTCCTCCGCGCTGGAGAGGTGGATGCCGAAGCTGCGTTCGAGCGTCAGACTCAGCGGCGGCTCCAGGTCCGAGTCCAGCAGCGTGGGCGCGACCTCCACGGGGATGTAGCTGGTACGGAACGCCACCCGCTCGCGGCCTGCGGTGAGTAGCTTGCGCACCTTGAACACCGGCCCATCCAGCGGCAGGCCCAGCCTTGCGGCGATCCACTCCGGTACTGGGACCGTCTCGCGGCTGAACACCGAGACCGTGTCGGCGCGGGCAGCATCGAACCCGCTTAGCAGGAAGTGCTCATGCTCGCCGAGGCTCTCCGCCAGGCGGGGAACGACCACGAAGGTGCCGCGGCCCTGCCGCCGTTCCAGCAAGCCTTCATCCACCAGGGAGGTAATGGCCTGCCGCACCGTCACGCGCGACAAGGCGTAGCCATCGCAGAGTTGGGCCTCCGTCGGGATCTGTTCGCCGGGCCGCAGATCGAATGTGATCAGGTTGCGCAGCGCGTGCTTGAGTTGCAGCCAAAGCGGAGTGCTGCCGTGCCGCTGGATCGGTCGCATCGCAGCGGGTTGGACTTCGCTCAAGCAACCCACCCCCTTGCCCCGGCAAATGTTGACGACCGCATCCCTGCATCCCACATTGTTGTCATAAGACGACTTAAGCTCGCCGCCGCAGGTTAGGACATCTCTATGCCGGTCTTGACCACCGACGTCCAACCCCTTCGCAGGATCGCAGCCCCGGACCCGGTCGCTCCAGTGTTGGCCTGAAGCAATGCAGCTCCTGGTCAACGGCTTACCGCACGACGCCCCGTGCCGCGAAGACGACACGTTGTTGCACGTGCTGCGCAACCACCTCGGATTGCTGGGCACCCGGTTCGGCTGCGGACATGAGGCCTGCGGGGCTTGCCGCGTTCTGATCGACGGCGTGCCCGCCTGGAGCTGCACCTTCCGTGCCGGTGACCTCGGCAGCAGGGCAGTGACGACGGTGGAGGGACTGGAGGAACTTCCGGTGCTGCAGGAGGCATTCCTGCGGGAACAGGCGGCCCAGTGCGGATACTGCATTTCCGGCATCCTCGTCGCTACGGCGGCCCTCCTGCGGCGCGGGCAGGCGCTCGATCGCGCAGCGGTGGCTGCGGCGCTCGATGATCACCTATGCCGCTGCGGCGCCCACAACCGCATCGTCTCCGCCGTGCTCCGCGCCGCCGACCTCCTGCGGGACCGGGCGGCATGATCCGCAACGACCTGCCGCGCAGCCTCATCGACAACCCGATGCTCGATCGCTGGCTCCGGTTCGAGCAGGGCGGCGCAATCCACCTCGGCACGGGCAAGGTGGAGCTTGGCCAGGGTGTCCTGACCGCGCTGCGACAGATGGCCGCCGAGGAACTCGAGGTCGAGCCGGATCGGATCCGGGTCGTGTCCGGCGAGACCGGCCTCTCGCCGGAGGAGGGAATGACTGCCGGCAGCCAATCGATCGAGGCGTCCGGCGGCGCCATCCGCCTCGTCTGCGCCGAGGTGCGCGCCCTTGCCGCCGCCGCCGCCGCCGCGCAACTCGGTTGTCGCGTGGCTGAGCTCTCGGTCAGGGACGGCGAGTTCCTCCAGGCGGGCGCATCGACCGGGACAACTTATTGGACCTTGGCCGACCGGCTCGACTTGCACCGGCATGCCACCGGAGCCGCGCCGCCGCGCCGGCCAGACGAGTTCCGCCTCATCGGCCAAAGCCTTCCCCGCACCGACCTGCCGGCTAAGCTGTGCGGCCCCGGCTTCATCCATGACTTGCGGCCGGATGGATTGCTGCATGCCCGGGTGCTCCGTACCCCGGGCCGGGGCGCGTCCATCGTCTCGGTGGACGAAGCCCGCATCCGGCGTGCCGCCGGACCGCCGATAACCATCGTTCGCCTTCACGATTTCCTTGCCTTCGCGGCCGAGGACGAGGCTGCGGCCGACCGGGCGCTGGAGGCTGCGGCGGGTGCAGTTACCTGGAGCGGCGGCAATGCCGGGCAGCCGCTCCATGCCGATCCGCGCTACCTGCTTACCCTGCCAACGATCGACCGTGTCGTCACTGCGCCCGCCCGGGCCGGGTCCGCCGGCACCGGCCGCGCCGTGGAAGCCACCTACACCCGGCCCTATATCGCGCACGGCTCCATCGGCCCAAGCTGCGCCTTGGGGCTTTGGGACGGCGCCAGGCTTACGGTCTGGTCGCACTCGCAGGGGGTTGGCCCGTTGCGCCACTCGATCGCGCGCGCGCTCAGGCTCGATCCGGGCACCGTCACGGTGCTGCACCGGCCTGGGGCCGGCTGCTATGGCCATAACGGTGCAGACGACGCAGCGCTCGATGCGGCGCTGGTCGCACGCAGCATGCCCGGCCGGCCCGTCCGCGTCCGCTGGACCCGCGAGGATGAGCTCTCGGCCGGCCCCGTCGGCGGCGCCTCGGTCGTCAGCCTACGTGCAGAACTCGACGCGGATGGACGGCCCGCAAGCTGGGACGTGCAGATATGGAGCCCGCCGCACGGCCAACGCCCCGGCGCCAATGGCGGAATCAACCTGCTTGCCGAACTTGCCCTGGCGGACCACGAGCAGTCCGGTGGTTCCGACGACGTGCCGGACGCCGCCGGCGGTGGCGGCAACCGCAATTCGCTCGCGTTGTACGACCTGCCGGAGCAGCGGGTGCTGCACCACCTGGTCGCGGACCCGCCGTTGCGCACATCCTCGCTGCGCGGCCTGGGTGCGCAGGCCAACGTGTTCGCTATCGAGAGCTTCATGGACGAACTGGCGGAGGCTGCCGGGTGCGACCCGGTGCAGTACCGGCTCGGGCTGCTGTCCGACCCCCGCGCGCGCCGGGTGGTCGAGGAGGTTGCGGCGATGTCCGGCTGGCACGACCGCGGCGCTGCCGGCGGGGGCAGCGGGCTCGGCATTGCCTTCAGCCGCTACAAGAACCGGGCAGCCTATCTGGCCGCGGTGGCCGAGGTCGAGCTGGGCGAGGAGGTGTTGGTGCGCCGGCTGTGGTGCGCCGTGGATGCCGGGCTCGTCATCAATCCGGACGGGGCGGCCAATCAGGTCGAGGGCGGCGCAGTGCAAGCGACGAGTTGGACGCTCAAGGAGGAGGTGCGGGTGGACACGCCCGGCATCGTCTCCCGCACCTGGGACACGTATCCCATCCTGCGTTTCAGCGAAGTGCCCGAGGTGCAGACGCGGTTCGTCGGCTCGCAGGACGATCCGCCGCTCGGGCTTGGCGAAGTCGCGCTCGGCCCGGTCACAGCGGCGATCGGCAACGCCCTCGCGCATGCCCTAGGCACGCGCATACGCGACTTGCCGTTCTCCCGCGAGCGTCTCCTCGCGTCGCTGCTGCCGAACGCTGCTGAGACCTAGCGGCGGGTCATGCGAACCGATCGAGCGGAGCCACCGGGTCGTGACCTTGACCCACAATGGATTAAGATGACTTAATACGACAGGCGCGCCTCGAATGAGCCCGCTGTAGGGAGGACGACCCCATGGCCGACGCGCCCATCCGATTGAACCACGTCATCGAGGGTGATGGGCGTTGGGTGACCCTGGTCCACTCCCTGGCCTCGGACCACACGCTGCTGGACGCGCAAGCCGCCCTGCTGAAGCAGCGGTTCAAGGTGTTGCGGATCGATATCCGCGGGCACGGGCGCAGCCCGGCCCCGCCCGGCCCGTACAGCATGTCCGGCCTGGCCGGGGATGTGCAGGCGCTGTTCGGCGAGCTTGGCATTGCGCATACCGCCTGGGTCGGCGCGTCGCTTGGCGGGATGATGGGGCTGAGGCACGCGATCGAGCATCCCGGCGTGATCACCCGCATGGTGCTGAGCGACACGACCGCCGGGTATCCGGAGGCGGCGCATGCCGGGTGGCGCGAACGGATCGGCATTGTCCGCGAGCGCGGCACCGGGGCGGTGGCACAGGGTACGCTCGGCCGCTGGTTCACGCCCGGCTTCCTGCGGCGGGAACCGGGCGTTGCCGAGCACTTCGCAGGTCTTATCAGTGCTACTCCGGCCGAAGGCTTCATCGGTTGCTGCGAGGCGATCATCGGCCATAACGTCGCCGGTGACCTGGGGCGCGTCGGCTGCCCCACCCTGGTGATGGTTGGCGATGAAGACCAGGCAACGCCGCCCGCGATGGCACAGGCCCTCGCCCAGGGCATCCCGGGCGCCGCTTACTACGCGATCCCCTCCGCCGCCCATCAGGCCAGCATCGAGCAGCCGGCCGCTTTCAACGCACAGTTGGAGAAGTTCCTTGTCGACAACGCCTGAACCCAACCGGCCCGCGAAGCTCGGCCGCCTGGCGCTCCACACCTGGACCATCGACACCACGCCGTTGCCGACCGCCCTCGATGCGGCATCGAAGGCCGGGTACGACGCGGTCGAGTTGCGCTGGACCGATTTCAAGCGCTGCTTCGACCAGGGCATGACGAACGACCAGGTGCTGGAGATCGTACGCGCGAGCGGCATGACGGTCGGCATCCTGGGCGTCGAATACGGCTGGATCTTTGCCACCGGCGAGGAGAGCAAGCGGCTGTGGCGGGTATTCCGCCAGAGTTGCGAGAACGCGGTGGCGCTGGGCTGCAGCATGATCATGAGCGCGCCGGGCCCGCTGACCGGGGCAGTGCGGGACGCCATCGCCAACATGAAGATCGCCGGCGACCTGGCGGCCGAGTACGACCTGAAACTGGCCTTGGAATTCAACTCACAGCACGAGGTCATCAACTGCATCGAGGTCCAGCACGAGGTGGTCTACGGTGCAGGCAAGCCGAATTGCGGCATGCTGCTGGATGCCTATCACCTGGCCCGCAGCAACGCAGGCGGCCGGGGGTTTGAGTCGGTAAAGCCGGAAGACATCCTCGTCTTCCAGTTCAGCGACGTCCCGGAGCATCCCGTCACGGGCGTCAAGCGGCCCACCGACCGGCTGCCGCCGGGCCAGGGGACCGTCCGATGGAACGACGTGTTCGGCCTGCTCGCCGAGAAGAACTACTCCGGATATCTCAGCTACGAGGCGCCCAATCCCGTATTGTGGGACCGCTCGCCCTATGAGGTTGCCGCCGAGGGCGTCTCCGAGACGCGCAAGCTGCTGCAGGCTGCCGGCGTCCACGCCTGATCCGATCGTCATCCAATCGAGGGACAGCATCCGATGTCAGTACTCCAGGGTTCCCTGCGCGGGCCGGCGGCCACGGACGATCCGCTCTTCATCGGATTGCAAAACCCCAAGATCACGGCCATCCCCGCAACGGCGGAGGCCCAGCGTTACCTGACGAGCACCGTGCCGCCCGCGGCCAAGCCGGGACGGTGGGTGAAACAGCCGCGCCTGCCGGTTCCGGTGGGTGAGATGGGTGTGGTCGCCTGCAACGGGAAGATCCACGTGGTCGCCGGCTACGCCCGTGGCCGGGTCGACAACGACTACCATCAGGTTTTCGACCCCCAATCCGGAACCTGGTCGTTCATGGCGCCGTTCCCGGTGCCGTCCAACCATATCGCGCTGGTTCCGCTAGGGACCAAGCTGTACGCCTTCGGCGGCTTCATCGAGCAGAACCGCTGCCCCATCTCCAAATGCTTCGTGTACGATACCGCCAGCGATGAGTGGCACCCGATCGCAGGGCTGGGCCGCCCGCGCGGCGCCGCCTCCGCCGTAGTGCTGGACGACAAGATCCACCTGCTCGGCGGCCGGGACGTGCGTTCGGTCGAGTGGCACGAGATCTACGACCCGGCCACGGACAAGTACACCATCCTGTTGGGCATGCGTGGTTCGACGGGAACGCAGCCCTTCGTCGGGCAGCGCGACCACATGGGGGTGGCGGTGGTGGATGGCCAGATCCACGCGATCGGTGGGCGCATGGACAGCTACGACTTCAACACCACCCTGCATTCCGTCTACAGCCCGAAGTCGGACAACTGGTCGTTCCGGGCTCCGATGCCGACCTCCCGAAGCGGGCCTTCGTGCGTGTTCCACAAGGGGCGCATTCTCGTCATGGGCGGTGAGGCGACCGGCCGGGTGTTCGGAACCAACGAGGCCTACGACCCGGCGACCGACACCTGGGAAGCGCTGACCCCGATGGCCCTGCCGCGGCACGGGCTGCACGGCGCGACGCTCGCGGTGATCGGCGACGCCGTGCACATCCCGGGCGGCGGACCCGTTCCCGGCGGCAGCATCCAGGGCGCCTACCACGACGCCTTCTACCTGGACTGACCGCCATGACGCCGGCAGGCGCCTGCGATACGCACGTGCACATCTTCGACCCGGCGCAGTTGGCGGCCTCAAATCTGAAGCTGGAGCCGGCCAGTCTCGCCGACTACCTTGCCCAAAGACGCCAGCTCGGTGTGGACCGGACGGTTCTGGTACAGCCATCCGCGTTCAAGTTCGACAACACGGGGGTGCTGATGGCGCTGGCCGGTCTCGGCGGCACCGGGCGGGCCGTCGTCACCGTCGAGCCCTCGGTGCCGGAGCCGGAGTTGCGCCGGTTGAACGGGCTGGGCGCGCGTGGCGCGCGGTTCCACCTGCTGAAGAGCACGCTCCAGTCCTGGGACGATGTCGAACCGGTCGCCGAACGGGTGGCATCCTACGGCTGGCACATCCAGATCCAGTGCGACGGACGCCAACTCCCGGACCAGATGGACCTCCTATCCCGTTTGCCCGCCACCCTGGTGATCGACCAGACCGGCAAGTTCATCGAGCCGGTTCCGGTCACCGATACAGCGTTCAAGGCGCTGCTCGACCTTGTGGGGCAGGGCAGGACGTACGTGAAGCTGTCGGCCCCCTACGAGGTATCCAGGTCCGGTCCGCCCGACTATGCAGACGTGAGCGCCCTCGCCCGGGCGCTGATCCAGGCGGCACCGGACCGCATGCTGTGGGCGAGCAACTGGCCGCACCACAGCCTGCCGCAAGACCGCCGCCCCGACGATGCCGACCTGCTCGGGCTGCTGTCGCGGTGGGCCCCCGACGATGCCGTCCGCACCCGCATCCTCGTCGACAACCCGGCCCGCCTGTACGGCTTCGCCTAAGCAACGACACCATTCCAGCGTGAGGTCAGAGGAGCCAGCCATGCGCATCGTCGCGCTCGAAGAACACTTCACCATTCCCGCCATGGGCAGCAAGGTCAGCAAGCAGGCCCTGGCGGCCCGAGGCGTGCCAAGTGGCAAACCGCCTCCGGCGGTCGCGCGCGCCGATCTGCTGCAGGACACTGGCCCGGCCCGGATCGCCGACATGGACGCGGCCGGCATCACCCTGCAAGTCCTGTCGGCCGCTGGGCCAGGTGCCGACCTGATGCCGCCCGACGAAGGTCCCGCATTCGCCCGCGATATGAACGGACTGCTAGCGCAGCTCATCACGGAGAACCCCGGCCGCTATGCCGGCTTCACCCATCTGCCCATGACGGCGCCGGAAGCCGCGGCCGATGAGCTGGAGCGTTGCATCACCGAACTCGGCTTCGTCGGAGGGATGGTGAACGGCACGACCGGTGGCCTGTTCCTAGACCACCCCTCGTTCGATCCGCTGCTGGCCCGGTTCGCACAACTGGACGTGCCGCTCTACGTGCATCCTGCCCTGCCGCCGGAGGCAGTGCGCCGGGCCTATTACGATGGGCTGCCGGGCGATGCCAGCTACTTGCTCTCGATGTCCGGGTGGGGCTGGCATTCGGAGACGGCGATCCACGTGCTGCGGCTGGCGCTGTCGGGGGCGCTGGACCGTCACCCCGGCCTGAAGCTGATCATCGGCCACATGGGCGAGGGCCTGCCGGCAATGTTCGCCCGCTGCGACCAGGTCTTCGCCGACGAAGCGCGGAACCGGCTGACCCGCACCGTCAGCCAGACCATCACCGACCAGGTCTGGGTCACTACCAGCGGCTTCTTCACCCTCGCGCCGCTGGTGCCGCTGTTGATGACGTTTGGGGCGGATCGGGTGTTGTTCTCGGTGGACTACCCGTTCAGCCCGAACCAGCGCGGGCGCGATTTCCTGGACGCGCTGCCGATCTCGCCGGACGCCCGTGTCAAGATCGCGCACGCCAATGCCGACAAGTTGTTGAGGCTGAGGCCTTAAGTTCGATAGAGGTTTCGGCTCAACTGGGCTGGAGCATCGACGTGGGCAAGGTGGGCAACCGGATGGGAATGGCTACAGCCGGTTCTGCGATCTGGCACGCGACTGGCGCGGCCGCGTGTCGCCCACGATGCGGCAGAGCCATCCGGCTGGGGAGCGGTTGTTCATCGACTATGCCGGGCAGGCGGCGGAGGTGATCGACGGCGCCACGGGGGAGGCCGCACTTGATCAAGGCCCAAGCCGACACGGTCCGGCTTAGCTCCCTCAATCAGAATTTTTGCGACACCCCAGCAAGAATTGCCCGACGCAGTCCGTACTGCGGGTTGCCGACCCCGAGGCCGCTGCCGTCGCGGAGCACATACTTGCGGTCCAGCAGGTTGATGACGTCCAGCCGTAGCTCCGTGCCCCGGCCGTAGCCGCCCAGCACGCTGGGATCGAGCTTTTGCACCGCGGACAGGTTAATCGTGTAGTACCCGCCCAGTGCTCGCCCGTTCGGGATGTCTCCGTTGCCGGATCGTAGGCCGCTGCCGACCAGCAAGTCGGTCGAAAGCCGCAACGGCGTCGGTCGGCCCTGCATCAAGGTGTAGGCAGCCCCCGCTGACCCGGTGAAGCGCTGGTCGTGGTCCTGGTGGATGTAATGCTGGGCGATGTAGTCCAGATCAGCTTGGCTGAAATTGAACTGGCTGCTAACGATGTTCCGTCCGATCGCCCGCGATATGGTCAGATTGCCGAACAGCGATAGCGGTCCGTTCTCATAGGTGCCGGAGAACTCCACACCCGTCACGTCGCCGCGTGCATAGTTGAAGGCGGTAAGCAGGATCGGCGAGCCAAACTGGCCCTCGTCGATCAGGTTGCGTGCGCGCTTGTAGAAGCCGTCGACGCCCAGCGTCAGGCCGGGCAGCACGACTTGCTGAATCCCGGCATCGAAGTAGTGCGACCGCTCTGCCTTCACAGAGCCGCTCTGCAGGACCTCAGGCTGCGCCGTGGTGCCGAGCACTCGGGTAATGGTCTGATTGGCGACCAACTCGAACGGCGGCGGGCTGAAGTAGCGGGCGTAGCCGGCGTGCAGACTTGTGCCCTCGAACGGCTTGTAGACCACGTTCACTCGCGGGCTGAGCTGGGCCTCGTGCGTGTACTCGTCTACCACGTCAGCACGGGCGCCGTAGTTGATCGTCACCTTCGGCAGGATGCGCCACTCGTCCTGTAGGTAGATGCCGTAGAAGCCGCCGGTGCGGGCATTCTTGTCCAGGATGGACGTGGGCTGGTCGGTGGTCTGGATGCCGAAGTCGTCCACAGGCAGCACGGAGCTGGCGGCTCGGCTGCTGGTCCGCTCGATCTGCGCCAGGAAGCCGCCGCGCAGGGTGTGGTACTCGTTGACCCGCCAGCTCGCATCGGTTTGCAGCCCGGTCGAGGTGATCTGCCGCCGGGCGTTCTGCGCATTGCCGTTGTAAAGCAGGTCCCCGAGCGGGTCGGGCGAGTAGATCAAGACGTTGTTGCGGGTGAACACCGAGGTCTGCAGGTCTACGCTGTCCGTGTGCTTCTGCAGGCTGACGATGCCGAACTGCTGATACTCGCGCTGCCTTTGGCGCAGGGTGGCGCTGTTGAAGTCCGAGGCGCCGTTGACGGTCAGGCCGAGTTGGGGCGTGAGGCCGCCCTGGGTCGGGATGCGGAAATCGCCGTATGATGAGCCGGTCATCATCGTCAGTCGGGTCGTGTCGTCGATGATGCCGCTCACATAGGCAAAGCCGCGGGCTTGGTTCGTCTCGTCGTTGCGGGCATTGAAGCGGCTGGTCGGGTTCTCGATGCCGATGTTGCTGCGGAGGTAATCGCCAGTGAAGAAGTAGTCGACGGGACCGGTGCGGCCGCCATACTCGAAGCTGGGCTGTACCACGCCACGGCTGCCGCCGTACAAGGACACGGTGAGGCCCGGGCTGTTGATCCCAGTCTTGGTCTGGATATCCACCACGCCTGCGGTGCGGAAGCCGTATTGAGCGGGCAATGCCCCGGTCAGCAGCGAAACCGAGTTGGCAAACCGCGCCTGGAGCGTGCTGGCAAAGCCGGCCAGGCCCTCCGGCAGTTGCACGCCGTTGATGCGGTACTGCACGTTGCGGTGGTCGCCGCGGATGAACACGTTGCCGAATGCGTCCTGCACCACGCCGGGAGCCCGGAGCAACACCTGGTTCAACCCGGCGTTGTCGCCCTGTGGGATCGTCTCAATCGCCTGGCGGCTAAAGTCGGTCTTGGTGGCACCGAGGCTCGGCTGGATGCTCAACCGCGCCGCGTCCAGCCGCCTCGCCACCACGCTGATGTCGTCGAGGATTAGCTCGCCCCCGAGATTGACGGCGGGCGCCGGGTCCGGGATCGTCCGAGCGGGCACGGTGCGGGTCGGCGCGCTCGGAGGCGGGTCAGCGGCGAGCACGGAGGTGACGCCCGCGGCTGCCATTGCGCTGCTCAGCAGTGCGATATGGCGTCTCTTCATCCGACCTCTCCGTGCTGATAAGCGGCACGGCCTAAGTGATACATTGTGTCAAATCGTGCAATGGCATAATGTGACAGCACCGCCTGGGAAGGCGGCGGGTGTTGCTCGCTGGCAACGATACCTTGTGTCAAACTAGCGCGCCTGAGCGGAGGTGGCGCCCTTAGAAACCGGAGAGTTCGATGCCGAGACTGACCGTACTTGCGTTTCTGACAACAGCATTCGCCGCCGCGTTATCCGTCGGCACCCCGATTCAGGCCCAGCCCGCGCGTGCCCCACTGGCGATCGTCGCGGCCGAGAACTTCTACGGTGACATCGCGCAGCAGATCGGGGGTCCCGACGTCAAGGTCACGAGCATCTTGAGCAACCCCGACCAGGATCCGCATTTGTTCGAGGCGAGCCCATCCGTCGCGCGCAGCATCTCTGCGGCGCAGATCGTGATCTACAACGGCGTCGATTATGACGCATGGATGGAGAAGCTGCTCGGCGCCGCCCGCAACCCGAACCGCAAGACGATCGTCGTGGCTTCCCTCGTGGGCAAGAAGCCCGGCGATAATCCGCACATCTGGTACGATCCGGCGACCATGCTGGCGTTGGCCAAGGCGCTCACGGACGAGCTGAGCAACTCCGACGCAGCGCACCAAGCCGATTACCGGCAGCGCCTGGCCAAGTTCCAGGAGTCCGTGCAGCCGATCCAGGCCAAGATCGCGTCCCTGCGCGCACGCCTGAACGGCACGCCGGTGGCGGCCACTGAACCGGTGTTCGGCTACATGTTCGACGCCCTCGGGATGCAGGTGCGCAACCAGTCGTTCCAGCTTTCAGTGATGAACAACACGGAGCCGAGCGCATCCGACATCGCCGCGTTCGAAGCCGACCTCAAGACACATCAGGTGAAGCTGCTGGTCTACAACAGCCAGGCCTCCAACCCTGTCGCCGCGCGCATGGAGAAGCTGGCCAGGGCTTCGCGTATCGCCGTGGTCGGTGCCACCGAAACCGAGCCTGCGGGCAAGAAGTATCAAGCCTGGATGCTGGGCGAGCTCGACGCCATTGACCGGGCACTGCCGAAATAGCCCACGTGAACGCGATCGAATTGAGAGACGTCCGCCTGGACCTTGGCGGTCGGGCGATCCTGGCAGATGTCACTCTCGGCATCGGCACCAGCGAGTTCATAGGCGTGCTGGGACCGAACGGGGCGGGCAAGACCACACTGCTGCGAGCAATCCTTGGGCTTGTAAGGCCGAGGGAGGGCAGCATCACGGTACTCGGCCACCCTGCGGTGCGGGGCAACCCGGCCATCGGCTACATGCCACAGGTTCGCGGCGCAATTGCGAGCATGCGGCTGAGCGGCTGGGACTTCGTGGCCGGCGTGGTCGATGGCCACCGCCTCGGCTTGCCGTTTCCGGGGCGGGCTGGGCGAGCCGAGGTTGACCGGGCGCTCGACCTGGTCAGCGCCCGCGACCTGGGCCGGCGACCTCTGGCTGAGACATCTGGCGGCGAGCGGCAGCGCCTTCTTCTGGCGCAGGCGTTGATCGGGCGGCCTCGCCTGCTGTTGCTCGACGAGCCGCTGATGAGCCTTGATCCGCACCATCAACGCGGCGTGGTGGACTTGGCGAAGTCACTGCAAGTCGAGCTTGGCATCACCGTTCTGTTCAGCGCGCATGAGCTGAACCCTCTGTTGGGCGCCCTTGATCGGGTTCTTTATCTCGGCCGCGGGCATGCGGCGCTGGGCACAGTCGACGAGGTGATCACGACACCTGTGCTCTCCAGGCTATATGGATCGGAGATCGAGGTTGTCCGGCTAGACGGCCGCATTTTCGTTATGTCCGGCCGTCATGACGCCGAACGCGACGACCATCGGCACGAGCATGGCGGCCCGCTGGCTGACCTAAGGGTGCCCCCAAGCCATGCTTGAGTACGACTTCATGCAGAACGCCTTCGCGGCGGCTACCATCGTGGCGATGGTCTCAGGCGCGGTCGGCTACTTTCTCGTATTGCGCGGACAAACCTTTGCCGGGCACGCGCTGGCGCATGTCGGATTTACGGGCGCCACAGGCGCGTTCCTCGTCGGGATCGCGCCGCTCTGGGGCCTCGTGCTGACGACGGTCGCGGCGGGCATCGGTATGGGGATGATGGGCGAGCGCCTTGCCCAGCGCGATGTGGCGATCGGCTTGGTGCTCGCCTTTTCGCTCGGCCTGGGGCTGCTGTTCCTGCATTTCTACACCGCGTTCGCCACCCAGGCGACGGCGCTCTTGTTCGGCAACGTGCTCGCCGTCGACGTCGCCACCGTCTGGACACTGCTGGCGCTCGGCGCCGTGAGTCTGGCGGCACTCGCGGTGATCTCCCGCCCTTTGTTGTTCGCCAGCCTGCAACCGGAACTGGCCGAGGCAAAGGGCGTCTCGCTGCGGCTTTATTCCGTGCTGTTCCTCGCGATCGTCGCCTTGGCTACGGCCGAATGCGCGCAGATCGTCGGCGTGCTCCTGGTCTTTTCACTCATGGTTGGCCCGGCCGCTTCCGCACAACGCCTGACGGTCAGCGTCGGAAAGGGCATCGTGCTCTCGATCGCGCTTGCGCTGACCGAAGCCTGGCTCGGCATCACGCTGGCCTACTATACGGACTGGCCGACCAGCTTCTGGATCACCGCCCTGAGCGCAACGGTCTATCTTTTTACCGCGATGCCCGTTGCCAGGTGGGCAGCGGGCAAGCCCTCACCACTGTCGCGCCACGTCGCGCGGGAGGTTGAGCTGGTCGATCCAGAGAAAGCCGAACATTCAGGCCGGCTGCGAACAGGCGGCACATAGCCCTTCGAGTTCGACCACGGCGGTCCCCGGGTGGAATCCTTCCAGGTGGGCCGCCTGGAGGATCGCGCCTGTGATTACCTCGTCCGGTGACGGGCACAGTGTCGTCGAGGAAGGCAGGGTGGGTGGTCATCAGGAGCATCTCGCCTCATCCTGCTCTGGCCTCGCATACCGGAGCACCGCAGTTCCAGCGGCATCGTGCGGCAACTGAGTGCCGTGCCGGCGCATGTAGTCCGCAGCGAAAGCGCGACGCTCCAGGCGTTCGCAGTGGTCCAGATACCGAAGCAGGCCACGCAGCGCGCGCTCGTGCGTCGGATGCAGCCGGCGGTAGTGCCGCCACAGGATCAGGGCATTGACCGACCAGGCGTCGTAGGCGTGCTCGTTCAACCGCTGCCGGATGGCTTTCGGCAACTGATCGAAGGCAGCCCAGGCATCGCCCTCGTAGCGTTGCCAGATCGAGTGTCGGATTGTTCCATCGTTCGAAGCGGGACCGACGTCCGGACCAGATGCCGACCGGGCTGCGGTGGGCCTCGTTATGGAAGCGCCCGGGTCGTGGACCCGAACAGCAGAGTCCGGGATGGCTCGCATCCGGAGCAGGCCGGCGGTCATGGTGCAATCTCGCGGCAGAGGAAGCGATATATTGTATCACTTCCATAATCGGACTCGCCGATTGGGACAAGAGTTGATATAAAGTGTCAACTCTGGCGCTGCCGCAATGCGCCGCTTGGAAAGGGGTTGCCATGTCGCTGACCATCTCGCCTGCCGCCTCACAGATTCCGGTTACGGTGCTGACTGGCTACCTTGGCGCCGGCAAGACGACACTGCTCAACCGTATCCTCTCGGAGAACCACGGCAAGAAATACGCCGTCGTGATCAACGAATTCGGTGAGTTGGGTGTGGACAACGACCTCGTCGTGGATGCCGACGAGGAGGTGTTCGAGATGAACAACGGCTGCATCTGCTGCACCGTGCGCGGCGACCTGATCCGCATCATCAACCAGTTGGTGAAGCGTTCGGGCAGGCTCGACGGCATCATCGTCGAGACGACTGGCTTGGCCGACCCGTCCCCGGTCGCGCAGACCTTCTTCGTGGACGAACAAGTCAAGGCGCGCTCCCGCTTGGACGCGATCGTGACCGTCGTCGATGCGAAGCACCTGTTCGCCCGGTTGGAAGACACGCACGAGGCAGAGGAGCAGGTCGCCTTCGCCGACGTGATCGTCCTGAACAAGACCGATCTGGTGACACCCGACGAACTGGAGGCTGTCGAAAGCCGAATCCGTTCGATCAACCGGTCCGCCCGCATCCTGCGCGCACAGAAAGCCGACGTGCCGATCACTGAATTGATGGACCGGGGTTCTTTCGATCTCGCCCGCATTCTCGAGATGGAGCCGGATTTCCTTACCGGCGAGGACGAACATCAGCACGACGATGCCGTGACGTCAGTCAGCCTGACGTCGGATGCCCCGCTCGATACGCAGCGGTTCAATCAGTGGATCGGCTCTGTCTTGGCCGAGAAAGGCCAGGATCTGCTGCGCACCAAGGGAATCCTGAACTTCGACGGAGACGACCGACGATTTGCATTCCAGGCGGTTCATATGATTGCCGACGGCGACTACATCGGGCCCTGGAAGGCGGGCTCTCCTCGGCAGAGCCGGATCGTGTTCATCGGACGTGAGCTGAACCGGCCGGAACTGCGGCGCGGCTTCGAGGCATGCGCAATACGTTGATGATGCTGGCCGGCGTTCGCCAGGTCGGGGCGCGGCCGGCCTGACGCCGGCTGCTTCGCACCGCCGAGGAAAATCCGCCGCTGGCGGAAGCTGACTGATCGCTAGCGTTCGCGTATCCTGCACGCAGTGGGGCAGCGACGCGCACGTCTTGACCGAAGCCCGTCCCGACAGGCTGCGGATTGCGCCATGGCTGCGAACACGGGAGGCAGGTCATGACCAGTACGCCGGAGATTAGCACGCTCGATGAGCTGGAATCGATTTGCCGACGCCGGGGCGGACGGATGACCCGCCAGCGCCGGGCTGTCCTGGGAAAGCTGCTTGAGGGAAAGCGGCCGCTCACAGCCTACGAGCTGCGCGATATGTTGCAGCCGGAAGATGCGTCCATCACCCCCGCCAGCGTCTACCGGTGCCTCGACTTCCTGGTCGAGCACGGCTTGGTGCATCGATTGGAGACGACGCGGTCGTTCATTGCGTGCGACAACCCGGATCACCCCCACGCCGTCCAATTCCTGATCTGCCGACAATGCGGCACCGTTGTAGAGGCCGAGGATAGACAGATCGCCGCGGCGGCGGAGAGTCTTGGACATCGGCTCGGTTTTGCGCTGGACCAGCGCACCGTCGAGCTCACCGGCATCTGCGCTACGTGCAAGACCGAAGAAGCTGTCGAGGCTCCGTGCATTTGAGCGTCAGGGCCGTGAAGCGAACCTCGTGGTTGCCGATCGCACGCCTGGCTTGATATATTGTATCAGTCCGCTTCGATGGACCGAGACAATGTGAAAGAGCCTGAATGTTAGATACTTGGACCCGACAGGTGATCGGTTTCGCTCACTCTGTGCGCTGGCGGTCAACTACAAGCATAGCCCGCACCTTGTCAGCCTCCCTCCTGCTGCTGGTCGCGGTTCCCCTAGCCGTCATGGCCCAGGACGGCGCGCCACAAAGTTCGGCGGTACCCGTTGGAACGGCGATGTTGCCGCAAGATTTGTCGGCTTGGGGCATGATCGCGCATGCGGACTGGGTGGTAAAGGCCGTTATTGCGGGGTTGGCGTTCGCCTCGGTGCTGACCTGGACGGTGGCGCTGGCCAAGGCACTGGAGCTTTTCTTTGCCGCCCGGCACGCGCGCGCCGGACTTGCGGCGCTCCACGGCGCAAGCAGCTTGGACGAGGCCGGGCGGCAACTTGGATCGGCCGAGGGGCCCTGTGGCGCCCTGGTTCGCGCGGCACGGGCGGAGGTCGCGGCATCGGCTGATGCACCGGGAAAAGAAGGCGTGAAGGAGCGCGCGGCATGGCAGCTAGAACGCCTGGTTGCCGGGGCCGGGCGCAGCATGGGCCGAGGAACGGGAGTGCTGGCCACCATTGGCGCAACCGCACCGTTCGTGGGGCTGTTCGGCACGGTGTGGGGCATCATGAACGCGTTCATCGGGATTTCCCGCGCCCAGACCACCAACCTGGCCGTGGTGGCGCCCGGCATAGCCGAAGCATTGCTCGCCACCGCGGTCGGCCTTGTCGCAGCCATTCCAGCCGTCGTGATCTATAACGTGTTCGCGCGCGCCATCACCGGCCACAAGGCCCGGCTTGCGGACGCAGTTGCCGAAACCATGCGCTTGCTATCGCGCGACCTGGATCGGGGACCGCCGGGACGGTTACGGGCCGTAGGCGAATAGCATCATGGCGATCAAGCTTGGTGGCGACGACGACGAACTCGCAGAAGCCCATGAGATCAACGTCACGCCCTTCATCGACGTGATGCTGGTGCTGCTGATCATCTTCATGGTGGCGGCACCGCTTGCGACGGTGGACGTGAGGGTCGAGTTGCCGGCATCGACGGCTCAGCCGCAGCCTCGACCAGACAAGCCTATGTTCCTGACGATAGCGGCCGACCGCGCGCTTGCCCTCGGCGACACGCCGGTGGCGCGAGAGGCGCTCGGTGCCGCACTGGACGCAGCCTCCGGTCGAAACCACGACCAGCGTGTGTTTCTGCGTGCCGACAAGGGCGTGCCATACGGCGAGGTCATGGGCGTGCTTAACCTGCTGCGCGGGGCAGGCTACCTCAAGATTGCGCTCGTTGGACTCGATATGAGCCAGGCGGGGCAGTGATCGACGCACCAGACACGTGGCGCGGGAGCGAGATCGCCAACGTGCTGCGTTGGAGTGCGTGTTTCACGCTGATCATCGGAATGCATGTGGGCTTGGGGGCACTGCTGTTGCGCCGCGTACCCGTGCCCATACTGCCGCCGCCAGCGCCGGAGGCCGTGATGATGGATCTGGCTCCTGCGCCTTCAGCTTCAGCATCCGTAGTTACCTCTCCAGAGCCGCAGGCATCGCCGGCCCCGCCAGTGCCCCAGCCGACTGATCTGCCAACGCCATCAACTCCTTCGCCACCTCCGGATCCTCCTCAGCCGTCGCCACCCGCGGTATCGCCCCCGGAACCGGCGCCGGCGCCGGCGGAGCCCGTCCCGCCAGCGCCGCCACCTCTGCCGCCGCCAGCGATAGCAGCGCCGCCCCCCGAGCCAGCGCCTCAGCCCGCTCCACCTCTGCGGCCCCGACCCTTGCCGAAACCGGCGATCCCGCGCCCGGCCTCGCGGCCACCACAGCGGGCGACCCCAGAACGCACACCGGAGTTCGCTTCACCGGAGCCTTCCGCCCGCGGCGCTCCACCGTCCCCTGCAGTTGCCCCGCCAGCAGCTTCGGCAACTGCCCCCGCCGCTGCCTCCACGGCCGTTGCCGGGTGGCGCGGCGAGTTGGCCGGCCGGCTGCAACGCGCCAAGCGTTACCCTGACAACGCCCGCGAACGCGGCGAGCAGGGTGTCGCCACCGTGACCTTCATGATGGATCGCAACGGCCACATCGTTTCTGCAAGCCTCGTCCGCAGCTCCGGCTCTCCGGCGCTCGACGAGGAGGCCGTTGCGCTGATTCGACGCGCCGAGCCGTTGCCTCCAATACCGGCCGAACTGCCCGGTGACACGATCAAGCTGACATTGCCTGTGACGTTCTCCTTGCGGTGAGCCTGGCCCGGTCTCCGTCGTTCAGGACGAATGCTGAACTTCGACGGTCACGTACGACATTTGGCTGGAGCCGGGCGACCGGACAGCACGTCTGCCAGTTCGTCGATGATCGGGCAGTCGGGCCGATGGTCGCCCTCACACTGGTCCGCCAGCCGGCGCAGGGCGGTGCTCATCTCCTGCAGCTCCCGCGCCTTCGCTTCCAGCATTTCCACATGCCCCAGCGCCAGCCGCTTCACGTCGGCGCTGGATCGCCGGCCATCACGCCACAGCGCCAGCAGCTCGCGCATCTGCGCCACGGAGAAGCCGAGCGACCGCGCCCGGCGCAGGAACCGCAGCGCGTGAAGCTCTGCCTCCGCGTAACGCCGGTATCCCGCACTGCTCCGCCCCGCCGCCGCCAGCAGCCCGACGCTCTCGTAGTAGCGGATCATCTTGGCCGACACGCCTGAAGCCGCCGCGGCCTCGCCGATGTTCACGTGATGCTCCCGGCTGGGCGCCACCGCCGCAGCAGCAGGGCGCTGCCCACGACGCTGACGCTGGAGAACGCCATGGCCGCGCCGGCGACCACGGGGCTGAGCAGGCCGGAGGCCGCGAGCGGGATGCCGACGACGTTGTAGGCGAAGGCCCAGAACAGGCCCTGGCGGATGCGGGAATAGGTTCGGCCCGCGATGTCCAGCGCCGCCGGCACCAGGGCCGGGTCGCCGCGCATCAGCGTGATCCCGGCCGCCGCCGCCGCCACGTCCGTGCCGGTCGCCATGGCCATCGCGAGGTCGGCGGCGGCTAAGGCGGGCGCGTCGTTCACGCCGTCGCCCACCATGGCCACGGCGCCCTGCTTCCGCAGCGAGGCGACGAGCCCGGCCTTGTCCGCGGGCAGCGCCTCGGCCCGAACCTCGTCGATGCCGAGGGCACGGGCCGCGGCCGCCGCCGCACCGGCATTGTCGCCGGTCAGCAGCACCACATGCAGGCCGCGCCGGCGCAGCTCGGCCACCGCGGCGGGCGCCCCCGCCTTGATCGCATCGCCGAAGCCGAGCAGCCCCAACAGCCGCCCCTCACCTCCTGGCCCGGCTCTCTCAGCCACGAAGGACACGGTTCGGCCATCCTCCTCCAGCCGGCGCGCCTCGCCCGACAGCGCCGAGGTGCCGATGCCCTCGTCCCGCATCAGGCGCGCGTTGCCGAGCAACACGGTCCTGTCCCCGATCACACCTTCGACCCCGCGCCCGGCCAGGGCGCGCACGCCCTCCGCCCGGGGGACCTCGGACGCTGCCGCCAGCACGGCGCGGGCGAGCGGGTGTTCGCTGCCGGCCTGCACCGCGGCGGCGAGGCGCAGCAGCTCGTCGGCCGTCACCCCGGGGGCTGCCTGCCGGGCAACGAGGGCCGGGCGCCCTTCGGTCAGGGTGCCGGTCTTGTCGAACACGACCGTCCGGATGGCGTGCGCCTGTTCCAATGCCGCCGGGTCGCGGATCAGGATGCCGTGCCGGGCGGCGCTCCCCGTGCCGACCATGATCGCGGCCGGGGTCGCCAGGCCCAGCGCGCAGGGGCAGGCGATCACCAGCACGGCGACCGCATTCACCAGCGCTGCTTCCACACCGGCCCCGGCGAGCCACCAGCCCGCGAAGGTCAGGATGGCGATCGCCACCACCACGGGCACGAACACGGCGCTGACCCGGTCCACCAGGCGCTGCACCGGCGGCTTGGCGGCCTGCGCGTCCTCGACCAGGCGCACCATTCGGGCGAGCTGGCTTTCAGCGCCCAGCGCCGTCGCCTCGACCACCAGCAGCGCCTCGCCGTTCAGGCTGCCGCCGACGACGCGGCAGCCGGGTTCCTTGGCCACGGGCAGGCTTTCACCCGTGAGCAGACTCTCGTCCACGCTGCCGCCGCCTTCACGCACCAGGCCGTCGGCCGGGATGCGCTCACCGGGGCGGACGACGAGGAGGTCGCCGGCGCGCAAGGCAGCGACGCCGATGTCCTGCTCCGTCCCGCCGCGGCGCACGCGGGCGCGCTCGGGCCGCAGCCGTTCCAGAGAGCGGATGGCCTCGCCAGCCTGGCGCCGGGCCCGTCCCTCCAGCCATTTGCCGACGCGCACCAGCGCGATGACGGCGGCCGATGCCTCGAAGTAGAGGTGGGCGCCATGTCCGGCCGCGAGCTGCCAGATGGACAGGCCGAAGGCGGCCGTGGTGCCAATGGCGACGAGCGTGTCCATGTTGCCCGTCCACGCCCGCAACGCGTGCCAGGCGCCCCGGTAGAACCGTGCCCCGAACGCCACCTGCACGATCGTCGCCAGCGCGAGCTGCACCGCCCCCGGCAGGGTGGCATCCACCCCGAACGGCATCAGCAGCATGGGCAGCAGCAGCGGCGCCGACAGCGCACAGGCGGCGGCCGCGGCAATCCCGTCCCTGCCGGACCAGGTGCGCGGGCGCCGCCCATCGGCTGCTGCCGGGTCCGATGCCGTGGGGCCGGGCAGCAGTGCGCCGTAGCCGGCGGCCGTTACCGCCGCGACCAGGTCGCCCGGTCCTGCCATGTCGTCCACGACCCGCACGCGGGCACGCTCGGTCGCCAGGTTAACCGCGGCCGCGATCACGCCGGGCACGCCGAGCAGGGCGCGCTCGACCCGCCCCACGCATGACGCGCAACTCAGGCCGGAGATGGCCAGGTCGATGCTGTCTTCCACGACCGGGTAACCGGCCTCGCCCAAGGCCTCGACCAGATCGGCCGCTCGCAGTCCCGGTGCGGCTACGATGCTCGCCCGCTCGGTCGCGAGATTGACGGTGACTTCCTGCACGCCGTGCACGGCCGCAGCGGCACGCTCGACGCGCCGCACGCAGGATGCGCAGTTCATCCCGGTCACACGGAGACCGAGCCGCCGCGTCGAGCCGGGCGCTGGGCCGGGCGCTGGGCCGGGCGCCACGCCGCGTGATGTGTCCTGATCGAGCGTCGATGCGTCCAGCATGGTCCAGGCCTCCTATCCGGACAAACACATGGTCCTTCCCACTATGAGAAGGTCAAGCGGTGTGGCGCTAAATAGGTGGGCAGCGGGCTGGCGCCCATATGCTGGGAAGCGTCTCCTTTGCCGGAGACACGTCTATGCCGATGCGGTGCCGGCCGGCCTCGGGCAGCGGGTGATGCGGTTCGATCTGAACCTGGGCGGTCCCGGCGCCGTGCCCGCTCCCCGCCCTGCCCCGCTCCAGCCGACCGGCCTGCGCCGGGCCATCCTGGCCGGGGTGTCGCAGCGGTTCTGATCAGTGCGTCAGCGTGGCGCCAGCCAGGCCACGCCCGCCATCGTCGCCAGCGGCGCCACGATCGTCGCGGCGCCGCCGTGCCCGGTACGGACGAGCATGAATTCGAGGGCGAGCAGCGCTGCCACGACCGCCACGTTGCGGCGGTCGCCGAACAGGGTTTTGAGGAACGGGCCCATCACGCGAGCCCCTGCCGCACCCGCATGCGGAACACCATGGCGATGGCCAGTCCGCTCACCAGGTAGAACCCGCCGAGGAGCGGCAGCGTCCAGTCCGACAGCGGCCATATTGCGGAGCCGCCGATGCCCTCCATCGTCCAGTAGGTGCCGAAGGCGGCGATCATCGCGCCGACGGCGAACTTGATGGCGTTCTCCGGCACCCGTTGCAACGGCGCCCGCACCGCCGCCCCCACGGCGCAGGTCAGCGCCAACGCGGCCAGGGCGGCTCCGGCGCTGCTGGCCATCCCGGCCCCATCAGGTGTCCGCATGCCGAGCGCCACCACGACCAGCCAAACCTCCAGCCCTTCCAGCAGAACGCCCTTGTAGGCGATCGTCCACCCCGCAACCCAGTCCCCGGTCAGCTCGCCGCCGGTCAGCTTGCCGCGTGTCTGCTCGAACTCCACTTGCTCATCGTGCAGCGGCTTCAGCCCGGCGTGCCGCGCGATGGCCTTCGCCAGCCAGCGCACGCCGAACAGCGTCAGGAACACGCCGACGGTCAGTTGCACCCAGCCGATGTCGATCCCCGTCGCCAGCAGGCGGCCGGCGACGAGCGTCAGCACGGCGAGCGTGGCGAGCCCGGCCAGCGCCGCGCCGATCCCGCCCCGCCAGCCGATGCTCAGGCTGACGGCCAGCACGATGGTGAACGCCTCGACCCACTCGACGAGGGCGGTGAAGAAAGAAGGTACGGCTATCGACCAGTCGATCATCGCGTTCAACTCACTCCGGAAAGGCAGGATCGGCCAAGGCAGGATCGGCCAAGGCGGGGTCGGCGCTCACAGGAGAAGGCCCGTGTAGCTCTCGGCCAGCGCCCTCTGCGCCATTCCGGAAGTGGCGAGATGGTCGAACTCGGCCCGCTGGATACGGCGCGAGAAGGCGTCGGTTTCGGGAAAGATGTGCAGCAGCGTCGTCATCCACCAGGAGAACCGCTCGGCTTGCCAAATCCGGGCCAGCGCGCGGCGCGAGTAGTCGTCGATCCCGGCCGGGGAGCCGCTGGCGTAATACGACGCGAAGGCCTCGTACAAGCACCGGACGTCGGACATGGCGAGGTTCAGCCCCTTCGCCCCGGTCGGCGGCACGATATGGGCGGCGTCGCCGGCCAGGAACAGGCGGCCGAAGCGCAGCGGTTCCGCCACGAAGCTGCGGAGCTGCGCGATCGACTTCCCGATGGACGGCCCGCGTTGCAAGGCGTTCGCCGCCGGGCCCGGGATGCGTCGGCACAGCTCGTCATAAAACCGGCCGTCCGGCCAATCCTCCAGCCGCTCCTGCATGCCGCACTGGATGTAATACCGGCTGCGTGCCGGCGAACGCATCGAGCACAGGGCGAATCCGGCCTCGTGATGGGCGTAGATCAGCTCCTCGGCCGCCGGGGGCTTGTCCACCAGCACGCCGAGCCAGCCGAACGGGTACACGCGCTCGAACGTGCGGATCGACCCGGCCGGGATCGCCTGCCGGCATGGGCCGTGGAAGCCGTCGCACCCGGCGACCCAATCGCACTCGACCGCCTCGCGCCGGCCATCCTTCGTGAAGCCGACACGGGCGGAGGGGCCGGTCACCGCCTCCAGCGCCACGTCCGCGGCGCCGTAGACCGTCGGGAACCCGGACGCAGCGCGGGCATCCATCAGGTCACGCGTGACCTCGGTCTGGCCATAGACCAGGACGGACTTGCCGATCAGCGCCTTGAAGTCGATCCGGATCGCCTCGCCGTCGAAGGCCAGCCCGACACCGGTATGCGGCTGCCCTTCCGCGTGCATGCGCCCGCCCGCCCCGGCGAGATCGAGCAGCTCGACCGTGCCCTGCTCCAGCACGCCCGCGCGGATGCGCCCGAGCACGTACTCCGGGCTCTTTCGTTCCAGGATGACGTTGTCGATCCCGGCGCCGGTGAGAAGCTGGCCGAGCGTGAGCCCGGCCGGGCCAGCGCCGACAATCGCGACCTTGGTCTTCAAGGCCTGCCGCCTCCCGGCCCCGCCGCGCCCTCCCGCAGCCGCACGTGGCCGCGCCGGCGCACGTTCACGCCCGGCGCCATCGCGCGGATCTCGGCCTGGAACTCCGCCCGCTTCTCGTGGATCGACACCAGCACCGGCCCCATCGGCACGCCCAAATCCACCAGCACGGCCTCGGAGAGCTGCAGGCTCGCCTCGATCGTCTCCGGCACCGCATCGGTGGCGCCGATGCCATACAGGTGCGCCGCGTGCAACGCGTCTCGCGCGCGCACCACGATCAGCAGGTCCGGCCGCTCCGCCCGGGCGAGCAGCACCACCGCATCCGCCCGGGCCCGGTCGTCGATCGTGACCACCACCGCCCGGGCCGTCCCCAGCCCGACCCGGCGCAGCAGCTCCGCCTGCGTCACGTCCCCATAATAGACGGGGGCCCCGGCCTCCCGGCTCTCGCCCACCTGCCCCACGTCGCTGTCCAGCGCGATATAGGGCACGGCATGGGCGTCCAGCAGCGCGCCCACGGTCTGCCCCACCCTGCCGTAGCCGGCGATGATCACCCGCGGCGCGTCCGCTCCCGCAGCCGGCGGCTCGAAACCGGCCGGAATCGCCGCCGGCGCCTGCCGGGTCACCACAAGGCCGAGCCGCGCGAAGGCCGGGATGCCCGCCATGGTCAGCGCCGCCAGCAGGAAGGCGAAGCCCGCCAGGTCCGCGCCGATCAGCCCCATGCCGCCGGCCAAGCCGAGGATGACGAAGCTGAACTCCCCGCCCGGGCCCAGCAGCAGCCCCGCCTGCACGCCCACGCGCCATCGCACCCGGAACACCCGCGCCAGCACGGCGATCAGCGCCGCCTTCAGCCCCACCAGGCCGAGCGCCGCCCCCAGCACGGCCAGCGGGTGCGCGGCGATGGCCCGCAGGTCGAGGCTCAACCCGATCGAGATCAGGAACACGCCCAGCAGCAGCCCCTTGAACGGCTCCACCGTGACCTCGATCTGCCGCCGGTACTCGGTCTCCGCCAGCAGCAGCCCGGCGATCAACGCCCCCAGCGCCATCGAGAGCCCAGCCGCCGCCGACGCCAGCCCCGTCGCCAGCACCACAAGCAGGCAGGCCGCCATGAACAGCTCGGGGCTGCGCGTTCGCGCCACCCCGCGGAACAGCGGCCGCAGCCCCAGCCGGCCCAGCAGCACCAGCCCGACGATCATGCCCACCGCCTGACCCGCCGCGACCAGGAACGGCCAAACGCCGCCCGCCTCGCCACGGCCCAATACGCCGAGCGCGAACAGGATCGGCACCACCGCCAGGTCCTGGAACAGCAGCACTGCGAAGCTGCAGCGCCCGACCCGCCCGGTCACGCGCCGCCCCTCGGCCAACACCTGGGTCACGATGGCCGTGGACGACATCGCGAGCGCCAGGCCCATGACGATCGCCGGGCCGCGTGGGACGCCGAACGCCGCCGCCACGGCCGCCAGAACCGCGGTGCAGCCCACCACCTGCGCCGCACCCAGCCCGAACACCAGCCGCCGCAGGCTGACGATGCGCTCCCACGACAGCTCCAGCCCGATCATGAACAGCAGCAGCGCCACGCCCAGCTCGGCGACCGGGGCGATGCGCTCGCGGTCGGAGATGGTGACCAGCGACAGCCATGGCGCCGCCTCGGTGAACGCGCCAAGCCCCGCCGGCCCGGCCAGCAGGCCCACCAGCATGAACCCGAGTACCGGGCTGACCCGCAGCCGGTGGAACAACGGAATCACGATCGCGGCCGCCCCCAGGATGACGAGGGCCTCGCGCATGGGCTCAGCCAAATGGGTCGCGTCGGCCGGCATGGACATGCGCTATCTTGGCGGCAAGCGCCTCAAACCACCAGCGCCGCCGCCAGCCGCCTCACGTCCGGCAGCCCGTCCAGGTCCTCGACCATCGCGATCACGTCGCGGACCGCATCCCCGGCCAATCCGCCGTAGCCGGCGCATTCCTCGAACTTGGCGCAAACCTCGCCCCAGCCCATCGGGTTGGCCGGGCTGCCCCGGCCGAAATCGGCCCGTCCGCGCACCGCCGCGCCGCCCGCGAGATGAACCTCCACCAGGCTCGTCATCTTGTCGAACCCGGCCGCATCCGCCTCCGCGTCCACATGGAACTCCACCCGCCGCATCATCGCCTGCACGTCGGGGGAGAGCACGGTGGCGTCGGCGTATTCCGCCAAGCCCGCCCGGCGCCGCAGCACCAGGATCGCCATCGAGAACTGCATGCTGAACTTCGCCTGCAGCTCGTTCTGCGGGTCGTGATGCAGCAAGGTGGTCGGCATGTGCCGGTTCGTGCCGACCCTGATGCGTTCGACCGCCTCCGGGCGGATGTCGTGCGCCGCCACCAACTCCGCCATCACCGACATGGCCGGATGGGTAAGCGAGCCGGACGGGTAAGGCTTGATCGAGATGCCCGGCATCGCGAAGGTCCAGGGCGCGCCGAGCTTGCCGCGGATCGCCGCCTCGTCGAAGCCGCCCGCCGCCGCCTGAAAGAAGCCGCGCGGCGCCTCCAGGATGGTGGCGGTGGCGGAAAACCCCCGCGCCACCAGGTCCATGGCCAGAATTGCGCCCTCCGCCGAGCGTCCGGGGTGGAACGGCTTGGTCATGCTGCCGAAATTTTCGCGCAACCCGGCCGACTGGCTGCCCGCCATGCCCAGCACCGCCGCGGTCCGCGCGGTCCCCGGCCGGACCAGGTTCGCCACCCCCGCCGCCGCCCCGAACGTGCCGCAGGTGCCCGTGGTGTGGAACCCGTCCTGGTAATGCCGCGGCGCCACCGCCTCGGCCACCTTGCAGCACACCTCGATCCCCACGTGATACGCCGCCTCGAACGCCGCGCCGCCGCTGCCCTGCCGCTCCGCCACGGCCAGCACCGCCGGCAGCACCGGCGCGGTCGGGTGCATCAGCAGCCCATAGACGCGGTCGTTCGCCACCGCGAGCTGCGTGTCGTCGTAGTCGTGCGCGTGCACGGCGATCCCGTTGGCGAAGGCGGAGAACCGCGCGGGCAGCCGCAGCCGCGTGCCCAGCACCGTGCTGTCCCCGCCCGCGAACCCCAGCTCGGCCAGGTAGCCGTTGACGATGCGCCCGCTCTCCGCCGCCGCCCCGGCCACCGCCAGGCCCAGCCCGTCCAGGATCGACTTGCGCCCCAGCGCCACCACGCCGGCCGGGATGGCGCCAGGCGCCTCGATCCACTCCGCCACATGCTGGGTGAGGGACATCAGCGCACCACCCGTGCCCGGCCGCCCAGGATCGGCAGCCGGTTCACCAGCACGACGATGCCGAACGTCACGAGCAGCAGCGCGATCCCCAGCACCGAGATCGCGCCCAGGTCGCCACTCTCGTTCAGGTCATAGATCACGACCGAGATCACCTTGGTGTTGCTGGTCGTCAACAGGATGGTGGCCGACAACTCGCGGATCACGCCGATGAACACGATGCACCAGGTCGCGACGATCGTGCTGCGCAGCAGCGGCGCGGTGATCTGCCATAGCGCCACCAGCCGGGTCGCGCCAAAGACGCGGGAGGCTTCCTCGAGTTCCACATGCAACCCGCGCAGGCTCGCCCGCACTTGCTGGAACCCGGCCGGCATCTCCATGGTCACGAACCCGACCAGCAGGATCCACAGCGTGCCGTACAGCAGGAACGGCGGGCGCGAGTACACGAGGAACAAGCCCACGCCCATGACTATGCCCGGCACGGCGAGCGGCGCCATCGCCAGCCCGGCCAGCCACCGGTGCCCCCAAACCAGCTCCCGGCTCGACAGGTACGCCACCACCAGCACCAGCGCGGTCACCACGGTGGCGCTGCCCACCCCCAGCAGCAGCGTGTTCACCATCGCCCGCCGCGTGTCGGAGAACTCGAATAAGGCGAAGCGGATGTGCTTCATGGATAAGGTGGACCAGGCCAACGGGTCCGACAGGTTTTGCACGATGGCCGCCTTCACCAGGGCGAAATAGGGCAGGAACACCGGCAGCATCAGCACCAGCAGGCATAGCGCCAGCGCCGGCCAGCGCCAGCCCTGCAGCCGAACCAGCCGCGGCGGGCTGTTCTTGCCGCCCACCACCACGAACGACCGCCGGCCCAGCAGCCGGCGCTGCACTTGCAGCACCAGTAGGGTGATCAGCAGCAGCGGCACGGCGGCGGCGGCGGCCAGGTTGGTTTGCGGCGGATACTGGAACAGGCTCCAGATGCGGGTTGTCAGCGTATGGAACCCGGCCGGCATGGCCAGGATCGCCGGGGTGCCGAACATCGTCAGCCCTTGCAGGAAGGCCACCAGCCCGCCAGCCAGGATCGACGGCAGCACCAGCGGCAAGGTCACCCGCCGCATCGTGCCGCCCGCGCCGCTGCCCAGGATGGCGGAGGCGTCCTCCAGGTCCGCCGGAATGCTCTCCAGCGCGTTGGCGAGCACCGTGAACACGTAGGGGAAGGTGTAGCAGGCGATGGCGAACACCACGCCCTCGAGCGTGTAGATGTCGAACACGTAGTCGAACTCGTCCAGCCCGAACACGTGCCGGGCCAGTTGGTTCAGCATCCCCGAATTGGGCGCGGCCAGCAGCTCCCACGCGATCGCCCCCAGGAACGGCGGCGTCACGAACGAGGCGGTCACCAGCGCGCGGATCGCCCCCCGGAACGGCACGTCCGTGCGCGCCACCAGGAAGGCGATCGGCACCGCCACCACGCAGGCCGCCAGCCCAGCCGCCAGCGCGATGCCGAACGTGAGCAGCAACGGCGTGCGCAGCGCCGGGTCGGTGGCTAGGCGGGCGAAGTTGGCCAGGGTCGGCGACCCCGCGGAGTCCGTCACGGCATACCAGCCGAGCCACCCCAGCGGCAGCACCACCAGCGCGCACAGCAGCGCCGCGGTGCCCGCGAACACCGGAAGGGACGGGTCCCAGGAGCGCGTTGCCGCCATCAGACGCCGAACGCGGCGGCGTAGCGCCTCTTGATGTCCTCGACGGACCTCGCGAGATCGACCGGATCGGGCCGCAACAGCTTGATCTCCGACAGCGGCAGGCGCCCGGCCTTCAGCTTGACCTCCGGATGGAACGAGCGCAGGCCGCCCACGTCGCTCATCAACTGCTGGCACTCGGCCGAGAATAGGTAATGCGCCAGCAACCGCGCCGCGTTCGGGTGCGGCGCCGCCTCCATCACCCCAGCCTGGCCCGAGACCAGCGGCGTTCCCTCGGCCGCATACACGATCTCGATCGGCTCCCCGGCCTCGCGCAGGAAGAAGGCGTTGTACTCGTTGCCGTCCACCATCACCGAGCGCTCGCCCTGCACCACTTTCTTGGGCGGCTCGGTGGAGGACTGCACCTGCAACACCCGCTGCCTGCCAAGCTTGTCGAGGTAATCCCAACCCAGCGTCCGCCCGATCTCGTACGTCGCGGTCACGATGGTGCCGCTATAGCTCGGATGCGCCTTCACCAGCCGCCCCCGCCACTTCGGCAGCAGCAGGTCGGCGAACGACTTCGGCGCATCCCCGGCCGCCACCTGCCGCGTATTGTAGCCGATCACCGCCAGGTGCGCCCGCACCGCTGCGAATCGGCCGTCGGCGTCGCGCTCGTCGGCCGGCCAGAACCGCCCCACATCCTCCGGCACGAATCGCGCCAGCCAGCCGCGCGCCTTCCAGTCGATGAAGCTCGTCACGTCGGAGCTCTCGACCACGTCCGCGGCGCGGATATTGCTGCCATATTCCTGCATTATGCGCTGCAGGATGCGCTCGGCCCCCGACCGCTCCACCTGCAGCTTGATGCCCGGCCACCGTTGCCCGAACCCGGCCGCGATCCGCTCGGCCACCGAAACGTCGATCGACGTGTAGAACGCGACCGCGCCCTCCCGCCGTGCCGCATCGACCAGGCCCGCCTCCGGCTCCGCGCGCGCCCACCGCGCGGCCAAGGTGGCGGCCCCGGCAAGGGCAAGTAAGCTGCGCCGCCCGATCATCGTGGCCCCCTCTTTCACCGCGGCAAAGCCCGGCACGCCGCCACCGGCAGCCGCACGCCCGTCACGCCGCCCACCTCCGCCCGCACCCGCAACGGCGTCGTCGCCCGGATTTGCGTGCCGTCCGGCAGCTCGAGCAGGTAATCGCGCTGCCCCCCGAGATAGGTGTGCCGCAGCACCAGCGCCGTGCACTCGTTCGGCCCCACCGCATCCGCGGCCGGCACCAGCTCCACGTCGTTCGGCCGAACCGACACCGGCACCTCGGCATCCCGCGCCACCTCCGGCAGCGGGTTCCCGCAGCGGATCAGCAGCGGCCCGCATTGCACGCCGCCGTCCACCGCCCGGCCGCGCAGGATGTTGGTGCCGCCGATGAACCGCGCCACGAACTCCGAGCACGGCTCCTGATACACCTCCTCCGGCGACCCCGTCTGCTCGATCCGGCCGCCGTTCATCACCACGATACGGTCCGCCGTGGTCATCGCCTCCGATTGGTCGTGCGTTACATACACGGTGGTATAACGGAACTCGTCGTGCAGCCGACGGATCTCGAACCGCATCTCCTCGCGCAGATTGGTGTCGAGGTTCGACAGCGGCTCGTCCAGCAGCAGCGTCTCCGGCTCGACCACCAGGGCGCGGGCCAGCGCGACTCGCTGCTGCTGCCCGCCCGAAAGCTCGCCCGGCGAGCGGTCCCGCAGCGCCGAAAGCCGCGTCACGTCCAGGATGCGCGCCACCTTGGCCTCGACCTCGGCCTTGGGCTGCTTGCGCACCCGCAACCCATAGGCAACGTTCTCCGCCACCGTCATGTGCGGCCACAACGCATAGCTCTGAAAAATCATCGACATGTTGCGCCGCTCCGGCGGCGTCGCCACGCCCGGGCTGGACAGCAATCGCCCGCCGACGGTGATGGTACCCTCGTCGGGCGCCATGAAACCGGCGATCAGCCGCAGCGTCGTCGTCTTGCCGCACCCTGAGGGGCCCAGCAGGCACACCAGGTCCTCATGCGGAATGGCCAGGTCGATGCCGTCCGCGACCGTCAGCGCGCCGTATCGTTTCCGGATGCCCAGCAGTTCGACTGACGCCACTTGTTTCCCCCGTTAAGGGCCAGCCTGCATGTCGCGGCCGCCGGGTCAACTGAAAGAACCTTCATGCAATCACCGTCATGCAGCCGGCGGGCGGGCCCCGAAGATGGCGCTGCCCACCCGCACATGCGTCGCGCCATGCAGGATCGCCGCCTCGAAGTCCCCCGACATGCCCATCGACAGCGTGTCCAGCCCATGCCGCGCCGCGCAGGCTCTCAGCCATTGGAAGTGCGGCGCGGGGTCCGTGTCCGCCGGTGGAATGCACATCAGGCCGACCAGCCCCGCCCCGAACCGCCGCTGGCACGCCGCGATGAACCCATCGGCCTCGTCCCGCCCCACCCCGGCCTTCTGCGCCTCATCCCCCACGTTCACCTGCACGAGCAGGTCGGGCGCCCGACCCTCCTGCTGGATCGCCGCCTCGATCGCATCGGCCAGGCGCGGCCGGTCCAGGCTCTCGATGACATCGGCCAGCCGAATCGCATCCCGCGCCTTGTTGGTCTGCAACCCGCCGATCAGGTGCAGCCGCAACCCCGGGTGGCCCGGCCGCAGCGCGGGAAACTTCGCCGCCGCCTCCTGCACCCGGTTCTCCCCGAACCTCATCTGCCCGGCCCCGAGCGCCTCCAGCACGGACGCTGCCGGGTGGGTCTTTGACACCGCAACCAGCGTCGCCGCGTCCGCCGCACGCCCCGCTTGCGCCAGCGCCGCGGCAATCCGCCGCTGGACCTCGGCCAGCCGCTCGGCCACGGTGTCGCTCTCGGAAAGGGTCTGCATGGACCAGAAACTTGTCGCCTGGGCCCGCGCGGTCAAGGCGCGCCGCCGCGGCCGCTTCCCTCCGCCGCTCTGGCTGTTCACGGACCCCACCGGCATGCCCGACCTGAACGCAGCGCTCGCGGCGCTCCCGCGCGGCCTCTGCGGCGTCGTCTTCCGCCACGACGGCGTGCCCGGCCGTGCCGCGATGGCCGCCGCCGCGATCCGCCTCTGCCGCGCCCGGCGCATCCCCATTTCCATCGCTGGGGATCCCCGCTTGGCACGGCGGCTCGGCGCGCCGCCGCACCTCCGCCGCGGCGAAGGCCTGCCCGGGCCGGACCTGCGGACCAGCTCCGCCCACAACCCGGCGGAGCTGCTACGGGCCAGCCGCAAGGCCCGGCTCGTCTTCCTCTCCCCCGCATTCCGCACACGCAGCCACCCGGGCTCCGTTCCGCTCGGCCCCGTGCGCTGGGCCAAGCTCGCCCTAGGCCGGCGGCGCCTCGCCTACGCCCTGGGCGGCGTGACCGGGGCCACGGCAGGCCGGCTCCCGCGATGGGCGGCGGGTGCCGGGGCGATCGGCGCGTTGCTGCCCTAGAGGAAGGTTGTGGCCGCTGCGCCACAGTGTTTCGCAATTGCCATGGAACCCCTCGCTTGCCGATTGCGGCGAGGGATGGGGCGCGGCAATACTCTGCCCAGGTCTGGCTGACCCTGCCCGTAAGGCACGCGCCGCGCAACAAGCGGCCGTCTGGGGGGACGGGGCGGGGCCTTGAATAGTCCGCCGGCATTCGGCGTTTTGAGGAGGGTTTCTATGCGTAAGCTCCTGCTGGCCACCGTGGCCGCGCTGGGTGCGTCAATGGGAGTGGCAACGGTCGCCGACGCCCAGACGGCCAGCCCCGCACCCGGCACCGTGACCGTCCGCCTGAACGGCCGCATGCGGTTCTACGGCTACTATGCCAACGACCGCGACGTGGACAACAACGCCTCGGGCTCGGCCACCGGCACGGTGAACGCGGCCGGCCAGGGCACGCTCAGCGGCCAGAACAAGTCGGCCAACTACGGCTTCGGCGAATACGCCCGGCTGTATCCCGGCTTCGACGGCGTTGCCGCGAACGGCCTGAAGTATGGTTCCAGCCTTGAAATCCGGCAGGACCAGGTGTCCGGCGCCGGCGGCGGCGCTTTCGGCTCCATCTCGCAGACAAGCCGCTCCCGCGCCGGCCTCTACTTCCGCCGCGTCTGGGGCTACCTCGGCACCAACGAGTTGGGCACCGTCCGCCTGGGCGCCGTGGACAGCGCCAGCAGCCTGTACATGACCGGCAACTTCGAAAACTTCAACGACGGCGGCCTGAACGGCGACGTGCCCTCCCTGCTCAACCAGAACACCTACATCACCTGGCCCTTCGCCGACGTGGGCAACCTGTATACGACCAACAAGGTCGTCTACCTGTCGCCGCAGATCTTCGGCTTCGACGCCGGCGTGTCGTACGAGCCCAGCACCGCCGCCCTCAGCGTCAACAACAACTGCGGCAGCGGTAGCCCGGTCGGCGCCAACTTCGTCAACGCGAACGGCGCCTTCACCGCGGCCGCCGGCGCGGCCGGCCAAGGCGTGACCGGCCCCGGCTGCGACCGCCTCTCCTCCTCGCCGAGCAACGCCGAGGCATCTCGCCGCCGCAACAACTTCGACGGCTTGCTTCGCTACCGCGGCAGCTTCGGCGGCGTCGGCATCGCCGCCACCGCCGGCTACATCGGCGGCGGCCATGTGCTCGACAACCAGACGGGCGTGGCCTTCAACTCCAACCCGCTCACCGGAACCGTCCGCAACGACTTCGAGGGTCTGAGCGTCGGCGACTTCGGCGTAGCGGCAACCTTCGGTGGCCTCAGCGTCGGCGGCAAGTATCAGTTCGGCCGCTTCAACGGCCAGTGGGGCCTGGTTCCCAAGGGCTTGCCGGATGGCGAGGCCGCCCTCGTCGGCGCGTCCTACACCATCGGCCCGGTCATCGTCGGCGCCCACTATCTCTACTACAAGAGCGCCGGTGACATAAGCAACGCTGCGAACGGCCGTATCCGCCGCGAGCAGGGCGTCGCCGCCGGTGGCACCTACTCCCTGGCGCCGGGCGTGTCGCTGTTCCTCTCCTACCTCTATAACGAGCGTAAGCAGAACGGCTACAACTTCATCACCGGCCAGGGCGTCAGTGCTGCAACCCCGGCCGGCAACGCCTTCAGCAACAAGGTCACCTCGAGCCTGATCTCGCTCGGCACCGCCTTCAGCTGGTAAACACGAGCGCCTAGGCTATGGGAAAGGGCGGTGGGCAACCACCGCCCTTTCTGTTTGTGCCGCCGGCTGTCCAAACCACGGGCAGCCGCTTGGCATTCCTTGCACCCTCACGGTAAGAAGTGCCCGCAGCGCCCACGGCGCATGAATACAGATAGGCCCGCTCGCATGTTCAAACCCAACCTCGCCTGCGCCGTGCTCCTCGCCGCGGCCCTCACCGTCACGGCCTGTTCCAAGGTGCGCGGCGTGGGCGAAGACGAATATCAGGATTACCGCACCAAGGGCGGCGAGCAGGGCCGCATGTTCGGCGACCAGGGCATCGCCCTCGGCATCGGCAAGGGCGTGACCCGCGGCGGCAACGGCGGCGAGGAAGGCTCCGCCCTCGGCGTCAACGCCTACCTCTGGCGCGGCGCGCTCGACACCCTCGCCTTCATGCCGCTCGCTTCTGCCGACCCCTTCGGCGGCGTGATTATCACGGACTGGTATCAGCCGCCGGCCGGCACCGGCGAGCGCTTCAAGGCCACTGCTTACATTCTCGGCCGCCAACTCCGCGCCGACGGAGTCCGCGTCTCCATTTTCCGGCAGGTGGCGCAAGGCGGCCAATGGGTCGATGCCCCGGTCAGCCCCACCACCACGAGCGAAATCGAAAACAAGGTGCTGGCCCGCGCCCGCGAGCTGCGCTCGCAGGTCTCCGGCTCCTGATCGGACCGTCGTGCCCGACCATCCCGCCCCGATAGCTGCCTCGCCAGCATACGACTTCCAAGCAGCCGAGCCCCGCTGGCAGGCGGCGTGGGACGCGCAGAAGTGCTTCCAGGTCGAAGACGTCCCGGCCGGCGGCAAGCCCAAATACTACGTCCTGGAGATGTTCCCTTACCCCAGCGGCAAAATCCACATGGGGCACGTCCGCAACTACGCCATCGGCGACGTGGTCGCCCGCTACAAACGCGCCCGCGGCTACGACGTGCTGCACCCGATGGGCTGGGACGCGTTCGGCCTGCCCGCCGAAAACGCCGCGCGCGACCGTGGCATCCACCCCGACGCCTGGACCCGCGCCAACATCGCCGTCATGCGCACCGAGCTGAAGCGCATCGGCCTTGCCATCGACTGGTCCCGCGAGTTCGCCACCTGCGACCCGACCTATTATGGCCACCAGCAGAAGTTGTTCACCGATTTCCTCCGCGCCGGTCTCGCCGTCCGCCGGGAAAGCTGGGTCAACTGGGACCCGGTGGACGGCACCGTGCTGGCCAACGAACAGGTCATCGACGGCCGCGGCTGGCGCTCCGGCGCGCCCATCGAGAAGCGCAAGCTGTCGCAATGGGTGTTCCGCATCACCCAGTACGCGCCGGAACTGCTCGCCGCGCTCGATGGCCTGGACCGCTGGCCTGAACGCGTGCGCGCCATGCAGGCCCGATGGATCGGCCGCAGCGAGGGCGCCCGGGTGCGCTTTCCCCTGGTCACGCCCACCGCCGGGCAAGACGTCGTCGAGGTGTTCACCACTCGGCCCGACACCCTGTTCGGCATGTCGTTCCTAGCGCTCGCCCCCGAGCACCCCATCTCGGCCGCCGTCGCCGCCGCCAACCCGGCCGCCGCCGCCTTCGTTGCCGAGTGCCGTAGCCTCGGCACCAGCGAGGCCGCCATCGAGGCCGCCGAAAAGCGCGGGTTCGACACCGGCCTGCGCGTCGCCCACCCCTTCATGCCCGGCCAGACCTTTCCCATCTGGATCGGCAACTTCGTCCTGATGGAATACGGCGCCGGCGCCATCTTCGGCTGCCCAGCACACGACCAGCGCGACCTCGATTTCGCCCGCAAATACGGGTTGCCGGCGCCGCCCGTGGTGCTGCCGCCGGGGCACGACGCCGCCACGTTCAGCATCGGCGGGGACGCCCAGACCGGCGCCGGCCAGATCATCAACTCGGGCTTCCTCGATGGCCTCGACACCGAAGCCGCCAAGCGCGCCGCCATCGACGCTCTGGAACGCGCGGGCGCCGGCCAGGGCGTCGTGAACTGGCGGCTTCGCGACTGGGGCGTGAGCCGACAGCGCTACTGGGGCGCGCCCATCCCCGTCATCCACTGCGACGCCTGCGGCCCCGTGCCGGTGCCGGACGCCGAACTTCCCGTCCTGCTCCCGCTCGATGTCACCTTCGACAAGCCGGGCAACCCGCTCGACCATCACCCAACCTGGAAGCACGTCGACTGCCCCATCTGCGGCCAGAAGGCGCAGCGCGAGACGGACACCATGGACACCTTCGTGGACAGCTCTTGGTACTTCGCCCGTTTCTGCAGCCCCACCGCGCCCGAGCCGGTGTGCCGCCAAGCCGTGGACCACTGGATGCCGGTGGACCAGTATACCGGCGGCATCGAGCACGCGATCCTGCACCTGCTATACGCCCGCTTCGTCACCCGAGCCCTGGTGGATGCCGGGCAGATCGCCACTCCCGAGCCCTTCGCCGGCCTGTTCACCCAAGGCATGGTCACCCATGAAAGCTACAAGGGCGCGGACGGCCGTTGGCTCTACCCCGCCGACGTCGAGAAGCTGCCCGACGGCGCCGCCCGGCACCGCACCACCGGCGAGCCCGTGCTGGTCGGCCGCGGCGAGAAGATGTCCAAGAGCAAGCTCAACACGGTAGCTCCCGGCGGCATTATCGACACCTATGGCGCCGACACCGCCCGCTGGTTCGTGCTGTCCGACAATCCGCCGGAGCGGGATCTCGAATGGACCGAGGCCGGCGTGGCCGGCGCTTCCCGCTTCATCCTGCGCCTGTACCGCTTGACGCAAGCCATTGCCCGCGAGGCGGCGCTCCTCGATCACGATCCGCCGGGCCCGGCCGCCACCGCCCTGGCCCGCGCCACGCACCGCGCGATCGCTGCGGTCACCCAAGCGCTCGAGGATTTCGCCTTCAATGTCGCGATTGCCCGCTTGTATGAGTTGGCTTCCGCCTTGGGCGACGCCGAACGCGCGCCAGCCGAACCCGGCCTGGGAAGGGCAAGGCGCGACTCCATGTTGCTCATGTCCCGGCTGATCGCGCCGATCGCGCCGCACTTGGCCGAACAGGTGCAGCACCTGCTCGACCCGGCATCGCCTTTGGTTGCCGACCAGCCCTGGCCCGAGGCGGACCCCGCGCTGCTCACCATCGAGACCATTACCCTGGCGGTGCAGGTCATGGGCAAGCTGCGCGCCACTGTCACCCTGCCGCCCGGCGCCGACGCCGCGACGGCCATCGCCGCGGCCGAAGCCGACCCGAACGTGGCCCGCCTGCTGGAGGGCCGTCGCGTGATCAAGCGCATTCACGTTCCGGACCGCATCGTGAATTTCGTGGTCGCGGCGTGATCGGCCGCCGCGTCGGCCTGCTCGGCGTCGCCTCCGCCTTGGCCGGCTGCGGCTTCCATCCTCTTTACGCGCCGGTTGGCGGCGTTCTTGGCCCCGCAAGCACCGAGCTTGCCGCCATCTACGTGGCCATTATGGCCGAACGCTCCGGGCAACTGCTGCGCCAAGCGCTGCAGCGCCGGTTTGAGGGCGCCGGCCTCGGCATCGCAAAAACCTACGAACTGACCGGCGGCTTGGGCGTGGCCGCCGAGTCTATCGCCATGCAGCGCGACACCTCCGCCACACGCGTCCGCCTGATCGGCTCCGCCCCTTGGGTGCTGAGCACGCTCGGCCTGCAGCCGGCCGTATTGACCCAAGGCACGGCACGGAGCATCGACGGCTATAACGTCTTCAACCAGCAATATTTTGCCGCTGACCTGGAAAGCGACGCCGCCCAGCGCCGCATCGCCGAGAGCATCGCCGACCAGATCACGCTTCAGGTCGCCAGTTTCCTCAAGCGCCGGGCCACCGCAAAACCGGCATGAAACTGGACGCAAGGCGAACCGCCGCATTCTTGCGTGAGCCCGGCCCAACCCGCATCGTGCTGCTGCACGGCGATGACGAAGGCATGGTTCGCCATCGTGCGGATGCCCTGACCCAGGCGGTGATCGGCCAGCGAGACGACCCGTTCCGCGTCACTTGGCTGTCCCGCGAGGACCATGGCCGCCTCGCCGAGGAGGCCAGCGCCATCGCCATGCTGGGCGGCCGCCGCGTGGTACGGGTGCGGGACGCGGTGGATGGCCTCGCGCCGGCGCTGGAACAGGTCGCCGTCGCACCCGGTGACAGCCTTGTCGTGCTCGAGGCCGCTTCGATGCCCGCCCGCTCGAAGCTGCGCGCCCTGGTCGAAGGCCTGGCAAACGGCGCCGCCATCGCCTGCTACCCCGAGGAAGGCCGGGCCTTGCAGGAGGCGATCGAAGCGGGCTTGGCCGAAGCCGGCATCAGCCTCGATGCCGACGCGATCGCCTGGCTGCTGGAGCGGGTCGGCAGCGACCGGGCCACCACCCGCGGTGAGATCGAAAAGCTCATCCTCTACGCCGGCGGGGACCGCCGCCTCGACCTGGACGCCGTGCGGGCCTGTGTCGGCGACCAAGCCGCGGTGGCCTTCGACGACGCGGTCTTTGCCGCCACGCTGGGTGACACGGCATTGGCCGACCGCTCGATCGAACGCGCGCTGGCTGAGGGGATCGCACCCGTCGCCGTCACCCGCGGCGTGCTTGCGCATCTCGGCAAGCTGCATTTGGCCCGTGCCCACATGGCCACAGGCGCCTCGGCCGCCGAGGCCGTGCGCGCGTTGCGCCCCCCTGTTTTCTTCAAGCGCATTCCCGATTTCACCCGCGCGCTCGAGGCCTGGGGCGCTGGCAAGCTTGCCAACGCAATGCTCGAGACGAGGCGGGTGGAACTGGCCTGCAAGCAGACCGGCGCGCCAGATGCATTGCTCGTCAGGCGGCTCATCCTCGCCCTGGCCCGCCAAGGCGTGCCGCGGCGATCCTGAGGTCCGGCGATTTGGCGTGCCCGATCCGCTCGCGTGCCTTCGCCTCACACCAGCAAGCCCCCCGTCGGGCTGGCGCTCCCGGCGTCAGCTCCTGCAGCGACCAGATAGCGCCGAGTGAACTGCTCCACGAACGTGGGCGACTTGAACTTGGCAAGATCAATCCGGTCCGTGATCGCCTTTTCCTGGGCCTGGATGGTTTGAAACGCGATCTGCTTGGGGATGCCCAGGGCCGTGGTCATCACCTCACGCAACACCGGATCACCCAGCACCTGGTCCACCGAGGTGATCCCGGCCGCCCGGCTGCGGAAATCGACCGCTTTGGACAGGCCAGGCGTGCCTGCATCGAGCGCGGTCCGCCACGCCACTTCGGCATACCCGTTCGCGATCGTGTCCAAAACCTTCGGGTCTCGCAGTAGCTTCAACCCTTGATTGGCGAAATCGAAGGTCTTGGCCGCGGCCAGCCAGCGGCTATCGCCCAACTTGCTCGCCAGCGAACCCGGCTTCGCCGTGTCGGAGAGCAGCGCCTTGCTGGCGAGCGCCCCGTACTCGGTCTGGCTGCCAAGCCCGTTCGCCGTGAGCAGCACCTTGCGTGCGACGGGGTCGGCCAGCAACGCCTTGGGATCCCGCGCCTTGGCCACAGCCGCGCGGAACGCCGCGATGTCCCGCTTCGCTTGCGGCTCTGCGGCGGCGGCAGCAATACCCTTGTCCCGGTTCTTGACCGCCTGCTGCAAAGCCGCGATAGGATTGCCGCCCGACGCCTGCGGCTTGCCGTACAAGATGTCGAGCAGGCCGGCCCCACCGTCGCCATAGCCTGAAATCGAGAGTGCGGTGATCGCCATCCCGCCATTCTATGGGGGAACGATTAACGAACCCTTAACGTGGCGGCTGCTCGGCCGAGCAGGTGTTCCGCGAAACCTGCGCATTCCGCGTCTATGACGGACTGACCGAGGTGCACAAATGGTCGCTGGCCAAGAAGATCAAGCGTACGGTTTTGATCCTGCGCGGCTGGACGCATTCCTGCGCGGCTGTATCCCCGCCCTGAACGGCACCATGCAGGTGCAGCCGATCGCCGGCGGCCAGTCCAACCCGACCTTCTTCGTCACCTACGCCAACCGGCGGCTGGTGCTGCGCAAGAAGCCGGCCGGGCCCATCCTGCCCTCTGCCCACGCCGTGGACCGGGAGGCACGTATCCTCACCGCGCTGGCCGGCAGTGCGGTGCCAGTGCCGGCGGTGGCGCTGTTCCACCCGGAACCAGACGTGGTCGGCACGCCGTTCTACATCATGGAGCGGATCGATGGCCGGGTCTTCGCCAGCAGCGACATTACGGGTGTCTCCCCGGCCGACCGACACGCCATGGTACTGTCCTATGCCGAGACCCTGGCCCGGCTGCACGACGTGGATTGGCACGCGGCGGGGCTCGATGGCTTCGGCCGGCCCAGCGGCTACTTCGCGCGACAGGTCGCCCGCTGGGGCAAGCAGTGGGACGCCGAACGCTTCCGCGACATTCCCGAGCTGGCCCGCCTGCGCGCGCTACTGGAGGCGGACTTGCCGGCGGATGACGGTGCGGCGACCATCGTCCATGGCGATTTCCGCGTCGGCAACATGATGTTCCACCCGACCGAGCCGCGCGTGGTGGCGGTGCTGGACTGGGAGCTGTCCACGATCGGCCACCCGATGGCCGATCTCGGCTTCAGCGTCATTTGCTGGCGCAGCGGCCCGGCCGAATACGGCGGCCTGCTCGGCCTGGACCTGGCCGGGCTGGGCATCCCCAGTGAGAACGAATACCTGCAAGCCTACTACGCCGCCCGGCGTACCCCGGCGGTCCCGCTGCAGCCTGTCCATGTTGCCTTTGCCATGTTCCGCTTCGCCGTCATCTTCGAGGGCATCGCCGCCCGCGCCCGGGCGGGGACCGCCGCAGGTGCGGATGCGGCTGCGGTGGGCGACCTGTCTGTCGCCTTCGCGCGGCGAGGACTCGTCGCCATGGGTCTCAAAGACCAGCGCGGAGGCTGATCCGATGCCGAATGCCGAACTGGCGCATGTCGCTATGGAAGCGACCGGCGTTTATTGGAAGCCGGTTTAGACCAACGTCGCTCGTGGTCGAGCAGCCAGCGCTTGCGGGGCAGCCCACCCCCATAGCCGGTCAGTGCGCCGTCCGCGCCGAGGACCCGGTGGCAAGGGACGACGATGCCGACCGGGTTGCCTCCATTGGCCAACCCAACCGCCCGGCTTGCCCCCGGACGCCCCAGCCGGAGGGCGAGTTGACCGTAGCTCACCGTCTCGCCGGACCGGATGCCGCGCAGCAGCGCCCATACGCCACGCTGGAACCCGGTGCCGCCCGTCTCGACCGGAATGGCTTGAAGCGCGTCGAGCTCGCCCGCGAAATAGGCCTGGATCGGCTGCGATACCGGCTGGGGCGCGCGGCCGTCGAGCAAGTCGCAGCTTCCGTAATGCAGCCGCAGCAGCCGGTGCAGGCGCGCCTCGTAGTCGGCGAAGTCGAGGGCACGCAGCGCCCCGGCCCCATCGGTGACCAACAGCAGCGTGCCCAGCGGCGAGGCCCGGCGCTCAAGCAGCAGGCGGATCGCAGCCTTCAACCTTCGCCGAGTGCGTGGTCCCGCATCAGCAGCGCCAACAGCGCGTCCAACTGGTCCAGGTTCCGGTAGTCGATCCGCACGTTGCCCCCACGCCCGTCGCTGGCGATCCGCACGGTCAGGCCGAGCCGTGCCGAGAGGTCGCGTTCCAGCGCTAGCGTCTCCGGATCGGCCGAGCTGCGGCCGGAGCTGCGGCCGGGTAGGGGCGGCTGGGCGCTGCGAAGCACCAGCGCCTCGGTTTGGCGCACGTTCAGCCCGCGGTCCCTGACCATCCGTGCCGCGGCGACCGGATCGGGGTGCCCGAGCAGCGCCCGCGCGTGCCCGGCCGACAGCAGCCCCTGTTGCAGGTCCGCCCGCACGCCGCTGGGCAATTGCAACAGCCGCATCGTATTCGCCACATGGCTGCGCGACTTGCCCACCAGGCCGCCCAGCTGATCCTGCGTCATGCCGAACTCGCCCAGCAGCCGCTTGTAGCCCTCGGCCTCCTCTATCGGGTTCAGATCCTGCCGCTGCAGGTTCTCCACCAGCCCGGCGGCCATCGCCTCGGTGTCCGAGAGGGTCCGCACCAGCACGGGCACTTCATGCAGCCCAGCCGCCTGGGCCGCCCGCCAGCGCCGCTCGCCCGCGATGATCTGGTATTGGCCGCTCAGCTCGGGGTGCGGGCGGGCCAGGATAGGCTGCAGCACGCCCTGCTGGCGGATGGAGTCCGTCAGGTCCTTGAGCAGTTCAGGATCGATGGCGGTGCGCGGCTGGAACGGCCCGGGCGCGAGGGCGGTCACGGCCAGGCTGGTCCGCGGCTGCGCCTGCGCCGGCGAGGGCTCGCCCAGCAGGGCCGCCAGGCCGCGGCCGAGCCGAGGCGCCGCGCCGCTCACGGCCGGGCCCGTTCGCGCCGCAGCACCTCGGCGGCCAGCTTCACGTAGGCCTGCGCTCCCGGCGACCGCAGATCGTACAGCAGGACGGGCTTGCCATGGCTGGGCGCCTCCGAAACCCGCACGTTGCGCGGGATCACTGTCTCATACACCTGCGCGCCGAAATGGCCGCGCACGTCGGCGGCCACCAGCTCGGAGAGGTTGTTGCGGCGGTCGAACATGGTGAGCACGATGCCTTGAAGCTCGAGCTTGGGGTTGAGATGCTGGCGGATGCGGTCGAGGGTGCGCGTGATCTGGCTGATCCCTTCTAGGGCGAAGAACTCGCATTGCAAAGGAACCAGCACCGCCTCGGCCGCCACCAGGCCGTTCACCGTCAGCAGCCCAAGGCTGGGCGGGCAGTCGATCAGCACGAAGGCAAACTCCCCCACCCGCTCCGCCAAGGCCGCGCGCAGCTTGAACTCGCGCCGCTCCAACCCGGCCAGGTCCACCTCCGCCCCCGCCAGGTCCGAATCGGCCGGCACCAGGCTGAGCCCGGGGATGCCGCTGGGGATCGTGACCTGCGCCAGGTCCGCATCGCCCAGCAAGGCCGCATAGGTGCCGCGCCCCCGCCTTGCGTGATCGACCCCGAGCCCGGTGGAGGCGTTGCCTTGCGGGTCCAGGTCGATCAGCAGCACGGATTGGCCCGAGGCGGCCATGGCGGTGGCCAGGTTGATGGCCGTCGTCGTCTTGCCCACGCCGCCCTTCTGGTTTGCGACGGCGATGATCCGGCTACGCACGGGCCAATCCGGTCACGACCAGGATCGGCGAGCCCGGCGCCCCTGCCGCGCGGACGTCCATGCGCCAGTGCCGCCTTGCCTGCGCCACTTCGTCCGCCGCCCGGGCCCCCTTCGGGAACAGGCCGGTACCGCCGGGCAGCAGCAGCGGCATGGCCAGACCCAGCAAGGCATCGAGCGGCGCCAGCGCGCGGGCGGTCACCAGCCGGGCCGGCGCTAGGTCCAGTTGCTCGATCCGGCGGCAATGCACCCGGACGGGCGCGTTCGTCACGCGCTGCGCCTCGCCCAGGAACGCCGCCTTGCGCCGGTCGGACTCCACCAGGTCGAACGGCACCCCGCTCGCGACGGCCAGCACCAGCCCCGGCAGCCCGGCGCCGGAGCCGAGGTCGATCGCGCGGTCCGTGCTCACGGGGATGAACGGCAGCAGGCGGAGGCTGTCCAGCACATGGCGGGACCAGATATGCGGCTCGTCGGCGCGCGACACCAGGTTGATGCGCCGGGTCCATGTGGCCAGCAGCTCCGCATAGGCGCGCAACCGGTCGAGCACGCCGGCGGCAAGGTTCGATTCGGACGGCGCAATCTGCATCGGCGGTCGCGTAGCATGCGCGGTATGCCGGGGCTATGCGGGGCGTGCCTTGACACGCGAGGCAAGCGGGACTGGCATGATCCTCACCTGCGTTGGAGGCGCGATTGCCGCAACTATCCATGCACACGCCCTTGGGCGACCTTACCCTCTCCGAGGAGGATGGGGCCATCGTCGCCGTGGACTGGGGCTGGGGCCGCGACCAGGCCGAGACGCCGCTGCTGCTTCGTGCGCGGCAGCAGATGGAGGAGTATTTCGACGGCGAGCGGAGCAGCTTCGACCTGGCGCTGTCGCCGGCGGGTTCGGAGTACCGCCGCCGGGTCTGGGCGGCGCTGTGCGGCATCCCGGCGGGCAGCACGCGCAGCTATGCCGAGATCGCGCGTGCCGTGGGCGGCAGCGCACGGTCCGTGGGCCAGGCCAACGGTGCGAACCCGATCCCGGTGCTGATCCCGTGCCACCGGGTCGTGGCCTCCGGCTACGCGCAACAGATCGTGGCCTCCGGCGACGCAAGGCAGGGGAGTGCCGACCGCGGCATGGGCGGCTACTCCGGTGGCGACGGGCTGGCTACGAAGCGCTTCCTGCTGCAACTTGAACATCGCACCGCCTGACGCGGTTGCTTGGAGACGATCATGTCGAAGGCGATCCGCATCCATGGCTATGGCGGCCCCGAGGTGATGCGCTGGGAGGACGTGCCCACGCCCGACCCAGGCCCCGCCGAAGCCCTGGTGCACCACACGGCCGTCGGGCTCAACTACATCGACATTTATTTCCGCACCGGCCTCTACAAGTCGCCTGCCATGCCGGCGACCCTCGGCATGGAAGCAGCCGGCGTGGTGCGGGCCGTGGGCGCCGATGTGCAGCATATCGCGGTGGGCGATCGCGTCGCCTACGCCACCGCGCCGATCGGCGCCTATGCGACCGACCGGGTCATTTCCGCCGACCGGCTCGTGAAGCTGCCTCCCGGCATCGATGACCAGACCGCGGCCGCCATGATGCTGCAGGGCATGACGGCCCAGTACCTGATCCGGCGCACCTATGCGGTCAAGTCCGGCGATGCCATCGTGGTGCACGCGGCAGCCGGCGGCGTCGGGCTGATCCTGTGCCAGTGGGCGGCGCACCTTGGGGCCACCGTCATCGGCGTGGTCTCCACCGAGGCGAAGGCCGAGCTGGCCCGGGCGCATGGCGCGGCGCACGTAGTCGTCGGGCATGACCGCCTCGCCGCCGAGGTCAAGCGGATCACCAAAGGGGCGATGGCGCCGGTGGTCTACGACAGCGTGGGCAAGGACACGTTCGGCCCCAGCCTCGATTGCCTCGCACCGCTCGGGCTGATGATCAGCTTCGGCAACTCCTCCGGCCCGGTGCCCCCGGTGGACCTCGCCACCCTCTCGGCCAAGGGCAGCCTGTTCCTGACCCGGCCGTCCCTGGCCACCTACACCGCCAAGCCCGCCGACCTCGCCCGCTCCGCGGCCGATCTGTTCGAGGCGGTCCAGTCCGGGGCGGTGAAAATCCGGGTGAACCAAACCTTCGCCCTCAAAGACGCCCAGGCCGCACACGAGGCGCTGGAGGGGCGCCGCACCACGGGCAGCACCGTCCTGCTTCCCTGATCGAGGAAGCTCTCCCGCCGCCGGCGCCGAACCCCCGGCGCACTCGGCTGACCGCGCTCATCGTCGCCTGCGCGCTGTTCATGCAGAACCTCGACGGCACCGTGGTGGCCACGGCCATCCCCGCCATGGCCCGCGCCTTCGGCGCCGATCCGCTGCACATGAACCTGGCGCTCACCTCGTACCTGCTCAGCCTGGCAGTGTTCATCCCCGTCAGCGGCTGGATGGCCGACCGGTTCGGCACCCGCACCGTGTTCCGCGCGGCCATCGCGGTGTTCACCGTCGGCTCCGTGCTGTGCGGACAATCCACCAGCCTGCCGATGCTGGTGGGCGCGCGCATCGTGCAAGGCCTGGGCGGGGCGATGATGGTGCCGGTGGGGCGCCTCGTGCTGCTGCGCAGCGTCGCCAAGTCCGAGCTGGTATCTGCCATGGCGTGGCTGACCATGCCCGCGCTGATCGGCCCGATCGTGGGGCCGCCGCTTGGCGGGTTCCTCGTCACCTTCGCCGACTGGCGCTGGATTTTCGGCATCAACGTGCCCATCGGCCTGCTCGGGATGGTGCTGGTCACCCGCTATGTGGAGGAGGTGCGGGAGCCCGCCCCGGGACGGTTGGATGGCCTCGGGCTGGTCCTGTGCGGCGCGGCGCTGGGCGGCGTGATGTTCGGGCTCGAGATCGCCGGCCGCGGGCTGGCGCCGCCCTGGGTGACGGTGGCCTGCCTCGGCATCGGCCTGCTGGCCGGGCTGGCCTACGTCCGCCATGCGCGGCGCCGGCCCGACCCGCTGCTCGACTTGACCCTGCTGCGTATCCCGACATTCGCAATCTCGGCCCTGGCCGGGTCGCTGTTCCGGGTGGGGGTTGGCGCCATCCCGTTCCTGCTGCCGCTCATGCTGCAGCTCGGCTTCGGGCGGAGCGCGGCCGAGAGCGGGCTGATCACGTTTTCCAGCGCGGTCGGCGCGATAGCGATGAAGGCGGCGGCCCAGGCCACGCTGCGCTGGTTCGGCTTCCGCACGACCCTGCTTTGGAACGGCATATTGTCCGCGCTCGCCATCGCCGCCTGCGCGCTGTTCCGCCCGTGGTGGCCGGCGCCGGCGCTATATGTCGTGCTGATCCTGGGCGGCTTCCTGCGCTCGTTGCAGTTCACCTCCTACAACACCCTCGCCTATGCCGACATCCCGCGCCAGCGCATGAGCGCGGCCACGAGCCTGTATGCGACGATCCAGCAGCTTTCCCTGACGTTCGGCATCACGGTGGGGGCGGCGTCGCTGCTGCTGGCCGCGAGCTGGTCGGGCCGCTCCGAGGTGGCGGTGGCCGATTTCTCGTTCGCGTTCCTGGTGATCGCGGCAGTGACCTTGTCCGCGGCGCCGGCCTCGCTGCTGATGCCGCGAGATGCCGGGGTGGAGCTGAGCGGCCATGGCCGGAGCCGGGCATAAGCGGATGGCGGCTTGCACCTGAGAGGTCGAAGCGCGATCCTTCGCCGGACCGGAGGAGACCCGAGATGAACGAGATCAGCCGCCCCAACAACCTCGACGCATACTGGATGCCGTTCACCGCGAACCGCGCGTTCAAGCAGTCGCCCCGCATGATCGCGCGCGCGGAGGGGATGTTCTACTACACCGACGACAACAAGGAGGTGCTGGACGGCACCGCCGGGCTGTGGTGCGTGAACGCCGGGCACGGCCGGCGCGAGATCGTCGAGGCCATCCAGCAGCAGGCGGCGATCCTCGATTTCGCCCCCTCCTTCCAGCTCGGCCACCCGATCGCCTTCCAAGCCGCCGCCCGCTTGGCGGAGATCCTGCCCGCCACCCTCGACCGCGTCTTCTGGACCAATTCCGGCAGCGAGAGCGCCGACACCGCGCTGAAGATCGCGCTCGCCTACCACCGCGCCCGCGGCGAGGCGCAGCGCGTCCGCCTGGTCGGGCGCGAGCGCGGCTACCATGGTGTGGGCTTCGGGGGCATGAGCGTCGGCGGCATCGGCGCGAACCGGCGCCAGTTCGGCGTGATGCTGCCCTACGCCGACCACCTGCCGCACACCCACGACCCTGCCCGGGCCTTCACGAAGGGCCAGCCTGAAGAGGGCGCCTACCTCGCCGACGCCTTGGAAAGCATGGTTTCCCTGCATGGCGCCGACACCATCGCCGCCGTCATGGTTGAGCCGGTGGCCGGCAGCACCGGCGTGCTAGTGCCGCCCCGCGGCTACCTGGAGCGCCTGCGCCAGATCTGCACGAAACACGGCATCCTGCTGATATTCGACGAGGTCATCACCGGCTTCGGCCGCTTGGGCAAGGATTTCGGCTCGGAGCGGCTGGGCGTGACCCCTGACATCATGACCATGGCGAAGGGCCTGACGAACGCCGCCGTCCCGATGGGGGCCGTGGCGACCAAAAACGAAATCTACGCCACCATCGTCGACGGCAGCCCGGCCGGCATCGAGCTGTTCCACGGCTACACCTATGGCGGCCACCCGCTGGCCGCCGCGGCAGCCATCGCCAGCATGGACCTGCAACGGGCCGAGGACCTGCCCGCCCGCGCCGCCGCCATCGAGCCCTACTGGGAGAACGCCGTGCACAGCCTGCGCGGCCTGTCCAACGTGATCGACATCCGCAACCTGGGCCTGGTCGCGGGCGTCGAGCTGCAGCCCCGCGCCGGCAAGCCCGGCGACCGCGCCAACCGGGTGTTCCAACGCGCCTTCGACGACGGCCTGCTGGTCCGTCAAACGAGCGACACCATCGCGCTCAGCCCCCCGCTGATCATCGAAACGGGCCACGTCGACCGCATCGTCGACACGCTGACGACCGCAATCCGCGCCGAAGCCGCCTGACGGAAGGCGGGTCCGGGGGCCGCCGGCCCGCGAGCGACCATTTCGACGGGAAGCGGTTCTTCAACCCCGGGCAACCCTCGACGGATCGGTCGTTCATAGAAGTCCTGCGCTGGAAGCTGTCGGCCGGGCGTGCGCCCTGGGCCGAGCTGCGGGCGGGCCCGGGCGCGCGGCCTGCGACGCGGGTGGACGGCCTCGCCGTCACCATGGTCGGCCACGCATCCGTGCTGATCCAGACATCCGGGCGGAACATCCTGGTGGACCCGGTCTGGTCGGCGCGCGCCAGCCCGCTTCGCTTCGCCGGGCCGAAGCGGTGGGATGCGCCCGGCATCGCCCTTGCCGACCTGCCGCCGATCGACACGGTGCTCATCACCCATGGGCACTACGACCACCTCGACGCCCCGACGCTGACGCGCCTGCAAGCGGCGCATCGGCCACGGGTGGTGGCGCCGCTGGGGCACGAGGCCGTGCTGGCCAGGGCGATGCCGGGCGCGCGGGTGGACAGCGGGGATTGGGGAGAGCGGTTCGCGCTCGGCGGCGGCGTGGCCGTGACGGTGCACCCGGCCTACCACTGGTCTGCCCGGCGCCTGGCCGACCGGCGGCGGGCATTGTGGTGCGGCTTCGTTCTCGAGGGTCCGGCCGGGCCCGTGTACGTCGCGGGCGACACCGCTTACGGCGACGGCGGCCCGTTCCGGCAGGTGCGGGAGCGGTTCGGGGCGCCGGTGGCCGCCATCCTGCCGATCGGCGCCTACGAGCCGCGATGGTTCATGCGCAACCAGCACGTAAACCCCGACGAAGCGGTGCGGATCATGCTGGATTGCGGCGCGCTCCAGGCGCTCGGCGTGCACTGGGGCACGTTCCGGCTCACCGACGAGTCTCGGCTCGCGCCGGTGGGGGCGCTGGAAGCGGCCTGCCGGCGGCATGGGGTGGAGCCGGCCCGCTTCGTCCCGCTGCGTCCGGGGGAGGTGTGGACCGCAGGGGCGTCGTGAACGCGCCGAGGAAGAATCCCCTCGGGATCAGCCCTGCGACTGGCTCTGCGCCTGCAACAAGGGCCTCCAGTCGCGGAAGAAGGCGGTGCCGATCTCGGCGGCGACCCGGCTGAGATCGGTTTGCAGGCGGTCCAGGAAATCGTGCAGGCCGCCGGGCTGCAGGAACCCCGAGCCCTGTTGCAGCGCGGACCTCAACTCGGCCGCCCGCTCCAGCACGGCCGACGTGTCGCGCAGGCCATACCGGCTGCGGAGTTGGTGCAGGTGCCACTCGATGTCCCGCACGCATAGCGCCACGCTGCGCGCAAACGACGTGTCGCCCAGCAGGAACGCCACGACGTCGGATGGCTGGAACCCCGCCTGCGCCACGCGGCGGAAGGCATGATAGCCCGCCGCCGCCCGCAGCACCGCGTTCCACTGCGTCAGCTCGACCACGCGCCGCTCTTCCTCGGAGCCGCGCACCAGCAGGTGATATTTGATGTCGAGCAACCGCGTGATCTGGTCGGCGCGCTCCACGAGCCGGCCCAGCATATAGAAATGCCAGCCCTGATCGCGGAAGAACGTGCCCTCGGTGATCCCGGTATGGGCCTGCACGCCCTCCTTGATCCGCCGGCACAGGCGTGAGAGCGCGTCCCCGTCCAACTCCGCCGGCTCGATGGCCAGCACGTCGCGATGGAACACGTTCAACTGCATCCACATCTCGGTGCTGATCAGCGGCCGCAGGGTGCGGGCGTTGGTTCGGGCGAACTCGATGGCCGACGGGATGCTGTTCGGATTGTCCATATCGAGCAAATAGAAGTGCTTGACCGTGGGCGCGTCGACCGGGCGCCCCTCCAGCCCGGCCTCGTCCGCGTTGATGGCCACCAGGGCGGCCCAGGACTCGGCTTCGCGGCCAGGACTCTCGAAGGTCTGGGTCACGTCGACCAGCCGAGCGAGATTTTCCACCCGCTCGAGATAGCGCGCCATCCAGAACAGGCCTTCGGCATCGCGCGTGAGCAGCGCATTGACGTGCAAGGTCATTCTGCGAGCACCCAGGTGTCCTTCGAGCCGCCGCCCTGCGAGGAGTTCACGATCAGGCTGCCCTCCTTCAACGCAACGCGCGACAATCCGCCGGGCAACACCCAGGTGTTGCGGCCGGTGACGGCGAACGGCCTGAGGTCGAGGTGGCGGGGGCGCAGCCCGGCCTCGGTCAGCGTCGGCGCCACCGAGAGCCCGATCATGGGCTGGCTGATCCAGTTGCCCGGATCGGCTACAAGCGCCGCACGGGCAGCCGCCAGCTCGGCCTGGCTGGCCCGGGGGCCGACGGTAATCCCGTATCCGCCGCTCTCCCCAACCGGCTTGATCACCAGCTTGTCGAAGTTGGCGAGGGTATAGTCCAAGCCCTCCCGCTCTCCGCAGATATGGGTTTCGACGTTCGGCAGCACCGGGTCCTCGCCCAGGTAGTAGCGGATGATGCGGGGCATGTAGGCATAAACGGCCTTGTCGTCCGCGACGCCCGTGCCGACGGCGTTGGCCAGGGTAACGTTGCCGCGGCGCCACGCCCCAATCAAGCCGGGCACGCCGAGCACGCTGTCCGCGCGGAACACCGTCGGGTCTAGGAAGTCGTCGGCGATGCGGCGATAGATCGTGTGCACCACCCGCAGCCCGGCCGTGGTCCGCATCCAAACCCGGTCGTCCTCCACGACGAGATCGGGGCCTTCAACCAGCGGCACGCCCATCTCGCGCGCGAGAAAGACATGCTCGAAATAGGCCGAGTTGTAGATGCCCGGCGAGAGCAGCACCACTTGCGGGTCGCCCACCCCCTCCGGCGCGATCTCGTCCATGGCGCTGCGCAACCGGCGCCCGTAATCGTCCACCGGACGCAATTTCATGCCCGCCACGAGGTCCGGGAAGGTCCGCAGCATCAAGTGCCGGTTCTCGACCACGTAGGATACGCCGGACGGGGTGCGCGCATTGTCTTCCAGCACGCAGAAGTCCCCGTGCTGGTCACGCACGATGTCAATTCCGCAAATATGGACGTAGGTGCCGAAACGGACGGGGAAGCCTTCCATTTCCGGGCGGTAATTTGCATTGCCGTACACGAGGCCGCCGGGCACGACGCCGTCGTGGATAATGTGCCGGGCATTGTAGATGTCGGCCAGGAACAGGTTCAACGCCCGCACCCGCTGTACGACGCCACGCTCCAGCACCGCCCACTCATGGGCCGCGATGATGCGGGGAACGCAGTCGAACGGCAGAATGCGGTCGATCGCCGTGGCTTCGGAATACACCGTGAAGGTAATGCCGAGGTTGAACAGGTCGCCTTCCGCCGCACGTGCACGCATCCGCAATGCCTGCAACCCGATTTCGGCGATGCGCTGGCGGACGAGCGCTGCCGAGCCGCCATCGCGTGCGCGAGCGGACAGTTCGCAGTAGAACTGGCCGGGATCGTAGGAGGCGAAGGGGTCGGTCGGCGTCATCTGTGTTGCCCAGGCTGGAACATGACTATGCAGCGAACGTGCCTGTAGCATGTCCGCTGGCGGCGGCGGAATAGAGGCTTGCGCTTCGTTGCGGCGGTTCGGCCACAACCGTAACAGTGCCGGGCCGGGTTCAGGCTTTCCTGTTGCAATACCGGGCAATAGCCGGTTTACCTCAGCGCCAGGTTGATCGAGGGGCGTTTCCCCCGACCCTGAAGTTTTCGGCAAGGAGTTTCCGATGCGCATCCTGTTTTCCGGTCTGATCGCCGCGGGCCTAGTCACGAGCCAGATCGCCGCGGCCGAATGCACCCGTCCCAGCGACCACACGGCCTTCGACGTGACCGGGCTCAAGACGCAGCTGATGGTCACCGCGCTGACCTGCAGCGCGGATGAACGCTACAACGCATTCGTTGTGAAGTACCGGCCCGACCTGCTGGCCCAGGAGAAACTGCTGAACACCTACTTCAGCCGGACTTATGGCCGGTCCGCCAACAAGCAGCACGACGATTACGTCACGCAGCTGGCCAACAGCCAGTCGCAGACCGGCCTGAAGCAGGGAAGCCGGTTCTGTGACCGCAACATGGGCATCTTCGATGAGGTGATGGCGTTGCGGAGCGGCTCCGAGTTGCCGGACTTCGCGGCTGGCAAGTCGTTGTCGCAACCCGTGTCGCTGACGTCGTGCGGGGGCGCCCCTGAGCGTGCCACACGGACGGCAGCGCACTCTTCCCGCCGCCGGTCGTAGCCGGAGCGGCGCCCTCTCCCGGCTGGGGAGAGGGCGATCCGGCTAGCGAAGCACGATTTCCACACGCCGGTTCTGCGGCTCGCGCACGCCTGCCGCGGTCCGGACCAACGGCCGCATGTCACCGTAGCCCTGCACCGAGATCGCCTGCCGCGGCACGCCCAGCCGCACCAGTTCCGAAGCCACGTTCTGTGCGCGCCGGACGGACAGGCCCTGGTTATACTGCGGCGTGCCGGAACGGTCGGCATGGCCAGCGACTTCGATGCGCGTAACCTGCACCCGCGTGGTCGCCTGCGCCGCTTCGGCGACGATCTGGCGGGCGCGATCGGTGAGGTCCGCGCGGTCCCAGTCGAAGAACACCAGGTAGGTTCGGGCGTCCTGCGCCGCCGGTGCGGCGACCGGGACGGGAGCCACAACAGGAGGGGGCGCGACGTTGAACGCGTACCGCAAGCCCAGCATGAGGCTGTGATTGTAGTCGCCCGTCGTCTTGACGCGCCCGAACGCGGCCGATGCCGGGCCGAACGTGGCGGCGCCAAACTCACGGTCGCCGGCTAAAGCGAAGTAGCGATACTCGGCCGTGAGGGACAAGCCCACCACGGGCGGGATCGGGAAAGAGAGCCCGGCGATCACCTGGTACGCGAAACTGCTGTCGGTGCCGCTTACCGTGTTCCGGAAGGCACCGATCGACTGGGTCGAGCGTTGCTCAATCCACTGATAGCCAGCGCCGCCGCCGACGTAAGGATACACGTAGGGGCTTCGGATATCGAGGTCGAACAGCACGTTGAACATCGGGCCGTACTTCTGTTCGCGGCCGCCGAACGAGGTGGTGCCTGGCGGCTGCCCGCCGCTGAACCGATTGTAACGGTAGCTGCCTTCCAACTCGACGCGCAGGCCGTTCCCGAAGCCGTAGCCCAAGCTCCCCAGGCCTGCCACGCCGACATCCGACGACGTATGACCGAACAGTGGCGTCGAGACGGCTCCGAAGGTCGCCGACTTGAGCCGTTGTTGCTCCATGAAGTTCGCGCCCCCGGCCGCGCCGATGTAGAGGCCGGTTACTGGCTGGGCCGATGCCACTCCGGACAGCGCGGAACTGGCTGCGAGCAGAGTGGCACCCAGCAGAAGCTTACGCGTCATCCTCGATCCTTTCTTCGGGGCGCACCCCTCACATGGCGCTATCGTAACGCGGCCACTTGGCATGTATAACGTGCCGCACGGCGTGCGGATCGCTTTGGGGCGCCCAGAGTTCAACTTGGCGGCTGCATGATGCCCTACCGCAACACACGAAAAGGCCAGCCCACCGCTGGACCAGCCTTGATCGCGACCTGGCCGGCCCACCCGGGCCAGCCAGGGGTATATTCGGCCTGCTTACTGCAGGACGATTTCGACGCGGCGGTTTTGCGGCTCGCGGACGCCAGCTGCGGTCGGCACCAGCGGACGGGTTTCGCCGAAGCCCTGCACCGAGATCGCCTGCCGGGGCACGCCCAGGCGGACCAGCTCGGAGGCAACGTTCTGTGCTCGGCGAACCGACAGGCCCTGGTTGTAGCGGGGCGTGCCGGAACGGTCGGTGTAGCCGGAGACCTGGATCCGCGTAACCTGCACGCGGGTGGTGGCCTGGGCGGCCTCGGCGACGATCTGCCGGGCGCGATCGGTCAGGTCCGCACGGTCCCAATCGAAGAACACCAGATAGGTCCGCGAGTCGTTGCGGACGGCTGCCGCGGGAACCACGGCCATAACCGGCGGCGGCGCTGCATTGAAGGCGTAGCGAAGCCCAAGCAGGACGCTGTGGTTGTAATCGTCGCTGAATTCGACGCGCGCGCGGGTGGCTAGGCCACCGCGGGTCGGGCCGGTGGAGAAGTACTGGTAGTTGTAGGTCCGGTCCTGGGCGAGGCCCATGAACCGGTACTCGGCCGTGAGCGACAAGCCAGGAACGGCGCCGATCGGGAATGACGCGCCGATGATGGCCTGGTAGGCGAAGGAGCCGTCGGCGTCATTGGAACGCAGGAGGTTGTTGAAGCCACCCGGTGCACCAACCTGCGGGCCGGTGTTGCCGTAGAAGCGGGCGTTGCGATGCTGCGCCCACTGATAACCGCCGCCAAGGCCGACATACGGAACGACGGGCAGGAAGCCCAGGCCAACCACCGAGGGGTCGAAGTCATACAGGACGTTGAGCATCGCCCCATACTTCATCTCGTCGCCGCCGGCGGACGCACGGCGGTTTACGCCGCTGCCGTCGTTGCTGCCGGCGCTGGTGAACTTGTTCTGGCGGTAGCTGCCTTCGAGCTCGAGCCGTAGGCCGTTGCCGAGGCCGTAGCCGACGCTGGCCACGCCGATGAAGCCCGTATCCATCCGCACGTTGGTATTGGCAATGCCGTTACCGCCCGTGCTGGTTTGCGGGATGCCCAAATTGGGGAACCCGACAGAGTTGATGCTCTGGTCTTGCATGAAGTTGGCACCGGCGCCTGCGCCGATGTAGAGGCCGCTGATGGCCTGGGCCTTGGCAGCGACGGGCGCTGCTGCCAGGACGGTCGCGGCGAGTAGCGCGCTGCGGAGCTTCATTCTTTCTCTCCTCGTTTCAGTTCTGCGGTTCGACGCAGCCGGGGGCTCGGTGGCTCGGGACTCGTTCCCCCGCCTCTCGGTGAACGGACAATAGCACCATCCGTCGCAAGCGCGAGATGGGTGTGGCACTTTACCCCTGGCTTGTGGCAAAACGGTCACACGCCACTGCGCAGATTAGCCACACATACCCGTGAGCAAAACGTTTCGCGTCCCTACACAAGGCGCGCCTCGAACGGCGGCAACAGGTCGGGCGCTTCGAACTCGAGGACCCAAAGATCCGGATCGCGTCCGACCTGGCGCGCCACGTAGGCGTCCGCCGCCGCCTGGTCCACCGGCAACGGGCCCGTCGCCCGCATCCAGGACACGTCACCTTCCCCGGCCCTGACTTGGGACAGCACGCTCAGCCCGTCCCGCCCACGCAGCACGACGACGACGCCGCCCGCATCGGCATCACCCCGGCGCAGCACCGCGCCGGGCCGCCCGTCGATGTCGCCCATGCGGAGTGCCATCTGCACCCAGAGCTTGGCCTTCACACGTGGTTCCGCCATCAACAAATCCTTAACCGGCAGTGCCTATCATAGCGTGGCGAAACTGCTCCGTTCCGTGCGGGATGCAACATACGCTTTCAAGGAGGATGCGCCCATGCTGCGGTTGATCGCCTTGCTCCTGCAGTGGGCCGGCCCACTGCTCAACCGGCTGCTCGGAATGCTGGAAGCCGGGCTGCTGCGCCGCCGGGCGCCGCTTGAACGGGGGCGGGCAGACTGCCAGAAAGGGCTGGCAACCACGAGGCGTGACGATGGCCGACCCCAAGCCGATGACCGAAGCCCAGCGCGCCTACGAGCAGAAACGCGCCAAGAAGGCCGGCAAGTCGATGGACATCTGGCTGGAGCAGAAGCGCCAGCGCCAGGCCGCCGAGGCAAAGCCCACCCTCGTGGCCGCGGCGCCGAAAAAGCCTGGCCTGATCCGCCGCCTGCTGGACCGCGCGCACAAACCGCTCTGATCCCTCGCGCAGTCCACGCCGACTTGCAGCATTGGCGTGCCCCAGCGCGGGAAATGGCGCATGCGTGTCGGATCCCTAGGCCAAGTGGCAAACCTGGCAGTCGCGCTCCCCGGCGCTTCCTTTCAGAGCCGTTCCGGTGCATGATCAACGCAGGTTTGAGGGAACTCGTGGAATGATCCTCCGTGCGGCCGTCCGACGGCTCGTGGGCGTAGCTGGCCTAGGTCCGGCCATGTTGCTGCTTCTGGCCAGTTGCGCCGCGCCTCCTCCGCCGCCGCCGCCGCCCACCATCGTCGACTTGACGCTCACGACCGGCAGCGACGCCAATCCCACGACATCGGGGCAGGGTGCGCCGGTGGTCGTGCGGGTTTACCAGCTTGGGTCCGCGGCCGGGTTCGAAAAGGCGGAGTTCTTCCGGCTGCTGAACCAGGACAGCGCGACGCTCGGCGCAGACCTGGTCAAGAAAGACGAGTACCTCCTCGCCCCCGGCAGTTCGCGCAGGGTGAACCTGACACCGTCGGCCACAGTGAAGGCCATTGGCGTGTTCGCCGCCTATCGCGACTTCCAGAAGGTCGCCTGGCGCGGAACGGCGGAGGTGCCCCCGAACAAGACCACAGATGTCGCCGTGCGCGCCGATGCGGCGGGGGTCAGCGTGGCGGCCACCCCCGCCCCGCCCCCGCCGAAGCCCGCCAGCTGAGACGTCTGGAATGGGATGGGAAAACAAGGTTGTTTGGGGTGAGGGCCTGTTTCTGCAGCCGCAGCATCTGCAGCAGCAGGAGCGTTACCTCGAACGGCTGATCCGGACCAGCACCTCCGGCCTGGCGCCGTTCACCTATGGCCTGACCCAGCTCGAGATCGACACGGACCTGCTGACCCTCGGTAAGTTCGCCGTGCGCTCCGCCGCCGGCATGCTGCCCGACGGCACGCCGTTCAGCATTCCCGGGGACGTGGACCACCCGGCCCCGATCGACCTGCCTGAGACGCTGCGCAACGCGACGATCTACCTCATCCTCCCCACGCGGCAGCCTGGCGCCATGGAAACGGCCCCGGCCGAGCGCACCGAGACCGCGGCCCGATTCACCGTGGGCGAGCACGAGGCCATCGACACCAATGCCGGCTTCCAATCGGTGGCCACCGTGCCGGTCGGCAAGCTGCGCCTGCGCTTCGCACTCGAGAACGACAGCCGCTCCGGCTTCGTGGCACTGGGGCTGGTGCGCGCGATCGAGGTGCGGGCGGACCGCTCGGTGATGCTGGAGGAAGGCTACATCCCGCCCCTGCTGGTGTGCAGCGCCTCCGGCCTGCTGGCCGGCTTCGTGGCCCAGCTCGAAGGCCTGGTGCATCACCGGGCCGAGGCGCTGGCCGGCCGCGTTTCGGAAACCGCCATCCGCGGCGCCGCCGAAATGGCCGACTACCTGTTGCTGCAAGTGTGCAACCGCTACGAGCCCGTGCTGACCCATTTGACGGCCACCGTCGGCCAGTTGCATCCGGAGTCGCTCTACCGCGTGCTACTCAGCCTGGCCGGCGAGCTTGCCACCTTCACCGAAAGCCGCAAGCGTCCGCCCGCCTTTCCGCCGTACCGGCACGACGACCTGCACGCCACGTTCCGGCCCGTCATGGCCATGCTGCGCCAGGCGCTCTCGGCCGTGCTGGAGCAAACCGCCGTGCCGATTCCGCTGCAGGAACGCCGGTTCGGTATCCGCGTGGGGCCGATCGTCGACCGCAGCCTGGTCACCGACGCCACTTGGGTGCTGGCCGTCAAGGCGCAAATCCCGGCCGAGACGCTGCGCCGCGGCTTCCCGAACCAGATCAAAATCGGCCCGGTGGAGCAAATCCGCGAGCTGATCAACGTCGCCCTGCCCGGCATCGCCGTCCGCGCCCTGCCGGTCGCGCCCCGTCAACTGCCATACTACGCCGGCACATCGTATTTCGAACTGGACCGCAGCAGCCCGTACTGGGCCGCGCTCGCCCGCTCGGGCGGTGTCGCCATCCACATCACCGGCGACCTGCCGGGGCTCGAGGTGGAATGCTGGGCCATAAGGGGGTGACCGGTGCCCGATGATCCCGATGCCCAGTGATCCTGATGCCCTGTGATCCTGATGCCCAGTGATCCGTTCGCCGAGCCGTCGGACGGCGAAGGCACCATCATCCGCCCCCGGCCCGCGGGCGCGGCTGGCGAGTCCGCGTCCCGGGCCGAGCCCCAGGCACCTCGCGCCGGCCAGGTTCGGCCGGTGCCCAAGGTGGGCATCAACCCGCTCGTCGCCGCGGCTTCCCCGGTGCTGGCCGCCGCCGTCCGCTTGGCGTCCGGGCGCACGCAGCCGCCCGACCCCGAGCGGCTGCGCGCCGCCATGGTCAAGGCCATCCGCGCCTTCGAGACGGAGGCGCTGGCCACCGGGCTCGACACCCGCTCGCTCCGCGCCGCCCGCTACGCGCTCTGCGCGACCATCGACGACTTGGTGCTCAGCACGCCCTGGGGCAGTTCGTCGTCTTGGGTGCAGCAAAGCCTGACCAGCGTGTTCCACAACGAGGTGATCGGCGGCGACCGCTTCTTCGACATCCTCGAGCAAATGCAGCAGGATCTCGGGCGCCACAGCCCGGTGGTCGAGCTGATGTATCTCTGCACCTCGCTCGGCTTCGAGGGCCGCTACCGCGTCATGCCGCGGGGCGTCGCGGCGCTGACCGAGTTGCGGGACGGCGTTTATCGCACGCTGCGCCAGCGCCGCGGCGATTGGGAACGCGAGCTGTCGCCGCATTGGCGCGGCATCGCCGCCGGCATGCGCTCGCTTGCGGAGCGGATCCCGCTCTGGGCAGTGGCGCTGGGAACACTGGTGCTGGCCGCCCTCATGTACGTCGTCTTCACCTTCCTACTCGCCGGCATGTCCGACGTCGCCTTCTCGGAGCTGTTCGCGCTGCCGCCGAAGGAGGCGGCGCAGGTCACCCGCGTCCAGGTCCGCGCCCCGGCCGCGCCGCCCGCGCCCGCCCCGGCCGCGTCCGGGGGGCCTTCGTTCAGCAACAAGCTCCGCCAGTTCCTCGCCCCGGAAATCCGCGCAGGGCTGGTGCAGGTGTTCGAGGACGCGCAGACGGTGACGGTGCGGCTGACCAATCGCAACATGTTCGGCTCCGGCGAGGCCACGCTCGGCGCCAGCTACCCGCCGCTGCTCGGCCGCATCGGCGAGGCGTTGCAGGACGAGCCCGGCGTCGTGCTGGTCAACGGCTATACCGACAACCAGCAAATCCGCACGCCCCGCTTCCCATCCAACTTCGAGCTGTCGCAGGCCCGGGCGGACGCCGTTTCCGCGGTGCTGCGGGCAAAGCTGTCGGACCCGAAGCGGCTGCAGCCCAAGGGCCGCGGCGACTCCGACCCGATTGCCGGCAACGCCACCCTCGACGGGCGGCAGCAGAACCGCCGGACCGAGATCGTGCTCGTGCGCGCCTCGGATCAGCCATGAGGCAGCGATGAGATACTACCTCTATCGGGTCTTCTCCTCGCGGTGGGTCCGCACCTTCTTCGGCTTCGCCGTGCTGTCGGTGCTGGTCTGGTTCTGCGGCGCCCTGCTCGGCATCGGCCAGACGCACCCGCTCGAGACCGAGATCGTGCGGGCCATCGTCATCGCCGCGATGTTCGTGATCTGGCTGGTGTGGAACCTGATCCAGGAGCTGCAGGCGCATCGCCGCGACAAGGAGCTTGCGGCCGGCATCGCGGATAGCGGGCCCGATGCCGTGGCCAAGGAAAAGGAGCGCGTCTCCTCCGAGGAGGTGGCCGTCGTCACCGGCCGCTTGAAGGAGGCGATGGCATCGCTCAAGAAGTCCAAGCTCGGCACGAAGAAGCGGTTGGCGCTGCTGCCCTGGTATATGTTCATCGGGCCGCCGGGCGCTGGCAAGACAACCGCGCTGGTCAATAGCGGGCTGAAGTTTCCACTGGCCGAAAAGGAGGGTCCCACCGCGCTCCGTGGCGTCGGCGGCACCCGCAACTGCGACTGGTGGTTCACCGACGAGGCGGTGCTGATCGACACCGCCGGCCGCTACACCACGCAGGACAGCCAGGCGGACGTGGATAGCGCGGGCTGGCTCGGCTTCCTCAAGCTGCTGAAAAAAACCCGCAAGCGGCAGCCGCTGAACGGCGTCATCGTGGCGATCAGCCTGTCCGACCTTTCCGTGCTGTCGGACGACGAGCGGATGACGCACGCCAAGGCGATCCGCCGCCGGGTTCGCGAGCTGCATGACGAGCTGGGCGTTCGGCTGCCCGTCTATGTCATGTTCACCAAGGCCGACCTGATCTCGGGCTTCGTCGAGTTCTTCGACAACATGGGCAAGGAAGAGCGCGAGCAGGTTTGGGGCGCCACCTTCGCGCTCGATGGCGGCCGGGACGACGAGGGCGCGGTGGCCCAGTTCGGCGCGGAATTCGATCTCCTGCTCGCCCGGCTGAACGACCGCATGCTCGAGCGCGTGCACCAGGAGCCCGACATCCGCCGACGCCGGCTGATCTACGGCTTCCCGCAGCAGGTCGCCTCGCTCCGCGATGTCGCCGGCGACTTCCTCAACGAGTGCTTCCGCCCCAGCAAGCTCGAGGCGCGCCCGCTGCTGCGCGGCGTGTACTTCGCCAGCGGCACGCAGGACGGCACGCCGATCGACCGGCTGCTGGGCACCATGGCCGCAGAGTTCGGCCTGCCGCGCCAAGCCGTCGCCAGCTTCAGCGGGGCCGGCCGCAGCTATTTCCTGACCCGGCTGGTCCGCGAAGTGGTGTTCGGCGAGGCCGCCCTGGTCAGCACCGACCCCAAGGTGGAGCGGCGCGTCCGCTGGCTGCACCGCGGCGCCTATGCGGCCTCGGTGCTGCTGCTGCTACTGCTGGGCGCCGCCTGGACCAGCAGCTATTTCGGCAACCGCGAGTTGATCGCCCAGGTGCACGCCGCCACCGGCAAGTATACCGAGCAATACAACGACCTGCTCAAGCGCGGCCCGGCTGACACGGACCTGCCCGCCACCATACCCGCGCTCGATACGCTGCGTGGCATCCACGGCGGCTACGGCGAACGGGACATGGCGACCCCGGTGGCGCTCACCTTCGGGCTATACCAGGGCGCCAAGCTCGGCATCGCCGCGACCGAGGCCTATACCAACGCGCTCAACCGCGTCCTGCTGCCCCGCCTGCTGTCCCGCGTCGAGACCAAGCTGGCGGCCAACATGGGCAACGTGGATTTCCTCTATCAGACCCTGAAGGTATACCTGATCCTCGGCCGGCAAGGGCCGCTCGACCGCGAACTCGTCACCCAATGGCTCGGGGCGGACCTGCTGTCGGCCTACCCCAGCGAGGAAGAGGCGCCGCTGCGGGATTCCATCATGCAGCACGTGGACGCACTGCTGCACCAGCCGCTCCTGGCCATTCCGCTGAACGCGCCGCTGGTGGCGCAGGCGCGCGCCGTACTGAATCGGGAACCCTTGGCCGAATACAGCTACAACCGCATCCTGCGCAGCAAGCGCGTGGTCGCGATCCCCGTCTGGTCGTTGGCGGAGAACGGCGGCCCGGGCGTCGGCCGGGTGTTCCAGTACCGCTCCGGCAAGCCGCTCGATTCCGGGCTCCCGGGCATCTATACCTGGGCCGGCTACCACAACGTTTTCCAGGCCCTGCTGCCCTCCGTCACGCAGGACATCACGGAGGATGGCTGGGTGCTGGGCCGCGAGAAGCGGGACGTGGCCGCCGTGATCCGCGACTCCAACAAGCTGCGCAAGGAGGTGTTCGGACTGTACCTCGATGACTACACCCGGCGCTGGGACGCGATGATCGCCGATATCGCCATCAAGCCGTTCAGCACCCTGCAGCAGAGCCTCGACGCGCTGAGCCTGCTCTCGGCGCCGGCCTCGCCCCTGCGGGATCTCATGACGGCCATTGACGCGCAGACCCAGCTCAGCCGCGCCGCGGCCACCGACGCGGCGGCCGCGGCGGCGCAGGAGCGCGCCGGCCGGGTCGCCGCGCGCGCCGGCCGGTTCGCAGCCTTCGAAGCGCGCAGCGGCCTGTCGCTCAAGCAGAACGACCTGCTGGACGTCATGGCCCAGGCCTTCGGCAACGACCCCTCCGGCAAGCCGATGGACCCGGCCAAGCGGGTGGACGACCACTTCAAGGCGCTGCACGACTGGGTGACCGGAACGCCCGAAAAGCCTTCGCCGATGGAGGCCACCATCGCCAAGATGCAAGCAACGTATCAAAGCCTGAACACGGTGGCGAACGCGCCCAGCCAAGGCCAGGCGCTGGTGGGAATGCTGGGCGGCGGCGGCGGCGCGAACGGCTCGGGCAACGCGGCGCAACAGCTCCAGGAACTGACGCGCGACGTGCCGCCCGCCATCGCGCCCATGCTGCAGACCATCGCCCGCAGCGTCTCGCAAGTGACGACCAGCGGCGCCAGCCAGGAGCTTTCGGACGCCTGGCGCTCCAAGGTGGTCCCGCTCTGCGAGACCGCGCTGAACCGCTACCCGCTTGTGCAGTCCAGCGCGACGGACGTGCAGATCGACGACTTCGTCGCACTGCTCGGCCCCGGCGGGCAGATCGAGAAGTTCTTCGACCAATACCTGAAGCCGTTCGTCGACACCACGCAGCGGCCCTGGAAGTGGCAGTCGGCCGAACGCACGCCGCTCGGCCTTTCGGCCAATTCGCTCGCGGAGTTCGAGTTGGCCGCGCAAATCCGCGAGGCGCTGTTCCCATCCGGCGGCAACGGCCTGCAAGTGCGCTTCCAGCTGAACCCGGTGGCGATGGACCCCTCCGTCGGCCAGATCAGCGTCGATATCGGCGGCGCCACCATCACCAACAACCACGGTCCGGTCGAGCCCGTGCAGTTCCAGTGGCCGGGCGCCAACAACCGCACGCCCGTGCGCGTCACCATGACGCCGGCCGGCGGCGGCAATGCCGAAGTGCGGGACCATACCGGCCCCTGGGCGCTGCTGCGCATGCTGGACGCAGCCAAGATCGCGGCCACCAACCAGCCGGACAAGTTCCGCATCACCTTCCCCGGCGGTGGCGGCGCCTCGACGTTCGAACTGATCGCAAGCAGCGTACGAAATCCGTTCAACCTTGCGGCGCTCCGCAAGTTCCGCTGTCCGGCAAAGCTATAGGAGCGCGGAATGTCTGGATCCGGTCAGAAGCTCAAGGATGTCTCGTACGTCGAGGTGGACTTTTCGCCCGACCCAGGGTTCGAGCTGAACTTCGATGGCATGAAGGGCCACGAGGAGCTTGGCCGGCCGTTCTTCTTCCAGATCGACCTCACCAGCGGCAAGCTGGTTGGCGACGTGTCGAAGCTGATCGGTTCCTCGGCCACGGTGTGGCTGGCGCAGTCGGACCCCGACAAGAAGGGCGACGCGAACAAATACATCAACGGCATCGTGACCCGAGTGGTCTCCGAAGGCCTGGCCCGCGGCGCCTACCATTACCGGGTCGAGATGCGGCCCTGGATTTGGCTGCTGACCCGCATCACCGACTGTTGCATCTTCCAGAAGAAATCCGCATTCGATATCGTGACCAAGCTGTTCCGCGACGCCGGATTTTCAGATTTCGAAGACAAGCGTCAGAACTCATCCGGAAATATCGAGCTGGAATACTGCGTCCAGTACCGGGAGACGACGTTCGACTTCGTCACCCGGCTGATGGAGCAGTTCGGTTTTTATTACTTTTTTAAGCATGAAAACAAGAAGCATACGCTTGTCTTCGCAGATGACCCGAACGCGCACACAACGCTGCCCGACAAGATTCCCTACCAGTTCGACACGACGGAGTTCCGCACCGTCCAGGACCACTTCTGGGAGTGGGCGAGCGACCTTGGCCTGCACTCCGGCCGCTTCACCTTCCAGGACTACAACTTCACCACGCCCGCCGTGGACCTCACGGCCAAGACGGTGCAGGACGCCACGCACAAGCACGGCGACTTGGAAGTGTACGAGTACCCCGGCCCCTACGACGTGGCCGCAACCGGCCAGAAACTGACCGACGTGCGGATGCAGGCGATCGCCGCGCAACGTGCGGTTTTCCGTGGCGCCAGCAACTCCCGCAAGCTGCATGCCGGCTGGAAGTACAAGCTCGACAAGTATCCGGACAAGCCGCTGAACAAGGAATACTTGATCACCCATTCGGAGATCTCGACGTCGATCGCCGAAGGCATGTCCACCGACCAGGAAGGCGGCGAGACGCTGGACACCTATCACGTCGTGATCCACGCCATCCCCGGCGACGTGCCGTTCCGCATGCACCGCATCACGCCCCGGCCGATGATCCGCGGCCCACAGACCGCGCGCGTGGTGGGTGCGCCGGGGGACGAGATCACCACCGACGAGTACGGCCGCATCAAGGTCAAGTTCCACTGGGACCGCAGTTCGACCAAGGACGAGGACCGCACCTGCTGGATCCGCGTGGCCCAGACCTGGGCCGGCTCCGGCTGGGGTTCGATCTTCATCCCGCGCGTGGGAATGGAGGTGGTCGTGGAGTTCCTCGAAGGCAACCCTGACCGGCCCTTGATCACCGGGGTGGTTTACAACGCCAACCAGAAAGTCCCCTATACGCTGCCGGCCGACAAGACCAAGAGCACGCTCAAGACCAGCTCCAGCACCGGCGGCAGCGGCTCCAACGAGTTCCGTTTCGAGGACAAGGCAGGCAGCGAGGAGGTCTTCTTCCAGGCCCAGAAGGACTACGTGAAGAAGGTGTTGCACGACGAAACCATCACCATCACCAACGACACGAACACGACGGTGACGTCCGGCAACCGCAGCGTGACGGTCTCGGCCGGAGGCGACAAGCTTACGGTCTCGTCCGGCAACCACACCATCGAGGTGTCGGCCGGCGCCAGCGACACCAAGGCGGGGCGCTCGATCACCTTGACCTGCGGCGCCAGCAAGATCGAGATGACGCCCAGCGGCATAAAGCTCACCTCGGCCCAGATCGAAGTAACGGGAAGCGCCACCGTCGCCGTCAAGGGCGGCATGATCTCGCTCAACTAGGATGACGTCCGCCCCCGCGCCGCTGGACGACGATCTGGACTTCACGCTGCTGTTGCAACGCGAGGTCCGGCCCTCCGCGCCGTTGCCCGAGATGGAGGGGGACGGGCCGCCCGCCGCCTGGATGGCGACGTTCGCCCGGCTAGTACTGCGGCATCCCGGGCTGCGCGGATACGGGCCGCGCCGGGCCATCGAGGGCCTGATATCGGACATCGACGTCGCCATGTCCCGCCAGCTCAACGCGATCCTGCACGCGCCGGAGTACCAGGCGCTCGAGGCCACCTGGCGCGGCATGTTCCAGCTTGTCCGCGCGTCCGACAAAGACCTCGGCGTGAAGGTCAGGCTGTTCGATATCAGCAAGCGGGAATTACAACGCAGCCTGCGCAAGTTCCGTGGCAACGCCTGGGACCAGAGCCCGCTGTTCCGGCGCATCTACGAGGAGGAATACGGGCAGTTGGGAGGCGAGCCCTACGGCCTGCTGATCGGCGACTACGCCTTCGACCAGCGGCCCGACGACGTGGCCATGCTGTCGGACATGGTGATGATCGCCGCGGCGGCGCATGCGCCGTTCATCACCTCGGCGGCGCCCAGCCTGCTGCAGATGGAAAGCTGGAGCGAGATCGCCAACCCGCGCGACCTCACGCGGATTTTCAACACGCCCGAATACGTGGCCTGGCGGGCGCTGCGCGAGCAGCAGGATTCGCGCTACCTCGGCCTATGCATGCCCCGCTACCTGGCCCGGCTGCCATACGGCGCACAAACCGACCCGCTCGACGCCTTCGTGTTCGAGGAAGACGCGGACGCCGCGGACACCAGCAACCTGCTCTGGGGCAACCCGGCCTACGCGTTCGGCGCCAACGTCGTCCGCGCCTTCGGCCTGTATGGCTGGTGCAGCCGCATCCGCGGCATCGATCGCGGCGGCGTCGTCGAAGACCTGCCGGTGCTGCACCATCCCACCGCCGACGGCGACGTGGACCGGCGCACGGTCACCGAAATCTGCCTCAGCGAACGGCGCGAGGCCGAGCTGTCGTCCTGCGGGCTGATCCCCCTCGTGCACCGCAAGAACTGCGATGTGGCAGCCTTCATCAGCGCGCAATCCGTGCAGAAGCCGCAGGTCTATGACGACCCTTATGCCACGGCCAACGCCAGCCTCTCCGCGCGCTTGCCCTACCTGTTCGCCTCCTGCCGCTTCGCGCATTACCTGAAGTGCATGGTGCGCGACAAGGTCGGCTCCACCATGTCGCGTGCGCAGTTGAACAGTTGGCTGACCGAGTGGATCGTCAGCTACGTCGATGGCTCGCCGGCGACGTCGTCCGAGGAATTCAAGGCCTCGCATCCGCTCGAGAACGCCAAGGTGGTCGTCGAGGACCGGGAGGACGCGCCGGGCGAATACGACGCCAAGTTCTTCATTACGCCACATTACCAACTCGAGGGGCTGAGCGTGGCCTTGCGGCTCGTGTCGAAACTGGCGGCGACGTAGCAAACCTGGAGCGGTGGAGGGGGACCGATGGCTGATCAAGGTAAAGCCGATATGGTGATGAAGTTCATGCAGAAAGGTGGTAACCCGGTCAGTGCCGAATGCGCGCTGGACAAGGACCCGAACGATCCGTTCATGAAGGACTTCCACCCCGCCTCGTACCAGGACTACAGCGATTTCTTCGAGATATCGAGCTTCGACTTCGGCGTCGAGGTGAAGGACGACGATACCGCCGTCGGCGCCATGAGCAAGAACGCCCAGTCCGGCCAAGGTGCGCCGGCCAAGGCCGCCGCCCCCTCGAAGGTCAAGGGCGGCTTCGTCAGTTGGCGCAGCGCCACGAACGAACAGCTCAAGGACCTCGACTACCCCATCGAGTTCGACACCTTCTCGTTCAAGCGGCTGATCGACGCCGCATCGCCCATCTTCTTCCAAGCCTGCTGCGGCACCACGACCTTCGCCAGCGCGACGCTGGTGAAACGCGTGTCGATCGGCATGTTGGGCGGCGGCGGCAATTTCCTCAACGCCCAGGTCAAGGTGGGCCCCCTGAACTTGAGCCTTACCGGCTCCTCAGGCATCAACAGGCCGCCGCAGGGCTTCCTGCGTATCGACTTCACGAACGTGCTGATCATCGGCATCGACTGGGACGATGGGGACGTCTTGAACGAGACCTGCAAGTTCATTTGCCAAGGATTTAAGCTGCAATACCGGCAGCAGAACGACGATGGATCGCTCAAAACGGCTGTCGCGCCGGCCGAGTGGGACTATAAGAAAGACGCCCGCCGCACCAAGGGAGTCCAGTGATGGCGGACAATGCGGTCAGCGACCTCATCATGAAGTTCGAGACCAAGCCCGGGCAACCCATCGAAGGCGAGAGCCTGACGGTGCTCGACCTTCTCAAGGGCGACATGACCAAGGGCTTCAAGAAGGGCTACATGTTCGAGGTGGAATCGTTCACCTTTCGCGCTGGCGTCTCGGGCGAGGACGAGGACTCCAAGAACAAGCAGAAAGACGAGACCGCCGCCCGCAAGCAAAGCAAGGAGCAGAACAGGATCAACCAGACGATGCACGTCGCCTCGGGCGCCAAGGGCCCGCCGCCGCCGCTGCTGGAGGTGGGGGCCAAACCCACCTCGGTCGGCGCGTTCTCCAAGTGGCGCGCCGGGCAGGAGGCCAAGTATCCCGTCGACATCTCGCCCGTGGAGTTCTCCCGCGCCATCGACAAGGCCTCGACGATCCTGCTGCAGAACTGCATCCGCCGGGTCACCTACGACAGCGCCACGCTGATCAAGCGCAAGTCCGCCGGCAGCCGGTCTTCCGGCGAGGTCTATCTGCGGTTCGACTTCACCGGCGTGATGATGACCCGCATCGACTGGGACAACGACGATCCCATTAAGGAGAAATGTCAATTCATCTGCCGCGCGGTCACGGTCAGCTACCGGCCGCAACTGCCGGACGGCACGCTGGGCGCCGTCGTCCCCGGCTTCTGGACGATGACGACGGACCTCAAGCAGGTCAATCTGAAGGGGTGACGGCCATGCCCGACCCCTGGCGATGCTGGGCGCAGACCGATGTCGGCACCGTCCGCACCAGCAACGAGGATACATTCGTGTCGCGGCCGGAGATGGGCCTCTGGATGGTCGCCGACGGGGCCGGCGGGCACCAGCACGGCGAGGTCGCGTCGGGCATGCTGGCCGAGGCGCTTGGCCGCGCCGCGGGCCGGGAGGGGCCGGCCCTGATGGCCGAGATCCGGTCCGGCGTGGCCCAGACGCACCAGGCCCTGCGGGCCCAGGCGGATGCGGAAGCCGGCCGGTCCGGCCTCGCCGTCACCATCGCCTCGACCATCGTCGTATTCCTGGCAAGCGGCGCGCATTTCGCCTGCCTCTGGGCCGGCGACAGCCGCATCTACCAACTGCGCGCCGGCGCCTTGACCCAGCTCACCCGCGACCACAGCCTGGTACAGGTTCTGGTGGACGCCGGCACGCTCTCCCAAGCCGATGCCGAACATCACCCGCACGCCAACGTCATCACCCGCGCAATCGGCGCCGAAGGGCCGGAACCCGAACTGGAGAAGGTGACCGGCCGGGCCGAACCAGGCGACCGCTTCCTGCTCTGCAGCGACGGGTTGAACAAGGCGCTGGACGAAAGGCTGATCGCCCGGCTCGCCGCCACCGACGACCCGGCGCGGCGCCTCATCGAGGCCGCCCTGGAATACGGCGTCCGCGACAACGTGACCGCCATCGTGCTGGAATACGGCCGCGACGAGGACGGGGAACCCACATTGTTGTTGCGAACCTGATACAGACGGTATAGATTTTCGTTACGTGTCCAATATGGATGGCAAGGGGACCGGCGATGATGTCGTTGCGTTCGTGGTTCAGAAAAACGGCCAACGACGATAAGCTGGCCGCAGCGCGGCAGCGCAAGCCCAGCGAGAGGCCGCCCAGCTACCTGGAGACCCTGATCGCAGAGATCCGTATCCTGGTGCGCGCCGTCGCGAACAACCCGGAGCGTCGGCTGTCCGACTTGAACGTGGAGTGGACCGACGAGGCGGGGACCAAAAAGAATTACCGCTACCCGGACATCGTGCTGAAAATCGCCGAGGCGACGAAGCTGGCGAACCAGCCCGCCCCGGCGGTGCAAGGCCAGCCGCCCATGCCGGCAGGGGAGAGGGAGAGCGAGGATTCCGTGAAGCTGCTCGGCCTGCTGCAGGCGGTGAAGGACGGCCTCGTGGCCTACACCAAGCCCGCGACCGGCCTCACCGTGGCCTATACCGCCCTGGTCATCGGCGCCCGGCGCGACACCGCCGCCTTTTCGACCCACGACCTTGCCGAGAAAGCCTACGGCGGCCTGGCCAAGCAGGCCCGCAGCCACGCCCGGCGCATCCGGGTTCTCAGCTGGATCGCGATCATCCTGTCGTGCTTCGCCGCCTGGGAAGCCAGCAAGGCAGCCCTCGGGAAAAGCCTGTTGCAGGTGCTGGATCCACTCCGGGCGCAGCAGTCCGCCATCGCCGCGGAGATGGTGCGCCTTGACAACCAACTCTTCCAGGCGCCGGCCGGGCAGCAGAACGCGAACGGCGCCGCAAACGCTGGCCAGTACGCGCCGGCGGTGCTCCTCCCGGTCTGCCGGCGGTCCGCTCTCGTGTCCCTTTCGGATAGGGAATGGGCGCAACTCGCGGCATTCAAGCAATCGACCCCGGAGGCGCTTACGAAGGAACTCGGCAAGGAGCGGCTGTACCGGACCCCGCAGGAGCGCGATCTTTGCGAGCGCGACAGCAACCTGGCGCATAACTTCGAGATCGCACATGGCAACCTCGCGCGATTCCAGTGTTTCTGGCCCGACATGGCCGGAGGCATCTACAGCGTGCTGGGCCATATCGGGGCAACGGTGAAGTCGCTGCCCCTGTTCATCAGGCGACTCTTCACAGGCGCGGACACCCCGGCCACGGCGGCGCCTCGCGTGTTCACCACGGCCAACTTCTGCGACGCGGCCTCTGGCCCCAACCACGCGGCACAGGACGCGGGCTCGAAAACCGTGATCACCGACGACATCGAGTTCAACGTGGCGCCCATAATCCAGACGATCACCACGTTCATCCTGCCGTTCGTCTTCGGCATCGTCGGCTCGCTGCTCTACGTGCTGCTCAGCCATTACACGAGCATCAAGGACAACACGCTGAGCCCGCGCGACCGGGCGCTGACGTCGTTGCGGCTGATCCTCGGCGTCGTGGTCGCGGCGTGCGTCAGCCTGCTGATCACGTCCTATGCAGGCCCGAACCCGCCCGCCCAGATCGCCCCGTCCGGCGCGCCCTCCGCCAGCACGCTCGTATCGTCGCTGACCCTGTCCGCATCGGCCATAACGTTCCTGGCCGGGTTCGGGGCCGAGGCGGTATTCACGCTGCTGCAGAACCTGGTGGCGCGGGTGTTCGTAACCTCCAACGGCACCTCCGCCAATTGAGGGCGTTCCGCCGTCTACGCCACGGAAGTCGTCACCTGGCCCGGGAACACGATGCTGATCTGCCCGGCCCAGACGCACATGCATTTCGACGTGCTGTTCAGGATCGGCATGTTGCCCAGCAGCACCGTAGGCGACCCGGTTATCCAGGGCGCCGGGGTGTTGGGAATGCAGGGCATGGGCGTCAGCACGCCAAGCGCCGCCGTGGTGGCCGCGGCGACGGTGGGGTTGGACGGCGACATGCACATGCCGAAGGGCATGATGTTGGCCATCGGCTTGCTGTCCATGATGTTGGCCGCAACCTGCGTGCCGCAGGTCGTCTTGTTCACCGGCGGCACGACCAGCGCGGAAGGAGCGACGCCCATGGTGCACATCAACTGGGCGGTCATGACAGTGACTTGCGCCATCGCGCTCTCCAAGGTTGCCGCACGACACTAGCCGGAATCGCCGTCCTGCGCAGCACAGAACACGCCGGGGTTGTTGCATTCCTGCCACGGATCAAGCGGCGGCGACGAAGGCCACTTGGGGTTTCGGCCCGTGCGGGTTTAATGTCGCACCGGAAACGTCTTAATTCGTTGTTAAACAGGAGTATGGTCCGCTGGTTGGAGCCGAAGCCGCACGCCGGGTTGCGTTCCTGCTCGGGCTGGTTGCCGCAGGGCCGGCCTTGGCGCAACGCGTGGTGTCGCCGGGCAACGTGGCGCCGGGCAGCCCCGGCCTTGCGACCCCCGGCATTGCGGCGCCGTTCTCGGGCGAGTTGCTGCCGCAGGGCTCACCCATCCCCCGCGTGCTGCCGCCAGCGCCCCCTGCCGTAGGCCCCGGGCAAGGCACGCTGGCGCCGGTCGCGCCCGGTGCGGTGCCCGCCGTCAACGTCGCGGTCAACGCCGTCCGGATCGATGGCGCCACGGCCTATGCCGGCCCGCAAACCGCCGGCGTCACCTCCGGGCTGATCGGCCCCGCCACGCCGCTGGCGCGCATCGAGGCTGCCCGGGCCGCGCTGCTCAACCTCTACCGTGGCGACGGTTACGCGCTGACCACGGTCACAGCCACGGTGGATCAACGGGGCGTGCTGCGCTTCGTGGTCACCGAGGGCCGCATCACCGAAGTGAAGCTGGAGGGCGACATCGGCCCGGCCGGCACCCAGGTGCTGCGCTTCCTCAACCATCTCACCCAGGTCCGGCCGATCGACAACGCCACGCTGGAGCGCTGGCTGCTGCTGGCGCAGGACGTGCCCGGCATCGCCCTCCGCGCCGTGCTGCGCCCCTCGGCCGCCGAACCCGGCGCCCTCACCTTGGTGGCGCAAGTGGAACGCCAGGCGATCGCCGGCCTGCTCAGCATCGACAACCGCGCCTTTCGGCTGACCGGCACGGAAGAGGGCTTGGCGCTGCTGGACTTCAACAGCTTCACCGAATTCGGCGAGCGCACCGAGGCCACGTTCTACCACACCAACGGCAACACCCAGAACTTCGGCCAGGTCACGACCGAGGCCTTCGTGGGCGGCTCCGGCCTGCGCATACGGCTGTATGGCGGCTATGGCGAGGCGAACCCCTCCGGCTTCCTGCGCGACGTCGGCTACCATGGCACCACCACCGTGTTCGGCGGCTCGGCCACCTACCCGCTGATCCGCGCCCGCCAGCAGACCTTGAACCTCTCCTTCTACCTCGACGCGATCGAGACCAAGATCACCACCATCGGCGGCGTGGGCGGCAGCCTGCAGACCGGGCGCGACGCGCTGCGGGTCGCCCGGCTCGGCCTGGATTACGCGCTGCAGGACGGCCTGGCCGGTGACGACCGCCCGGCGATCAACGCCATCGCCGTTCGCGTGTCCCAGGGCATCCCGAGCTTCGGCGCGACCAGCAACGGCGACCCCGGCGCTACGCGGGCCGGCGAGCGGGTGGACTTCACCAAGCTGGTGCTCGACGCCTCGCGCGTGCAGACCCTGTTCCGCCCCTGGCAGGACTCAACGGTCGCGCTCAAGGGCCGGGTGATCGGCCAGGTGAGCGGCCAGGTGCTGCCGCCGTCGGAGAAGTTCTTCCTGGGCGGCGCCGAGTTCAACCGCGGCTTCTACGCAGGCGAGGTCACCGGCGACCGGGCGCTGGTCTGGCTGCTGGAGCTGCAGTTGAACACCACGTACGACGTGCAAGCCTTCGGACGCAACCTGAACCTCGCGGCGCAGTTCTACGCCTTCTACGATCGCGGCGAGACCTGGGAAAAGCAGTCGGCCGACGCCAATGCCCGCCTCTCCTCCATGGGCGTGGGCGTGCGGCTGAACGTGACGAGATACACCGAGTTCGACCTGGAAGGCGTTCATCGCAACACAAGGCGGGTCCGGTCCGGCACGGATGTTTCGCCGTTGAAGGCGGATGCGGCATATTGGCGGGTGATCACACGGTTCTAGCCATGATAGGCTGAGCCGGGGAGTACGGAATGGCACGCTCGATAGCGGCAAAACTGGTTCTTGGCACCGTCCGGCGCGGGCGGGCAAGCCTGCTTCGCAGCACGGCGCTGCAAGCCGCGACCCTGGCGGTGTTCGTCAGCCAGGCGGCCGCGCAGCCCGCGGCCAGCGCCCGGCCCCAAGGCGGCCAAGTGGTGGCCGGCGCGGCCAGCATCGGCCAAAACAACACCAGCACCACCATCAACCAGGCCAGCCAGCGTGCCGCCATCGATTGGCGCAGCTTCGACGTGGGGCGCGACCACGCCGTCCAGTTCATCCAGCCCAACAGCAGCGCCGTTACGCTGAACCGGGTGACCGGGCCCGACCCCTCCAGCATTGCTGGCCGCATCTCGGCCAACGGGCAAATCGTCATCACGAACCCATCCGGGGTGATGTTCCACAAGGGAGCCCAGGTCGACACCGCCGGGCTGATCGTCAGTGCGCCCGGGATCAGCAACACCAATTTCATGGCCGGACGGATGGTGTTCGACAGGCCGGGCAATCCCGACGCCCAAGTGTCCAATGCCGGCGCCATCACGATCAAGCAGGCCGGCCTCGCCGCCCTGGTCGCGCCCCGCGTGGCCAACTCCGGGGTCATCAACGCCCGCATGGGCCGGGTCGTGCTCGCCGGGGCGGAGGCGCATACGCTCGACCTCTACGGCGACGGCCTGCTGTCCATCGACGTCACGCGGCAGGTGCGCCAGGCGCCGCGCGGCGCCGACGGCAAGCCGGTCACGGCGCTGGTGACCAACACCGGCTTCATCGTCGCCGATGGCGGCATGGTGCAGATCACCGCCGCGGCCGCCGACGGCATTGTGCAGAACCTGGTCGAGGCCGGGGGCCGCATCCAGGCGAACACCTTGGGCAGCCGCACCGGCAGCATCGCCATCGCCGGCGTGGGCGGCTCCGTGCGGATCGAGGGCCGGGTCGCGGCCGATGGCGGCGCCGGCGCGGGCGGCCAGGTGGCGCTGAACGCCACGGGTGCGCTGACGGTCGCCAACACCGCCCGGATCAGCGCCGATGGCGGCGCGGGTGGCGGTATCGTGGGGGTCGGCGCGACGCTCGCCCGGGCCACCAGCCCGGCGCTGCGCGGCCAGGCCACGACGGCAAGCACCGTGGTCGAGCCCGGCGCCCGCCTCTCGGCCAACGCGCGCATCCGCGGCAATGGCGGCCAGGTCACGGTTCTGTCCGGCGGCAAGACGGTGATGGAAGGCACGGTCTCCGCCCGCGGCGGCAGCCAGGGCGGCGACGGCGGCAAGGTGGAGCTGTCGGGCCAGATGCTCGGCAGCCTCGGCGGCGGCGTCAGCACCGCAGCACCCAAGGGACGCACCGGCCGCATCCTGATCGATCCGGGCGACCTGACCATCAGCAACAGCGGCGCCCCCGACACCGTCGCCCCCGCCACGCTCGAGGCGATGAGCGGCGACGTGACGGTACATGCCGAGAACAACCTTGTCGCCGCCGCGTCGGTGACGCTGACCGGATCGGGGCAGAGCCTGTTCCTGGATGCCGGCAACTCGGTGACAGTGAACCTCGGCGTCACGTTGACGGCGCCGGGCAGCATAAGCGTCAACGCCGGGGCCGGCGGCATATCGCTGCAGGGCAGCCTGCGATCGCTGAGCACGGCCCCCTACGTCCCCTTCCGAGAGGAGAGCACGGCCAACCAAGGCCTGGTGCTGACCACCACCGGCGCAATCACGCAGGGCCCATTCAGTACCCTTGTCGGCAGCGCTTTGACCGGCCAGGCGGCGTCGGCGTCGCTGACCAGCACGCTCAACCAGATTCCTAACGTCGGCAACGAGGCGCGCCGTTTCACCACCACCTCGGGCGACTTCAGCCTGGTGGACAACGTCAACCTAGCCGTGGGCGCGGGCAGCCCCGGCGGCGGCATCACCGTGGCCGCAGGCCGCACCGTCTCGCTCACCACCGACCGCCTAACCGTGGCGACGAGCGGCTCGAGTTCGGTCCCGGGTGGCGAGAGCATCATCACAGGAGGCGGCACCCTGGCGGTGCAGCCGCTGACCCCCGGGCGAGGCGTGCAGATCGCGACCGACGGCGTCAAGGACACCGCGCAACTCTCGCTGACCACCAGCGAACTCGGCTCGGTGGACTTCGCGACGCTGTCGCTGGGGTCTGCCGCCGCCGGGCCGATCACGCTCGGCAACTCGGCCACCACGCTCGACCTCGGGTCGACCCGGCGGCTGCAGGTGGCCTCGGCCGGCACGGTGCAGACCGGCGGCGCCGCCGCGCTCGGCGTCGGCACGCTCGGCGGCACGGCGGCGGCGCTGAACCTCCCGGCGGACAACGTCGTCCCCACGCTCGACGGCTTCACCGCCAGCGGCAGCGTGGACCTGCACACCAGCGGCTCGCTGCACGTCACCGCGCCGGTCAGCGGCAGCAGCGTGTTCCTCTCCGCCTCAGGGCCGGCCGGGTCGCAGATCCTCAACGAACTGCGAATCTCGGCGGACATCACGACGGCCGGCGCCTTGCGGCTGGACACCACCAACGGCGTCGCCGGCGCCGCCCTGCCGATCGTGCAGGATGGCGGCGTCATCGCCGCCGGTACGCTGACCGGCGCGGCCGGAAGCGTGAGCTTGCCGCGGCCCAACCAGATCGCCCAGGTGTCAGACTTCAGCGCCGAGCAAGGCTTCGCGATCACCGACGCGCGCAACCTGGCGCTCGTCGGAAACTTGCAGGTCGGCACGACGCTCGACGTCGAGATCGCCGGCGCGCTCACGCAATCCGCCGGCCGGGTCGCGGCCGCGGCCCTCACGGGCACCGCCACCTCCATCGCGCTGCCCCTGGCGACCAACGCCATCTTCGCCTTGGGCAACCTCAGCACGAGCGTCGGCGACCTACAGCTAGCCAGCACGCTTACGCCAAACCCGGTCAGCGGCACGCCCCGGCCCCTCACCGCCGCGGGCGCCATCAGCGTGCCGAGCGGGCGCACCATCACGCTGCAGGCCGATCGGTTCGCCCTGGGGCGGGGCGGCACCATCACGGCCCCAGGCGGGACGGTCGGCTTCCGGCCGCTCACGCCCGGCGGCGCGATCGAGCTGGTGGCCGGCGCACAATCGACGGACCGGCTGTCCATCAACCAGGCCATCGTCAACGGCATCACGACGGGCACCCTCTCCCTGGGCGGCGGCGCAACGGGCAGCGGCGTCGTCGTCGGCCGCCCCGGGGACACCATCACCCTCACCGGGCACGCCGATTCGCTGCTGCTGCTCGACGCCGGCCCGATCACCGAGGGCGCCGGCGCCAGGCTGGTCGTGAACCGCCTGGCAGCCGGGGTCGTCGGGGCAATCAGCGCATCCTCGATCGCGCTCGATGGGCCGAACGGCATCGGCGTGCTGGACGGCGCGGTCGCCACCGGCCCGGTTTCGTTCACCAACGCCGGCCCGCTGGTCGCCCGCGACCTGCTTTCGGGCACGTCGGTCACGGTCAACGTCACCGGCGCCCTGCAGATCGCCGGCAGCCAGGGCACCGGCGACGCTATCTCGGCGCCCACGGTCAACCTGAACGCCACCGGCAACCTGCTGTTCACCCCGGGCCTGATCCTCCCGGGCAACACCATCCGCGCCACCAATGCGCTGAACGTCACGGTGGGCGGCGCCTTCACCCAGACCGGCGGCTTGGTCATCACCGACCTGCTGACCGGGACCGCCGCCACCGTGTCGCTGCCCAGCGCCGGCAACCTGGTCGCCCGGCTCGGCCCGTTCACCACGACGAGCAGCTTCCAACTGACGGACGGGCGCAGCCTGACCGTGGTCGGGCCGCTCAATCTGCCCGGCGCCGCCTTCAACGTCGCCGGCGACCTCGCGATCAACAGCGGCATCGCCAGCAACACCGTGAGCCTGGTCGCTACCGGCGCAGTCACCGAGGGCGCCAACGGGACGGTGACGGCCGGGTCCCTCACGGGATCGGCGGACTCAGCGCACCTCGACGGCCTCAACCAGATAACCACGCTGGGCAGCTTCGCCACTGCAACCGGCTTCAGCCTGCGTAGCGGCGGCGACGTGCATGTGGCCGGCCCGGTGACGGACGGCGTTTCCGCCGCCATCGACGTCGGCGCCAACCTGATCGTACAGGGCTCGATCACGGCGCCGACCGTCTCGCTGAGCACGGGCGCCGGCGCCTTCGCCATCTTCGCGGGGGAGACGTTCAACTTCACCCAGGCCAGCGGCACGATCACCGCGCCCACGTTGCTGACCCTCCGCATCCCGGGCCAGGTTTTGCAAACCGGCGGCCAAATCGTGGCCGGCGCCCTGACCGGGAGTTCCAGCGAGACCACCAGCCTCGCCTCCGCCACCAACGCCATCGCCACGCTCGGGCGGTTCGACAGCGCGGGCGGCTTCGCGCTGCGCAACGGCCAGGCGCTCACCCAATCGGGCGCGCTGACCGACACGCTGCGCATCGGGCTGAACGTCACCGGCCCGCTGACCCTCACCGGCGCCCTCAACGCCCCCACCATCGACCTGGTCGCCACCGGCGCCGTCACCCAGCCCGGCGGGACCATCACCGCCAACACCCTCACCGGCAACACCGGCAGCGCCGCCCTGCTGCAAGCGGGCAACGCCATCACCAACCTCGGCGCCTTCACCAGCGCCGGTGACTTCAGCCTTGCCGACGGCGTCACCCTCAACGTCACCGGCCCGGCCACGGTCGGCGCCGGGCAAACGCTCTCGCTCGCCAGCAACAGCATCCAACTGCAGCCGGGCGGCAGCCTCGCCGCGCCGGGCGGCACCGTGGCGCTGGCGCCGCTCACCCCCGGCACGCCCTTCGCCCTCGGCAGCTTCGTGCCCGGCGGCTCCATCACCGCCACCACCTTGCGCGTGGGCTCCCCCACCGCGGGCACCATCACCATCGGCGGCGCGTTCAACCTGCCGGGCATCACCACGCTCGACTTGCAGAGCGGCGCCGCCATCGTCGAAAGCGCCGGCGCCAGCCTGCAAGTGGCGCGCCTGACCGGCAGGGCCGCCAGCGCCACGCTCGACGGCGCCAACCGCATCGGCGCCCTGGCCGGATTCACCACCAGCACCGGCTTCTCGCTCACCAACGCGCAAGCCCTCACCGTGGCCGGGCCGCTCGTCGATGGCGCCGCCATCCGCCTGGCCGTCACCGGGGACCTCTCCGTAACCGGCAGCATCACCGAGCTTGGCGCCGGCGGCATCGCCCTGTCCGGCGGCTCCGTGTTCCTGGCCGGGCCGCTCAGTTCGCCCCTCGGCGATGTCACCGTCACCTCGGCGGCGGGTGGCGATATCCGGATCCAGTCGGACATCACCGTCGGCGGAGGCCAAGGCCGGACTCCCTCCCTTACGTTCGACGCTGGCCGTCAAATCCTTGTGGGCCTGCCCAATTCGGCTGGCCCGTTCCCGACAGTCAGCAGCACCGGCGACCTGACACTGCGGGCGAAGCGGGACGTCACCGTCTCTGTCGGCAGCACCTTGGACACGCAAAGCAGCCTGAGGCTGACCGCCTATGGGCTCGTGACCGAGGACCCACTGAACGGCCGGATCGACCTTGGGCCGAACGTCCGCCTCTCCGCCGGGCCGCAATCCTCCGGGTCGCCCTCGGCGACGCAACTCGTGCTGGACGCGACCCGCGCGATCACGGCTGAAAGCGGAGCCGTCCTGGCGCTGCGCACCAGCCCAGGCGTCTCGACCTCGCCGCTGCTGCGGCTGACCTCCGGCGGCACGATCGGCCTGGTCGGCAGCGGCGCTGCCGGCGTGGCCATCAACGCCGCCGGCAGCGCCGTCACCATCCTCGCCGGCGCCGATAGCGGCCTCGGCGCCAGCGCCCTCACCTTGGGGCACGACACGACGATCGCGGGCACCCGCGTGGCACTTGCATCCGCGTCGGGCGCTTTCACGCAAGCGGCGAACGGCGCCGTGACCGCCGGCGATCTCGCGATCGACAGCACCGGGCCACTCTCCCTTGCGGGCAGCCTGTCCGCACCCAGCGTGGCGCTCACCACCCGCGCCGCCCTCAGCCAAACCGGCGGCCAAATCGTGGCCGGCGCCCTGACCGGGAGTTCCAGCGAGACCA
>CAXSDH010000004.1:91789-99026 GCA_964235765.1 uncultured Acetobacteraceae bacterium
CCGGATTCACCACCAGCACCGGCTTCTCGCTCACCAACGCGCAAGCCCTCACCGTCGCCGGGCCGCTCGTCGACGGCGCCGCCATCCGCCTGGCCGTCACCGGGGACCTGGCGCTCCAGGGCAACCTCACCGCGCCCACCGTCACCCTGCTGCCCACCGGCGCGCTGACACAAACCGCGGGCGGCATCGACGCCGGCCTGCTGACCGGCAGCGCTGCCAACGTGTCGCTGCCCAGCACGGCCAACCGCATCGCAACCCTCGGGCCTTTCACCACCACCGGCGCCTTCCTGCTGCGGGACGGGCGCAGCCTGGCCGTCGTGGGCCCGGTCGCCCCGGCCAACGCCACCCTCGACATCACTGGCGACCTTGCGCTGAACAGCACCGTCACCGGTAACGCCGTCACCCTGATCGCCACCGGCGCGATCACCGAGGGGTCCGGGGGCGGCGTGATCGCCACAACGCTAACCGGCTCGGCCGTTTCGGCGCTGCTGGGGACCGGCAACCAAGTCGGCACGCTGGCGGGCTTCGCCACCAACGCCGGGTTCACCCTGGCCGACCGCACCGGGCTGACGGTAAGCGGGCCGGTCACGGACGGCACATCGGTGTCGCTCAGCACCCTCGGCAGCCTGACCGTCGCCGGCGACATAACCGCGCCCAACACGACCCTGGCCGCGTCGCGCGGGTTCATCCTGCAGACCGCCGGCACCGTCACTGCGTCCAACCAGCTCACGCTCACCTCGGCCGGCACCATTAGCCAGACCGGCGGCGGCCTGTCCGCCGGCACGCTCACCGGCAGTTCGAACGGTGCAACCACGCTCGCCTCCGCCGCCAACCGCATCACCACCCTCGGCGCCTTCACCAGCAGCGACAGCTTCCAGCTCACCAGCGGCGGCACAGCAAGCCTCGCCGTGGACGGTCCCGTGTCCGCCAGCAGCATCCGGATCGTCACATCCGGCCCGCTGCAGCTCCGTGGCGCACTCACCGCGCCCACCGTGGACCTTCGCGCCATCGGCCCCATCACCCAACCCAGTGGCCAGATCGCCACCGCCACCCTGACCGGCAACGCCGGCGCCATCGCCCTTACCCAGGCGGCCAACCAGATCGAGGCCGTGGGCGACCTCTCCAGCACCGGCGCCATCGCGTTGACCGATGGGCGGACGCTCGGGGTGCTCGGCGCGGTCACCGCCGGCCCGGCCGCCTCGATGACGCTCACCACCGACCGGCTGCAACTCGCACCAGCCGGGCGGCTGAGCGCGCAGGCGGTCACGCTCCAGGCACTCACGCCCGGCGGCGGATTCACCCTGGGCGGAGACGGCGGGCTCGGCGGCAGCCCGGCCGTGTTCGCCGACACGCTGACCATCGGCGCAGCCACCGGCGGCCCCATCATTGTCGACGGCGGATTCAACCTGGCCAATGTCCGCCTGCTCCGCCTGCTGAGCAGTGGCGCGATCACCGAAACCCCGGGCAGCGCGATCCTGGTGCCCACCATCAGCGGCGCCGCCGGCAGCGTGGACCTGACCGGCCCCAACCAATTCGCCTCCGTGGACGGCTTTACGGCGGCGCAGGGCAGCCTGCGGCTGACCAACGCCGCGCCGCTCCTGGTCGGCGGGACGGTGCAGGCCCACGACACGGCCGCCCTGGCCGTGACCGGCGGCGGCGCGCTTACCCTGAACGGAACGCTCATCGCGCCCACCGTCTCGCTGACCGCCGCCTCTGTCGTGCAGTCCGCGGGCGCGATCCAGGCCGACACGCTGCAGGGCGACGTCGGCACGGCCACGCTGGGCGGGCCGAACGCGATCGGCGCGATCGGCCGGCTCAGCGCCACGTCGCTGGCGCTGAACGACACCGTGGCACTCGTGGTCGCCGGCCCGGTCACCGCCGGCAGCCTGGCCCTGAACGTGGCCGGCTCCATCCAATTCACCGGCGACGTCACCGCCGGGCTGCTGCAGGTCGATGCAGGCGGCACGATCACCCAGACCAGCGGGTCACTCACCGCCGACACGCTCACCGGCTCGGCCGTGCGCCTGGCCAGCTTCGGCGACCTCGCCGGCGCCGGCGTCGCGTCGATCGGCACGCTGGGCGCGATGACCTTGACCGGTAGCACGCTCTCCCTCTCCGACGCCCGGGCGCTGACGGTGACCGGCCCCCTGACTGCCGGCAGCATCACCCTGGTTGCGCCAGACCGGATCACGCTGCAGGGCGGGTCGATCCGCAGCAACGACGCCACGATCACGGTGCTGACGGGCCAGGGCGGGACCGCGCTGTTGCAGCAGACCGGCACGACGACCGTAACACCCCTCGACGGCGAAGCGGGCGTGCTTCGCCTGACCGTGCCCGACGGCGGCCAGATCGCGATGAACAACCTCGTGGCCCCGGCCGTGAACGTCGGCCTGGTCCTCGGCAACGGCACCACGACCGGCGCGCTGGCGGCGGCCAACCTCCTGGTCACGGGCGCCGGCGGCAGCGCGGAGCTGACCGGCCAAGTCGCTGGCCTGACCGGCTTCGACGCCGCCAAGGCGTCCAGAATCGAGCCCCGCTTCGACCTGGCCTACCAACTCAACGGCTGCGCCATCGCCTCCACGACCTGCGGCGCGATCGAGCGGCCGATCGAGCCCCGCATGGATCCTCCCGTCGAGCCGCCGATCATCGTCATCGACCCGCCCATCCCGCCACCGATCACCGAGCCCGAACCGATCACCGCGCCGATCGAGCGGCCCGAGTTCACGGGGTCGACCGTCCGGCTGGGGCTGACCACGGAACTCCCTTCCACCGAGCCGGTGATCCTCGTCGTTTCCGAACTGACGCCCAAGGCGTTCCTCGATACGTTGCTCGGCAACGTTCTCAAGACCAACATCTTCACCACCGACCTGATCACGCTCGCCATCGTGCGCGACCCGACCGATCCGGAGTTGGTGCTGCCGAACATCTCGGACCGGGATTACTAGCATGCGCGCGCTCGCTGCCCCCGCCGTCGCCGCTGCCCTGTTGCTCGCAAGTTGCAGCACGCCACCGCCCCAGGCCTACACGAGCCGCGGGGCCATCGGGGGCGTCGGCATCGGCCGCAACGCGTCCAACGAGGCCTGCACGCAGCAGCCCCGCGGCGGCTCGGGCGCGGTGGACGTGTTCTGCGGCGCGTGGCAGCAACCCAGCGCCAGCATCGCCCGCGCGGGCCCCGGCGGGCCGGAGGCGCTGGCCGGCCTCGCCGCCGCCGGGCCATGGCGCGCGGCGCTCGACGCCCGCTTCGTCTGCGCCGCACCGCAGCCGACCACGGTGCTTGACAGCGCGGCCCTGGTCATGTCCTGCAACCGCAAGGTGGGCGGCTGGCCGCAAGTGGCGCTGGTCACCTCCATCGGCGGCCAGATCTACACCGCCGATGGCATCCAACCGGCCCTGCCGGTGATCCCCCGCGCCATCGGCGTGCTCTCCGGCCGGATCGCGCCCGAGGCGGCGCCGGCCCTGCCCCGCTCCGGCGCGGAAGCCCTGCTGGCCAGCCGCCTTGCCGCCCAGGCCTTCAGCGCCGGGGACGTGGGCCAGTACGAACAGTTGGTGCAGCTCGGCACCCGCGCCAACCTCGCCGAAAGCTACGTGGCCGCCGAGGACGCCTATCGCGCCGCACTCGCGCTGCAGCAGAAGGCGCTGGGCCGCGACAACCCGGACCAGGCCGGCACGCTGGCGCTCCTTGCCCTCCAGGTCTCCGACCAGGGCAAATACGCCGAGGCCGACGCCATCTTCGCCCAGGCCAGCCGCCTTTCCGCCCGCGCCACCGACCCGGCCATTCCCGCCCGCTTGCTGCACTACCGCGCCCTGCACGAGGTCAACCAGCGGCACGACGCGGCCGCGCTGGAACTGCTGCGCGAAGCCGAAGCCCGCTACGCCGCGCTGGTGCCGCCCGAAGCCACGGTCTCCCGCCCGGACCGCGGCAGCACCTTCGCCCTGGCGCAATCCGGCGCCGCGCGGGTGAACAACCCGGTGCCGGACGGCAACACCGTCGTCGATCCGGCGCAGCAAAGCGCCGTCATCGGCATGGTCGAGACGAGGCGCTACCAGGCCATCGTGCTGCGCGACATGGGCCGCGCACCCGAAAGCGAGGCCGCGATCCGCAGCGCCGCCGCGCTCGCGATCGGCCAGGGAATGCGCCAGCCCGTGCTGACCGCCCGCCTGCTGCGCACCGCGGCCACCAGCGCCGGAGCCCGTGGCGAGCTGGGCGACGCCGCCTCCGGGCTCGGCCTGTCGTCGGCCGCTTTCGGCCAGGCCCTGCCTGGCACGCGGCCGCTCGCCTCCACCGAACTGCTGCGCGGCGCCCACCTGTACCAGGGCGGGCGGGACGACGGGGCGCTGACCGCCTGCCGCCAGGCCGCAACCTTGCTGCGCGAGCTGAAATCGGGCGCGCCGCAGAACCTGGTCGAGCCCTGCCTCGAGGTGTACGCGAAGGCCGCCGCAAGTGCCGGCACGGGCCGGCAGGCCTTGCTGGCCGAAATGTTCGAGGCGGCGCAGCAGGGCCAGGGCGGCGTTACCAGCCAGCAGATCGCCCGCTCCACCGCGCGGCTGGGCGAGAATGCGCGCGACCCGAAGGTGGGCGCCGCCATCCGCCGCCGGCAGGACGCCGGCGAACGCCTGGCCGAGCTGACCCGGCAGCGCGACGCCGTCGCCCACCGCGCGAGCGGCGCCGACCTGCCGGGCGAAACCCGCCGCTTCCCCCCAGCCGCCGAACTCGACATTGCCATCGCCGAGGCCCGCACCCACCTGGCCGACGCCGACGCCGCGCTGCAAGCCGCTTCGCCCAATTTCGGCCAACTGGTGCAGGACGTGGCGCCGGCCAGCGACGTGCTGGCCGCACTCCATCCCGGCGAGGCGTTTGCCGCCATCGCGCTGGGCAGCGACGCCGGATGGGTGTTCCTGCTGCGCGACGGCACGATCACGGCGGCCAAGCTGGGCGTCAGCCCGGTGCGCCTGACCGAACTGGTGAAACGCTTCCGCGCGGGCGTCGAGCCGGGCGCGAACGGCCCCGGCGCCTTCGACGGCGCAGCCGCCCAGGAGTTGTATGCGGCTACGCTCGGCCAGGTCGGCTCGCAACTCGAGGGCGCCGGCCGTCTGGTGGTCGCACCCGCCGGGCCGCTGCTGGCCATCCCCTTCGCGGCGCTGCTGACCGGACCCGCCGGCAGCGACCTCGCAGCCGCGCCCTGGCTGGTCAAGCGCATGGCCATCGCCCACGTGCCCGCGCCGGCCAACTTCGTGTCGCTGCGCCGCGTCGCTGGAACCTCGCGGGCCACGCGGCCCTGGTTCGGCCTGGGCGATTTCCGGCCCGTCACCCTGGTGCAAGCCGAGCGCACGTTCCCCGGCGCCTCCTGCGAGGACAGCGCCAAGCTTTTCGCGGGCCTGCCGCCGCTGCCCTTCGCCCGGCGCGAGCTGGAGGCGGCGCGCGGCCTGCTCGGCGGCTCGCCGAACGACGAGATGCTGGGCCGCGCCTATACCGTGCCCGACGTGCGCAAGGCGTCGCTGAAGGACTACCGCATCCTGCATTTCGCGGCCCACGCGCTGTTGCCCTCGGAGCTGCGCTGCTCCGCCGAGCCGGCCATCGTCACGTCGGCGCCGCCCGGGGCCGCCGATGCGAGCGGCGCCCTGCTGACCGCCTCGCAGGTCTCGGGCCTCGACCTCGATGCCGACACCGTCATCCTGTCGGCCTGCAACACCGCCGGGCCCGGCGGCCCCGCGGGCGAAAGCCTTTCGGGCCTGGCACGCGCCTTCTTCTACGCGGGCGCCCGGTCGATGATGGTGACGCACTGGTCGGTCAACGACCAGGCTTCGGCGTTCCTGGTCGCCGATACGCTCCGCCGGCTTCGGGCGGGAGGCGACGGCGGGTTGGCCGGATCGCTGCGGGGCGCGCAGCTCGGCTTGCTCGCCGAGGCTGGCAAAGGGATGCCGGCCTCCCTCGCGCACCCCTTCTTCTGGGCGCCATTCGCCCTCATCGGCGAGGGCGGCGAGCCCTCCCGCTCGGCGGAGGCGTCGCCGGGTCGGCGGCCCACGCTATAACGCCCGGCATGCAAGCAGACCGGCTCGGTAAATACGAGATCCGCTCAACCCTCGGGCGGGGCGCGATGGGCACGGTCTATGCCGGCTGGGACCCCATCATCTCGCGCAAGGTCGCCATCAAGACCGTGCGCCTGCCGGACGCCTCCGACATCGACGCCCAAGAGGAGCTCGCCCGCTTCAAACGCGAGGCACAGGCGGCCGGCCGGCTGACCCATCCGAACATCGTGGGCGTGTTCGACTATGGCGAGACCGAGCAGGTCGCATTCATCGTCATGGAGTTCGTGGACGGCCACACCCTGAAATCCCTGCTCGACGCCGGGGACCGCATGCCGGTGGCCACGGTCGGCCGGGTCATGGGCGACCTGCTGTCGGGCCTGCGCTACAGCCACGAACGCGGCGTGATCCATCGCGACATCAAGCCCGCCAACATCATGATCACCGGCGGCGAGGGCCACGGCAGCGGCCAGGCCAAGATCGCCGATTTCGGTATCGCCCGCATCGAGAGCAGCAACATGACGCAGGCGGGGACCATCATGGGCACCCCCGCCTACATGTCGCCCGAGCAGTTCATGGGGCAAACGGTGGATGCGCGGACCGACATTTACTCCTCGGGCGTGCTGCTGTTCCAATTGCTGACCGGCGAGCGGCCCTTCGAGGGCAGCATGGCGACCATCATGCACAAGGCGCTGAACACGGTGCCGCCGAAGCCCTCCGAATTGTCGGTGACGGCGCCGGTCAGCATGGATGCCGTCGTCTCCCGCGCCATGGCCCGGCGGCCGGAAGACCGCTTCGCCAGCGCCGAAGCCTTTGCCGAGGCGCTGCAGGCTGCCATCGCCGCCCCTGCGGCCCGCGGTCTCGGTGTAGGCCTGGGCGGCGATTTCGATGGCGACGCGACGGTGATCGCCGCCCCGGCCACGACCGCGCCCACGGCGCCCAAGGCCGTGCCCGCGCGGAAATCCCGTGTGCCGGCGATCGCGGCGGGCGCTGTCGTGGTGCTGGCACTGGCCGGCGGCGGGGCATGGTTCGCGCTCTCCGGGCCAACCGGCCCCGTGCGCGTCGCCGATGCGGGACCGGTGGTGGCGCGCCCCATTCCCCCGGAGACACCCTTGGTGGCGCAGATCGTGCCGCCCGCCCCGCCACCCCCCGTCCCACCACCGCCCGTCCCGCCGCCGCTGTTCACCCCTCCATTCACCGTGAGCTGCTCGCT